>CAMDOM010000001.1 GCA_945903645.1 Chryseobacterium gleum
CTTGTCGGAATGGTGTTACCCATACTCGGCATTCTCGTGTTTTGGGGCGGTGCGTATGGCACAAGTGGATTGCGAGATATGGGCATTCTTCTGAAAGAGTTAGACAAACTTTCTGCGGTTATCTCCATCGGTTTGTTAGCCAATCTACCTGCGTTTTTTCTGTTCTATCGGTTTCAAAAAGACGAGAGCGCCCGTGGCGTTATCATGGCAACATTCGTTTACGCCTCGGTTATAGTCGTCATCAAATTCGTGCTATGAAGCTGTTTGTAATAGCAGGCGAAGCATCGGGCGATTTGCATGGCGCCAATTTGCTTCGGGCTATTCACTGCATCTCTCCCGAAATAACGTTTCAAGGTTTTGGCGGCCCGCTTATGGCTGCCCAAGGCATGTCGGTACTGCGCGGGCTCGACAAGCTGGCCTTTATGGGCTTTAGCGAAGTGATTCGCAATCTTCCTACGGTGATGACCAATTTTTCCATTGCCAAAGAGGCCATTCTTGCCGATAGGCCCAACGCCTTGCTGCTGATTGATTATCCCGGGTTCAACCTGCGGCTGGCCAAATGGGCGCGCAAACAGGGCATTCCTGTATTGTATTACATCGCACCGCAAGTGTGGGCGTGGAAGGAATCGCGGGTGAAAGCCATGCGCACCGATATTCATCGCCTCATGGTTATTCTTCCCTTCGAGAAGGAGTTTTTTGCCAAGCATGGCATTCAAGCCGATTTTGTGGGGCATCCCATTTTGGATAATATTACCAATGACGCTTCGAATTATGTCACTCCATCCGAACGCATTATTGCTCTTCTACCGGGCAGTCGTAAGCAAGAGGTGAAAAGTATGCTTCCGATAATGCTTTCGGTGGCAAACGATTTTCCCAACTATCGTTTCGTGGTGGGCAAGGCACCCGGACTCGATGCTGCTGTCTATGAGAGCAGTTTGGGTTCTTCGAAAGTTGCATTGTTTGAGGGCGGCACGCAAGCCTTGCTGCGCATGGCCGATGCCGCACTGGTTACCTCTGGCACCGCAACGCTCGAAACCGCTTTGTTTGGGGTACCGCAAGTGGTGTGCTATCGCGGCAATGCATTATCGGTAATGCTGGCGCGCAAGCTGATTAAAGTGAACTACATCTCCCTTGCAAATCTTATCCTCAATCGGGAGGCAGTGGTAGAGCTCATACAAAGTGACTTGACGGCATCCAACCTGCGCCATCATTTATCTGCGGCTATCTCCGCCAGCGGCAAGCAAAAGGCCCAACTACTGCGCAACGAGCTTTGGGACAAACTGAGCGGCCCAGGAGCATCTGCCAATGCTGCACGTATTGTTGTAGATGCTTTGCACTAGAACGCGTCATCACGCCAACGCATTCCACCTATTTTTGCCGTCACTAAAGAAAAACCGATGAGAGAAGTACAATTCCGCGAGGCACTGCGCGAAGCCATGAATGAAGAAATGCGCAGGGACGAATCCATTTTCTTGATGGGCGAAGAAGTGGCCCAATACAATGGCGCCTATAAGGTGAGCCAAGGCATGCTGGACGAGTTTGGCGAAAAACGCATTATCGACACGCCCATTGCCGAGCTTGGCTTTGCGGGCATTGGAGTAGGGGCCGCTATGAACGGACTTCGCCCCATCATCGAGTTTATGACCTTCAATTTCTCGTTGGTAGCCATAGACCAAATCATCAATTCGGCTGCCAAAATGAACCAAATGTCGGGCGGGCAATTCACGGTGCCTATCGTGTTTCGCGGGCCTACGGGTTCGGCAGGGCAACTGGGCGCGCAACACTCGCAAGCATTCGAAAATTGGTATGCCAACTGTCCGGGCCTTAAAGTGGTGGTGCCATCCAATCCGTATGATGCAAAAGGGTTGCTGAAATCGGCCATTCGCGATAACGACCCCGTCATTTTTATGGAAAGCGAACAGATGTATGGCGAAAAAGGGATGATTCCTGATGGAGAATACCTCATTCCTATTGGCAAAGCCGATGTGAAACGCAAGGGGAAAGATGTGACCATTGTGTCCTTCGGGAAGATTATGAAAGTGGCGCTCGAAACTGCGGAGGTGCTTGCCCAAGAAGGTATAGACTGCGAAGTGATAGACCTGCGCACGGTGCGCCCTATCGACTATGCCACCGTTATAGAAAGTGTGAAAAAAACCAACCGCATGGTGGTGGTAGAAGAGGCTTGGCCCTTGGCATCTATCAGCACAGAGCTTACGTATGTGGTGCAAAAAGAAGCGTTCGATTTTCTGGATGCCCCCATCCGTAGAATAACTACGCGTGATGTGCCCTTGGGCTATGCCGCCAGTTTTGTAGAAGAGTTTCTTCCCAATGTGGCCCGCACAGTGGCGGCTATCAAGGATGTGCTTTACGTGAAGTAACTCCTCAGTTTATCCTCCTTCATTTATTTAAGGACATCTTTGTCCAAACTCAATAGTGGTATGTCTATAACAAATAGTGGTGCGCCAAGCGGATTTTTTGAATTAGTGCAATCGCGCAGGTCTATGCGCATTTTCGACCAAGAAAAACCCTTTGACCATGATGCGATTCGGAGATGTTTGGAAACTGCCACGCTCGCGCCAAGTAGCAGCAATCTCCAGTTTTGGGAATTCTATCGCGTTCCCAAAAGTTCATCCTTAAATGAGCCTTTGGTTAAACTGTGCATGAAGCAAAAGGCAGCCTCTTCTGCAAATGAGCTGGTTGTAGTTGTTACTCGAAGGGATAAACATAAAAGTCGCATTGCGGCCAACTATGCCTATATCGATGATTGCTATAGAGACGCTGAGCCACGGAAACGCAAGCAAGCGTTGGCGTATTATGGCAAACTCATTCCCAGACTGTATGCCAAATATCCACTTTGGTCCATCCTCAAGGAGGGCATTGCATGGTTTGTCGGCTTAAAAAAACCGATGGTTCGCGAGGTATCCGAAACCGAAGTTCGCATCAGCGCGCACAAGAGTGTAGCCTTAGCTGCCATGACGTTTATGTACGCCATGAAAGCCGAAGGATATGATACCTGCCCGATGGAAGGCTACGATTCCAAACGCATCAAAGCGCTTCTGAAACTACCTGCTTCTGCCGAATTGTCTATGGTTATCGCCTGTGGCAACGGAATGCCCGAGGGAATTTATGGCAAACGGTTTCGAATTCCACAAAGCGAAGTCATTTTTGATAGGTAGAAAGGGTTATTCGCCCAGCTCACCAGCTTCGGTTCAAATACTTTTTTCCTATCAACGTCATTTTGTGAACAACTAACATATATATTCGTGGCATGAAGCTGGTCAATCCCTATCTTTATATAGCCGCACAGCCGCACAGCCGCACAGCCTAAACAGTGGGCTGACCGCCAAAAAATTTCGAAATGCTACGCTTTTAGGCACGCAATTGCCAAACCAAGCGTTAGCAGTACCTAATTTTTCCTGCAAAACGAACCTGCTGCATTCGCAGGAGGGCCATATTTCTACCCAAATGCGTGTGCTGACGCGTCAGGAGAGGCATATGGCCATCAAAACAGCTGTCCTTAATCGTCAGGAGAGTCATATTACCGTTTTTTCCTCAAAAATTAACCGTAATCCTGACCAAATAGTGAACTAACAAATGCATGAATGATAGAATTTGAAAACGGAATCATTACAATGAAACGAGCCAAATCTGACTCAAAACCACGTTTGCGTTTTTATTTGTTGCTGGTACTTGTGCTTTGTGGTGCAGCGCAATGCACAGCGCAAACCCTCGACCGTCAGGTTATTGGCACTTCAGGGCAGCAATATGTAACAGCAGCAGCCACTGTGGATTTCACCATTGGCGAGCCTTTTATCGCCACCCTTACCGGGCAAAATGGCATAGCCACACAAGGTTTTCATCAGGGCACTATTAGCATTACCTCGGTGCGCGAAACACTTTCATTAGCAGAATTGAGCGTATATCCCAACCCAACAACCGATAGGCTTACCATTAGCACAGCAATGGAGAATGCCCTATGGCAGCTGCATACGCTTGATGGTAAAATCGTCTCATCTGGAAGATTGAACCTTGGTAGCACTACTGTTGATGTGACTGCACTGGCACAGGCCACATACATGCTCACCGTGATGGCTCCCGACCGCAGTGTCAATGCCTACCGCATCGTAAAGAATCAATAGAACCGAAAAAGAACACCTACAGACACACCCATAACCTTTGAACCCATGAAAAGAATACTCCTCTCCCTTTGCCTTATAACAGCAAGTCTGGCCGCCATGGCACAGGTGCCGCAGGGCATCAACTACCAGGCGGTGATGCGCGGCCCCAGCGGCAGCAGCATTGTCAATCAGCAGGTGAGCATCCGCCTCACCGTCATCGGGCCATCGCAGCCGGTCTATCGGGAGACTCACACTACTTCCACCAACCAATTTGGTTTGGTGAACCTCACCATCGGTTTCGGAACGCCCGTGCAGGGTGAATTCACTGCCATCGACTGGGCCAACGGCCCCTACAATGTTCAGATGGAGGCGGATATCAACGGGGGCAGCAACTACGTTTTCTTCGGCAGCCAACAGCTCATGAGCGTGCCTTACGCGCTGTATGCGGCAAGCAGCGGCCAACCCGGCACACCAGGGGCCACTGGACCAACGGGCGCAGATGGCGCACAAGGCCCAGCAGGGGCCAATGGTCTGGATGGTGCAGCAGGTGCTACCGGACCACAAGGAATTCAAGGAGCTACTGGACCAATTGGCTTGACTGGTGCAACTGGTCCTGCTGGACCACAAGGAATAGCTGGAAATGATGGCGCTACGGGTGCAACAGGCACACAAGGTCTAATTGGATTGACGGGCGCAACGGGTCCAACAGGAAGTCAAGGCCCAATTGGTTTAACAGGTTCAACTGGTCCCGCAGGACCACAAGGCATAGCTGGAAATGATGGTGCAATAGGTGCAATAGGTGCACAAGGTCCAATTGGATTAACGGGCGCAACGGGTCCAACAGGAAGTCAAGGCCCAATTGGTTTAACAGGTGCAGCTGGTCCCACAGGACCGCAAGGCATAGCTGGAAATGATGGTGCAACAGGTGCAACGGGCGCACAAGGTCCAATCGGCTTAACAGGTGCAAGTGGAAATACTGGAGCAACAGGCGCAACTGGTCCTGCTGGCCCTCAAGGCATAGCTGGAAATGATGGTGCGACAGGTGCAACAGGCACACAAGGTCCAATAGGATTAACGGGCGCAACGGGTCCAACAGGAAGTCAAGGCCCAATTGGTTTAACAGGTTCAACTGGTCCTGCTGGACCGCAAGGCATAGCTGGAAATGATGGAGTACAAGGGCAGCAGGGCATAGCTGGAAATAATGGAACGCAAGGCCCGCAGGGAGCGCAGGGCGCAGCTGGCCCGCAGGGCCCTCAAGGCATTCAGGGTATTCAGGGGCCGCAGGGTTCTGCGGTGAACATCACCGGCTCGTTGAACGACCCATCTGAGTTGCCAGCAACAGGCAACAGTGGTGACAGCTACCTTATCAATAACGAACTCTACGTATGGGATGGTACCCAATATGTGAATGTGGGCAACATACAGGGCATACAAGGCCCAACTGGCCCGCAGGGCGCTGTGGGGCCACAAGGGGCACAGGGCCCGCAGGGCGCAGCCGTGAACATTACCGGCTCCCTCACCGACCCTGCCCAACTGCCCGCAAGCGGCAGCAGTGGCGATAGCTACCTGATAAACGAAGAACTCTACGTGTGGGACGGCACCCAGTGGGTTAACGTAGGCAACATACAAGGGCCGCAGGGCATTGCGGGTGCCACAGGCCCACAGGGCCCTACAGGCGCGAACGGGGCGCAAGGCCCCACAGGGGCAGATGGCGCACAGGGCATTCAAGGTATCACTGGACCGACAGGACCACAAGGAATTACAGGTCCTGCTGGTACTGGTTCTGGTGGTGCTCACATGTTAGTATATTCTGCTGGTAGTTATACCTGGACTGTACCAGATGGAGTACTCAGTGTTGTTGTTGAACTGTGGGGAGCTGGTGGCGGAGGGTCAATCGCACCATATCCTAACTGTGGAGGTGCTGGAGGTGCTGGTGGTTATGGGAAAGGCCCGATTTCAGTAACACCAGGAGACCAAATTAATATTTCGGTAGGTTTTGGTGGAAATGGATGTTCAACTCCGACTTTTGTGTATGGAGGTTGCTCAGGATTGGCTGGCGGGAATACTTCATTCGGAGGAAGTCTGACTGCATTTGGGGGGCAATCAGGTTCAATGTCTGGAAGTAGTATTCAATCAGGTAGTTGTAATGCACTACTCAACTGCACGTCTTCATCAAACATACCTTGTGCCAGTCTGTTGGGAGTGCAGTATGGATTGGGAGGTGTTGGGGCATGCAACAATAGCCCAGGTGCTTCCTTAACAGCAACAGATGGAAACTCTGGATTCTTAATTCTCCAGTGGTAAAATATCTCCCAGCTCCCCAAGCTTCCCCAGTATTCTACGGTTTATATAAGTGCTGATTAAAGTTTTTTTCAACTGGCATTTTTCATTAATGGCAGATAGGGTGTTCCCAGCTCGCGTGAGTGTTCCGAAGGATCACTTGTACTGAACATAACCCGCACAGTTTTCCGCCTTCGGCAGAGAGTATGCTTCCCCCGCTGGTTTAAGTGTTCATGCTCGTTGAAGAGTTCCCCCAGCTGGTTTAAGTGTTCCCAATGCGCTCGTTGAAGAGTTCCCCCAGCTGGTTTATGTGTTCCTAATGCGCTCGTTGAAGAGTTCCGCAGGGTCTCTTCAATGGAAAATGACACGCACAGTTTGTAACTGGGCATAAGAACATTCCAAATCAAAGCCTCGCCCCACCAAGGCGGGGCTTTGGTTTTTTATACATCCTGCGGCCGTTGCGTATATTTGAAGCGTTTTAATATAGAACCCATGGTACTGGTAATCACTGCAAAAAAAGGCAAAGGTCTTCGTCAGCAAATGCAAGAATTGCTGGATCACAACGTGAAGAACAAGAAAACACGATGGGATCTTTTCTTCGGTAAAGTGACTTTCGAGGGCAGTCCAGTAGATTATCAGCGCAACTTACGCGATGAATAACCTTCTGCTCGACACCAACATACTTATCTACATATTGCAAGGCCATCAAGGTGTTCGCGAGTTGGTAGAAGATAGTATTTGGCATATTTCATTTGTAAGTGAGATGGAAGTTTTGATGAAACCAAACATAACCACCACCGAACTGGCAAGCATAAAAGCCCTTTTAGCCGAGTGTCGAATCATTGAAATGAATCAGGCGATTAAAGAAAAAGCAATTCAAAACAATCAAGACTTTCGCCTCAAATTGGCAGATAGTATTATTCTCGCCTCTGCGCAAACATGCAGCATTCCCCTATTAACAGCCGATATCGAATTTAGAAAAGTAGATAGCTCAGAGCAGGACATTCTGATTTTTAAGCTCTAGTTTTTCTATCCGGTTCTCAAATTCCTGAACTAACCCTGCCAACCAAGGCGGGGCTTTGGTTTTTTATGCCCACACCACCGTTTCCTTATCTTTGGTGAAAATTCTAATGTTATGGACACCGTACTTGTAGCAAGTTTCCACTCGAAGGCCGAGGCCGAGGCAGCCGCAGAGTTGCTCAAAAAACTAAAAGGCACCGTGCGCATGCTAAAACAGGAGCACTGGGACGACTTACTTTTTGGCAAGATGATAGATGACGGCATGGCAGAAGATGGCGAGTTGCCATTAGAAGTGCTTCGCGCGAAATTGGGTAAATGAAGATAACGCTCAAGCCCAGTTTTGGGAGAGATATAGACAGGGTCAAAAGCCGAGAACTCCTTATGGCACTTGGCGAGAAAATAGACCAGATACTTGCCGCTAAGTCAACCGAGCAAGTAACAGGGCTTAAGCTACTTCGCGGCTACACCCACCACTACCGCATCTATGTGAAAACCGAAAAGTTGAGTTATCGCATCGGTGCGGTCATTCGCGGGGATATGGTTTGGCTGGTGCGTTTCCTTCCTCGGAAATTTGTTTACAAAAAGTTCCCGTAATACGTTGAGGTACAACCCGCCCCAACCAAGGCGGGGCTTCTTTTTTCCACCCCCTATCACAACAGAATAACCCTCAATCCTCCAGTTCTCCTCCTTCTGCTGGAGCAACTGTACCACCTTTAATGCGGCCCATCAGGTCGCGTTTGAAATCTTCCTCAATAACGTAGAGCTTGAGCACTTTTTTGGCTGGAAGCACTTCGCGCATGCGCTTGGTATAGCGTTTACGAATATCCAATTCCTGCTCGCGTAGCTGCATCTCTTTGGCTATGGCGGCATCTATTTGGGCATCGGTAAGGGTGGCCATGCCTTCTTTTGTGCTGCGTTGGTGCTGTTTGTGTGCCGTGCGATTGCTGCGCATTTCCGCAGTCATTTCGTTATACACTGGCCAAAACACCTGCGCTTCTTTGGAGGTAAGTTCCAATCGTTCGGTAATAAAAGCCACGCGCATGGCTTGTATCCGTTCTTTTCGGTTCGGTTCTCCACCGCGCTTTTGGGCAATAGTTAGCGATGCAGACAAGCCCATCAATGCGAATATCAAAAGTGCTTTTTTCATGATTATAGGGTAATGTCGTTGGTAAATAAAGAGGAAGATGTAATGTCTTGGTCTAGGATAAAGTCCATCACTTCTTCCTCATCAAGTTCTTCATAGGCTTCGTGTGCTGTGGGGATTTCGGCATAAGCCACCACATCATAATCGTCCAATAAATCTAAATCTTCAAGGTCGCTGATATTCAATTCCTCTTGTGCCAAACCATTTTCAGGCGCTGTAGGATAGAAAAACACGTAAGCCGCACCAAGTAGTAGCACTACAGACAAGGCTGGAGCCCACACTATTGGGCGAAATATCCATCCAAACGGACTTGCAGCAGTTGCGTTTGATTGCGCAGCATTCACCGCATGCATAATCTTAGGAGTCAGATTTTCAAAGTAGCCGTCTGGAACTTGGAATGGAGCTTTCTTGTCCGATTTGGAGGGAAATTCCTCCAATCGAAATCCTTCTTTTTCGCTTTTTGGTATTGGTGTTTTCATGGTCGTTTTATTAAGACGATTGTCGCCTCATTTGGTTTAATGCTCCAACACGTAGCGCTCTATTTTTTTTACTGCGTGATGGTACGAAGCCTTAAGCGCACCAACAGATGTGCCCAAAATCTCCGACATTTCTTCGTATTTCATTTCCTCGTAGTATTTCATGTTAAATACCAACCGTTGTTTATCTGGAAGTTTGAGAATAGCGCGCTGCAATTTGCCCTGTATGCTATCGCCACTAATTTCGCTATCGGCCTCCAAATGTTTTGCAAAATGGTTTTCCGCGCTTTCAAACGACACAAACATCTTGAGGCGCTTCGTTTTTAAGAACGAAATGGTTTCGTTTGTCGCAATGCGGTACAGCCATGTATAGAGCTGACTCTCGCCCCGAAAGGTATCAAGCGCGCGAAACGCTTTAATGAACGTGTTTTGGAGTATATCGTCCGTATCGTCATGGCCCACCACCATACGCCTAATGTGCCAATAAAGTCGTTCTTGATGCGTATTCACCAGCACACTGAACGCCTGATTTCGGGTGTTCGGGTTGTGCAGTTTTACAATTAAATCAAGCTCTTGGCTATCGGCCATTGGTCAAGGGTCATTTCCGTCCTATGACCTTTTGCGCGGCTGAAACAATGCTTTCTGCGTTTAATCCATACTTCTCCAACAGTTCTTCTGGGGTTCCACTTTCCCCGAAGCTGTCGTTCACCGCTACCATTTCAATAGGGCAGGGGAGATGTAGGCCAAGCGTTTGAGCAATGCTGTCACCAAGTCCACCATTACGCTGATGTTCCTCGGCTGTCACCACGCAACCTGTTTTGGTCACGGAGGCTAAGACGGCTGCCACATCCAATGGTTTAATGGTATGAATGTTTATTACTTCAGCCGAAATTCCTTGCTCCTTAAGCACTGCGGCTGCTTCAATTGCTTTCCAAACCAAGTGGCCCGTAGCGATGATGCTCACGTCAGTTCCGTTCGAAATTTTCCAAGCCTTGCCAATCTCAAAGGGCACATTTTCGGGGAAAAAGTTAGGCACTTTTGGTCTGCCAAACCGCAGATATACTGGGCCTTCATGGTTTGCAATGGCAATGGTTGCTGCCTTGGTTTGGTTGTAATCGCATGGGTTAATTACAGTCATTCCGGGCAACATTTTCATTAGCCCGATGTCTTCTAGTATTTGATGGGTAGCTCCATCTTCGCCAAGGGTAAGCCCAGCATGTGAGGCGCATATTTTCACATTCTTACCAGAGTAGGCCACCGATTGCCGAATTTGGTCGTACACACGGCCTGTGCTAAAGTTGGCAAAGGTTCCTGTGTAGGGAATTTTTCCTCCAATGGTCATACCCGCGGCAATGCCAATCATGTTGGCTTCTGCAATTCCTATTTGAAAGAATCGTTCGGGAAATGCTTTTTCGAACGCATCCATTTTCAGTGAGCCGGTGAGGTCTGCGCATAGCGCCACCACATTAGGATTTGTTTTTCCAAGTTCGAGTAATCCTACTCCAAATCCTGAACGGGTATCACGGTCTTCTGTTAACTTTTGCATGAAACGTTTTTAATTAAGTTCTACTAATTGTGATTTTCCAGATTGAATGCTAAAGTCTTTCTCTACAGTGTAAAACGTGCGTTTAGAGCCAGTGGGCCGAAACACGGTTTTATATTCTCCGGGTTGAAGCACCACACTGTCGTTCGTGCCCTCTTCGTTTAAGCTATACACCCACACCAATTCTTTATCCATTTTAAGAAAGATGTCGCCACTTCCTTTGGTTTTTCGCATCACATGCGCCATGCCCGGTTGTGGTATTTCAATAGTGGTGGTGTGGCTTTGCGAAACATTTACGTCTGGAATCAGAATGCGAGGTGTGCTTAACACTTCCAAATCATACGACCCCACCAAATACCGCTCTTTCACATCAAACGGCTGCACATTGAGCGTATTCATTTTTCCTTTTTGGCGAATTATTGCTTGAAGAAATGGATAATCGTGCTTGCCTTTCACCTTTAAGAGCAAATCGCCCTGTGGTGCATCAATGCCTATCACGTTATGAATACCGGGAATCAAAACGATGCTGTCTATTTCTACCGCAGGTATGGTGTGTACTTTAATACGATACGAAGCCAATGCGTCAATGGTCAACGTGTCGGGCAGGCCACGGTTGTTCATGGTGTGAATCAGGTTGTAGCGCATTCTGCCGCTGTGCTGGTCATAAAAAGTCATGTTCACATCCGTTTCAATCGGCTGGTCGTTCACATTCAGCAGATTTACTTGCACCGATGTGGGGTTTAGCGCTTGCGAAATAACTACATTCAAAATACGCTTGAATGCCGATTCGTTCGAGGCGTCAAACACGTTGCCCATGCATTTGAAGTGGTCGATAAGCTCCAAATCGAGCCCAACGCCAATAATAAATGGCTTCAGAATAATGTTGTTGCGCTGCAATGCTGCGGAGATAGCACATGGGTCGCCACCGCACTCTTCAATGCCATCGGTAATCAAAATAATCATATTCCTACAATTGGCGCAGGGAGGAAAATCTTTACCCGTTTGCTCCAAGCTGTAGGCAATAGGCGTGGTGCCTTTAGGTTGTATGTTGGGCAGGCGTTTGCGAATGGCGGCTGCACCACCAGTTCCAAAGGGTACTTCAAGTCGGGTGTCCTTGCAATCGCGTTGGTCGCCCGAAATGAATGGGCTTTGGTGGCCGTATGCACGCAACGCCAAGTCTAGATTTGGAACTTGTTGAAGGCTATCGAGCAGTTCGTTGAGTAGTTTTTTAGCTACATCAATCTTCATCCCGCTATCCCAACGGCCAAACATGCTTTGTGAAGCATCAAACACAAAGAGTATGCGGTTTTGGGGCTCCGTTGTGGTGCTTTTTATTTGCGCCAGCGAAGGGCTGACCGCAAAAAGCAGCATGAACGATAGGATGGAGCGATTTAACTTCAAAATGAGTTATTCCTAATAATTGGATATACAAAGTACGCCACGAAAAGCCGTTTAATTTTCATTTCAATCAATTCTCTTCGTAATTCAAATCCTTGCCAAATGTTTCTGGCAACGCCATAACTCCAATTATAGCTAACGATAGGCAAATTACACACATCACCAAAGCAGAACCAATATTTCCTGCATAGACTTCAATTGCTTTAAAGGACAAAGTAATCGGTATAACCGCGCCACGCACAAAGTTTGGAACAGTCGTAGTGGCGGTTGCGCGAATATTCGTGCCAAACGATTCGGATGCCATGGTTACGAAAAGCGCCCAATATCCAGAGCCACATCCAATTAGAAAACACAGCAAATAAAACGTTTGTGAACTTATGCCTTTGGAAAACAGAAAAGTGATTGAAATAGCGATAGTGAATAGGAGATAGCCTAAAACCACCTTTTTTCTGCTAGCAAACATTTGACTGAGAAGTCCGCTCACCAAATCGCCAAGAGAAAGGCCAACGTACACAAACATGATTGCAAAACCTGTTGTCACTGCTCCTTGTACATTATTGGTTATTGCAAACTGTTCTGAAAACTTGACCAATACACCAACGCAATACCACACCGGAAGACCAATTAAAATACAAGAAAGATATTTTTTAAATCGAATTCTATTGGTAAAAAGCATGAAAAAATTTCCCTTTTCCACAGCTTTTTCCTTGACAGTATCAAACATTTGGCTCTCGAAGGTTCCCATGCGCAATCCTAAAAGAAGCAAACCCAAACCACCACCAATGAGGTACATAGTTTGCCAGTTTTGCAATCCAAAGAAGGAAACATCAAGCCAACTAATAAAAGCCACGGCCACCGCGCCAAGAGCTCCCATAGTTACAATTATCATGGTTCCATACCCACGCTTTTCTTTCGACATTACCTCGCTGACCAATGTTATTGCTGCACCTAATTCGCCAGCCAAGCCCAATCCCGCAATAAACCGCACGAAAATGTATTGTTCAATATTGACTACAAAGGCATTGGCTATGTTGGCCAAAGAGTACAGCAGTATTGATCCAAAGAGGATATTTTTCCTTCCTTTTTTATCGCCAATTACGCCCCAAAGAATACCGCCAACCAGCATGCCACCCATTTGCCATAGAAAAAGAGCATAGTCGTAAACGTTAATTAGGTTGGGGTCAGTAATGCCAATACCCGCAAGGCTTTTCTTGCTTACGATATTGAAAAGTTGCAGGTCGTAGATGTCTACAAAGTAGCCTAGTGAAGCTACAAGCACCGTTAGATGAATCGTGCTTTTTTTGGAATTCATATTTGGCTAAAGAAGGGCACTGCGAATGGAAGATGAATCGAGTTAATAATCGCCCATCGTTTCCTCTAACTGCATCAAAGCAGCTTCGAGTTGCGCATCGTTTGGAGCAACTCCATGCCATTTGTGTGAGCCAACCATAAAGTCAACACCCATGCCCATTTCTGTTCGCATCAGATTTACAATAGGAATTCCTATGCCAGTTGCAGCCTTACATGCATTCATGGTGGCGAGCAAATCTTCGGTGTTGTTTCCGTCACATTCAAAAACCTGCCAACCGAACGCTTCAAATTTTGCTTTCAAGCTTCCAAGTGGCAAAACATCATCGGTATCGCCATCAATTTGCCTTCCGTTCACATCTATGGTAGCAATAATGTTGTCCACTTTTTTTGCGGAGGCATACATAACAGCTTCCCAAATTTGTCCTTCTTGCAACTCACCATCGCCATGCAAAACGTAAACCAGCTTTGAATCACCATTGAGTTTTTTAGCTGTGGCAGCACCAATTGCAACAGACAAACCTTGACCCAAAGATCCAGATGACATTCGAATACCCGTTAGACCTTCGTGTGTTGTTGGATGCCCTTGCAAGCGCGTGTTCAGTTTGCGAAAAGTGGCCAACTCCGAAACTGGAAAATATCCATATCGCGCTAAAACACTATACCAGACAGGAGAAATATGACCATTAGACAGGAAAAACAAATCTTCGTTCGCGCCATCCATTTCAAAATTTTTGGCGTTTGGTTTCATCACTTCGTGATAGAGCGTCACGAAGAATTCAGTGCAACCTAAAGATGCACCTGGATGTCCGGAATTTACAGCATGAACCATGCGAACTATATCGCGTCTAGTTTGAGAGCAAATCGAATTCAATGCAGCGATTTCAGCCATGGAATGGAGAGTTTAGAATCGTTCAAAAATACCGTTCCAGAATATCATAGAACCACCACGTTAATAACTATTGAAAAGCAAATTGATGCTAGTAGAAACCCACAATTCGATCGGATAACGGAACTCTATTGCAGCCCTATCAAACAAAGTGACTTCTACAGTAGAATTAACTTGGGTTGAAATAGCACGAACTAGAGTTTTGCTTCTACCCAAACAACTTAGTTAATCCCACCGCCATAACGGCTCCTGCCAAAGGTGCGATAACTGGTATCCACGCATATCCCCAATCGCTGGAACACTTATTTTTAATGGGGAGAATGGCGTGCATTATCCGTGGACCAAAATCTCGTGCTGGATTTATTGCATAGCCTGTAGTTCCGCCAAGTGACAGTCCAATTGCAAGAACAATAAGTGTTACAGGTAACGCACCTAAAGAACCCATCCCAATCTTCATAATTTCGCCACTTGCATGGTTGAGTTCAGGGTGTGCAACATGAAGAACAGCATACACTAAAACAAATGTTCCTATGGTTTCTCCCAAAAAGTTATTTCCTAAAGAACGGACTGCTGGACTTGTGCAAAACACAGCCATAGTGGAATCTTTATCTGTGGTTGCCTCAAAGTGATTGTGATAGAATATCCAAACTAGGCTCGAACCTAGCATCGCGCCTAACAATTGGGCCAATATAAACGGCATTACCTCAGGCCAAGCAAAAGCACCATTCATTGCAAGTGCTAATGTTATAGCCGGGTTTAAATGTGCACCGCTAAAGGGCGCTGCCACTATAACTCCTATAAATACCGCCAAGGCCCATCCAGTAGTAATTGCAATCCAGCCAGCACCATTGCCTTTTGTGCCATGAAGAATAGTGTTGGCGGTCACCCCGCATCCCATCAATAACAGGAGCATTGTTCCAATAAATTCTGCCAAATACGGATGCATGTCTTTTTTTTGTCGCAAGTTGGGAAACTTCTCTCAATTCGCAATCAAGGCAAGAAAAACACAACTTTGATTTAACGAGTGGTAGTTCAAAAACTGATTACGGAATAGCACCACTTTCTTGTCTCACTTGGTTTCTTCAAATCGTTGTGATGTCTAAGTCGGTATCTCTACTCAATTAAAGAAAGTTCATCTTTTGATGATACTTAAACTGGAATATCTACATTTAGCGACTTAAAATCTATCAATGTCACAGAAAGAAGCATGGGGATCACGTGTTGGACTCATTTTGGCGATGGCCGGAAATGCAGTTGGTTTAGGAAACTTTCTTCGTTTCCCAGTTCAAGCCATTAATAATGGCGGGGGCGCCTTCATTATTCCATATCTCGTTTGTTTTCTTCTTATGGGCATCCCACTGCTTTGGATAGAGTGGAGCATGGGCCGTTTTGGAGGCAAGCATGGCGATCATAGCACTCCATTCATTTTAAATAGTCTCGACCCTAAACGCTCTTTTTGGAAATACATAGGCGTATTTGGAATTTTTACCAATATTGCTGTTGCCGCCTACTATTGCTATATTGAAAGTTGGACTATGGCTTATGTCATCCATTCCCTTGCGGGTACATTCCAAGGCATGGGCCAAACTGAAGTTGCGGCCTTTTTTGGTCAATATGTGGATGTAATGCAATCCACTACAGGCATACCATACGAGGCCATTGTATTTTTCATCTTGTGCATACTTCTTAATACCTATATTCTATCCAAAGGATTGGATGGAGTTGAAAAGGCCGCCAAAATTGGAATGCCACTTCTTATCATTTTTGGAATGTATCTAGCCTTTCGTGGGCTTACGCTTGGCACATCAGGTGCCACCCCAGAGCATCCAGATGCTAGTGCTATCGCAGGCTTAAACTTCCTTTGGACGCCACAATACGATTCGCTTCTCAACCCCAAAGTATGGCTTGCTGCAGCTGGTCAAATCTTCTTTACGCTATCGCTTGGCATGGGCTCTATTCAGTGCTATGCTAGCTATATCCGTTCAAAAGACGATATAGCTTTAAACGCGGTTTCTGCAGGTTTTATGAACGAATTCGTGGAAGTGGTTCTCGGTTCCTCTATTGTCATTCCAATTGCTGCGGGCTATCTTGGTCTGGATTGGGTTAAGGAAAATGCAGGCTTCGGAATGGCGTTCCAAACGATGCCATATTTGTTTAACAATTGGGGTCCAATCTTAGCCACCATGGCAGGTGTTATGTGGTTCGGGCTTCTGTTTTTCGCTGGCATCACTTCGTCTCTGGCAATGGGTACCCCGTGGATGGGCTTCATGCGGGATGAATTTAAATGGACTCAAAAGCAAGGTGCTTGGTCTTTTGGAGCCATTGTGCTGGTTCTAGGTCTTCCAACCGTGCTCTTCTTCCAACAAGGCGTTTTTGATGAATACGACTATTGGGCAGGCACTGTGTCGCTTGTAGTCTTTGCCCTTATAGAATCAATCTTATTTGCTTGGGTTTTCGGTATGGACAAAGGATGGAAAGAAATTAATAGAGGTGGAGATATTAAAGTTCCGAGTATCTACCGCTTTATTATAAAGTTCATTACTCCCGTTTTGCTCCTTTTTGTTTTCCTTGGCTCCCTTATAACGCCTCTTGGAAACGATTGGCTTTCCGCTAAAGCAAGTTTGTTATCTGGTAACGGTTGGCCTCTTGACAATGCATCTCTAATTAAACAGGTGACAAATGCTGGTCTCAAGGAGCAAATAGCATCTGCCACGGATCCAGCAATCCTTGCTACGTTAAATGAGAAGTTATTCTACATCACCGGTGCTAGAGCCTTGCTACTCTTTACTTTTTTCGCTATTTGTGCCTTGGTTTATATTGCATATCAAAATCGCCTTAAACGCTCCAAATGAACACAACAGCCTTAATCCTCATGGTTTCAACCATGACCCTCGTTTCTGCGATTACCCTTTATTTCTTTGTTCGTGTTCTTCGTGCTCCAGCCAAGCCGGAACCAGATAGTTTTAAGGATAATGATGAGGAGCGCTGATTTGTAAGAATTGTGGTTGTCTTGACCGATGCTTCCAAATTGGCTCACATCCTACTTTACCTTTCATAAAAAGGAGCGGAATGGGTCTTTGTTCTTGTTGGCAATAATTGCATTTACCATTGCCTACAATATTTACCTTCGAAAATGCCATGTAGCAGAAGCGAAGCAACAAGGGCTTCAATTTGGGTCGTCTATTGTAGCGTTCAACAACCATGTTGATTCATTGGATGCTAGCAACGCTGCCAATAGTGATGACTTTCCGTCCAAATATTCCAGCACGTATCAGTCCAATGCAGAGCGCTTCACCTTCAATCCCAACACGCTCGATAGTGCTGGGTGGGTGCGCTTAGGATTCAGTCCGAAGCAATCAGCTTCCATAATAAAATACATCGCAAAAGGCGGTTCCTTTAAAAAGCCCGAAGATTTGCTGCGCCTCTACATGATGGATTCTGCACTCTATTTAGATATCCTTCCTTGGGTTCACATTCCAGCGAAGCCTCAAAAAGCAGGTTTCAAGTCTTTTCAATCTTTAACAAAACCGCTACCAGTTCAAGTGAACCTAAATCTAGCCGATACCGTTCAGCTAACACAGTTGAAGGGCATCGGCCCCACATTCGCAAGGCGCATCTTCAAATATCGTCAACGTTTGGGAGGCTTTCGAAATTTAAATCAACTTTACGAAATCTTCGGTATGGATTCCGCCCGCATCCTTGGCATCCTCCCGCAACTAAATCTGGATACTACCGAATTACAACGCACAAACATTAACACAGCCGATTTCAAACAACTTATTCAAAACCCGTATATCAATAAAAATCAAGTAAATGCGATTCTAAAGTATCGAGAACAGCATGGCCCATTTCGTTCAACTACAGACCTAAAACGTATTCACCTTATATCACCAGAATCGTTTGGCAAGATTTCTCCTTATTTCAAAGTGAACTAGTTTCCTGATGTCAGATTGCAAATGGTTTTCCATGAAAATCTTTCCTGCAATGGCATTTGTTCAGCGCCCATAGTTGTCGTAAAATTGCGACCGCTTTAAAAAGACAGCAATGTTGCAGCAACAATTGAAATCTGCCATCCGAGATGTGCCCGATTTTCCAAAGCCGGGTATCCTTTTTAAGGACATCACTCCAATCCTGCTCAATCCAGAGCTTTGCCGACAAACAGCAGAAGCAATGGCCAATTTGGCCGCCAATTGGAAGGTAGATGCAATTGTTGGGGTAGAAAGTAGAGGATTCCTTTTTGGATTAATGACCGCTCAACATCTTGGTGTTCCGTTTATCCCAGTGCGCAAAGCAGGTAAACTTCCCTATCAAACCATATCGCACAGCTACAACCTCGAATACGGAACTGCTACAGTAGAAATGCACGTAGATGCTATTCAGCCCGGTTGGAACGTGCTGATTCATGATGATTTGCTAGCCACGGGTGGTACCGCAGCAGCAGCAGCCGAGTTGGTTCTTAAACAAAACGGCCAAGTTGCGGGTTTTGCCTTTCTTGTAAGTCTAGATTTCCTTAATGGAGCACAAGCATTGGCTCCATATTCTCCCAACGTAGCTAGTCTAATTAACTATTGAACGCATACTAATGAACTTCGAACAAAACGAAAACCAAAAAATGATTGCGGATATGTGCCGCGACTTTGCTGAGAAAAACATTCGCCCAAATATTATGGATTGGGATGAGTCGCAAACATTCCCTGTTGAGCTCTTCAAAAAATTGGGAGAACAAGGCCTTATGGGCATTCTTGTTCCACAGCAATATGGTGGATCTGGTCTTGGGTACCTCGAATATGTGACCGCTCTAACCGAATTAGGAAGCGTTTGTGGTTCAATTGCACTTTCTGTTGCAGCACATAATTCGCTTTGTACGGGCCATATTTATCAACATGCCAACGAAGAACAGAAAAAACGTTGGCTTCCCAAACTTGCTTCAGCAGAATGGATAGGAGCGTGGGGCCTCACCGAACACAATACAGGTTCTGATGCAGGAGGAATGGCTACCACGGCTATTAAAGACGGAGAGTATTGGGTAATAAACGGAGCTAAAAACTTTATCACACATGCCATTTCTGGCCACATTGCAGTGGTTATTGTGCGAACAGGAGAGAAGGGCGATTCTCGAGGCACCACAGCTTTTGCTATCGAAAAAGGAACACCAGGTTTTTCTTCAGGAAAGAAAGAGAACAAACTTGGAATGCGTGCATCTGAAACGGCCGAACTGATATTTCAGGACTGCCGTGTGCACGAAAGCAATATGATTGGCAACGTTGGTGAGGGGTTCATTCAAGCAATGAAAGTACTGGATGGTGGACGTATTTCCATAGCCGCTCTTTCCCTTGGTATAGCTAAAGGTGCTATAAAAGCAGCCACTAAGTATGCCAAAGAGCGCGAGCAGTTTGGGCAGGCCATTGTCAATTTTCAAGGCATTGCTTTCAAACTTGCCGATATGCACACGGAGTATGAAGCTGCCGAACTGCTTACCTTGCAAGCAGCCGACATGAAAAACCGTGGAGAAAATGTGACCGTTAAATCTGCGATGGCTAAGTATTTTGCCTCGGAAGTTTGTGTAAGAGCGAGTACTGAGGCCGTTCAAATTTTTGGTGGCTACGGCTACACAAAAGATTTTCCAGTAGAAAAATTCTACCGCGATTCAAAGTTGTGCACCATTGGAGAAGGTACCTCTGAAATTCAAAAAGTAGTAATTGCTAAGAATCTTCTGAAGTAGTTGGTTCATTCAATCAAACGATTATCTTTGCGCCCCGTTTTAAAATAAAGGAATAGAAAGACATGCTTATCATTGATGTAAAAGAAGGTGACAATATCGAAAGAGCTTTAAAGAAATTTAAGCGCAAATTCGATAAAACAGGAACAATGCGCCAATTGCGTGCTCGCAAGCAGTTCGTAAAACCATCTATCGAAAGAAGAATGGAAATGCGTAAAGCTGTCTATATTCAAGGTCTTCGTGTTAATACAGAAGTAGGGTAGTACAACCTAGGTTTTGTCTTCACATATTATCCGGCTGTGTTTTTTAACATGGTCGGATTTTTTTATTTCCTAAACTCAGGTATAAATTATGTCCTAACATTCCATTCGCAATGCAATGAAATGTAAATTTGAACCTGATGCAGGAGATGATTTGCGATTTTCTGGAATATGTGGGCAAGGAACGTAGGCTCTCTTTGCATACCGTGCTTGCCTACAGTAACGATTTAGCCCAGTTTGAGCATCATATGGTTAATCACCTAGGTATTCAGTCCATAGCCCAAATCGACCATCATGACATCCGCACATGGATAATCTCTTTTTTGGAAGATGAAAAAATCCAACCTCGAAGTGTAAACCGCAAGCTTAGTTGTCTGCGTTCCTTTTACAAACATATGACACGCAATGGAATTGTGACTCGCAATCCAATGGAGCGTATCTCTTCACTCAAAACCAAAAAGTCGTTACCGCTATTTTTAGAGCAACGCCAAATGGACCAGCTATTAGACGATGTTGCATTTGGAGATGGTTTCGCAGGAAGTAGGGATAGGCTAATTATAGAACTCCTATATAATACAGGAATGCGCAGGGCTGAATTGATTGGTTTGCGCACATTTGATGTGGATTTTTATAATTCTCAATTAAAAGTTCTTGGAAAGCGAAACAAGGAGCGATTTATTCCGTTCACGCATTCCATAGTGCAATTAATAGAATCGTACCTTAAACTCAGAGAACAGCAATTGATTTCAATACCTAAGAATGAACAATTGCTTCTTAACGATAACGGCATGCCAATGTCAGAAGGTTTTGTCTATCAGAAAGTGAATAAATACCTTAGACTCGTTACAACGATTGAAAAGAAAAGCCCTCACATTTTACGCCATACATTTGCTACTCACATGCTAAATAATGGAGCCGATTTGAATGCGATTAAAGAAATTTTGGGTCATTCGAACCTTTCAGCCACACAGATTTACACCCACAATTCCATAGATAAACTCACCAAGATTCATAAACAGGCTCATCCGAGAGCATAATCAGAAGTACCATGAAAGTGAAAATTCAATCCGTCCATTTTACTGCCGATCAAAAATTGTTAGATTTTATAGATGGCAAGATAAACAAGCTTGCCACCTTCAACAGTATGATTATCGACTGCGAGGTGATTCTGCGTTTGGACAAAAACAGTTCTACAGATAATAAGTTGGTTGAGATTAAACTGTTGGTTCCTGGTCCAGACTTGTTTGCAAAGCGTCAAAGAAAAACCTTTGAAGAAGCCACAGACCTTGCTGTAGAAGCATTGCGGAGGCAATTGAAAAAGTTGAAAGAGAAGTCTATGCCGTAGTCATGCTTTGTTTTCTTTGCAAAAATCCACTTTGAAAAAATTTCTTAGCGGATTTTTTTGTGACTCATTAATTTGTTTACATTTGCAGTCCTTTTTGGGGAGGGTACAATCGAGTAAAATCGCTAGAACTCAAGCCAGTTAGGGGATACAGACGATTTATGCCGGTGTAGCTCAGTTGGCCAGAGCAGCTGATTTGTAATCAGCTGGTCGGGGGTTCGAATCCCTCCACCGGCTCTGGGGGAGTTGATGTCATAGAGGATTTATCCAATATGAAGTCAACATAGGTTCTTTGAAGTAATAATTTTTGTGCGGGGAGATACTCAAGTGGCTAACGAGGACAGACTGTAAATCTGTTGGTTCATACCTTCGCAGGTTCGAATCCTGCTCTCCCCACCACATAAGTATTAAAAGCGGGAGTAGCTCAGTTGGTAGAGCATCAGCCTTCCAAGCTGAGGGTCGCGAGTTCGAGCCTCGTCTCCCGCTCATTTCAAAGCCGATGTAGCTCAGGGGTAGAGCGCTTCCTTGGTAAGGAAGAGGTCAGGGGTTCAATTCCCCTCATTGGCTCTGGACGCAGTAATGAATGAAGTAAGTAATAATAAAAATAAGTAACTAATAATTAACCACTTTTAACCTTTAGCCATGGCCAAAGAAAAATTTGATCGCTCCAAACCCCACGTTAACATCGGTACCATTGGTCACGTAGACCATGGAAAGACGACTTTGACAGCTGCTATTACTAAGGTATTGTCTGATAGAGGGCTGTGTGAGGCTCGTAATTTCGATTCTATCGACAATGCACCTGAAGAAAAAGAACGTGGTATCACTATCAACACGTCACACGTTGAGTACTCTACTGCTAACCGCCACTATGCTCACGTTGACTGTCCTGGTCACGCTGACTATGTGAAGAACATGGTTACTGGTGCAGCTCAAATGGATGGTGCGATTCTAGTGTGTGCTGCTACGGATGGTCCAATGCCTCAAACTCGTGAACACATTCTACTTGCCCGTCAGGTAAACGTTCCTCGCGTTGTTGTATTCTTGAACAAGTGCGACATGGTTGATGATCCAGAATTGTTGGAACTTGTAGAAATGGAAGTTCGTGAACTTCTTTCGTTCTACGATTACGATGGTGATAATAGCCCAGTAATTCTTGGTTCTGCTCTTGGTGGTTTGAATGGCGATCCGAAATGGTCAGAGACAATCATGGAGTTGATGAATGCAGTTGATAGCTGGATTGATATCCCAACACGTGAAGTTGATAAGCCTTTTTTGATGCCAGTGGAAGACGTATTCTCTATCACAGGTCGTGGAACTGTTGCTACAGGTCGTATTGAGCGTGGTGTTATCAATTCTGGTGACCCAGTTGAAATTCTAGGTATGGGTGAGGGTAAATTGACATCAACGGTTACAGGTGTTGAGATGTTCCGGAAAATCCTTGACCGTGGAGAAGCTGGTGACAATGTTGGTTTACTTCTTCGTGGTATTGAGAAAACTGACATCAAACGTGGTCAGATTATCGCTAAGCCAGGAAGTATCACTCCACACACTGATTTTAAAGCTGAAATTTATGTGTTGAAAAAAGAAGAAGGTGGTCGTCACACACCATTCCACAACAAGTACCGTCCGCAGTTCTACTTACGTACAACAGACGTAACTGGAGAGATTTTCCTTCCAGCAGGACAAGAAATGGTTATGCCTGGTGATAACGTTACAATCACTGTTAAATTGATTGTTCCTGTAGCTATGGATCCAGGTCTTCGTTTCGCTATTCGTGAAGGTGGTCGTACGGTTGGTGCTGGTCAGGTTACTGAAATCATCAAGTAATACGAATTCTTCCGAAAGAAAATAAAGTATATGGGAAAGGTGTCTCAGAAATGGGACACCTTTACCCATCAATAAACGGGAGTAGCTCAGCTGGTAGAGCACCGGTCTCCAAAACCGGGTGTCGGGAGTTCGAGCCTCTCCTCCCGTGCAAATAAAGATTAAGTAATGTCAAAAATCGTCAATTACGTAGAAGAATCCTACCAAGAACTGGTGACCAAAGTAAGTTGGCCATCATGGGCTGAATTGCAGAATAGCACTATGATTGTGAGTGTAGCATCTGCCATGATAGCAATTATGATTTTTCTGATGGATTTTGTTTTAGGTATAAATGGTGGCAACTCAGCTTGGAAAGGTTTGTTGGGCTTTTTTTATGAGCTATTCTGATTATTACAACAATGAGCGATAGCAGTAGTAAGAAGTGGTATGTTGTTCGGGCCGTTAGTGGTCAGGAGAAGAAAGTAAAGGATTACATTGAAGCAGAGATTCAGCACGCTAAAATGTCGGAGCATGTTTCTCAGGTTTTAATTCCCACCGAGAAATTTTACCAAATCCGCAACGGTAAGAAAATCAGCAAAGAGCGAAACTTCTTTCCTGGTTATATCATGCTTGAAGCAGATTTAATTGGTGAAATCCCACACATCATTAAGAGCGTTACAGGAGTTATCGGTTTTTTGGGTGAGACGAAAGGTGGAGAACCAGTTCCACTTCGTTTATCTGAGGTGAATCGCATTTTGGGTAAAGTGGATGAGTTGGCCGAATCCGATGAGGAATTGAACAATCCATTTATAGTTGGAGAAACTGTCAAGGTAATTGATGGTCCATTCAATAGTTTTAGTGGTGTGATTGAAGAAATTAATGAAGAGAAGAAAAAGTTGAAGGTGATGGTTAAGATTTTTGGACGTAATACGCCATTAGAACTTAGCTATATGCAGGTGGAAAAAGAAGCTTAGGCTTTTGATTAACGGATTCTTTGAATGACCAAATAAACGGATACCACAGCGCGATGATTTAGAAGCTTCCCTTCTGCGCTGACTATCATAATTAACAGTTCAACTAAATAAAACAATGGCAAAAGAGATAAGCGGGTTTATCAAGCTTCAGGTGAAGGGTGGTGCCGCAAATCCATCCCCGCCAATCGGGCCTGCATTGGGCGCCAAAGGAGTCAATATTATGGACTTCTGCAAGCAATTCAATGCGCGCACACAAGATTCCCCGGGGAAGGTATTGCCGGTGGTTATTACAGTATTCGTGGACAAGTCGTTCGAATTTGTAATTAAAAAACCCCCTGTAGCTATATCTATCAAAGAAGCGATAAAGTTGAAATCTGGTTCTGCTGAGCCTAACCGTGTTAAGGTTGGTGTTCTAACAGTAGCTCAGATTAAAACTATTGCTGAGGAAAAACTGCCTGATATGAACTGTTTTACCATCGAATCGGCTATGCTAATGATTGCAGGTACTGCACGTAGTATGGGCGTTACGGTGAAAGGACAATTACCTGAAAAAGTTTAAGACATGGCCCAACTGACAAAAAACAGAAAAAAGGCTCTTGAGCTTATTAAACCAGATGTGACGTACACCTTGAGTGACGCTGCAGCTTTGGTTAAGGAGATGTCCTCCACTAAATTCGACTCGTCTGTTGACGTTGCTGTGCGCTTGGGTGTAGACCCACGTAAGGCAAACCAAATGGTGAGAGGTGTTGTGAGTTTACCTCACGGCACAGGTAAAACAATTCGTGTTCTAGTCCTTTGCACTCCAGATAAGGAGGATGAGGCAAAAGCAGCCGGTGCTGATTTCGTTGGTCTTGACGAGTTTATCGAAAAGATTAAAGGAGGATGGACCGATGTAGACGTAATTGTTACTATGCCTACAGTAATGGCTAAAATTGGTGCTCTAGGCCGGATATTAGGACCACGCGGTCTTATGCCGAACCCTAAATCAGGCACTGTAACCATGGAAGTAGGTAAAGCGGTTACCGATGTGAAAGCAGGTAAGATTGATTTCAAAGTAGATAAGTATGGAATTATTCATGCAAGTGTTGGAAAGTCTTCTTTTGAAAAAGAGAAGATTGCTGAAAACACTCAGGAATTGATTCAAACTCTACTGAAGTTGAAGCCAACTGCTGCAAAGGGAACCTATATTAAGAGTGTATCACTTTCGGCCACAATGAGCCCAAGTGTAACAGTAGATGTTAAGTCAGTACAATAATTCGGAAAGGAAATCATGAACAAAAGCGAAAAGAATCAAGAAATTGATGCGCTGGTAGCGAAGATCGACTCTACCCCGAACTTCTATTTAACAGACATCTCTACTCTTAATGCTGAAAACACCTACAAACTAAGAGCATTGTGCTTTAAGCAGTCTGTAGGCCTTCAAGTAGTAAAGAATTCACTTCTTAGAAAAGCTTTGGAGCGGGCATCAGCTGATTACGATCAACTGTATCCAGTTCTTAAAGGAAGCACCTCAATTATGTTTACTGAAACGGGTAATGTGCCTGCTAAGTTGATTAAAGAGTTTCGTAAGAAGAGTGCTAAGCCAGTATTGAAAGGTGCTTGGGTTGGTGAAGGGGTATTTATTGGTGACGAGAGTCTTGCTGTACTTGAGAATATCAAGTCACGTGATGAGTTGATTGCGGATGTAATTGCATTGCTTCAATCTCCTGCTAAAAATGTCATCTCTAGCCTTCAATCACCTGGAAGAAAGCTTGCTGGTATACTACAAACCCTTGCTGAAAAGGCTGATTAAGCCCAATCAGAACATTTTTAACTAAAACCAAATCGTACAGATTTTTAATCAAAAGTAAAATGGCAAATCTTAAAGAATTCGCAGAAACATTGGTCAATCTTTCCGTAAAGGAGGTAAATGAATTGGCTCAAATCCTAAAGGATGAATACGGTATCGAACCTGCTGCAGCTGCTGTTGCAATGGCTGGTCCAGCTGCTGGTGGTGGCGAAGTAGTTGCTGCTGAGCAAACTGAGTTTACTGTAATCCTAAAGCACGCTGGTCAATCTAAATTGGCTGTAGTTAAACTGGTGAAAGAACTTACTGGTCTTGGCTTGAAAGAAGCTAAAGAATTGGTAGACGCTGCACCAAAAGCAGTTAAGGAAGGTATCTCTAAAGAAGAGGCTGCTGCTATTCATTCTCAACTTGTTGAGGCTGGTGCCGAGGTTGAGGTTAAATAATACCTTTCCTGTTGCCTATTAAGGTTGAGACCTCCCCGTAGGGTGCAGGTCTCAACCTATTTCTGTTTGCAGTTAGTTGAATTCATACATATTAAAGCACAAAGACCTTGGCGCTGAACACCACACCCACTGGGCGAATCAATTTCGCATCAATTAAAAATCAGGTAGCATATCCTGATTTCCTTGAGATACAGCTCAAGTCATTCAAAGACTTTTTTCAGCTGGAGACCACTCCAGAAAATCGTCAACACGAGGGACTTTTTAAAGTGTTCTCGGAAAACTTCCCAATTACTGACGCACGTAATAATTTCGTGTTGGAGTTTTTGGACTATTTCGTTGACCCACCGCGCTACTCTATAGATGAGTGCATTGAGCGCGGTTTAACATATAGCGTGCCTTTGAAGGCAAAGCTTAAATTGTATTGTACTGATCCTGAACACGAGGATTTTGAAACAATCGTACAGGACGTATATCTTGGTACTATTCCCTACATGACGCCAAAAGGCTCATTCGTAGTTAATGGTGCTGAGCGCGTTGTGGTATCACAGTTGCACCGCTCTCCAGGTGTGTTTTTTGGACAGAGCTACCATGCCAATGGCACCAAGTTGTATTCAGCTCGTGTAATTCCTTTCAAAGGATCATGGATTGAGTTTGCAACTGACATACATGGAGCGATGTATGCCTACATCGATCGTAAAAAGAAGCTTCCAGTTACTACGCTTTTGCGTGCTATCGGTTTTGAAAGCGACAAAGACATTCTTGAGATATTCGGTCTTGCTGACGAAGTGAAGGTTAGTAAAGCTGGTCTTAAGCGAGTAATTGGTCGCAAGCTTGCTGCAAGGGTTTTGAAATCATGGATTGAAGATTTCGTGGACGAAGACACTGGTGAGGTTGTTTCTATCGAGCGTAATGAAATCATTATTGATCGTGAAACCATTCTTGATAAGGATCATATCGAAATGATTTTTGAAGCTGGTGTTAAGAGCATTATCTTACACCGTGAGGAAGTGAACTCAGCCGATTTTGCGATTATTTACAACACACTTCAAAAAGATACATCTAACTCTGAGAAGGAAGCAGTTGAGCACATTTACCGTCAGCTTCGTAATGCTGAACCACCTGATGAGGAAACTGCTCGTGGTATAATTGATAAATTGTTCTTCTCTGACAAACGTTATGACCTTGGTGAGGTAGGAAGATACCGGATCAACAGGAAACTTGGTTTGTCTACACCTCAAGAGCAAAAAGTTCTTACTAAAGAGGATATCATTTGCATCATAAAGTATTTAATTGAACTTATCAATTCAAAAGCTGATGTGGACGATATTGACCATTTGAGCAACAGACGTGTGCGCACGGTTGGTGAGCAGATGTACGCACAGTTTGGAGTTGGTTTGGCTAGAATGGCTAGAACGATTCGTGAGCGTATGAACGTGAGGGACAATGAGGTGTTTACACCTATTGACCTTATCAATGCTAAAACGTTATCGTCTGTTATTAATTCTTTCTTTGGAACGAACCAGTTGTCGCAGTTTATGGATCAAACTAATCCATTGTCTGAGGTAACGCACAAGCGCAGAATGTCTGCTCTTGGGCCAGGTGGTCTGTCTCGTGAACGTGCTGGTTTTGAGGTTCGTGACGTACACTACACGCACTACGGACGTCTTTGTACCATCGAAACACCTGAAGGACCAAATATTGGTTTGATTTCTTCGCTTTGCGTTTATGCGAAAGTGAATAAACTTGGCTTTATCGAAACGCCATACCGTAAGGTGAAAGAGGGAAAAGTAGAGTTAAAGCAAGACGCTATCTATCTGAGCGCGGAAGACGAAGAGAAGAACATCATTGCTCAGGCTAACGCCAAAATTGAGGATGATGGTAAATTCATTGGAGATCGCATCAAAACACGTTTTGAAGGTGACTTCCCAGTCACTGAACCAATGGACATCAATTTGATGGACGTTGCTCCTAACCAAATTGCATCTATTGCAGCTTCTCTTATTCCATTTTTGGAGCATGATGATGCGAACCGTGCATTGATGGGATCTAACATGATGCGTCAAGCGGTGCCATTGTTGCGCCCTGAAGCACCAATTGTTGGTACTGGATTGGAGCCTCTAGTTGCTCGTGACTCACGTGTTTTATTGAATGCTCAAGGAGATGGGGTTGTGGAGTATGTAGATGCTACCACGATTCGAATTCGTTATGAGCGCACGGATATGGATCGTTTGTTGAGTTTCGATGACGATTTGAAGTCGTATAAGCTTATCAAATTCCTTAAAACCAACCAAAACACCACCCTCAATTTAAAGCCAATTGTTAAAACTGGCGATAAAGTGAAAATGGGCCAAGTGCTTTGCGATGGCTATGCTACCGACAAAGGTGAATTGGCCATTGGGCGTAACCTTATGGTTGCATTCATGCCTTGGAAAGGTTATAACTTCGAGGATGCGATTGTAATTTCTGAGCGCATTGCAAAGGAAGATATCTTTACTTCTCTGCACATCGATGAGTATTCTCTGGAGGTGCGAGATACAAAACGCGGATTGGAGGAGTTGACTTCTGATATACCAAATGTTAGCGAAGAAGCTACTAAGGAATTGGATGAAAATGGCTTGATTCGTATTGGAGCTGAGGTTAACCCTGGTGATATTCTTATTGGAAAGATTACACCAAAAGGAGAAACCGACCCATCTCCTGAAGAGAAACTGCTAAGAGCAATTTTTGGAGATAAGGCAGGTGATGTTAAAGATGCTTCGCTGAAAGCGCCCCCATCTCTGAATGGTATTGTGCTCGATAAGAAGCTTTTCTCTCGCAACATCAAGGATAAGAAAACCAAACTTGATGAGAAAAAAGTCCTTGCTAAAATTGAGGATGACTACGAGAGAGAGTTGTCTAAAATTAAGGGTATCTTAGTTGAGAAGTTGTTTACACTTGTAAATGGCAGAGCTTCTCAAGGTGTGGAAAATCATTTCCGTGAGGTGCTTATTCCAAAAGGAACTAAGTTCACGTTGAAGATTCTTCAAGCTACGGAGTATATGAGCATCAACCCGGGCAATTGGACAACGGATGATGAGAAGAATGATCAAATCAGAACATTGTTCCACAACTACAACATCCGTATGAATGATATTATCGGTGATTACAAGCGCAAGAAATTCGCTGTAACCATTGGTGATGAACTTCCAACGGGCATCATCAAACTAGCCAAGGTTTACATTGCTAAAAAGCGTAAACTGAAAGTTGGTGATAAGATGGCGGGTCGTCATGGTAACAAGGGTATTGTTGCTAGAATCGTTCGTGAAGAAGATATGCCATTCCTTGCAGATGGAACTCCAGTAGATATCGTTTTGAATCCGCTTGGTGTGCCTTCGAGGATGAACCTTGGTCAGATTTACGAAACTATCCTTGGATGGGCAGGTAAGAAGTTGGGAAGGAAATACGCCACTCCAATTTTTGACGGAGCAACCTTAGATCAAATTAGTAGTGAGGTGAATGAAGCGGGTATTCCTTCTTTCGGCCACACTTACTTGTATGATGGAGGAACTGGTGAGCGATTTGATCAACCAGCAACTGTGGGTGTTATCTACATGTTGAAACTTGGTCACATGATTGATGATAAGATGCACGCTCGTTCAATTGGGCCCTACTCGCTTATCACGCAACAGCCGCTTGGTGGTAAAGCACAATTTGGTGGTCAGCGTTTTGGAGAGATGGAAGTATGGGCGTTGGAGGCTTATGGAGCAGCCAACATTCTTCAAGAAATCTTAACCATTAAATCGGATGATGTTATGGGACGTGCGAAAGCATACGAGGCCATCGTAAAAGGTGACCCAATGCCAACTCCGGGCATCCCAGAATCATTCAACGTGTTGATGCACGAGTTGCGCGGCCTATGCCTCAACGTGACTTTGGAGTAATCGAACAATAAGTAAATCAAACCTAGAAAGCTGGAATCTGTTAATCAGATTCCAGCTACTAGAAAAACAAGTAATAGCTCAATAATCCAAATACTATTCGATGGCACTCCAAAGAGAGAATAAAATAAAGAGCAATTTCAAAAAGGTAATTATCAGCCTTACATCTCCAGAACGAATTCTAGAGTGCTCGCGCGGTGAGGTACTGAAGCCAGAAACAATTAATTACAGAACGTATAAGCCAGAAAGAGACGGTTTATTCTGTGAGCGCATTTTTGGTCCCGTAAAGGATTATGAGTGTCATTGTGGAAAATACAAACGCATTCGTTACAAAGGAATTATTTGTGATCGCTGCGGTGTAGAGGTTACCGAAAAGAAAGTTAGACGCGAACGTATGGGCCACATTCAATTGGTGGTTCCAGTAGCGCATATCTGGTATTTCCGGTCGTTGCCAAACAAAATTGGTTATCTGCTTGGGCTTCCAACGAAGAAGTTGGATATGATAATTTACTACGAGCGCTATGTAGTAATACAAGCAGGTAGTGCCACGAATAATGAAGGAGCTGGTCTACAATACATGGACTTCCTTACGGAGGACGAGTATTTGGATGCTTTGGAGCGTCTTCCAAAAGAGAACCAATATTTGGACGATCGCGACCCAAATAAGTTTGTAGCGAAGATGGGTGCTGAGGCACTTGAGTCGTTGCTAATGGGGCTAGACTTAGAAAGCTTGAGCTATGATTTGCGTCATAAAGCCAATACTGAAACTTCGCAGCAACGTAAAAATGAAGCACTGAAAAGACTACAAGTTGTAGAAGCTTTCCGTGCTGCACAAGAGCATATTGACAACCGCCCAGAGTGGATGGTTGTTAAAGTTATTCCGGTGATTCCGCCAGATTTGCGTCCGTTGGTTCCATTGGATGGTGGTCGTTTTGCTACTTCCGATTTGAACGATTTGTACCGCAGAGTTATCATCCGCAACAATCGTTTGAAACGCCTTATCGAGATTAAAGCTCCAGAGGTAATTCTTCGTAATGAAAAGCGGATGTTGCAGGAATCTGTGGATTCACTTTTCGATAATAGCCGCAAATCAAGTGCTGTTAAAACGGAGTCAAACCGTGCTTTGAAATCGCTTTCAGATAGCTTGAAAGGTAAACAAGGTCGTTTCCGTCAAAACCTTCTTGGTAAGCGTGTGGATTACTCTGCACGTTCGGTTATTGTTGTTGGACCAGAATTGAAAATGCACGAATGTGGTCTTCCAAAAGGAATGGCCGCAGAGCTATACAAGCCGTTTATTATCCGCAAGATGATAGAACGCGGTATAGTGAAAACGGTGAAGTCTGCTAAGAAATTGGTTGACAAGAAAGATGCAGTTGTATGGGACATTCTTGAGAATGTGCTTACCAACCATCCTGTATTGTTGAACCGTGCTCCTACGCTTCACAGATTGGGTATTCAAGCCTTCCAACCTAAGTTGATTGAAGGTAAAGCTATTCAGTTGCACCCATTGGCTTGTACGGCATTCAACGCTGACTTTGACGGTGACCAAATGGCGGTGCATTTGCCATTGGGTAATGCTGCAATTTTGGAAGCGCAGTTGTTGATTTTAGGTTCGCACAACATTCTTAATCCTGCAAACGGAGCGCCTATCGCGGTACCATCTCAGGACATGGTGCTTGGACTGTACTACATAACAAAAGAGCGTTCAAGTACAGCCGAGGTGAAAGTGAAAGGTGAAGGAATGACCTTCTATTCACCTGAGGAAGTGGTTATCGCTCTGAATGAGGGTAAAATCGACCTACACGCAAAAATTAAAGTGCGTATTACCCAAGGGATGGAAGAGGGTAAAACCAAAATCATCGGTACCACTGTTGGTCGCGTATTGTTTAATCAAGTTGTGCCTCAAGAAGTTCAGTTCATCAACGAGCTCCTTACCAAAAAAGCACTTCGTGATATTATCGGAAACATCATCAAAGAAGTTGGTATGGCCGAATCTGCTCGTTTCCTAGATCGTATTAAAGATCTTGGATTTATGAGCGCTTTCAAAGGGGGTCTTTCATTCAGCTTGAATGACGTCCTTATCCCGAAAGAGAAGGAGCCTATGATTGCTGCTGCTCAGGCGCAGGCCGATGAGGTAAGAGCCAATTTCAATATGGGCTTCATTACCAACAACGAACGTTACAACCAAATCATCGATATCTGGACACACGTGAATACACGTTTGACACAGACTTTGATGAAACAAATGACTGAAGATAAGCAGGGCTTCAACTCTGTTTACATGATGCTTGACTCTGGTGCAAGGGGTTCGAAAGAACAAATTCGCCAGTTGTCTGGAATGCGTGGTCTTATGGCCAAACCTCAAAAATCTGGTGCTTCAACACAAGACATTATCGAGAACCCAATCCTTTCGAACTTTAAAGAAGGTCTTTCGATTTTGGAGTACTTTATCTCTACCCACGGTGCGCGTAAAGGACTTGCGGATACGGCTTTGAAAACTGCCGATGCTGGATACCTTACTCGTAGGTTGGTTGACGTTACGCAAGACGTGGTTATCAATGAAAGTGACTGCGGAACGCTTCGTGGCCTTCAGGCAACAGCGTTGAAAAAGAATGAGGATACTGTTGAATCTTTGTATGACCGCATCTTAGGTCGCACATCGGTGCACGATATTATTCATCCAGATTCTGGTGATATTATTGTGGCATCAGGCGACCTTATTACCGAAGATGAGGCCAAAGCAGTGGAAAGTGCTGGTATCGATACAGTAGAGATTCGTTCGGTATTGACGTGCGAAACAAAACGCGGAGTTTGCGCTAAATGCTATGGTCGCGATTTGAGCACTGGACGTATGGTGCAACGCGGCTTGGCAGCAGGTGTAATTGCAGCTCAAAGTATCGGTGAACCAGGAACGCAGCTTACACTTCGTACGTTCCACGTTGGTGGTGTTGCGCAGCACATTATCAGCGAATCGCGTATCATTTCGAAGTCAGAGTCGAACGTTGAGTTTGATGATTTGAAAACCGTTCCTAGCTCGGAAGGTAGTCATCTTGTGGTGATTGGTCGCTCTGGCGAAATGCGTTTGGTGAATCGTGAAACAGGCGTATTGGTATCTACACACAACATTCCTTACGGTGCTAAATTGTACAAAGGCAATGGCGATAAAGTGAAGAAGGATGAGCTCATTTGCGAGTGGGATCCGTTCAACGCTGTTATCGTTTCGGAAGCTGATGGTACCATCATGTTTGAAGACTTGGACGAAGGTGTTACCTACCGTACAGAGTCTGACGAACAAACAGGCTTTGAGGAAAAAGTAATTATCGAATCGAGAGATAAGAAAAAGGTTCCGGCTATTGCAGTTGCTGCAAATGCTGATGGACTTATAAAGAGCTACAGTGTTCCAGTTGGAGCCCACATGGCTGTTGCCGATGGCCAGAAGGTGAAAGCTGGTGATACCTTGGTGAAGATTCCACGTGTGTCGGGCAAATCTGGTGACATCACCGGTGGTCTGCCACGTATTACCGAGTTGTTTGAAGCACGTAACCCTTCAAACCCTGCTGTTGTTTCTGAGGTTGATGGTATCGTTACTTACGGAAAAGTAAAACGCGGTAACCGTGAGATTAGCATTGAAACACGCACTGGTGAAGTGCGCAAGTATCTTGCTCCATTGAGCAAACACATCTTGGTGCAAGAGAATGATTTCGTGAAGGCTGGTGCTCCTTTATCTGAGGGTGCTATTACTCCGAATGATATTCTTATGATTAAAGGCCCAACGGCCGTTCAAGAGTACATCGTGAACGAGGTGCAAGAGGTTTACCGTTTGCAAGGCGTTAAAATCAACGATAAGCACTTTGAAGTTATTGTGCGTCAAATGATGCGTAAGGTGCGTATTGTGGACCAAGGCGACACTGCATTCCTCGAAAGAGATTTGGTTAACCGCTACGAGTTCCGTGAGCAAAACGATTGGATTTACGGCAAAATGTATGTGGAAGAATCAGGTGATTCTGAATCGTTGAAGCCAGGTCAAATTGTGTCTGCACGCAAATTGCGCGATGAGAATTCGATGCTGAAACGTAAAGACTTGAAGTTGGTGGTTGCTCGTGAGGCTGTGCCAGCTACGTCAGAGCCAGTGCTCCAAGGTATCACACGTGCTTCGTTGCAAACAGAAAGCTTCATCTCTGCGGCATCGTTCCAAGAAACAACGAAAGTGTTGAACGAAGCTGCGGTTCGCGGTAAGATTGACGAACTGAGAGGTTTGAAAGAGAACGTAATTGTTGGTCACCTTATACCAGCAGGTACAGGTCTGCGCGACTACGACAAGTTGGTGGTTGGTTCAAAAGAAGAGTATGACCTTTTGATGGCTGCTAAGCTAGAGGAGGAGGCTGCTATCTAATTGAGTTAGGCCCTATGGTTAACGAATAGAAAAGGCGGGTTGGAATTGTCCGACCCGCCTTTTTCATTACCGCAAAGAATACCCCAAGTAAGAGCGTTTAGTTTTTTCAATTATTGATTTAGAACCCGAAATAATGGCAGACGAGAAACCACAAGGAAACCAGTTGAGCATTGAGTTGAGCGAAGAGATTGCTGAGGGAGTGTACTCTAACTTGGCCATTATAACGCACTCTACAGCTGAGTTTGTTATTGACTTTATTAAGGTGATGCCCGGCATGCCAAAGGCCAAGGTGAAATCGCGGGTGGTGCTTACCCCAGAACATGCCAAGCGCTTTATGCGTGCCTTGCAAGACAACGTAGGCAAATACGAAGCCGAACATGGCACCATAAAGCACACAGAGGGCCCACCACCGCTTCCAATGAATTTTGGAGGCCCTACTGCTCAGGCATAATACTAGGGGCTTATAGGCCTTGATTTTGTGGTATTTTGGATAGAAACAAAAGAGCCCTAACTTGCTAGTGCAGGTTGGGGCTCTTTTATTTTCTGATTCGCAATTAAGACGCTTTGAAGAAATTCAAAATGAAAATCACAAATACAGCTTGGTTACTGTCTCAGTGTATTAAATCAATGAAGATAGTATTAATTTCTATGTAACCCAAGTTTAGTAGAACCGTTTTCCGCTTTTCGCCATATCTAAAATATTTTGGGGAGGTAAGAAGCGTTCACCGTGCTTCTCAGCCAAGCGGTTGAAGATGTCCACCGTTTGTTGTGCGCCCAACGTGTCCATATAACGGAACGGCCCGCCACGGAAAGGAGGGAAGCCAAGGCCGAACACCGCGCCAACATCACCGTCCAACGGAGTGGCGATGATTCCCTCTTGCAGGCACAGCGCGGCTTCGCTCACCATGCTCATGCCGATGCGCTCATACATTTCTTTCGGGTCGAACTGCTTGCGGGTGTTGCCCCCGAAGAAGCTATACACGTTCGCATCCAGTTCGCGCTTCTTCTTTCCGTTTTCATCGTAGGCATAGAATCCCTTCTTGTTCTTGCGGCCGTGGTATCCGGCTTCGAACATCTTCTTCATCGCATCGCTAACCTTCACGCCTTTGCGGGTGGAGATGAAATGCTGCATCAGTTGGCCGCTCATGATGTGCGCACCCACGTCAATGCCCACTTCGTCCATCAGCGTTATCGGCCCCACAGGAAACCCGAATTTCTTCAGCACCTTGTCAATTTGAAGGGCATCTGCACCTTCTTCTAACAGGTTGAGCGCTTCGCCCAAAAGCGGGGCCAGGATGCGCGTGGTATAGAATCCGGGGCCGTCCTTCACCACAATCACCGTCTTGCCTTGGCGCACCCCGAGGTCGTAGCACGTGGCGGTTACCCAATCAGCGGTTTGGTCGGTTACTACAATTTCCAAAAGCGGCATTTTCGGCACCGGACTGAAATAGTGCATCCCAATTACCTGCTCCGGCCGTTTCGATGCCTTGGCAATCTCATGTATCGGTAGGGCAGAGGTGTTGCTGGCGAAGATGGCCGAGTCGCTCATGTGGCTCTCGCATTCGGCCAGCACCTTGTGTTTCACATTCAGTTCTTCGAAAACCGCTTCGATCACCACCTGCGCCTTCTCGAAATTGTTGAAGTCCAGTTGACCAACAATGCGGTTCATCATGCGGTCGGCATCCAACTGTTGCATCGCCTTGCGTTGCACCTTCTTGCCGATGTCGCCCCAAACCGTTCTGCGCGCTTGGGTCAGCGTTTCCTGTTTTATATCCTTTAATAATACGCGTATATCCTTGGCCGCACTCACCTGCGCAATGCCTGCACCCATGAAACCTGCACCCACCATAGCGATGGTGTCCACTGGTCGAACGGCACTTTGCAATGGGTTCTTCTTCTTGTCCGTCATGGCGAAGAAAATGCCCCGAAGTTGGAAACTCTCTGGTGTAAGAATCAGTTTTTCAAAACGCTTCACCTCTTCGGCATAGCCCTTTTCCAAACCCGATTCCATACCGATACGCACGCAATCCATAATGGCATACGGAGCAGGATAGTTGCCATTGGTTTGTCGGTCTACCATTTCCTTGGCTTTCTTGAAAATGATGCCGCGCGTGATAGGATTGCCTTCGAGGAACTTTTCCATTCCAGTGCGCTTATCCTCGCGCTTCAATGGAGCTTTCACCAGTTCGTTCGCAAGGCAGATGGCCGCATCGAGCAACGCCTCTTTGGTTGCAACGCGGTCCACCAATCCCATTTTCTTGGCAGGATAGGCGAACACATTCTTGCCCGTAAGCATCATATCCAAAGCTTTTTGAATGCCGACCAATCGCGGCAAACGCTGGGTACCGCCACCACCGGGCAGCAGACCGAGTTTTACCTCGGGCAGCGAAAGCACCGTCTTCGGACTGTCGGATGCCACGCGGGCAGCGCAGGCCAAGGCAATCTCCAGTCCAGCACCCATACACGCACCGTTTATGGCTGCTACGATAGGTTTTTTGCTTTTCTCCAAGCGATGTAGGATGGCGTGACCTTGTTTGGCAATAGGCTGCCAGTCGCCTTCTTTCTTCACATTGGCGAATGCTTCGATGTCTGCACCCGCAATGAAATCCTTCTTGCGGCTAATCATTACACCTGCCTTTACCTTGGAATCCTTTTCCAATTCATCCATCAGCGGGTTGAACATGCCAATCATGTCTGGCCCAATCTTGTTCACCTTGCTGTCTTGCTCATCCATCCAAATGATGGCGATGCCGTTGCGGTATTCTATTTCGAAGTATTTGTTTCTCATGACAATATTGATGTGGGAAGAGGAATTATCGATGGTTGATATGAGTTCAGTTTGATAAGGTGAAAGGATGTGTTTCTTTATTCTAAAAATTATTAAGCACGTGATTCTTATAAAAGTTTATTCCCTTTTTGATGCCATTCGAAATACTTTCTCCAATTAATTTAGGGTCTTGTCCATCTTTCAATTTTCCCTTTCCCGAGAATTGAAAAACAACTCGCCTATCATTTATTTGGAAGAAAACACCAATGACCTCAGTGTTCCGATTCGTTCTGGAAATCTTTGAAACGTAGATAATAAATCCAATTCCAGAACTTTCATCAAGTTGCAATACGATTAGTTCTTTCTCAATAGTCTTGAGAGATAGTTCTTCGACCCCGTCAAGTGCAACGGCATTTTCGATATCGATATAATTGCAAGATTCGAGTGATTTTAGTGACTTGTCTATTACAACCTTGCTGCCCATTTTTTTAGGTAGTAAGTACGGTTTCACAAGCTGTCGAACCACGCCAAGCCAACTGGGACAGAGGCTGGATTTAATCTGGTCTTTGTGTGGAGTGATCTGATAGTCATAGATAATTACCTTTGAGAAGTCGACTCCATACCAATACAGTGTATCTGCTGGTAGAGCTCGAATGGTCATCTTCGGTGAACTAGCCACGTCATTTTGACAAAGGGCATAATTATGCTGCCCTACAGCAAATAGAACCATAATCGCAGTAAATGCGAACTTACTGACTGAAAATGCGAGCGACTTCAACATCTTTCCGTTCCATCAATAATCAGCAAAACGACTCTAATCAATCGTGACTCAAGGTCAAAAGCTATCGTTTCCATTTCATGTCATCATCAATAGTTAATCGATAATCGTTCTTCGTCAATAAATTTTACTTATCGAATCGCTCCAAAATTGTCGCATGCCCATGTGCTCCTGCCGCACAAGCAGCAAGTAGCCCATAGCGACCATTCTCTGCAATAAGTCGATTGGCCGTTGTTGTCATGATGCGAGCGCCCGTTGCTCCGAATGGATGTCCGATGCTTAGCGACCCGCCCCAAAGATTCATCTTGTCCATGTTCATTTGTCCTACGGCCTTGTCGCGACCAAGGTGCTTCTTGGCAAATTCATCAGAAGCCAATGCAGCGATGTTGGCCAAAATTTGCCCAGCAAACGCCTCATGGAATTCAATCACATCCATGTCAGATAGCTCAAGATTATTTCTTTTTAGAATTTTGGCAATGGCATAAGCAGGGCCGAGCAACAATTCTTCGCGGATATCCTGCCCGGTGAACACGTAGTCGGTGATATATGCTTTAGGCGTGAAGCCAAGTTCCTTCGCTTTTTCTTCGCTCATAATAAGGACTGCCGCTGCGCCATCTGTTAGGAAAGAAGAGTTGGCAGCTGTAAGAGTACCATGCGGCTTCACGAATGCGGGTTTCAATGCAGCCAGTTTTTCAATAGGCGCTACTCGGATTCCGTTGTCTTTGTCGATTGGAGTGAACTTAGGCGCCAGCTCAACCGCAACAATTTCTTTGGCCAATAGCCCAGCATCCTGAGCCTTCTGCGCATTGGTGTGTGACCTTAAAGAAAGTTCGTCCTGCGCTTGGCGCGTAATGCCAAATTTGGCGGCCAAAGTCTCGCAATCTTCACCCATCAGTTTGTTGGTCAGAAACTCGGCTACCGCAGGTTTCTCTGGTGCAAAGTCAGATGGACGAAGTGTCAACGCGAATTTGAGGTAGTCAGTTGTGCTACGCAGCTTCTGTGCGTTAAACAACTTTTGACGCATATGCTTTTTGAATCCGATGGGTGTGTCGCTGGTGCATTCCGTTCCACCTGCAATAATCACATCAGCCTCTCCCAATCGAATTAAATCTGCTGCCCTCGAAATAGCCTGATTTGCCGAGATGCAAGCTTGCGAAACTGTGTGGCAAGGAGTAGTCATTCCCAACCCAGCGGTTAGTGCAGCCTCGCGCGCCACATTTGGTGTTTTGACATTGTGGATTACGGTGCCCATAACCACTTGATCAATCTGCTCAGGTTTGATTCCCGTTTTGTCCAGAACTCCTTTGATAGCGAATGCCCCCAACTGGTAGCTCATAAGGTCGAAATAATCGGTTCCTGCTTTTAGAAATGGGGTTCGTGCCCCGTCAATCAATACAACTCTTCGTGTCATGGAATGAATTTCAATGCGTGCATTGCAAAAGTAAATTTAATTTCTTCACTAAACAATCTAGACGAGTGGCGGAAAGTATTGATGGTTAATTTAATGATGCCTATCGCTTATATTTATACAATATCCATTTAATAACTAAAATTGCTTAGTAATTTTGCGATTTGAATTCCATCTTAATTGACACTGCACTACTAATGGCAAATTCACTACTCAATAGATTTATAGCAATCTCTTTTACAATTCTTTCCAGCGTTGGAATACCTGAGTCTATTACAGCTCAGACCCAAAGAGCGCTGCTAAATTCAGATGGTTCGAAGGCAGTAGGATTATTTCAAACAGATGCACGACTGAGCACTTTAGTAAATAAACTACAACCTTCGATACACGTCATGGATGGGCAAATAAAAGTTCTAGAAGCCTCTCCAACAACTTTTTTTACCGATTTCGTGTCGATTACCACAATTGGTGAACTTGCTTTACCGAAATCAAAAATTGAAGTCGTGACTATTCAGATTAACGACTTAGGCCAATTGAATAGTACAATCGATATGAATATTTTTTCTGGTTTCGATCGACTAAAATATGTTCACCTAAATTTGAGTGTTGTGCGCTCGCCAAGTGACCTGTTTGAGATGTTGGAGAATACTGGTTCGCAGTATAAAATTCTTGTTTCGGTTGAACGGCCTTCCTGATTTCCTTTTGGAACGTAGCCTTTCTCGAAAAGGCACTAAACTTTTCTAAGATTTATTTCAACAAAACAGTAGCTGTGATTGACGGTAATACAATGTTAAAATTAAGAGCTAAGGAAACCATCGTTGGACTGCTTATGGCAGTTTTTTTGTTTGGTGCAACTGTCAGCGAAGCACACATTCGTGTTCCCTTCAATCCAAGGACTACTCCAACCAATATTAAACTGAAAGGAGAATTTGCCCTGACCGGCAACTCCAGCCTCACCTTGGTGGTCTATGGTGACTACATTCATAACAACAACTGGAGTACTGGTGCTACAATGCAAAGCATCGTGGTGTCTAATGCTGGAACCTATACTGTCAGTGTTGTGGATGCCAATGGTTTTCCGGGTGCTTCATCTGGAACTACAGGATTTGTAAGCGCACTTCCAGTTCCAGTAATTGCTGCAGATGGTCCATTAGATTTCTGTGCAGGTGGTTCAGTGACACTTTCAGCTAGTGGTTACCAATCGTACCAATGGAGTACTGGTGCCAACACAGATGCAATTACAGTTTCTACTGCTGGTCAGTATTCTGTAACTGTGGTAGATGACAATGGATTTGCTGGAACTTCTATTTTGGTTACCATTGTTGTTAACCCTGATCCTGTACCAACTATTTCTAGCAATGCTTCTACCGAGATATGCGAAGGTCAAAGTGTAGTGCTTACAGCTTCTACTGCAAGTGGCTATTCATGGAATACTGTGGAAGTTTCTCAGTCTATTCAAGTGGTGGCTGCAGGTACGTATGAAGTCACTGTAACCAATCAGTTTGGATGCACTGAAACTGCAAGTATTGATATACTCGTAAGTGATCTATCGCCTGAGGTTGTGGCTAATGGACCGACTACTTTTTGTGATGGAGATAGCGTTAACCTCCAAGTTACTGCTCCTTATGACGGTTATTTATGGAGTACTGGGGAAACAACTCCAAGTATTTGGGTAAGCACATCTGGATTATTCACAGTGAGTGTGACAAATCAGTTTGGATGTTCTTCAACAGCTTCGGGTGTTGTGGTTACTGTGAATCCAAATCCGGTGCCAGAGGTTCTTGCAATAGGTAGCACGCAACTTTGTGCTGGTGAGATAGTTGTTTTGGCTACAACAGTATTCAACACGTACCTATGGAACACTGGAGAAACTACCCAGTTTATTACGGTTGATACCACTGGTGATTACTCAGTAAGCGTTACAAACAGCTTTGGATGTAATGGCACTTCGGATGTTACCACAGTAACTGTGTTTAATCTGCCCGAGATAGAGATTGTTGCCAATGGGCCAACTACCATTTGTGTTGGACAATCGCTTGATTTATCTGCCGTTGGAGCTGGACCATTCGTTTGGAACACTGGTGAGACTACTTCTACGATTACTGTGTTTACTTCAGGTGATTACTTTGTAGGAACGTTCGATGAAGTAACTGGATGTGTGAATACTTCAGACACTATTTCTGTAGAGATATACCCTGTGTTTATCCCAGAAATAACAGCTGATGGACCAACTGCATTCTGCGGTAGTGGCACTGTAACATTGACAGTTGTTGATGGGGCATCCTTCCTATGGACAACTGGAGAAACTACCCAAAGCATTACAGTTGATTCTACTGGTATCTACGGTGTTGTAGTAACGGATGCAAATGGATGTCAAGGTTTTGCAGCCGAAACAGTGACGGTTCTTCCTTCACCACTTGCTATAATTGTTCCTGATTTGGATGTGCCTTATTGTGCGGGCGAAACAATTACGCTTACTGTAACTCCTGAACTTGGTGGTTCGTACTTGTGGAACACTGGAGAGACTTCAGAGTCGATTCAAGTTACCGAAAGTGGATTGTATTCAGTGGTTGTAACTAACATTTTCGGATGTTCAAACGAAGGATTCCTTCCAATTGGTTTTGTTCCAACACCAACTGTAACTGCATCGGTTTCTGATTCTGGTGTGATTTGCGAGGGTGATGTGGCTCAACTTACAGCTTCCTTCACACTGGGTGGAAACTACGTTTGGAGCAATGGTGCTACTGGTCAGACCATTTCAGTTTCTGGATCTGGAATCTACAGCGTAACTGTCACTAACCTTGCTGGCTGTTCTGCCACTTCAAATGGTGTAGTAATAGAAGTAGTTCCTGGCCCACAAGCCAATGCTGGTCTAGATGTGAATATCTGTCTTGCTCAATCTGCTACACTTATAGCTACAGGTGGTGACGCGTATGTTTGGTCTCCTGATGGTTCAACAAACGATACCATTGTGGTTAGTCCATTAGTGAGCACTATATATGTGGTTTCGGTGGAAGCAGGTTCTTGCGGACAAGCTTCTAGCGACACAGTTTGGGTTATTGTTACACCACAGCCAACCGCTGCGTTCCAGAACTCTGAAGGGTTCCAAGGTGATATCATCAGCTTCACTGATTTGTCAACGCCTCAACTTGGTATTACTTCATGGGAATGGAGTTTCGGTAATGGTGATGTGTCGGGAGTTCAAAACCCACAGTACACCTACGCAGACACAGAAACCTACAGCGTTAATTTAATAGTGACTACCTCAAATGGTTGTGCAGACACCGTGAGTAAAGACTTGATTATCGGGGAGATTTTCGAAATTCCGAATGTACTTACTCCGAACAACGATGGTTTCAACGATTACGTTTGGATTGTGAGCAGTGCTTCTGATCTTATCAATGCAACCATCTACAACCGTTGGGGATTATCAGTTTGGAGTGGAATCGGTAAGGATTTGCGTTGGACTGGAAGAACTAGTGCTGGTACCGAATTGCCAGCGGGAACTTACTACTACGTTATAATTGTTGACTACGGTGATAACGTGACTAAAGACTACACGGGCTTTATAACCCTTATTCGAGATTAAACTCGTAGAACTTTTCTTAATCGAACCCCTCATTTCGTCAAGAAGTGAGGGGGTTCTTTTTTTGATGAATTTTGACACTACGTCTTTTTGATGATTTTTTTATTGCAATTTCGACTTAAGAAAATCTATCCAAACTCTCCATGAAAACAGTTGTATCTAATTGCGTTCGGTCAGTGAAAACCACTCAAGTTCTTTGCCTAACAGTGGTGATGATTTCTATTGTGGGGATTTCAGTTGCACATGCTCAACAATCTGTGGCGCATAAATGGAACGAGGCACTTTTATTTGCCATTCGAAAGGATTTTGCGCGACCTACAATTCATGCCCGAAATTTGTTTCACACTTCAGCTGCGATGTACGATGCATGGGCTGCTTATGATGGGGTTGCTGAAACCTACATGATTGGGAAGATAGTAAATGGGTTTACATGTCCATATAATGGAATACCCGTGCCTTCAGATGTGGAAGTGTCTCGGAATGAGTCGATAAGTTTTGCAGCTTATCGCGTGCTTAAACATCGGTTTCAAAATTCTCCAGGCGCAGCAGCTAGCTATAACTATTTCGATAGCCTAATGATGAATCTTGGCTACGATGTTTCGGAGGTATCCATGGATTACAGTTCCGGTGACGCAGCTCAACTGGGTAACTTTATTGCCGAGAATGTGATTCTTTTTGGTCAGCAAGATGGATCAAATGAACAATTGGGATATACAAACCAGTATTATGTTCCCTACAACAACACATTGCTTCCAGTCGTTCCTGGCAATCCAAACTGCATTGATGCCAACCGATGGCAGCCACTAACACTGGCGGTTTATATTGATCAAAATGGTCAGGTTTTGCCCGTGAATACTCCTGCGTTTCAAAGTCCAGAATGGGGAATGGTAGCGCCATTTTCGTTAACGGAAGACGACCTCACTATCCATCAACGGGATGGAAACGATTGGTGGGTTTATCATGACCCTGGAGTTCCCGCATTAATGGATACAAGTAATGTCGATGAGGCAAGTCAAGAGTACCAATGGAATTTCAATTTGGTTTCCATCTGGCAATCGCATCTAGACACTGCCGATGGTGTGATGTGGGATGTTTCTCCGGCCTCTTTGGGTAATACTCAATCATATCCTTCTAACATTTTCGATTATTCAACATTTTACAATACGATTGATGGCGGAGATATTGGTCAGGGTTATAGTGTCAATCCCAAAACTGGTCTACCTTATTCACCTCAGCTGGTTAAGCGTGGAGATTATACCCGCGTGCTTGCCGAGTTTTGGGCCGATGGACCGACATCCGAAACGCCTCCTGGGCATTGGTTTACGATATTCAATAAGGTGAGTTCGCATCCTTTATTTGAGAGACGTTTTATGGGACAAGGCGAAATTCTCGATGATTTAGAATGGGATGTTAAAGGCTATTTTGCTCTTGGTGGTGCAATGCATGATGCCGCCATAACTGCTTGGGGAATCAAAGGGTATTATGATGCCTTGAGGCCAATTTCAGCCATTCGGTATATGGCAGATTTGGGGCAAAGCACAAATACAGAGTATTCAAATTATCACCCAGCTGGAATTGCTCTAGTACCCGGATTCGTGGAAATTGTTGAAGAAGGAGACCCATTGGCTGCGGACAGCATTGAACTGGTGGGGAAAATTAAACTCTTCACTTGGCGTGGGCCAAGTTATATTGCCAATCCACAAACCGATATGGCAGGTGTTGGATGGATTTTGGCCGAACATTGGTGGCCTTATCAACGACCAACATTCGTAACACCACCTTTTGCAGGATATATCTCAGGTCATTCTACATTCTCACGAACTGCAGCCGAGGTAATGACCCTCCTAACTGGTGACCCTTATTTTCCAGGTGGAATGAGTGAGTTTTTAGCGCCTCAAAACCAATTTTTGAAATTTGAGGAAGGTCCAAGTACTGATGTTATTCTGCAATGGGCTACCTATCGTGATGCTTCAGATCAATGCAGCCTTTCGCGTATTTGGGGAGGAATACACCCGCCAATGGATGATATTCCTGGTCGTTTAATTGGTCAAGTATTGGGGCCAGAGGCATTCAATTTGGCTAAAACCTACTTTGAGGGAAATTCAATTATTACAGATGTACAAGGGAATGTTTCTGATGAGGATGTATTTATATTTCCAAACCCGACTGCAAATCAAGTTTTAGTGCATTTAAACAAACTGGAAGGCATGACTACCCTGCATTTGTTTGATGTAAATGGCAAGTCGGTTATGTCGAGTAACGCAATTCTAACGGGAGGTTCGCAAACCATTGGTATGGATGTTTCTAGCGTGAATTCGGGAGTCTATATTTTGAGAATTGAAGCAGAAGGATTGCAGCGAAACATTCGCGTAGCTGTGACTCATTAGTTCTGCCGTGGGGCAAGATTTTTCTAACTGAGTTGGATTTGACCATTGTCAATTGCCTAAATTCAATTCTCTTCACCTTTGCGTAACTAAACTTCAAAAGACAAATCATGCACAAACTTTACCTTTCAATTTCTTCTTTATTCCTTTCAGTAGGATTGATGGCGCAACCACAAATTGGCAACTCCAGTTTTGAATCTTGGGAGGGTTCTGGAGCAAGTGCCGAGCCTGTGGAATGGAGCTCACTAAAAACCTCTGATGGTGGTGTATCTGGATTAGCACCTCAAGTTTGTTTTCAAAGTTCGGACGCGCATACTGGAACAAGTTCAGCTCGACTGAAATCCATTTCTTCTTTTGGTCAAATCGCTACTGGCATTATGACAAACGGAAAAATGTTTGCAGAAATTAGTGGCAATGGATACGTTTTTACCGATGCCTCAAATGCGGCAAATAATACTGCTATCACCGACCGCCCTGACAGCCTTGTTGTTTGGTATAAAGCTTCCCCGCAGGGTCAAGATTTTCCAACGCTCGAAGCGGTATTACACACCGGAGCTGGTAAAATACCCGAGAACGGAACCCTAGCTAACTGGATAGGGACGGCTTCTTGGAATGGTAATGCTGGAACTATAGTTTCTTCATTTACGCGCATTTCTACTCCATTTGTTTATTCAAGTAGTTCCAATCCAGCGTATATTTTGCTCGCTCCAGCTGGTGGAAACGGTTCTAGTTCCGTGGCTAATTCAGAAACGTGGTATGACGATTTCGCCTTGATTTACAACGTTACTCCTGTACTTTCTGATCTAGTTGCTCCAGTAACTGCGTCATTGGGATTTTCACTTATTGTTAATTTCACTACAACTGGAACTCCTATTGCTTCGACCAATTTTGTAGCTGAGTTATCTGATGCGAGCGGAAGCTTTGCTAACCCAACGGTTATTGGCTCTTTGACCACGGCTACTGCTGGTGGTGCTTTGTCGTGTGAGATTCCTGCCAATACTCCGGCTGGTGCCGGATATCTTATTCGTGTAACAAACGCTAGTCCTTTTTATGCTCCAATTTCTACTCCTATTGAAGTTACGCAAGACATTGTGGGTTTAGCCGAAGCAAATGCGAATGCAATTCGTGTGTACAATAGCAATGGAAACGTAATGGTGAATTTGTCTGGTGTTCAATTGGTTCGTCCAATGTATGAAGTTGTAAATGTTGCTGGTCAGCGCATTGTCTCTGGGTCATTTGTGGCTGATCAGATAAATACTTTGAATCTTGATGGGCAGCATGGTATTTTCATACTTCGCGTTATGGATGAAAGCAATATCATTAGCAAAAAGATTCTAGTAGATTAATGCTATAATCCACGATTTAAGCCCCAGCATTTTTCAAGAATGTTGGGGCTTTCTTTTGGATAAAAGTGTGGGTTTTATCGTTTGAAGCGTGACTATCTTTGGCATCCCAAAAAAAATATTCATGGCAGACGAGCATAAAATTATTTTCTCAATGGTTGGGGTAACTAAGGTTTACCCACCACAAAAGCAAGTACTCAAAAACATATACCTCAGTTTCTTTTACGGTGCTAAAATTGGCATCATCGGTCTTAACGGTTCTGGAAAGTCTACGCTTCTCAAGATAATTGCAGGCATTGAGAAAAGCTTTGTTGGCGATGTAGTATCGTCCAAAGATTTCACAACTGGTTATTTGGAACAAGAGCCAGAGCTCGATGCCTCTAAAACGGTAAAGGAAATAGTGCTGGAAGGCGTGGCTGAGATAGCGGCCATTATGAAAGAATATGAGGAAGTGAACCTCAAATTTGCCGAGCCGATGAGCGATGATGCTATGAACAAGCTCATCGACCGTCAGGCCGAACTCTCTGACCTAATCGACCAACATAATGGTTGGGAATTGGATTACCGATTGGAGCGAGCCATGGATGCTTTGCGCTGTCCGCCCGATAATCAGTTGGTTGGAACACTTTCTGGAGGTGAAAAACGCAGAGTAGCACTTTGCAGATTATTACTTCAAGAGCCTGATGTATTGCTTTTGGACGAACCTACTAACCACTTAGATGCCGAAAGTATTGATTGGTTGGAGCAACACTTGCAACAATACAAGGGCACTGTTATTGCAATTACCCACGACCGTTATTTCCTCGATAATGTTGCGGGTTGGATACTGGAACTGGACCGTGGCGAAGGCATTCCGTGGGAAGGTAACTACAGCAGTTGGTTGGAGCAGAAAAGCAAGCGTCTTGCACAAGAAGAGAAAACCGAGAGCAAGCGCAAAAAGACGTTGGAGCGCGAATTGGAATGGGTGCGAATGAGCCCAAAAGCTAGGCAAGCCAAGAGCAAAGCGCGTTTGGGAGCCTACGATAAATTGCTGAACGAGGACGTGAAAGGCAAGGAAGAAAAGTTGGAAATATTTATTCCAAACGGCCCGCGTCTTGGTACCAATGTTATTGACGCGGTTAACGTGTCCAAGTCATTTGGCGATAAATTGCTGTATGATAACCTGAATTTCTCCCTTCCGCCAAACGGAATTGTTGGAATTGTTGGGCCAAATGGTGCGGGTAAAACCACTATTTTCCGAATGATAATGGGTCTTGAGAAGCCTGATAGCGGGGAGTTTAAAGTAGGCGATACCGTGAAAGTGGCCTATGTAGAACAGGAACACAACGACATCAATCCTGAAAGTACAGTTTGGGAGGCAATTTCTGGTGGAAATGAAATTATCGAATTGGGGGGTCGCCAATTGAACAGCCGCGCTTATGTGAGTCGATTCAATTTTGGAGGTGGTGAACAAGGCAAGAAAGTGAAAGTGCTTTCTGGTGGCGAGCGCAATCGATTGCACCTTGCGATGACGCTGAAACAAGAAGCCAACGTGTTGCTTCTTGACGAACCGACCAATGATATTGATGTGAACACACTTCGCGCATTAGAAGAAGGTCTTGAAGGTTTTGCGGGTTGCGCTGTGGTTATTAGCCACGATCGGTGGTTCCTCGACCGCATTTGTACCCACATTTTGGCATTTGAAGGCGATTCGCGGGTCTATTTCTTCGAAGGTGGCTACAGCGATTACGAAGAAAACCGCAAAAAACGCCTTGGTGATACTGGCCCAAAGCGGATTAAATACAGAAAATTGGTTGGATAAGGCTCAGTAAAAGACGATGAAACCCTCCACCCCCAAAGGCACCCGCGATTTCTCTCCTGTCGAGATGGCAAGACGTAATTACATATTCGAAACCGTGAAGGCTATTTTTCGCTCTCATGGCTTCGCACAGATAGAAACGCCTGCTATGGAGAACTCAGAAACTTTGATGGGAAAATATGGGGAAGAAGGCGATAGGTTGATTTTTAAGATTCTTAATAGTGGTGACTATTTAAAAGACGTGGTAGACCTTCCATCCTTCGTCACACGTCCCTTGTCCCTCGTCCCTCTTATTTCCGAAAAAGCCCTCCGCTACGACCTCACAGTCCCTTTCGCTCGGTATGTAGTTCAACATAGAAATGACCTCACTTTTCCATTCAAGCGATTTCAAATTCAGCCTGTGTGGCGTGCCGATAGACCGCAGAAAGGCCGCTACCGTGAATTCTACCAATGCGATGTCGATGTGATTGGTAGTGATTCGCTTCTGAATGAAGTGGAGTTGGTGCAGATTATAGACAGTGTTTTTGGTAAACTAAATATTCCCGTTACACTCAAACTTAACAATCGGAAGTTGTTGGCCGCCATCGCCCAAGTAGTGGGCGCACCCGATGCTTTTGTGGACATTACTGTAGCCTTGGACAAACTCGACAAAATAGGGGAGGAGAAGGTGGTGGAAGAACTGAAACAGCGTAGCATTTCGGATGCTTCCATAGAAAAACTCTTACCGCTTATTCGTTTTCAAGGCAATACCCAACAGAAATTGGCTTTCCTCGCAACATTTCTAGGGGAAAATGAACTAGGTAAAAAAGGCATTGCCGAAGTGCAAACCGTTATCAGTACTTCGCAGCCGCTTATTTCAGCAAACACAATTGTGGAGCTTGACCTCACCCTTGCGCGTGGTCTAAACTATTACACAGGTGCCATTTTCGAAGTGAAATCAAACCTGCCGAATACTCTCACCAGTACTATTTGTGGCGGTGGCCGCTATGACGATTTAACTGGAATTTTTGGCCTGCCCAATGTATCGGGTGTGGGCATCTCGTTTGGTGCCGACCGCATTTATGATGTGCTTTTAGAAGCTGCTTTGTTTCCCGATTCTACGCAAGAAGGCACTCAGGTACTGTTTACAAATTTCGGTGAATCAGAATCTTTGTATTGCTTGCCAATGGTGAAAGCCATTCGCGAAGCGGGCATTTCGGCAGAGCTTTTTCCCGAATCGGGCAAGATGAAGAAGCAATTGGGTTATGCCGATAATTTGGGTATTCCGTTTGTTGCCATGGTGGGCGAAAGCGAGATGAATGCAAATGTTATTGCCCTTAAGAACATGAAAACGGGCGAACAAGTGTCTGTCACTTTAGCCCAACTTATAGCTCAACTTAAAGGGAAGTAAAATCTCAAAGCAGATAAACGAAACATGAAAAAATTGCGTACAGCTTTAGTTTTCCTGCTCTTCTTATTCCAATTTCAAACCAGTTTTGGATGCGATTGCGCTCCAAGTCCAGATAATTTCTGTCAGTCGCTGCGGTACAACGAGCATGTAGCCTTGGTGAAGATTGTGGCGAACAACGGCCTATTTATGGATGTGGTTATTTTGGATGAGATCTGGAATTCGTTCTCTGAAGATACTATCGCGGTAATTGGTCAAGATGGGGTGAACTGTTCGCAGTGGTTGAGTATTTTTAACTTAAACGACACGCTCATTTTGGGCCTGCAAAATTGGGATATGGTGGACACCTTCAATCTTTCTGCTTGCGGAATGTACTATCTCTCTTACAGTGGCGGTCAAGTAACGGGTAATATAGATTCATCTTCCACCAGCGAAAGTTATGAAGCATTTAAAGCAGATTTAGCAACATGTTCGCCACTTGCCGTTTCTACCGAAACGCAAAGTGAGCGCATAGCTGTTTCATTCCACAATCAACTCGCAACGATAAGTTCCCAATCTGACCCAATTCGTTCAGTTCGAGTATTTGCTTTGACTGGGGCATTGGTTCAGGGTAGCGGAACCATTCGTAGCAACACTTTCACATTCGACACTTCAGCGCTCCGTTCGGGCGTGTATATTTTCGAAGTGAATTGCGAATCCGGTGTTTCTATCTTGAAACAAATGGTAACTTAAATAGGTACGTTAGGCAAGCGATTTCACGTTTCTTTCTTTAAATTCATTGGAATACGAGTGATTTTTTTTGAGAGTTATCGCACATTCTTACGCGAATTCCGTTACGTTATCTTTGCACCCCTATGGAAACGACAATTAGTGAACCCAAAAAAGTAGTGACGCCCTACGCCAATAGCGATTCGGGTAAAAAACAACAGGTAGCGGATATGTTTAACAACATTGCCCATCGCTATGATTTCCTAAATAGGTCGCTTTCGATGGGTATTGATGTGCTTTGGCGCAAAAAAATGATAACTCAGTTAAAAGCCATGCAGGCCAAAGTGATTTTGGATGTGGCAACGGGCACAGGCGATGTGGCATTGGAAGCCATGAGTTTGAAACCAACCCGAATTGTGGGCATTGATATTTCCACTGGAATGCTAGAAATTGGCCGCGTTAAAGTGGAGAAACGCGGGCTGTCATCTGTTATTGAATTGGTAGAGGGCGACAGCGAGAATCTCCCGTTTGCGGACGAAACCTTCGATGCTGTGACTGTAGCTTTTGGTGTTCGCAACTTCGAGAATTTGCAAAAAGGACTACTTGAAATAAATAGGGTGTTGCGCAAAGACGGCAAAATTGTAGTATTGGAATTTTCACAACCGCGCAGCTTCCCCATCAAGCAATTGTATTGGTTTTATTTCAATAATATCTTGCCGGTTTTTGGAAAGATGCTTTCCAAAGATGCATCAGCATATACCTATTTGCCCGAATCGGTAAAAGTGTTTCCGGACGGAGATAACTTTGTTGCCGAGATGAAAAAAGCGCAGTTTCAAGCCACATTTAAGCGGCCATTAACCTTTGGTATAGCTACCATTTACACGGGAATAAAAGCCTAATTTGCATTTTTTAGCGCTAAATAGGAAGCATATTATGTTGCTAGCTTTGGCTAGCATCTTGGTTTTTCCTTCTGTTTCGTTCGCGCAATTTCCTTCTAAGTATAAGGAGAAAAAAATGTTGAATCTGCGCAAGTACGACCGTAGAATGTTTCATTTTGGCTTTGTTCTCGGCACGAATTACACCGATTTGTCGGTAAAAAATGTGGGGAATTTGGCTGGCCTCGATTCTGTGTATGTGGTGGAACCTGCTGGTGCTGTGGGATTCAATTTGGGCATTGTGTCGGATATGCGCATTGGCGAACATTTCAATCTTCGGTTCATTCCGGGAATTTCATTCGTGGGTCGCGGAATGAATTACACGCTAATTGAGCGCGACACCGTAACCACCACCTACGAGAAAACGGTGACGTCCGTATTTCTCGAAGTGCCGCTGTACTTCAAATTCCGTTCGCGAAGAATTAACAATTGGCGGGTTTATATAATGGGTGGCGGCAAGTTTCTGTACGATATGGCCTCTAAAGAAGAGGTGGAATCGGACGAGATAATCTTGAAACTAAAACGTGAAGATTACACGTGGGATCTTGGAGTCGGAGTCGATTTTTATCTCGAATACTTTAAAATGTCGGTTGAAGCCCGCATGGCCTTTGGGTTGAACAACTTGTTGGTGGAAGACCAAACGGTGTTTACCAATTCCATCGAATCGCTCAAATCGAAGACGTTCTTGTTTTCGATTTATTTCGAATAGGAAAAATGCGCGAGGTCAATTTCACCGTCCCATATCTCGAATATGCTGACCCCGTGCAATTGCACCATTTGGTGGCATTGGCAGCGGGCATTCGGCCAGATGAATTAGCGGGTTTCCAACAGTTACGTAGAAGTATAGACGCCCGCAACCGCAACATTCGTTTCAACCTGAAAGTGGCGGTGTTTATGAAAGGTGAGGACATCGCGCAGCAACATCCCAATTATAAGCCTCGCCATTTTCAAGATGTGTCCAAGGTAAAGCAACATGCAGTGGTCATTGGTGCTGGGCCAGCTGGGCTGTTTGGTGCACTGCGGTTAATAGAACTTGGCATTCGTCCCATAGTAATAGAACGTGGCAAGGATGTCCGCGCCCGTAGGCGCGACCTAGCAGCCATCAACCGCGACCACATTGTCAATCCAGAGAGCAACTACTGTTTTGGGGAGGGCGGTGCGGGAACCTATTCTGACGGAAAACTCTACACCCGCAGCACCAAGCGTGGCGATGTGAACCGCATTCTCAGCACTTTCGTGCAATTCGGGGCTGATGTAGATATTCTGGTGGATGCCCATCCGCACATCGGCACCAACCGTCTACCGGCAATAATCACGGCCATCCGCGGGCAGATTGTTCAGAGTGGGGGTGAAGTACGATTCGAAGCCAAGCTCACAGACATTCTTTTGGATGGCGACCACGTGAGCGGGGTGCGCATCAATGATGATGAGATTGTTCCGACCACCAAAATCATGCTCGCCACAGGCCATTCTGCTCGCGATATCTACACCTTGCTCCACGCCAAGGGAATACTTGTGGAGGCCAAGCCGTTTGCCATGGGCGTGCGGGTAGAGCATCCGCAAGAACTTATCAATGCTGTGCAGTATCATGGCGCGCAGCACGACCTGCTACCGACTGCCGCCTACAGTTGGGTGGAGCAGGTTCGGGGCCGCGGTGTGTATTCGTTTTGCATGTGCCCGGGTGGCATTATCGCTCCATGCGCCACGAGTCCAGGCGAGGTGGTGACCAACGGATGGAGCCCATCGAAGCGCAATAATCCCTTCGCAAATTCGGGTATCGTGGTGCCTGTGGAGCCAGAGGACTATCGCGAATTTGCCCAGTTTGGCCCGTTGGCAGGCATGAAATATCAAGAGCATTTGGAGCAACTTTGCTGCACGCTCAGTGGTGGCAGGCAAACCGCGCCCGCCCAACGCCTCACCGACTTTGTAGTTGGAAAGATGAGCCAATCGCTTCCCACCAATAGCTACCAACCGGGCACAGTCCCCGTAAATTTGGCCAATGCCCTTCCACAGGCCATGGTAGGAAGGCTGCGCGATGGATTTTGCACCATAGGCGGCAAAATGCGCGGCTATCTCACCGAAGAGGCCGTGGCCGTAGCCATCGAAAGCAGGACCTCATCGCCTGTTCGTATTCCTCGCGGAGCCGATGGTCAACATCCTCAGATAAAAGGGCTTTATCCTTGCGGCGAAGGCGGAGGTTTTGCTGGCGGAATTGTCTCTTCTGCTATTGATGGTGAGTGGAGTTCGGAGATGTCGCTCTAGTAAAGCCCGACACAGTTCATTGAACACTTCCTTTTTTTTCATTTTTTGAGTTTTTAAGCATTAACATGTGTCAAGCTATTTAAGGAAGCGATAACTTCCCGATATGGAGGTTGTGCGAAAGGATTGGAAGTGTAATCTTGTCAATAGATAAAGCGAGCTGATAAGAACAGAATGCGCATTGAGTTGTTATTTATATTTACCCAATAGCATCATGGCAATTATTCTCATTACAGGCGGTTCGGGGGGAATAGGCAAACGGCTTGTTCCCATTCTGCAAGCAACAGGCCATGAGGTGCGCAGCATTGGGCGAAGCATTCCTCGGGCAAGCAAAGTGCCTAGCTACACCTGGAATTTGGAGGCCATGACCATGGATCAGGCTGCACTAGATGGCGTTACCCACATCATCCATTTGGCAGGTGCTGGCATAGCCGACAGCCGCTGGACGTCCAATCGAAAGGAAGAAATCATCACCAGTCGTGTGATGCCTATCAAACTATTGGCCAACACACTAAAAGCGCGAAATCAGCTCCTAGAGGCATTCATTTCCGCTTCGGGTATTGGGTATTATGGTGCCATTACTTCTTCATATATTTATACTGAAGACGATGCTCCTGCCGAAGACTTCTTGGGTAAAACTTGCCAGCTTTGGGAAGATGCTGTGCAATTGTTTGATGGCATTGCCCAACGCGAAGTGCGAATCCGAACAGGTGTGGTGCTTGATGAACAAAGCGGTGCGTTGCCCAAACTTATGTTGCCTGTTAAACTGGGTATGGCTGCAAGTCTCGGTAGCGGCAAACAATGGATGCCTTGGATTCATTACGAGGATTTGTGCCGCATCTACCTAAAGGCTATTGAAGATTCTGATTTTAGTGGTGCCTATAATGCCACTTCACCGCAACATTCCACTCACAAACAAGTGTTGTCAGAATTATCTTCAGTATTGCGTAAACCTTTTTGGTTACCGAGTGTTCCCTCTTTTGTAATGAAAACTACAATGGGTGATATGGCGGATATAGTATTGCAAGGAAGTCGTATTTCATCGCAACGCATCATTCAAACAGGTTTTATTTTTCGTTATCCAGCATTGAAGCAGGCACTAAATCAAATTCTTAATTAGTCCACTTATGTGTTCGTAAATCATAAATCATCTATTAGTAGTGTATTTAGTCCGAAAAGAATTTCATCAAGAGTTACCTATCAGCTTACAAGAGGCGTGGGATTTTTTGTCTACTCCCAGAAACCTGAATCTCATTACGCCAGACGAAATGAACTTCAATATATTAAGCGGAGGAAATACCCCCATGCACCCTGGCTTGATAATTCAATACACCGTTACCCCAGTATTGGGCATCCCGATGGATTGGGTGACCGAGATAACTCATGTGGAACCCTTGCGGTTTTTCGTGGATGAACAACGTTTTGGTCCTTACAGCTGTTGGCATCATGAGCATTGGTTGGAAGCAACACCTACAGGGGTGCGTATGATAGATATATTGCATTACAGAGTGCCACTTGGCCCTGTTGGTAAGTTGATAAACGCTCTTTTTATAAGCAATAAAGTAGATGGCATCTTTGAATATCGAACGAAGGTTTTGAACAAGATGTTTCCGAAAGTCTAAATGGGCTTTTGTAAATCTTCATTTGTAATTCATCTATCGTAATTTCTCAAGTAGTGGCCCATTACAGCATAAAAGATTTAGAGAAGCTTTCTAACGTAAAAGCCCACACTATTAGGATTTGGGAAAAGCGTTACGACCTTATTCAGCCCGAACGCACGGACACCAACATTCGCACTTATTCGGATGAGGAGCTAAAGAAATTGCTCAATATTGTTATGCTGAATAACAATGGCTGGAAAATCTCGAAAATTGCCAAGTTAAGGCATGACGAAATGAACAGTGCTTTAAATGACCTAACTGACACAGAATCTAGCTTTCAGGTAAATATCGACAGCCTTGTGGTGGCTATGGTTGATTTGGATAGAAGGAAATTCGAAAAAATACTTGCAGATTGTACGCTGCGAATGGGATTCGAGGATACTTGCGTGCAGGTTTTGTATCCATTTCTTCAAAAAGTGGGGCTCATGTGGCTTACTGATTCCATTAATCCGGCCCAGGAGCATTTTATAAGTAATCTCATTCGCCAAAAGCTATATGTGGCTATTGATGCATTGTATACTCCTAACTTGGAAGGAAAACCTAAAGTGGTAATGTATCTCCCAGAAGGAGAAATGCACGAAATGGGTTTGTTGTTCTATCGTTATCTCATGGAAAAAAGAGGTTACAACACTATTTATTTAGGTCAAAGTGTTCCGTTTAATGATGCGGTCTACACATCAAAAGCGCACCAAGCTGATTTTATAGTCGTTGCTTTTGTAGCTTCAATTACTATGGATAAAATGGAGGCGTATCTCTCTAGCTTGTCCAGTAAGTTTGAGGGAAAGCAAATTATTGCCACAGGTGGACAAGTTGGTTCCATGACTTCCAAAATAGACCGTGTGTCTTTTTGTGCTAATGTGCCCCAGTTTGTTGAGCTTATAGAAGAGCTGGAATAATTTTCTCAAACTTCATTGTTCAATCAAATCGAGGCGACTATGTCGTTTTGGTTTGGCTTTTAGCTCTCCGTGCTCAGATAGATGCATTCGCTTCGCCCTAGTTTAAGCCAACGAAACAAAAGTGTTTGACTTTTTGACCTGAATTAGGGTAGTCTTATCCTGGAGCAATGGCCCATCCAAAGCCTTATTTAATCCAACGAAACAAAAGAGTTGAACCCTTTGACTTGAATTAGGTCATTCCTAGCCTAAAGTCTCGAATCATCCGAAGTCTCATATTAGCAAACGAAAGTAAAAGTGTTTAATCTTTTGACTGATTTGTGATTTTCTTGTTTATAGATGATTGTTTTTTCGAACGGTTTTTAATAAAAAAAGCAAGAGGATTTAGGCTTTTTAAGGAATTTCAAGCTTTCCTGACTTAGAATAATCGCCTCTTGGGAGCATTTTTTGAGTAAATGTGGTTAAAATTGTTTAACGTTTTAAATAAAATGTAAAACAATTTAATTGATTTTCAATCGTTTAGCTCATTTTGTTTAATAATTGTTAAAAAAGGTGAAACACATATGTCTAGGGGTGAAAAAACCACATACATTTGTTTCATCAAATTTATAAAATGTTAAACAAAATAAACGTCATGTCTACACTTTCTTTTAACGACCGAATAGTAAAAATGAGTGATGTATTAGAGTATTTCGCTTTGAGCCTAACAAAGGATAAAGAACAAGCGCAAGACCTTCTACAAGAAACATTGTTAAAAGCACTTACTTACAAAGATAAGTTTACACCCGATACTAACTTGAAAGCGTGGATGCACACCATAATGCGTAACACGTTCATTAACGATTACCGCAAGTCCATCCGAACGCGTACCGTGGTTACTACCAAAGACGACATCGAAGTTTTGGATTTTGTGCCGGCTACTACATTTGCGGCACCCGATAGCGCAATTTCTCACAAAGAAATTATGCAGTTTATTAATAAGTTGGGCGAGCAATATCGCGTTCCATTTATAATGCATTTCAACGGATATAAGTACAAGGAGATAGCCGACCAGTTAAATATTCCTATCGGGACTGTGAAAAGCCGTATCTATCTTGCGAAGCAATCGCTAATGGCAAATCTGTCGGGCGTGAGAGATTAACACAACCAAATGAAGTACCGTAAAGAACACGTGATACTGTTGGACGGGAATGACAACTCCGTTGAAACAATGGAAAAGTTGGAAGCCTACCTTTACGGGTTGCTTCACCGTGCAGTTTTCGTGTTTATTGTAAACCAAAAGGGAAAAATGCCGCTTCAAAAACGTGCCAAAAGCAAATATCATGTTACTGGACTTTGGTTCAATGCATGCTGTACCTATCCCTGGTTAAACGAAAGCACGGTTTATAGTGCCATGCCCAGAACGCGAGAAGAATTGGTAATGACTTGTCACTTTTCTCCAGCACATTCATTAAGCTATAAATCATCGGTAGAGAGTAATTTGGTGGAGCAAGAGTATCACTTCGGTTTTGTTGGAAAATATTATGTCGTGTTGGTTCCAAACAAAAATGAAATAGAAGAGTGTATTTTTGTACTGCTTGAGAACATCGAAAAACGGCCAATAGAAAGCCCAGAGGTGTTCACTATAGGGTTTCGAACCGCCTTTGTTAGGGTGAGCGAATACTTTGCAGGAATGGAATCCCAACCAAAGGGAGGAGTAGAATGAAGGTAACTGTGCATAGACTAGCCCATTTTAACGCGGCTCACCGGCTTCACAACCCTGAATGGTCCGCAACGCAAAACACTGAGGTGTTCGGCAAATGCAACAATCCCAATCATCACGGTCATAATTATGCTTTAACCGTAAGTGTGAAGGGTGAAATCGACCCCGAAACCGGATATGTTATTGATATGAAGGTTCTGAAAGAACTCATTCAAAAGCAAGTTGAAGAACCATTCGACCACAAAAATCTAAATCTCGATACCGAAGAATTTAAACATCTCAACCCAACAGCCGAAAATATAGCCGTGGTAATTTGGAAAAAGCTGCGACCATATTTGAATTCGGAGTTGGAACTAAAAATCACATTACATGAAACAGAACGGAACTCCGTTGATTTTGCTGGAGAAGGACTTTGAGCATATAGAGGAAATTGGTGACAATCACGCGTCTCTCAATTTAGAAACTCCTCTTCGCGAGGATGCCTTTGATATGAGTGATGCGGAGAAAATAAAAAAAATCGCCCATCACTTTTTTGAAATAATGCACACCATGGGACTCGACCTGACGGACGATAGCCTAAGTGGAACCCCACTTCGTGTGGCAAAAATGTATGTTAAGGAAGTTTTTAGTGGCCTCGACCCGAAGAATAAGCCAGCAGTGAAGTTGTTTGAGAATAAATATGGCTACAAAGAGATGTTAGTAGAGCGCGATATTACAGTGCACAGTTTTTGCGAACACCATTTTGTGCCCATAATTGGAAAAGCGCACATTGCATATTTGAACAATGGTCAAGTGGTAGGGCTTTCCAAGCTAAATCGCATTGTAGATTATTTTTCGCGCAGACCACAAGTTCAAGAACGACTTACTGTTCAAATTGCCAACGAATTGAAGCAATTGCTTCACACCGAAGATATTGCTGTAATACTTGATGCCAAGCATATGTGCGTATCGATTAGAGGTGTGGAAGATGTTGCAAGTAGCACGCTCACGGCCAGTTATCTCGGTGCATTTAAGCAAAAAGAGACTAGAGAAGAATTTTTGCAATATGTTTACGGTGAAAAATAAATTGCATCTTGTTTGTCTATTTATAGTTGCAGTGTATTTCTTTTGATGCCTTACGCTTAATTTTCCAGCTTGGAAAAAAACCATGCTCACATGTATCAAGGGCTGGAGGAAGAAGTTGAATTTCTTCGCGAACTTATTCAAGCCTCTCCTCAGGTAATTTATGTGTATAATCAACTGAGCAATCGGTTGGAGTTTGCTTCCGGAAATCTTCACGCAATACTTGGATTTTCAATTGAAGAGTTACAGGCCCTGCCTAACGCACTTTGGGATGTTGTTCACCCAGACGATTTACCGTTGGTGAATGCACATGTGCAAAAAATGAGAAAAGTCGAAGATGGAACACCTGTTTCGTCCACCATTCGGCTACGTCACAAGGGTGGACATTATATTTGGGTCAATACCGTAGACCGCTTTTTCAAACGACAAGCTGATGGACTTGTTTCTAAAACAATTGGATTTGCGTCTGATGTCACATCCATTATTGAATCAAAAAACGCGTTAGAAAGTTCGAGTAGCGCGGATTTGTTTTTGCTAAAATCGTCCAAAATTTTATCGGATGTTTCTTCCAGTCACAAAGAGACGCTTCAAAAATTATCCGAATATGTCTCTGCGCATTTCGAAGCAGTATGTCATATCTCCATTGTGGCCTTGGGCGATAATGTTGTGAAATCAATCGCGCTGCATCATTCTAACCCATCTATTCGAGAATCGTTTGACAATATTTTTGCGCAAGAGATAATAAAAGTTGGAGAAGGTGTGGTGGCCAATGTAATTGGCAGCGGTTTCGAAAATTTCGAATTGCAGGCAAGTGAAGCTACTAAAGTTCGGGTTAGAAGCATGGATCCACTGATTACACCTGAATCTCTTATTTGTTGTCCACTTCTAGGTGGACACAGGATATTGGGTGCAGTAACCATGATTCGGTTAGAAAACCAGCCCATTTTTACTGAAACTGATTTGGTTCAAATAAGGAAACTGACGGAAAATGCGGCACTTTTTTTAGACAATGCTTTAATACGTGAGAATCAGAAAATTGAGCTTGAGCTCCGAAGAATCACACAAATTGAGCTGCATTATTCCAACAACGTAAATAATTTTCTGCTTAATATTTCTCGTATTCTCTCCAATTTTCAGGTAGATACGCACGAAACATTACAATTAGTTACACAAACCGTTGCGCTACACTTCAATGCATTTTGTGTGGTGTATTTAAATGATATTGAGCAAAACACCGTTATTCCTAAAACGTATTTCCATAAAGACGTGAAAGTACGAGATGCCTTGAAACGTGCATTTTCTGAAAATGAATTGGAAAATGGATTGAATGCAGCCCAATATGTAATTCGGAAATCTGAGCCTTTCATAGTTAAAGAGGTCACCGAGTTTAAACCAAAAGTTGGCACTATTGATAGTCATCTTTCTCCAAAATCTTATGGATTTTGGCCGCTAAAAGGCAAGCAAGCGGTTGGCGCACTTTGTTTATGCAGACCATCTAGCGAAGCAGTCTTTACTGACTATGAGCTTGAAATGGCTGAGAATCTAGCCAATTATATGTCCATTTTTCTGGAAAACATTCTCTTGAATGGCCGGCAAAAATTGGAAATTGAGCGAAGAAAGCAGGCTGAGGAGCGACTTGAAAAAAGTGAGGCGAATTTGCGCAGTATCTTAAATGCGGTACCGATTAATATTTCAAGGATTTCGAAAGATTTAAAGTACACTTTCTTAAATGATGCCTTTTCTAGAATAGGTTTCAATCCTGAGGAGTATGTTGGTCAACATATCCAATCAATTATAGGAATTGATGCCGTGGACAGACTTCTACCAAAGTTTGAAACGGTTCTTCAAGGAAATACGCTCAATTATGAAGAGCATCTGTACATGACAAATGGAGAAGACCGCTTTTTTAATGTGTTTATGGCTCCGGATATTCAAGAGGAAGGAGATATTGTAGGATTCTATGTTTGCACGGTGGATAAAACCGAAAGAGTGGAAACAGAAAGGGAATTAGCCATTAGCGGAGAACGTTATCGTTCTTTGCTCTTGAACTCTGGAGACGCATTTTGCTTTCATCGTATTACGGGCGAAATTCTCGATGTAAATGTTTTTGCCACTACACTATTGGGATATTCTAGAGAGGAGCTTTTGAGTATGAGGATAAATCAAATTGATTTTAACTGGAATACGCCTCTTTATTTTTACCGATTGGAAAAGGTGATTTCAGATACTCCAATTACCATCGACACATTGGTTTATCGCAAGGATGGAACTCCAATTCCTGTAGAAGTTCGATTTGTGAAACGCATAGAACACGGCCAAGTAATGGTTCAGGCCTTGGTGCGAAATAGAACCGATAAGTATGAGCAAGAACAGCTACTTAGAAAATCGGAAGAGCGGCTTCGTATTTTGATTGATAATGTTGACGATATAATTATAACCTTAGATTGGGAAGGAACCATATTATCCATTAACAAACCTCAACAGGGCCATACCTTAGAAGAAACCATTGGTTCCAATATTTATGTTGGAATGGAAGAAGATGTGAAGGAAAGAATGAAAAAATGCATGTTGGTTGCAAAAGAAACTGGCCAAGCATTCGAACTTTTGCTTCGGCATAGAGGTCCAGATGGCACAATTGAATGGTATTTGACCCACTATTGCCCAGTTGAATGTGGGCAAATGTTGGTATGCGTATCTCGAATAATAACCCACCTAAAGGAATCGGAACTACAAGTAATGAATGGGATGACTTTGGGCCAAGAACAAGAACGCAAAAGGCTTGGGGCTGAATTGCACGATGGTGTTGGGCAAATACTATCAGCCATTTCCTTAGAACTTTCTCAGATGGGTAAAAGTTTGTCTTCTATAGAAGAAACACAATCTCAATTGGCTGAATTGAGCAATCGAGTGACCGAAGCAATACATGAAGTTCGAAATATTTCTCATGATTTGATGCCAGGTTTGTTAGAAAGCTTTGGACTGGAGGAAGCGGTTCGCGAGGTGTGCAGAAATATGCAGGAACGTACGGGTATAAAAATTCAATTTAACCCGATAGACCTTCAACCAAAGTACCTTGAATCTATTGAAACTCATATTTATCGAATTTTACAAGAGCTGATTTTGAATGGCGTGAAACATGCCCATTGCTCCAAAATGTATGTTAATTTAATCGATGATGACGATGTAATTTCCCTAACGGTAGAAGATGACGGGATTGGGTTTGACGCCTCAAAATCATCCAATGGAATCGGTTTAAAAAACATAAGGTCTAGAGTTAGTATCTTAAGAGGCACTTTGTCCGTAGAAACCTCCAATACTTCTGGAACACTTATTCATATTGAACTCCCTAAATTTTAAATCATGGAAAAAATCGCTGTCATAGTGGTAGATGATCATCCTATGTTGCGCGGTGGCATTCGTTCACTGCTTCAAAAACAAGATGACATGATTGTGGTGGGAGAAGCAGAAAATGGAGCAGCAGCTATTCAATTAGCCCAAGAATTAAGTCCGAATGTAATGGTGATGGACATCAATTTGAATGGTATAATTGATGTGCAAACAACTGAAGAAATAAAGCAACGCTGGCCTGTAATAAAAGTGGTAGCATTTTCAATGCATAATGATGCTCAAATTATTCGGAGAATGCTTAAAGCTGGAGCGTCTGCTTATCTTACCAAAAGTGCTTCGCACGAAGAATTGACAGTCGCAATTCGCGCTGTGGTTAAAGGAGATGTTTATTACGATAGGCAAGTAATAGATGTAATAACGAGTTCATTGACAAATAGTAACTCGAATCTTGAATCGGACGTTAACTTGAGTCAACGCGAAAATGAAGTGCTTTTTTTCGTCTCTAAAGAATTTTCGAATCAGGAAATTGCAGAACGCATGGAAATTAGCCTTCGAACTGTAGAAACACACAAACGAAATCTAGTAAAGAAATTACGCGTGAAAAATGTTGTGGGTTTAGTGCGATACGCCTTGGAAAACCAGTATCTTTTCGAATCCTAAGGGATGGAAAAAACCAGAAAACCAACTTTGGATGCCGTTCCAAAGCAAATACTCATTTACGTTTTAAGTGGTTATGTCCTTCTTCAATTTGTTTGGTGGGCATTTATGTTGGTCGATTTGAATAACGAAGCGTATCATCTTCGCCTCGAAATACTTTCGAGCTCTGCTATGCCATCGCCCGAAGCTCAAATTCAAAAATCCATATTGGACGAAAAACTGTCTCAACGTATTTGGATGGTTTTGGGGGAAGGCGCAGTATTTGTTTTTATCCTTATTCTAGGTTTTAGGGCAGTTCAGCGCAGTATTTCTAGGGAATTGGAATTGGCCTCGCAACAAAAAAACTTTCTATTGTCTGTTACGCATGAACTGAAATCACCATTGGCTGCAATTAAATTGCAATTGCAAACGCTTGCTGGAAGAGAATTGCCAGAACAAAAACGCCAACAGATTTATAATAGGGCTTTGTCTGATACCGAGAGATTGCAAGGTTTAGTCGAAAATTTACTTTTGGTAAATAGAGTAGAGGCGGGAAAACTGCCGCTAAATATGAGCCAGCTTGATGTTTCTGCGTTACTCGAAGCGATATGTCAGCGTCATTTCCCATCTCAACTAGAAAATGGAACCATCGTCCTTAATCTAGTTCCAAGCCTTTATGGAGTATGCGATACGGAGGCCATGCAAAGTATTATTTTAAATCTGATAGAAAATGCAATCAAATATGGAGCTCAATCGGTTATTCAAGTTGGAATAAGTCGATCATATGAAGAAATCATCATTTATGTTTCTGATACTGGCCCAGGAATACCGGACAATGAAAAAGAACGGATTTTTCACCGCTTTTTTAGGTTAGGCAATGAAGACACAAGAGCAACAAAGGGCACTGGCATTGGGTTATATCTCGTAAAGCAATTGGTGCAAATGCAAAATGGCAGTATAAAGGCGCTTAACAATAGGCCAGTTGGAACCCGTTTTGAATTACGTTTTCCCGTATTTAAATAGTCTACACAATAAACTATGAAGATTTGATTTTCTTTGTCGCCCTAATAGTTCCACCTAAATCCTGTGAATGAAGAATCTAGTAATAGTAGAGTCGCCTGCGAAAGCCAAGACCATTGAAGGATTTCTTGGAAAGGATTTCATAGTTAAATCTAGTTTCGGGCATATTCGCGATTTACCTCAGAAAAAGTTATCGGTTGATACCGCAAATGGCTATGCCCCAGATTATGTGGTGCCAAAAGATAAGGAGGCGCTAGTTAAAGAGCTTCGAAAATTGAGCAGCGCTGCTGATATTGTTTGGTTGGCATCGGACGAGGACCGTGAGGGAGAAGCCATTTCGTGGCACCTTTTCGAGACATTGGGACTGAAAGAGGATAAAACGCGAAGAATTGTTTTTCATGAGATTACGAAAACTGCCATTCTAAAGGCAGTAGAAAATCCGCGACCTATTGACCAAAACTTGGTTAATGCTCAACAAGCGCGAAGAATTCTTGATAGACTTGTAGGGTACGAGCTTTCGCCAGTGCTTTGGAAAAAAGTGAAACCAAATCTTTCTGCTGGCCGTGTTCAATCAGTAGCGGTTCGACTTATTGTAGAGCGCGAAAGAGAAATTGATGGATTTTCCTCTGCATCCGCGTTTCGCGTTTTGGGATATTTCACTTCGGGCAATAAGGAGTTTAGAGCAGAACTCTCGCATCGATTTGAAACGGCAGCCGAAGCAAAGGCACTTCTTGAACAATGCAAATCATCAGCGTTCACTGTAAATGATTTGCAGACTAAGCCAGCCAAGCGAACACCAGCAGCACCTTTTACTACCTCAACGTTGCAGCAGGAAGCGAGCAGGAAATTGGGGCTTAGTGTTTCCCGCACAATGCAACTTGCTCAAAATCTTTATGAGGAAGGAAAGATAACTTACATGAGAACGGATAGTGTGAATCTCTCAGATTTGGCTATCACTTCGGCTAAAGACGAGATTATTCGGAGCTACGGGGAACAGTATTCAAAGTCGCGACAATTTACTTCCAAAGCCAAAGGTGCTCAAGAAGCGCATGAGGCCATTCGACCTACATATATGAATGAGCATAGTGCCGGCAGCACTGCTCAGCACCAGCGGTTGTATGAACTAATTTGGAAACGTACGCTCGCATCTCAAATGGCTGATGCAGAGTTAGAGCGCACTACAATTGAAATAAGTGCTTCTGGTGTTTCACATCTTTTTGTTGCAAAAGGGGAGGTCATCAAGTTTGACGGATTTCTAAAAGTATACATGGAAGGCACGGATGATGAGTCTTCGGATGAAGATCAAAAGGGGATGCTTCCATCTGTTACGGTAAAGCAAGTGTTGGGAATGAATCGAATAGAGGCTACGGAAAGATTTACTCAACCACCTGCTCGTTATACCGAAGCTAGCCTAGTGGGTAAAATGGAGGCACTTGGAATTGGTCGACCTTCTACTTATGCTCCAACCATTAGCACCGTTATCGCCCGAAACTATGTTGTTAAAGAGGATAGAGAAGGTGTGGAAAGGAAATACACCAATATCTTGCTTTCTAATTCAGTTATCAAAGAAGAATTAAAAACTGAAATTACTGGAGCTGAGAAAGCTAAATTGTTCCCAACTGACATTGGTGTTGTAGTCACTGATTTTTTGGTGGAGAATTTCAAGGATATTCTTGACTATAATTTCACTGCAGAAGTTGAAAAAGAGTTTGATGAAATAGCTGAAGGACAAAAGGAATGGGTAAAAATGATAGATGGTTTTTATAAGCCATTTCATCAAGCCACTATCGAAACAGGAGAGAACTCTAAAAAAGCCACTGGCGAACGATTGCTAGGAGTTCATCCTGATTCAGGAAGAAATGTATACGCCAGATTAGGGAAATTCGGTCCTATGATTCAAGTGGGAGAAACGGAAGATGAAGAAAAACCAGTTTTTACAAGTCTTTTAGCTGGACAGCGATTGTCTGAAGTTACATTGGCAGAAGCGCTCGATTTGTTTCGTCTACCTAGGAAGTTAGATGAATTTGAGGATAAACCGTTAATGATTGGAGTAGGCAAGTTTGGACCTTATGTTAAACATGGTAGCACGTTTACTTCAATTCCTAAAGGGGAAGACCCATTAACTATTTCGCGTGATCGCGCAGTTGAGATAGTTATCGATAAACGAGAAGCGCTAGCTAAGTCAATTATTCTAGAATTTCATGAGGAAGATAGAATAATACAGGTTAAAGAAGGGCGTTTTGGGCCTTATATTGCTATGGGCAAGGAGAATTTCAAGATTCCGAAGGGAACTGTGCCAACAGATTTGACTTTAGAAACGTGTAAAATCATTATGGCATCTGATGAATCCAAACCAAAACCAAAATTTAAAGGAAAGCGCAAATAGAGTCAATGCCGGAGGATCTCTCAATTTTTTTTAAAGGATTACCAGCTGATTTCACTTCCGAATTTGAAGAGGGAACAGTTGGCCATCGATTAGATTTCTATGGTGTTGGATTAGATTTCCCTACCGTAGTTTCTCAAAGTATTGTGATTATCGGTTGCCTAGAATGTAGAAGGTCAAATTCCAACATTTCGGAATCCGGATTAAATGCCGTACGCAAATCTTTCTATTCGCTTTCCGACCATTTTCCTTCCCTAAAGCTTATGGATTTCGGGAATATATTACCAGGCGAATCAGTGGAAGACACCTATTTCGCTCTTTCATCCGTTGTTGCAGCTATTGTAAAATCTCAGGGTATTGCTTTAATTCTTGGTGGTGGACAAGATTTAACCTACGCCAATTATTTAGCCTATCAAAAACTTGAACAGGTTGTTAATGTCGTGAGTATCGATTCAAGATTTGACATGGGTGATTTGCAAGATGATATTTCCGCGGATTGTTTTTTACAGAAAATCGTGCTTCATCAACCAAATATTCTCTTCAACTATAGCAATTTGGGGCACCAGTCTTATTACGTTCATGCGAAAGAGTTGGACTTGATGAAGAATATGTACTTCGATACCTATCGTTTGGGGCAAGTCCAGTCATATTTAGAGGAAGCGGAACCAGTTATTCGAACTGCTGATTTAGTTTCTTTTGATTGCACGTCTATTCGAGCTTCGGATAATCCGACAAATCATCGTAAAGAACCTAACGGGTTTTATGGCGAGGAAGTTTGCGCTATTAGTCGTTATATAGGTTTAAGCGATAAAATATCATCATTCGGTATTTTTGAATTTGATGATGGTTTGGATGTAAATCAGCAATCAACATCCCTAATTGGTCAGATGCTTTGGTATTTTTCTTGGGGAGTGGCTAATCGAAAGAGCGATTATCCATTTACCGATAAGTCCGAAAACCTGAAGTATATCGTTTCAATTGAGGATGGTCAGTACGATATTGTTTTCTACAAAAGTCCACGAAGTGATAGGTGGTGGATGGAAGTTCCATATCCATCCTTAAAGGGCGAAAAGTATGAACGACACTTTATGATACCCTGTTCATATGCTGATTATACATTAGCTTGTTCCAACGAAATACCAGACCGGTGGTGGCAGACATATCAAAAATTGGGATAGCTTGAATATTTCAGGAATTTGTACATCTTTGCAAGCGAGTTGTTTTTTTTCGAAAGGAAAAATCAATAATGAATGTGAACTGATTTTTTATTTACTTAGCCGCTTCTTAAAAGTCTCGGCAAACGACTGAATAACTTAAGCAAGCAACCCGAACAAGCACTCATGAAAAGGATATTTACTGCTGTTGCCTCTCTCTCTCTGTTGTTTACAGGCTTATCCGCCCAAGCTCAGCAAGACCCACAGTTTACGCAAAACATGTTCAACCGGTTATACACTAATGCTGGTTATGCCGGCACTAGTGATGGGATTTGTGCAACAGCCCTTCACAGGCAACAGTGGGTTGGGTTTGAAGGACGTCCAGTTTCTACAATAATTAACGTAGATGGAACTGTTAAGGCACTTCATGGCGGTATTGGATTATCAATTCTTTCCGATCAATTGGGAGCTCAATACTCTGGTGGAGTTAAGCTTTCCTATTCATTCCATTTGAAACTAGGAGGAGGTACTTTAGGTATTGGTGTAGAAGGAGGTATTTTGTTTAATACTTTAGATGGTTCCAAATTGAACCCTATTCAAACTGGTGACCAAAACATTATATCATCTAATCAAGGTGGAGTAGCACCAGATTTGGGTTTTGGTGTGTATTATACAAATGACAAGTTGTACGCAGGTATTGCTGCTAACCACCTTATTGGCCCAACGTTGGAGTTTGCCGATCCAGTAACTGCAACTGTAAGTGAACTTGAGGTAGAGCGTCATTACTATGCCATGGCTGGTTATACTTGGGATGTATCTCCAAGTTTTGCACTTAAGCCGTCTGTGTTTGTTAAAACAGACGCTGCTTCCGCTCAGTTTGATTTGAACGTTAATGTTATGTGGAAAAACATGGTTTGGGCAGGAGCTTCATACAGAATTGATGATGCCGTAGCCATCTTGGCTGGAGTTCAATTATATGACTTCCGTTTAGGTTATTCGTATGATATCACAACATCTGGATTGAATGTTTACAGCAGTGGTAGCCATGAAGTAATGCTAGGATATTGCTACAAACTCAAGACTCCTGTTAACAATCAGCGTTATAGAAACGTTCGATTCCTATAAACTTTTATTCCCACTGCAACATTTGAATATTTTTTCCGTTCAAGCATTCCCAAGGTCGAAAAATCTCTTTTCTGAATCGCTTTGGGTTGTGTTAGTAATGGAACGGTTTATTCAAAAGATGTTAACCAATATGACGGACTCCAATTACGGGTCCTCTTTTAAAAAACAACTGCCATGAGAAAAATGCTTTATATGGGACTACTTGTCCTAGTAGGCTTCAGCTTTTTTGGCTGCGGTGGAGGTAACAGAGGCCAGTTGACTGGCGTGCAAGGTCGTGAGGAGTGGTATATGGATGATCCGTTCGGAATGTTGTATATCCCGATGGGAAGTTACAACATGGGGCCCAGCGACCAAGATGTTCCGTATGCCGTTACTGCCCAAGCAAAAACGGTATCTGTTCAGGCATTCTATATGGATGAAACAGAAATTACGAATAACGAATATCGTCAGTTTGTGAACCATGTTCGTGATTCTATTGCTCACTTGTTATTGGGCGAAGATCATATCCTCGAGGAAGGAGAATATGGCGAACGTATAAATTGGGAAGAAGAAATTGAATATGATGATGAAGAAGTGATGGAAGTTTTGGAAGAGATGTATCTTCCTGAGCACGAGCGTTTTTACAAACGCAGAGAGATTGACACGCGTAAACTAAATTTTGAGTATTTCTGGATTGATTTAAAGGAAGCAGCTCGGAAAGAGAATCGCGAGCAAGGTATGAAGGATAGATCCGTATTTATAAAGAAGGATATACTTAACGTTTATCCGGATACATTAGCTTGGATACATGACTTTACATATGCCTTCAATGAGCCAATGACACAAATGTATTTTTGGCATCCTGCTTATGACGATTATCCTGTGGTTGGTGTTTCTTGGAAGCAAGCAAGAGCTTTTTGTATTTGGAGGACACAATTATTGGATAGCTACATGGATGGTAATGACGAGGCTTATGTAAATGCCTTTAGACTTCCTACAGAATCCGAATGGGAATATGCTTCTCGTGGAGGTTTGGCATTGCAAGCCTATCCATGGGGTGGACCGTATGTACGTAATAGTCGAGGCTGTTTCCTAGCCAACTATAAGCCATTAAGAGGTAATTATGTTGCCGATGGAGGTTTTCATACTGTAAAGGCATCTCGTTATGCTCCCAATGATTATGGTTTGTATTGTATGGCGGGTAATGTTGCAGAATGGACCAGCAATGCTTTTGATGAAAGTGCGTACAGCTTTAATCACGACTTAAATCCAGATTACTCGTATGAGGCGAAGGATTCTGACCCACCTTCACTGAAAAGAAAGGTAATTCGTGGCGGTTCTTGGAAAGATATAGGATACTATTTGCAGGCTGGAACACGGACCTACGAGTATCAAGACACAGCCAAGTGTTACGTAGGTTTTAGAACGGTAATGACTTTCCTTGGAAGGGATAAGACCGATGATTAGTAAATTTAATTTTTCATAACTCAATTTTAATAACCCAACAAAACCAAAAATCATGCACGGAAAGAAGTGGAAAAATTTTATGGCAAAACTTTATGGTTTTGGCGCTGCAGTAGTAATCATAGGAGCGATGTTTAAGATCCAACATTGGCCAGGAGCTGGACCTATGTTGGTGGTAGGGCTTTCTGTTGAAGCTGTAATCTTCTTCTTTTCTGCGTTTGAAAAACCGCATGAAGATCCAGATTGGAGTTTAGTTTACCCAGAACTAGCTGGCCTTCCGGGTGAAGGTGGTCATGGTGGAGGAGGTGCTGGGGCTAAAGGTTCTTCAGCATCTCAGGAGCTTGACAAAATGCTGGAAGAGGCTAAGATTGGACCGGAGCTTATTGAGAGTCTTGGTAATAATTTGCGTTCTCTTGGTGATAATGTTAGCAAGATGAGCGTGATTACAGATGCATCTGTTGCTACTGAATCCTACGTTGACAATGTGAAAAAGGCTGCAAGTTCTGTTGGTTCCCTTTCTGAAGCGTATGTTAAGGCTTCTGCTTCTATTGGTGCTTTAATTGTGGATTCCGGTGAGGGCGTTTCTTTCGGTGATGAAATGCAAAAGTTGGGAAGTAACTTAACGCAGTTGAATACGCAGTATGCGTTGCAGCTTCAAGGAACAAAAGAGTTTTTAAGTGCCTCTAGTCAGCTGTACGGTGGAATGGGTGAATTGATGGGAACCCTCAATGAATCTGTAGATGATGCTAAGAAATATAAAGATGAGGTGGCACTACTTGCAAGAAATATCAGCTCATTGAATACGGTGTATGGCAATATGTTGTCAGCAATGAATCGTCCTCAAGTTTAGTTTTGTTTTTCTAAGTTTAACACAACAGGTTTAAGATAAGAAAATGAGCGGAGGAAAAGAAACCCCTAGGCAGAAAATGATTGGGATGATGTACTTGGTACTCACCGCATTACTTGCGATGAATGTATCAAAAGAAGTACTGAATTCGTTTATCCTGATTAATGACAGTTTGGTGGTTACCAATAGAAATTTTGAAGGTAAAAATATTTCTCAATACGACTCTTTCAAGGCTGCACTTCTTAACGATAGGAAAAAGGTAGAACCTTGGTACAATAAAGCAATAGAAGTCAAAACGGCAGCTGATTCCTTGGTGGATCATATTGAGAGTTTAAAGCAATATCTTATCATTGGAACGGACAAATTAGATTCTGTCGAAGTTAACGGGATGCTAGATAATTTTAAGAATGCTACTACTGAGGATCAGAGAAAAGCTGCTGCTGTAATTGTTGATTCTATCTTCTCGTTACGTAATGTGAGTAGTAAGGATAATTACGACATCCCAACTAATATTATGATTGGGGGGGATGAGGGCAAGCCTAAGAAAGGTAGGTATACTGCCGAAGAGCTGAAATCATTCTTAGATTCGTACAGAAATCGTTTGATTGCTAAAGTTGACCCAAAAAAGGGGCAGTCAATTATTAATGCGCTTACTATGAATTTCAATACTGATACAACTTTTAAAATCAGTGATAGTGAAGTTCAAAATTGGCAACTTGCAAATTTCTATCATATACCACTTGCTGCTGTAATAACTAATTTGACTAAGATTCAGACGGACGTGAGAAATGCAGAGTCCGATGTTGTAAAGTATTTGTTTAGAGAAGTTGATGCAAGTGACTTTAAGTTCGATACGTTAGCTGCTAAAGTAATTGCTCCAAGCGTAGTGTTCTTTGGTGATGAGTATAAGGCTGAAATTTTTGTTGCTGCTTTTAGTACTACGCAGAATCCAACCGTAATGCTTGGTCGCGTGGATACTACTCGCAATGTTATTGTTGGTGGAGTTGATTCTTCATCAGTTAAAGTGGATAAAGGAGTTGGTATTTATTCATTGCGGGCTACTGCTGAAGGTCTGAAAGAGTATAGTGGTATTATCCGAGTAAAGGCACCATCTGGACAGGATTTAAACTATCCTTTCAAGGCTGAGTACATGGTAATGAAAACCGGAGTTGTAGTTTCACCTACGAAGATGAACGTTTTGTATCGAGGTGTAAAGAATCCTATATCCGTCTCTGTTCCTGGTGTAGCTCCTGAGAATGTAGTTGCCACTCTTGAGGGTGGTAAATTAAGTCCTGATTCTAAGCTTGGAAAGGGGAATTTCATTGCAGAAGTAGCAGGCGGAACTAGTGCTAAGGTCAAGGTTTCAGCAAAAGTTGACGGAAAGACTAGACCGATGGGTGACTTTGAATTTAGAGTTAAGGAAGTGCCAAATCCAGTTGGTCTGATTGCTGGTATAAAGGAAGGGTTGATTTCAGCGAATAGATTGGCAGCTTCTCCTAACGTTATTCCCAAAATGGAGAATTTTGACTTTGAACTATTTTTTAAGACTACTAAGTTTGACCTTGTATTCCAAGTTGGAACCGATTTGATTACTAAGAATGTCACTGGTAGCAGTATTCCACCGGATGCATTGGAGCAGATTAAACGATTGAAAAAAGGTTCGAGAGTCTTTATTGAGAATATTAGTGCAGTTATGTTGGACGAGAATAATCAGCCAGCTGCTGGGGTCACTCCAAAAAAGTTACTTCCAATTAATTTGAAGATTGAATAACTAAATACTTAGGCCATGAAAACCGTAGTCATTGCGTTTGCATTAGTGTTGAGTTCAGGGTTGTTTATGAGCTCTGATTCATATGGTCAAAATGTGTTGGATGGTGTTTATGTAAAGGAACACTACCCTACTAGAAAGGTTGTTCCTTATACCCACCTGAGAGAAGCAGATGTGATGTGGGCTACGCGTATTTGGCGAAAGTTGGATCTTCGTGAAAAGATTAATCATCCTTTTTATTACCCAACCGAAGCGATAAAAAATCGTAGAAGTTTGGCTCAAGTGATAGTTGAAGCTGTGCAGGAAGGTAGCCTTACTGCTTATGATCCATTGGATGATGAGTTTACTATCACGCTTACAAAAGCTGAGATTGAGCGTAAATTGAGTTATGTGGATACGCAGTATATTGAGAGTCCTGATCCTCCGTATGATTTGGTTATGACGGTTATACCGGAGGAATTTGATCCTTCGACAGTGAAAGAGTTTCGAGTTAAGGAGGATTGGTTTTTTGATCGTCAGCGTTCTGTATTGGATGTAAGAATCATAGGAATTCAACCGGTAGCTGAGAAAATTGATAAAACAACTGGGGAAGTACGTGGTACGGAACCAATGTTTTGGGTGTATTTCCCAGAGGCTAGGAATATCTTTGCGAGTGCTGAGGTGTTCAATCGTCAGAATGACGCGGAACGTAAGACTATGGAGGATATTTTTTGGAAGCGTATGTTTGGTTCATACATATATAAGGAAAAGAACGTGTATGATCGTTCAATTGGTGAGTATATGTTGAACGGGCTTGATCAACTACTCGAAGCAGAAAGAATTAAGGAGAATATCTTTATTCTCGAGCATGATTTGTGGGAGTATTGATTTATCCAGTTTCACTAAGAAGAAAAGCCATGCATCATTGATGTTTGGCTTTTTTGTTGGATAGTATTTGCGCTGTTTTATTTGAAAGTGATTTTAGTTATTTGCATGTTGCGATTAAGTTTATCGAAACTGTTTTCTTGAATACAAATCAAGCTTATTTTGATAAACAGTAGAAGCTTTAGTTTGATCTAATAGCTTCAACAGGGCTTAATCTAGATGCTAGATATGCTGGAACTATACCAGCGATTAATCCTATAATAACAGATATTGATATACCCTTAACTATATTGGCGACAGTAAGATAGAGATTTACATCGAAAATATAGGAGGTAATCAGTGTAAGAACATAGACTATAAGAAGCCCAGCAATCCCACCAATAAGACTGAGAAATATCGCTTCCGAAAGAAACTCTAACATAATAAACCAGTTTTTAGCCCCTAGCGATTTTTCAATTCCTATGAGGTGCGTTCTTTCCTTAACAGAAACGAACATAATATTAGCGATGCCAAAGCCTCCTACTAAAATTGAGAATCCACCAATAATTCCTCCAGCAACGTTGAGCATGGTGAATAGGCTTGACAATGATTTGGAGAGCACGCTCACTTCGTTTAATGCGAAATTATCTTCAGCAAGGGGTTTTAATCTGCGTAGTGTTCGCATAATGCCTTGCAGTTCATCCATGAGTTGTTCGGGACCTACACCTTGTTTTCCACGAACCATAACCATAGGTCCTGATCCATTGCCATCAACTTTTATAAGCTGTCTTGCATAATTGATGGGCATTAAGAGTTGATTGTCCAAGCTGTTTCCAAAAATGCTTTCTCCTTCAACATCAAACACGCCAATCACAGTTACTTTCCTGCCATACACTTTTACTGATTTTCCTACTGGATTTTCTTTTCCGAATAATCCTTGTGAAATAGCCATTCCTATAACACACACATTTTTACCAGAATTTGACTCAAGGAGCGTGAAATAGCGTCCTGTGGCAATTTCGAATGATTTAATTTTATCAAAGTCGTGGGTGACGGCAACCACATTTACGTTTTCCACTACATTCGAAGAGTGTTCTACCGTTTTGCTGGCGGAGGCTTGAAAAACTACAGCTTCAGCTGCTTTACTTCTCCGCTGAATTTCTTTGAATTCGTCTAGAGTTGGTTGAGGCCGCTGCCAATATTTCCACCACGTGTAATCTGTACCAGTAGCCCAAGGCCATTTTTGCACGTAAATAGTATTATCTCCTAATGATTGCACATTCTCACGAATATTACGCTCTAAGGAGTCAACCAAAGTGAAAACAGAAATTATCGCTAATATGCCGATTGATATTCCCAATAAGGAAAGGATAGTGCGCAGTTTATTAACCACCAAAGCATTCCATGCCATCCGAATGCTTTCATTCAATAGTTTGAGATAGACGGCCATTAATGTTAAAAACTATGGAAGAATTAGTACGATTGCTAGGTGGTAAAGGTAGACTAAGGGAAGTGAAAGGGCTACTTTTGCAGAAATCGAAACGACCTAAGTTTTGAGGCTTTTCTAAGACTTAGGAATGTAGGATTTTGATTCAAAAGGGTGTATTAATTTAAATTAGAAGTAGATAATGAGTGGTTCCGTAGGAATTCAGAATGCTTTAATTTCTGTTTATCACAAAGAAGGTTTAGAGCCCATTTTGAAACAATTGGTGAAGTACGGAGTGGGTATTTATTCTACTGGAGGTACACAAACCTATTTGGAGGAGCTTGGCGCAAAGGTGCTGAAGGTTGAAGACCTGACGGGTTATCCTAGCATACTAGGAGGCAGAGTTAAGACTTTGCATCCAAAAGTGTTTGGTGGAATTTTGGCAAGACGTAACAATAATGGAGATATTGCGCAATTAGAAGAATACGCAATCCCGACTTTAGATTTGGTTATTGTTGATTTGTATCCATTCGAGGATACGGTTGCTTCTGGCGCTTCGGAAGAGGAGATTATTGAAAAGATAGATATCGGTGGTATCTCGTTAATTCGAGCTGCGGCTAAAAATTTCAAAGACGTTATAATTGTTGCGTCAAAGAATGAGTATGCAGGATTAAATCAGTTGTTAAGTGAAGGCATCAGTTCAACCCTTGATCAGCGAAAATCTTTTGCTGCAGCTGCTTTTGGTGTTTCATCTCACTATGATTCTGCCATTCACAAGTACTTTAATGGTGGCGGATTCGCCCATCAGGAAAAAGGGACAAAAGTGTTGCGCTATGGAGAGAATCCGCATCAGCAGGGGTTTTTTCATGGAGATTTAGATGCGTTGTTTGAGCAAATTCATGGAAAGGAACTGAGTTATAATAATTTGCTGGATGTAGACTCAGCTGTAAATCTTATTGCAGATTTTGATGAGCCAACATTTGCAATCTTAAAGCATAATAACGCCTGTGGTTTGGCTAGTAGGGCAACTTTGGAAGAGGCGTATAAAGCGGCATTTGCTGGCGATCCTGTTTCAGCTTTTGGTGGAGTTTTGGTGGCAAACAGAGAAATTAATTCAGCTACAGCCTTGGAAATGACCGAGTTATTTTTTGAGGTTGTAATTGCTCCTTCCTATACCACGGAAGCGCTTGTTATTCTTAAGCAAAAGAAAAATCGAGTTATCCTGATTCAAAAGATTGTTGCTTTTCCCAATAGGCAATTCCGCTCTTTACTAAACGGAGTTTTGGAGCAAGATCGCGACTTAAGTACGCAGTGGAGTGGTGATTTGGAACCTGTTACTACTGAACTTCCGACTTCCAAAGAAATTGAAGACTTGATTTTTGCCAATAAATTGGTGAAGCATACCAAGTCGAATACTATTGTTCTTGCAAAGGATAAGCAATTATTGGCCAGTGGTTGCGGTATGACATCCCGAGTAGATGCACTTCAATTTGCAATAACGAAGGCAAATGCCTTTGGATTCGATTTGAAAAATGCTGTGATGGCATCAGATGCCTTTTTCCCTTTTCCAGACTGTGTTGAAATAGCGGGAAATGTTGGCGTTCGGGCGGTGGTTCAACCGGGAGGTTCAATACGCGACAGGGATTCTATTGACTATTGTAATGCTCATGGAATGGCTATGGTAGTTACTGGAGTCAGACATTTTAAGCATTAATTTTTGTGAAAAAAGATTATTTATTGGATGGGTCTATTAAGGCGAAGTCCAAGTACCTTTGGACACTAAGCATTTACTTTTTAGCAACTTTAACTCATCGTCATGGGTCTGTTTAACTTCTTCCGACAGGACATCGCCATTGACCTAGGCACGGCCAATACTCTGATTATTTTTAATGATAAAATAGTTGTGGATGAACCGTCTATTGTGGCCAGAGATATTCAAACTGGTAAAATTGTCGCCATTGGGAAAAAAGCCCAGCAAATGCATGGCAAGACACATAAGAACATTGAAACTATTCGTCCACTTAAGGATGGCGTAATTGCCGATTTTGAGGCAGCGGAGCAAATGATAAAGGGATTTATCAAAATGATAAATCCAGGCAAACGCCATTTTTTTCCGCCTCATATTCGCATGGTTATTTGCATTCCATCTGGTATAACAGAGGTTGAAAAACGCGCGGTACGTGACTCGGCAGAACATGCTGGTGCGCGCGAACCTTATTTGATTCAAGAACCAATGGCGGCTGCTATTGGAATTGGTATTGATGTGGAAGAGCCTATGGGCAATATGATTATTGACATTGGTGGTGGAACAAGTGAAATTGCGGTAATCGCTCTGGGTGGTATTGTTTGTGACCGTTCGATTCGTACTGCTGGTGATGATTTTACTGCTGATATCGAGGATTACATGCGTAGGCAACACAATATCTTAATTGGTGAGCGGTCTGCCGAGCGTATTAAAATTGAGGTGGGAGCAGCTATTACCGAATTGGATAACCCACCGCCTGATTATGCCGTTCATGGTCGCGATTTGATGACAGGAATTCCAAAGGAAATCACAGTTTCTTATCAAGAGGTCGCTCACGCTTTGGATAAGTCGATAACCAAAATTGAAACAGCTATTTTGAATGCGCTAGAGATGACCCCACCCGAACTTTCGGCTGACATTTACCGCACAGGTTTGTATCTCGCAGGAGGTGGTTCTATGCTTCGCGGTTTGGACAAACGCATAAGCCTAAAAACCAAGTTACCTGTTCATATTGCTGAAGACCCATTGCGTGCAGTGGCGCGCGGTACTGGTATTGCACTTAAAAATGTAGACCGCTTCCCATTCTTGATGAAGTAATAAGTATCAATACTGGAATTGAAATTTAAAGGCCGCTCTGATACCAATCAGACCGGCCTTTTATTTTAGGGTAATGTGAAAGTCTAAGATTTTGAAAATAGAAAAGGCTCCCGAGAGAGCCTTTTCCGATTGATATGAATAGAGGACTTAGTTCCGAACTACACGCTGAACACCAAGAGTAACCCCATCTTTTTGAAATTCCAAAAGATAGATTCCAGAAGGAATTTCAGTTAAAGAGATATTCATGCGTTGTAATCCATTGGTTGAAATAGATTTCACCACCTGACCAAGTGTGTTGCGAAGCGTTATGCCATCAAGTGCATCTGCAGTTCCAAGATTAACGTTGATGTCGCCAACTGTTGGATTCGGGTATACTGAAACACCTTTCTCTACCAACCAATCAGAACCAATACTTTGTGGATTGCTTTCGATGGCTGCGTTAACTGTATTAATCATCTCATTCAAATTCTGATTCCAAATGTCGGCAGTAATCTCACGGTCTCCCGGGCGAATTACATTAATGGTTGGAAAACCTAACGGCCAATAAACGTTTCCATTCAAAGTAAGAGGAGCTTCATTTACGATGGGATGGTTAGTACCAGTAATCCAATCGCCTTGAGTTTGATTTCCAGTACCTTCTAAATCAGCCATAGTTGTTGTCGCGTCAGCCTCATAAAAAATAACGCGAATTTCATTTGTTCCGTTTGGGCCTTTTTGGGTGTTCAAATCATTGAGGTAATCTTGGTTGTGTACTCCCCAGCAAGTGCCGCACCACGTGGCTGAAGCATCAAGCACAACTACATAACCAGCGTCAAGAATTTCATACAAATGGTGCGTGTTTCCTTCAATGTCAGTAACAGTGAAATCATGGGCAGTTCCAAGTTGAGAAAAGCCAGTATTAGCCGAAAGCATAGCGGCCGAAATAAAGAGTAATGATTTTTTCATGTGAGTTAGGTTATGGTTAACAAGTCTCAAATGTAAATGATGATTTTCGTAGAGAGATCACCATTGTTAAGATAATTTTGCCAAACGTCTAATCGCCACCGTTTTTACCGATAATTCTACAATTTTCTCATGCAAGAGACCATTTTGATACTTGATTTTGGTTCACAATACACGCAACTTATTGCCAGAAGAGTGCGTGAACTAAATGTTTATTGTGAAATTCATCCATTCAATAAACCACCGCAATTGGGTGCGCATATCAAAGGTGTAATCCTTTCTGGTAGTCCATGTTCTGTTCGCGATGCAAATGCGCTTATTCCAGATTTGAGTGCTATTCGTGGAAAATTGCCTCTTTTGGGTGTTTGCTACGGAGCGCAATATTTGGCATTTGCAAATGGAGGAAATGTGGAGCCGTCCAACACCAGAGAATATGGTCGTTCTGAGCTCAATTTTGTGAATCACGATAATCGTTTGCTCAAAGGTGTGCCAACCAGTTCGCAAGTATGGATGTCGCATGGAGATACCATCACAGCATTGCCAGCTAACGCATCAATTATTGGAAGTACAACGGACGTGAAAGTTGCTGCATTTCAGTTTCAAAATGAAGAGACCTATGGCATTCAGTTCCATCCTGAGGTGACCCATTCCGTTGATGGATTAACTCTCTTACGCAATTTTGTTGTTGGAATTTGTGGGTGCAAACAAGACCATACACCCGATTCATTCATAGAAAGCACTGTTTCGCAATTGAAACAAGAACTTGGGAATGATCGCGTTGTTCTAGGTCTCTCTGGCGGAGTGGATAGCAGTGTGGCAGCTATGTTGCTTGCCAAAGCTATTGGAACTAACCTCTACTGCATTTTTGTGGATAATGGGTTACTCCGTAAAAATGAGTTTGAAACGGTTTTGGAAACGTATCAAGGTCTTGGTTTGAATGTGAAAGGAGTAGATGCGAAAAAGCACTTTCTTGATGAGTTGAAAGGAGAATCGGATCCAGAAACTAAGCGAAAAATTATTGGCCGCGTGTTTATCGAAGTTTTTGACCGCGAAGCACATGGCATTCAAGATGTGAAATGGTTAGCGCAAGGCACCATTTATCCCGACATCATTGAGTCGGTATCGGTGAAAGGCCCTTCGGCAACAATAAAGAGCCACCATAATGTAGGTGGATTGCCCGATTTCATGAAATTGAAAGTGGTGGAGCCATTAAAAACGTTGTTTAAAGATGAAGTTCGTGAAGTAGGCAAACATCTTGGATTGCCAGATCGTTTGTTGGGAAGGCATCCGTTTCCTGGACCTGGCCTTGCTATTCGAATTTTGGGGGACATCACCGAGGAAAAAGTTCGCATTTTGCAAGAAGTGGATCACATTTTCATTTCCGCGTTGCGCGAATTTGATTTGTATGACTCGGTGTGGCAGGCAGGAGCGATTTTCCTTCCTGTGAATAGCGTGGGCGTTATGGGTGACGAGCGTACCTATGAAAATGCCGTTTGTCTTCGCGCTGTTTCTTCTCGCGATGGAATGACGGCCGATTGGTGTCACTTACCCTATGAGTTTCTCGGAACCGTCAGCAATCGTATCATCAATAAGGTGAAAGGAATCAATCGGGTGGTGTATGATATTTCATCAAAACCGCCAGCTACTATCGAGTGGGAATAATAGTTGTAACTCTGATTGTCGCTCAATCTCGAAACATTACCTTCAACCACTGATTTAGAGCGTTTAAATGTTCTGAATTCCAACAGAATGAGGAAAATACTATATTTTTTCTTGTGCATTCTTCCCTTCGCTACATTGGCCCAAGATGGAACAGTGCTGCGTTCAGATAGCCTCGTTCGAGTAGATGGGGAGGGCTTCCTGATTCATCAAATTGCCCCAAAACAAACGCTCTTTTCAATTGCTAAGGAGTATGGTATGACGTTGAGCCGATTGGTTTTTAGCAATCCAGGCGTTTTGGAAGGAATACAACCGGGTCAGTTTATACGAATTCCAAAAACCTACTTGGATGAAAATCTGAATGTAAAACCTGCAGAATCGTTGCAGGCTGATGGTGAATATGTGCTGTATGAAGTGCCATCAAAAATGACGCTTTATTCGGTAGCCAAAGAGCATAACACTACCGTAACTGCTTTGATGGATGCCAATCCTACATTGGTTGATGGATTGAAAGTAGGAAGTACAATCCGTATTCCTGTGGCTCGTCTTATTTCTCCCGAACAAAAAGGCGGTATGGATATGGAACGCAGAGAAACGCAAGTAATTTCTGAGCCTGCTAAAATTCGCCCTTTGGCTTCTGGCGCTTTTAATGTGAGCGTGTTATTGGATTTCTATTTGAATGAGAACGATTCGCTATTCAATGGACAACAGCAACGCAAGCCAGAAGTATATAGCCGTTCGGAAATGGCGCTTCAATTTTATGAAGGCTTGCTCATTGCGGTAGATTCTATTCGTGTTTTGGGCATTGATGTACGCCTTCGTGTTTTTGACACGCAAAACAGTGAAACTCGGGTTCAAAGCATTATTGAAAAAGGCGATTTGAAAGGCTCAGACCTAATTGTGGGACCTTTTTACAGCGGTACCTTCAAGGTTGTATCGGCCTACGCAAAAGAGTTGGGTGTTCCATTGGTTTCTCCAACCATACAAGGAAGTCAGATTATTCAGGATAATCCTGCAGTATTCAAGATAATCCCAACGGAGGAACAAATGATGGTGGCATTGGGAAAGTACCTTTCAAAATTGAAGGGCACTAATAATGTAGTTATGCATTATGGCAAGCCAGAGGAGCAAGCCTTAATGTGGCGTTTTCGCAAGGGCTTAGACGCTGGTAATCCTGGAAATCGTCCTTCGTTTCCAAGTGTAGATGCGAGCAAAGGTTTGCGCGATTCAGTCTTTCACCGGCTATCATCCACATTGCCAAACCATCTCGTTATTCTCACCAAACAAGAGGCTCGTGTCGCATCGTTAGCACGAACTGTAAGTACGTGGGGCGAAAAAATGAATATCACGGTCTATGGTCTTTCGGACTGGCCAGACTTCCGAAATGTGGAGATGGATTATTTCGATAAAATGAAATTGCATGTGCCCGAGCCCTTCCGAGTGGACTATGAAGACGAAGCAACACAACGCTTCATTCTAGAATTTAGAAACCGTTATGCAACTGAGCCGAATACCTTTGCCTATCGCGGTTTTGATATTGGAATTCATTTCTTGCGCGCCTTGCCGGGAATTCGAAAAGAAGGTGCAGCTCACATGCTTAAGGTGAAAGACCGTGGTTTGCAATCCGATTTTGATTGGAAACAAGAATCGGGTCAAGGTTTCGAAAACGGAAGCCCACGCATTGTGAATTATACAGGGCTTAAAGCAACATTCGAGCGGCCGTGAGTTGTACAAAGCAGGAGATAATTGACGGTTTTCGGGCGCTTCAACTCCGAATAACCAATCAATTGGAAGCAGAAGATGGTTTAGGTCAATTTCGTGAAGATGCATGGGAGCGGCCCGGTGGTGGTGGTGGTTTTTCGCGCATTATGGAAGCTGGAGCTGTAATAGAGAAAGGAGGTGTGAATTTCTCGGCAGTTCATGGTCATCTTCCCGAAAATGTCACCAAGGCTTTAGGTGTGGCAGATGCAGCTTTTTTGGCCACAGGAGTAAGCATTGTAATCCATCCTAATAGCCCGCTGGTTCCTATTATCCACATGAATGTGCGCTATTTCGAAATGGAAAATGGCACGTGGTGGTTTGGTGGCGGCATCGACCTTACACCGCATTATGTGGTAGAGGCTGATGCCAAATTCTTTCATGTGGCATTAAAAGCCACTTGTGATAGGACGGACGCTTCGTTTTACCCAAAATTCAAGCAATGGGCAGATGATTATTTCTATATTAAACATCGCAAGGAAACCCGCGGAATTGGCGGTATTTTCTTCGATAGATTAAACAGTGATAGCGGCCAAACCAAGCAGCAATTATGGAATTTTGTGCTGGCTGTTGGTGATACATTTGCCCCAACGTATCGGGTCTTGATGGCACGCCATAAAGAAGAAATGTTTACCGATGCGCAACGCCAATGGCAGTTATTGCGTAGAGGTCGTTATGTGGAATTCAATTTGGTTTACGACAAAGGCACCAAGTTTGGACTTGATACGGATGGTCGCATTGAGAGCATTTTGATGAGTTTGCCAACTCTTGCTTCATGGGTATACGACCATAAAGTAGAACCAAATTCAGAAGAAGAAAAGACTTTAGGTCTGTTACGAAAAGGAGTGAATTGGGTTGAATAGAATCCCCTAACAGGAGCAATCTATTTCAATCACATCCTGATTATTTTACCGTCTTCCATTTCTATTATTCGATTGGTTCGGGCTGCAAATTCATTGTCGTGGGTTACAATCAAAAGCGATTGACCAAACTCCTGTGCCAATTGCTGAAATATACCGAATACAATATCACTATTCTTTTTGTCGAGATTGCCTGTGGGTTCATCACCCATAATTATTAGGGGATCATTGATTAAGGCACGGGCAATGGCTACCCGTTGCTTCTGCCCGCCAGACAGTTGATTGGGAGTTTTTCGAGCCTCACTATCAATTCCTAAAAGTTTGAGTTTTTCCATTGCCCTATGCTCTACTTCTTTCGCGCTGTATTTCCCCAGTTTTAGACCAGGAAGCATCACATTTCTCAGAACCGAAAACTCGTTGAGGAGATAATGGAACTGAAATACAAATCCAATTTTCTCGTTGCGCACACGTGCCAATTCACCTTCCTTTTTGCCTTTCATGCTAATGCCATCTATGAACAATTCACCATCATAGTCGGTATCCATGGTAGATAAAATATAGAGCAAGGTCGACTTTCCGCAACCTGATTTCCCAATCACCGATACAAACTCGCCTTTGTGTATAGCGAAGTTTATGTCCTTAAGAACTTGCACCGTTACAGGGTCGTGAAAAGACTTCGAAACCTGAACAGCTTCCAATACTTTGCCTTCCATCATTTGCCGCGTATGGTAATCACAGGGTCTATTTTACTTGCCTTGCGCGAAGGAAAATATCCTGCCATATAGGTGGTGATAATTGAGAAAATACCTCCAATTATATAGAAGTTGGGATTGTAGTTAATAGGATATGTTTTTATAGTGGGAAGTGCTGCGGTAACGAATGGCACTTGGTCGATGATGGCCGAAACCGCTAAGCCCCCAAGAATGCCTAAGGTTCCACCAAACAGTCCAATGCTGAGGGCAATTACTATGAAAATTGCATTTACGTCATTGCCAGAAAATCCAGTGGCTTTAAGTATAGCTATCGAATCCATTTTATCGTAAATCATCATGTTGAGAATATTGTAAATTCCAAATCCTGCAACAATCAAGAGGGTGATTCCTACCGCATAGGAAATAAGAGTTCTAACAAAACTTCCAGTTTCAAATTGAGAATTTGCCGTTTGGATATCTAACGCTTCAACCTCAAATAGCTTCCCGTATTGCTTTGCAAGATCTGGTGCTTGAGTAATGTCTTTTAACTTGATTTGAATATCGGTAACGTATCCGGCCGATTCTCCAAGGAGCTTTTGTGCTGTTGCTATAGATGCGTAACTCTGCACTTTATCCACATCCTGAAGTCCCGACTGGAAAAAACCAACCACTTTTAGCGGCATTCTGTCGCCTTTGGCCGTGGTTATCTGAATCACATCTCCAATGTTAGCAAGCATTTTCTCGGCAGCTCCAATCCCGAGAATAATACTGTTTGGGGTATTCTTCAAATCGACATAATTTCCAGAAACTACGTAATCGCTGAAGGTGAAAAGTTTATTCTCAGCATCAACCTCAATTCCGTTGATTACCCCCGTAAGGTCAATGGCGCCAACGTTGTAAAACACCTGAGCGGTAATTTTTGGTGCAATACCCAATACGCGCTCATCGGTTCTAAGTGCTTGCATTATCGCACCGCTATTTCGAATTTCTAATTGTTCATTTTTGGGTTTTACTGACCTAACAAAATTGTAGTGATTTTTATAACCAAGCGCCTTATCAATAGGTTGGAATTTCGATGGTTGAATCTCGTTGTATAACCGAATGTGAGGTGTTCGGTTAACAATTAAACTATCGAGCATATCATTTAGTCCCGACATAAAACTAAGCAAGGCAATAAACATTGTGATACTAAATGTAACTCCAATTGCAGCTACCAAGGTCTGTTTCCATCTTGCTAGTAGTAATGCTTTGGAAACACTAAGTATTAAACCCACCTTCATTCGGTGGGTTTTATCAGTTCATCTTGGGCAGTTATGCCAGACAGAATCTCCACTTGTTTGTAGTCTTTTAAGCCCGTTACAACCTTTACTGTATCTCCACTGCTTTTTAATACGATAGAATCATTTAGTATGTATTCGCGTGGCACGAGTAGCGCATTATTCTTAGTTTGTAGCACAATATTGGCCTCAAAGGTTACGTTGGGATAGAGCAAATCGGGCTGTTTTACAAATTCAGCCTCCACCAAAAATGTTTTGCTTCGTTCGTTCATCATAGGATAGATGCGAGATACTTTGGCTTCAAACACTTGGTCTTTGTAGCTGTCTAATGTGACCAAAACAGGCAAGTCCTTTTTGATTTTGAAGATGTCGTTTTCATCCACTTGCATTTCGAGAAAGAAATGTTGCGCATCGCCAATAACGGCCAGTGCAGTTTGCGGGCTCACCATTTCGCCTTTCACTTTATACAGGCTATAAACCACACCATCTACTGCGCTTTTAGGCATAAAATCGCTTTCCATTTGGTTCGAAATGGCCAAGTTGTTTTGCGATTGCGATGAAGATAAATTGAGTTGGCGCTTGAGGTCGTTGTATTTAATAATGGCCGAACGATAGGTACTTTCTGCGTTATCAAATGCCAATTGGCGCTGTTCCAACTGCACTTCTGAACCTATTTTTTGATTCCACAGTTTTTGTTGTCGCACCAATAGCACCGAATCATTTTCCATCCTGCTTTTTGCAAGGGCTATCAATTGTTTGGCATCGGTTAGTTTATCTTCATTAGCTTTCAAATCGGCAAATGAGGCCGCAAGCTGAGCGTTATTCTTATTTAATCGCTGGGTTTCGTTTACAATAGAAAGGATGATAGTGCCTTTTTTAATCGTGTCGCCTTCCGAAACAAATACCTCATTGATAATGCCACTTGCCGCAGCAAACAACTGATACTGATTTCTGCTTTTTATTAATCCAGACGCATAAATGGATTCAGAAATTGCAGCCAATTTGGGCTTTACTTTTTTCACATCCTTGCCGCAGGAAAAAAGAAATATTACCACCATCAAATAGAAGAAACCTAAACGCATAGGACAAAGGTATCTGTTGCTCTAATCAGAAATATGATTAAAGACAGGAGTTTTGAGATATAGATGAATTATAAATTCGAGAGGGGTGGCTGCAACCCCAAAAGAAATGGTTTAATTTGTCGTCTATTCTTCAACGAAGCGCTATAGCCCTACTTTACTTCTTTTCTTTCTGAATCGATACGTAACGGCCAATTTGAAACGGGCGATTGTCTCTGTAATTAACGACCTAGCCACCGACCAACGGGTGCATCGCCATTGCCTTACGTTGCAGGCCAAGGGCTACGATGTGGTACTTATTGGTAGAGTGCATCATGGTAGCACAACCTTAGCTGAACGCAGCTACAAAATGTACCGCATGTGGTTGTTGGTAGATAAGGGGCCGCTTTTTTATGCATGGTTTAACATTGCCCTCTTTTTTCAGTTGCTCTTTCGCAGGGGCGATGTGTATTTCGCCAACGACCTCGATACGCTTCTGCCCAATTTCATCGCAAGTACCCTGAAACGAAAACCACTTATTTACGATAGTCACGAATACTTTACTCAAGTGCCTGAGTTAGTTGATAGGCCAAGGATACAAGCCATTTGGGCTACACTAGAAAAGGCAATCGTGCCGCGATTGAAACATCCGTTTACGGTAAGTGCCGACATTGCCGAAGCCTACCAGCGGCAGTATGGTGTAAAATTTCAAGTGCTTCGAAATTTGCCATTGCTTCAAGAATTCAAAGAGGTTCAACCGGTTCAACCACCCGTTATTCTATATCAAGGAGCGGTGAATGTTGGGCGAGGCGTTGATTTGGCCATTCGAGCTATAGCTTTTGTTGACCATGCGGTGCTTCACATAGCAGGAACTGGCGATGTGATTGACGAAATGAAACAGCTTTCGCGCGATTTGAAGTTGGAGAACCGTGTGGTATTTCTTGGCCGCATTCCTTTCGAGAAGCTTGCTGGTTTTACCCAAAGGGCATCTATCGGCATATCGATAGAAGAATCGCTAGGGCTCAATTATCAGTATGCCTTACCGAATAAACTGTTCGATTACATCCATGCACAGGTACCAGTTTTGGTAGCAAATCTGCCAGCTATGGCCGATGTGGTCACCGAATATGGGGTAGGGCAGGTGTTGCATAGCCGCGATCCGGAACAAGTGGCAGCGCAACTAGAAGCCATGCTTGATGCGGATAAACAAAACGAATGGCGCGCCAATTGCCGTACTGCTGCCTTGAATTTAAATTGGCAGAAGGAAGTAACCGTTTTGGAACAACTGTTAGAAAGATTTCATGATTAAACACGTTCATCTTATCGCGTTCGATGTTCCGTATCCGGCCAATTATGGCGGTGTGATTGACGTGTATTATAAGGTGAAGGCGCTGGCAGACATGGGCGTTAGCGTGCATTTACATTGCTTCGAATATGGACGTCCTCCTGCCAAGGAGCTGAAATCTATTTGCGCTAGCGTAAACTATTACAGGCGGCATACCACTCGGAGCTACCTATTTCGTAGAAAACCTTACATCGTGGTAACTCGGTCGTCCGATGCTTTGATGGCTAACCTGCTCAAAAACAATTATCCCATACTTTACGAAGGCCTGCATACCTGCCTTTCGTTAGACGATGAGCGCCTTATGCATCGCCACAAGGTGGTGCGTACACACAATATCGAACACGAATACTACCGCAACTTGGCGGATGTAGAGCGCAACCCATTCAAACGCTATTACTTTGGCAATGAAGCGGAGAAGTTGAAACGCTTCGAGCGCATTTTATGCAACGCACAAGCGATAGCAGCCATATCGCAAGCCGATGCCGCATATTTGGATAAGCACTATCCTAATGTGAACCATATTACAGCGTTTCATCCAAATACAGAAGTGCAATGCCGCGTTGGTAAAGGGGAATATTGTTTGTATCACGGCAATTTGGACGTGGGTGAGAACAACGAAGCAGCGCTGTATTTGGTCCGAAAAATCTTCAACGCGATGAACATTCCGTTGATAATTGCCGGAAGCAAACCATCTGCGGAGTTGCAAGCCGAAGTGGCCAAGTATGCCCATATCGAACTGCGCGCCAATGGTACTACCGAAGAAATACACGATTTGGTGCGCAATGCTCAAATCAATGTGTTGCCCACGTTTCAGGCCACAGGCATCAAACTTAAATTATTGGCTGCCTTATTCATGGGTAGGCATTGCGTGGTTAATCCACCAATGGCGAATAAAACAGGGCTCGAATCATTGTGTTTGGTAGAGGAAAACGACAGACGTTTTTTTGCTGCAATACAACGGCTATTCGCTACGGAATTTGCTGAGGAGGATATAGAAAAACGGAAGAAGATACTCCTATCGGAGTTTTCGAATCGGTCTTCTGTAGCATCATTAATGGCGTTGCTTTTTCCATAAGCACAGTTTTCGGAGATGGTGCATTACTTTTGAACCAAATTACGTTCATGAGGCGTTTCCTTTCCGATTCGCTCTGCTCTTTATTGTGCCTTCTATAGCCGCTTGCTCCGATTCGGAAGATGGCACGGGCCACCATTACCTGACATGGGGCACAACTGGTGGCCTAGTTTCGGCCACGGAAACCGATGAAAACGCTTGCACCTAAGGGATTACAGGTGTTGCGGTTGGAATTTAGCGTATTCACAACCGAATTTGATTGACTGCGAAGAATCGAAAAAACTGGATTTTTAGCAGGATTTATTTTGATTATTGCTTCAACATCAATTTTACCACTTCAGGGCGGCCATTGGTGGCAATGTCGAGGGCATAAATACCGCTGGGTAGCGATGCAATGTCTATAGTGATGCGCTTATTGGGCATGGCTGCTGCAAGCATTTGCTGGCCTAGCATGTTTCGGATGGTGATGGTTCTACCGCTATGGGCAGGGGCTTCAATAGAAAGTTGCACCACGTTTTGGGCGGGGTTAGGCATCAGCATTGCGGTGTAGGCTGTCTGTTGGTCTGCTATCCCAGATGGAATACATGCTCCCGGTGTAGATTCTAAAACACCGCCAAATAGCGCTGCCACGCAGCTATTGTCGTAGGTAACGTTATCGCATCCACAAACGGGTTCGAATAACGGTGCATCGCAGCACAGGCTGGGCTGCACGCATATTAGGCTACTATCGATGCAGCCATCTGTGGCATATACCGAATCGCACCACGTATCGCTGCACTGGTCGCCCATATTGTCGAGGCCTTCTGCGGTAAGGCATACGTCATACCATCCCGGTTGGGCATAGGTGTGCATGGGGTTTTGTTGGAGGTTGCCGGGAGACCCATCGCCAAAATCCCATGAATAAGAAGTTATGGTAGTTACTGATTCGTTGGCAAAAGTGAAGGCCGTGCCTTCTTTGGAAGCGCTAAATCCTGCCACACACGCACCGCATACCCCCGAAGTATGGCTGGTAACTCCACCGGTAATTTCGGCTAAGCATGCGTTGCTGTAGGTGATGCCATCACAACCACACACGGGGTCGTACACTGCGAGGCAAAATACGGTTGGATCAATTTGGTTGGGGTCAACGCAGCCAACAGCTGGATATATCAGCATGAGGTCGTCTACGCGAAATTCGGTGGCTGCTGCTATGATGCCGCAACCGCCAAACACTTTGCCGCCAGTTATGGTGATGCGACATGAATCCCATGCTACAGCGTTTTGCGATAGCGGAATGGATTGCATGATGTATTCGGGTTGCGAGGTGGTGCTCTCCCAATAACCTTGATCAACTACAGCACCTTCGAGCAGTAACTCTACGAGGATACTGGCGGTGTCGTTATCTAAAGATTCGGGTCCGTTGATGCAGGGCGCAAAGCTAAGTTGGCACCAAAAATCGAGCTGCGTAGGGTGGGCACCCGTCACTTCAAACTTTGCGGTGGCATAGGGTTTTAGCACACCATTGCCATAGAAATTGGCTGCAAACGAGCCACTGTAGGCGTTGGCATCTTGCCGCACGATGTAGGGATCGTAGGGTGGCAGGGTCATGGGATAGCTGTTTGTAGTCCAATCGGTAAGTTGCGGAGCGCTACTCCAATTTTCCATACCGCTATTGGGTATTTGGGCAAATGCATTTGCCGTGAGGCATAAAAAAAGAAGAATTGAGCTGATAAATTTCATGGTGCGAGGGGTGGTTCAGAGTAATGACGCGAAAACTTAGTGTTGCGTTGCCTAAATGTTTCCTTGAATGGGTGATTTTAGTCGAGCATTGAACACTCCCTTCAAGGCCTCTAAATTCATCGGTTCTTTTTTCATGTGTCAAATTTTAGTGGTTAAAATTATTGACACAGTTTATTGTACACTCTCTTGCACACTCTCTCTTCATTCCTTAACTTCATCATCACCAAAAAATGAACTCCATCCTCAATCGCAATCTCTTCTTTGTAAAAGAACATACGGGCATCTTTAAGGCGGCCAACAACTTCGACATTTACGAACCCGGCACCCTCAATATTATTTTGCATTGCCGCGAAGAGAAGTTGGGCATCTTCACCAAGTTGTTTCGGTTCACCGATTACAAACGCATGACCCCCTTCGATGTGGAAGTAACCACTCCCGATGGGTTGCCCATCCTATCGGTAAAACGCGGGGTGTCTATCTTTCGCTCCACGGTTCAGGTGCTAGATGAGAATCAGCGGCTGGTGGGCATATTTCAGCAGCGGCTGCTTTCCATTGGCGGCAAGTTTGATGTGTTGGACCTCAACCAACGTGTGCTATCCACCCTCAAGGGCCAATGGACTAGCTGGGATTTTAATTTCGAGAAAGATGGAGTACAACTTGCCCAAGTAAGCAAAAAATGGTCGGGCATTGGCAAAGAACTTTTTACCTCAGCCGACAACTACATGCTCGAAATTAAAGACACCGTGCTTCCAAACGACCCCCTGCGGCCACTTATACTAGCCGCAGTGTTGTGCATAGACATGGTGCTAAAGGAGTGATTGAGTTAGGTAATGGGTAAGTAGTACGTTTTACACAAGCGCCATTGCATGTCCAATTTCAGAATTCCATTCCGCTAAAATTCAGAATTCAGAATTCTATATTCTCTACGCCCATTGAATAGGTTATTTTTACGCCCCAAATCATAGCCCATGAGAATAGTTTTACGCATCGCCTTTATGTTAGCAGTGCTGTGCGCCACGGTAGTCGCCTCGCAAGCCCAGCAAGGCAAGATCAAAGGTTTTGTGTACGATAAAGCCACGGGCGAGCCAGTGCTCTTCACTTCTGTTTACCTTAAAGGAACTAGTTTGGGAGCCGCCACCGATGTAAATGGCTATTATCTCATCTCGAATATACCACCAGGCGATTATCAATTGATGGTGACCTATTTGGGATACGACACGGTCAAGGTGGCTGTTTCGTTAGCTGCAAAGGCATTGGTAGCACAAAACCTATTCTTAGAAAAGTCAAGTGTAAAGCTCAATGAGGTTCAAATTAGTGCCGACAGGGAGGAGGCTACTACCGAAGTTCGCACTTCGGTCACCAAGCTCACTCCAAAGGAAATGAAGCAGTTGCCCAACGTTAGTGGCGAAAGCGATTTGGCACAGGTGCTTCAGGTGCAGCCAGGCGTTGTTTTTACTGGCGACCAAGGCGGTCAACTCTACATTCGTGGAGGTTCTCCTATTCAAAATAAAGTGTTGTTGGATGGTATGATTGTCTACAATCCGTTTCACAGCATAGGATTTTTCTCGGTATTCGATACCGATATTATCAAAACTGCCGACATCTACACAGGAGGGTTCAATGCCGAATATGGCGATCGTATTTCGTCCATCATGGACATTAAAACCCGTGATGGAAATAGGAAAAGCTTCAGTGGAAAGCTCTCTGTCAATCCTTTTGGAGCCAACGTATTGCTCGAAGGTCCGATTTTGAAGATGAAAGAAGGCAGAGGAGGTAGCCTGTCGTATTTGGTATCTGCCAAAACATCCTATCTCGAACAGACATCCAAATTGCTGTATTCCTATGCTGGCGAAGATGGGCTGCCGTTCAATTTTACGGACGTTTTTGCCAAACTATCGTTCAATAGTACAGCTGGCAGTAAGGTGAATTTATTTGGATTTAGCTTCAATGATAATGTGAAATTTCGCTCGGTGTCAGACTACCGTTGGAATTCCTACGGTGTGGGGGCCAATGTGATAATTGTGCCGCAGGGTTCATCAGTGTTGTTGGAGCCTTTTTTTAACTATTCCAACTATCGCATCGAGCTTTCAGAAACCAACCAACCCTCAAGGTTTAGCCAAATTGGAGGATTCACCGGTGGAATGAACTTCACCTATTTCTTGGGTAAGAATGAGTTGAAGTTTGGCCCGTTCTTGCAAGGATTTCAAACCGCTTATGAGTTTACAAACTCCGTGGGAGCGCGTATCGGTGGCGATGAAACCTACAATACCACCGACTTTGGCGCGTATGCCAAGTTTAAATGGAACATAAAGAGCAAGTTGCTTATCGAGCCTAGTTTCCGCCTGCACTACTATGCTTCCCTTGGTGTAGCATCGCCCGAACCTCGCTTGGGCATTAAATGGAACGTGACCAAATGGATGCGGGTGAAATATGCTTTTGGCCTTTTTGCGCAGAATCTTATTAGCGCCAACTCCGACCGCGATGTGGTCAATTTGTTCTACGGATTCCTCACTGCTCCAGAAAATTTGCCCAAAGAATTTGATGGCAAAGAGGTGTCGAATCCCTTGCAGAAAGCCATGCATAATATAGTGGGTATCGAGATTGACTTGGGCAAGCGCCTCACATTCCAAGTAGAGGGCTACATCAAACAGTTTACTCAATTGTCTAACGTAAACCGCAATAAACTTTATCCAGAGTCCAATACCGACCCGACCATTCCCGAAACCCTCAAACGCGATTACATTATCGAAACGGGTAATGCCATGGGTATCGACTTTGTGTTCAAATACAGCTACAAGCGCTTGTATTTGTGGGCCGTGTATTCTCTGGGGGTGGTTACGCGTAATGATGGTATTCAAGAATATTATCCTTCTTTCGACCGTAGGCACAACGTCAATTTGGTGGCAGCCTACACCTTCGGCAAAAATCTAAACTGGGAAGCTAGTGTGCGTTGGAATCTAGGCTCGGGATTTCCGTTTACCCAAACCGCTGGGTTCTATGAAAATCAGCAGTTTGACAATGGTATTGGCACCGATTACACCACCCAGAATGGAAGTCTTGGTGTGCAATATGGCGAATTGAACAAAGGGCGCTTGCCATTCTACCACCGCCTAGACCTTTCTGTGAAACGTGATTTCGAAATCGGGAAAACAGTCTTGGGCGCAGTTATTGGCATCACGAATGTTTATAACCGCGAAAACATTTTCTACATAGACCGTGTAAGTTACGACATCGTGAAACAGCTACCGATACTTCCAAGTTTGGGCGTTTCGTGGAGGTGGTAATCCGTTAATTACGACTGATGAATTTTGAATTACGAATGGTACTAGGATATCTAACGCAAGCTTTATGTTTACGGTTAATTCGTAATTCAGCATTCGTAATTCATCATTAATTAAAGTGGATTTTTTCCCTCAAGCCATAAACGATTACGCAGAAGCATTTACCCGAGAAGAGGGCGAAGTGCTTACTCAGTTAAATCGCGAAACATGGGCCAAGGTGCTTACTCCACGCATGCTTTCTGGTCATATACAAGGGCAAACCCTGCGCTTATTTTCCCTTATGGCGCGGCCAAAGTATATTTTGGAGATTGGAACCTACACGGGCTATTCGGCCATTTGCCTTGCCGATGGATTGACGCAAGGAGGCAAACTTTTTACCATCGATATCAATGCCGAATTGCACGATATGGTGCAGCGCTACATTAAGATGGCAGGAAAAGAACGGGAAATTGAGGCATTGGTAGGCAATGCAATGGAAGTTATTCCTACCATAGATGTGAAATTTGATATGGTGTTTATTGATGCCGATAAGGAAAACTATTCCAACTATTTCGACTTGGTGTTCGAACAACTGAACACTGGGGCGTTCATCATTGCCGATAATGTGTTGTGGAGTGGCAAGGTGGTTTTGCCCGATGCCGAATTGGATAAAGAAACCATCGCACTCAAAGACTTTGCGCGGAAGTTAAAAGCCGACCCGCGTGTAGAAACCGTGCTATTACCTATTCGTGATGGGTTGCTGGTAGCAAGAAAAGTAGGGTGAAAGCCTAAAGAAATATTGCCCCTTCCACTTTTGGAAAGTTCGGGATTTTAGCACCAACTTCATACATGTGGTGCACTGCCAATCGGCCCTTCTCACCAAGATTTACTGAATAATCGTTTACGTATAAGGCAATATGTTTTCGCATCACATCCTCACTCATTTCTTGCGCATACTGGCAGGTGTACGGCATAGAATCGTTGGGATGTGTAAAGGCATACTCCACACTTCTGCGCAGCACACGGTCAATTTTCAACCGATTTTCGGGACTTAACCTTCTATGCACCGCTATTCCTCCTAATGGAATTGGGAAACCCGTTTTCTGCTCCCAATACTCCCCCAAATCCACGATTTTATGAAAACCGCGTTCGGCATAGGTAAAGCGATTCTCGTGAATGATTACTCCCGCATCTACTTCTCCCTTAGCAACCGCGTTTTCAATTGCTGAAAACAGTATTTCTTGTTTATTCACGGCAAGCGGAAAAGCATAGCTTATTAAGAAATTTGCCGTAGTATGCTTGCCGGGAATTGCTATACGAAGAGCATCTAATTCATTGGGTTGAATGTAGCGCTTTGAGATGAGCAATGGCCCACAGTTGGTGCCGAGTGCGCTGCCACTATTAAGCAATTGATACCGCTCGAACACGTAGGCATAAGCATGAAAGCTCAATTTGGTAACCTGCAAGGCATTGGTCATCGCCAACCGATTTAGCTCTTCCACATCGGCCATGGTCACCTTAAATGTGAGTCCTTCGGTATCAATGCGACCGTGTACCATCGCATCAAAAATGAAGGTGTCGTTGGGACAAGGCGAAAAACCAAGTTCAATTTCCATCATTCATGTTTTGAAGCACAAGTAGCATGCTGTTGGTTAGGTTTTGTAATGCCAATGGAATGTTCCAAAGGTCTTTGTTTCGGGGCTCTACACGATTTGAAATAGTGCGTATTTGTATGGAAGGCACCTCGAAATGGCGACAAACTTTGAAGAATGCGGCACCTTCCATGCTTTCCAATTGAGGATTCCATAGTTCAACGGCTTTTTGGATACTGAGGCTATTCCCATGCGCCAAGTTTACAGTGATTGCAATCGCTTTAGGGAAAATGGGTTTGGTATAAGTGGCTTTAAACACCGCATCTTCAATTGCACACAACCCAATTTGTTCGGCTGAAAGAAACGTATCACTGTCCTCAGCACCAAAGTAGGCAATACGGTCTGTATGCACTTGCACCGTGTCTCCAATCGCGATAGAAGCATCAAAACTACCAGCAATCCCCATGTTTATTGCGATGCTTGGGCAGTCTGTGGCAAATTGTTGGGTAAGCTGCATTGCGGTGTTCACCATGCCAACACCTGTTACAATCCACATAATCTCTAAGTTCGAAAATGATGCAGCTTCGCAATGGTTGCGCAAACTATCCAGTTCCATTGATGTGGCTGCTACCACGGCAATTTTCTTCCTCGTCATTGGCGTTTCGAAAGTAGCAATCCTTCAAGGTTTATAGGCATTTAAAGGATGGATTTTTACAGGTATTTCCGGACTTTTTTCGGAGCCGTAATTCCAATTATTCGTCTTGGCAAACCTTCTTAGTCAGAGTATATTTGCACCCCTTTTTGAGACCTAGACACGGATGATTTTTATTACACGTAGGGAACGTTTTAATGCCGCACACAAACTCTATAATGAGGCGTGGTCGGCAGAAAAGAATGCTGAAGTATTTGGTAAATGCGCAAATACTAATTGGCATGGTCACAACTTCGATTTGATTGTTACGGTGAAAGGAGAAGTGAATCCCGATACTGGATTTGTGGTCAATCTCAAAGATTTGAGCACCTTGTTGCGTGCGTGCATCATTGACCGCGTAGATCATTGCAATCTGAACTTGGATGTTGATTTCATGCAGGGAATTTTGCCCAGTACTGAGAATTTGGCCATTGCAGTTTGGAATCAGTTGGATGCTGAAATTGAATCTATGGGTGCAACGTTACATTGCATCAAGTTGGTTGAAACGGAGAACAATTACGTAGAATATTACGGAGGTTAGTAAGTTATGCAGCTTCTAAAAACAAAATGTATTAAAGTATGAAGGCATATATTTTTCCCGGCCAAGGCGCCCAATTTACGGGTATGGGCAAAGGGATTTACGATAGTTCGGTTGAGGCAAAAGCGTTATTTGAAAAGGCGAATTCGCTATTGGGATTTCGGATTACCGATATTATGTTTGAAGGAACGGAGGAGGATTTGCGTCAAACCAAAGTGACTCAACCCGCAGTGTTTTTGCATTCTGTGGTTAGTGCGCTAACGCTGGAAAATTTTCAGCCAGATATGGTTGCAGGTCATTCGTTGGGCGAGTTGTCGGCATTGGTGGCCAACAAAACCATAAGCTTTGAAGATGGACTTAAGCTGGTGGCCGAAAGAGCGCTTGCTATGCAGGCCGCTTGCGAATTGCAGTCTTCAACTATGGCCGCGATTCTTGGTGTAGAAGATGAAGTAGTAGAACGTGTTTGTCGCACTATTGATGACGTGGTAGTTCCGGCAAACTACAATTGCCCTGGCCAATTAGTGATTTCGGGAACGATTGAAGGCGTTGAAAAAGCCTGTTTGCTCTTAGAGGAAGAGGGTGCAATGCGCACTATTCGACTCAGTGTTGGTGGTGCGTTTCATTCTCCATTGATGCAACCGGCCAAGGAGAGGCTGGAAAACGCGATACACGCCACCAAGTTTTCCAAACCAATTTGTCCAGTTTATCAGAATATCACGGGGCAAGCGGTGAGCAACCCAGATATTATTCAAGCCAATTTGATTGCACAATTGACTGCCCCTGTAAAATGGACCCAAACTATGAATCAGATGATTCAAAACGGTGCAACTTCATTCATCGAAGTTGGGCCTGGTAAAGTACTTAGCGGTCTGTTGAAGAAAATTAACCGCCAGATGGTGGTGTCATCTGTGGGTTAAAATCACGGTTTCTTAAGGAATCAAAAGGCAATAATCAGATATTTGAGGGAATACGCGGTTAAGCGTAGTTCTTTTTGAACCATTCCAATGTTGGTGGCATTCCTTCTTGCATGGTAATTTGCGGTTCGTATCCCAAGTAAGCTTTAGCTTTAGAGATGTCTGCCAAGGAGTCGCGCACATCGCCATTTCGTGATTCACGATAGGTAGGTTCAACATTTCCTCCAACTAAATCTCGAATTGCGTAAAACAATTGGTTTATTGTAAAACGTTCTCCGCAAGCCACATTATACACCTGACCCGTGGCGCCTTTGGTTTGTGTAAACATGGCGCGTACGTTAGCCTGAACTGCATTATCTACGAAAGTGAAATCGCGCGATTGTTCACCATCGCCATTCACAAATGGAGATTTCCCTTTAAGCAAAGCATCCATAAAAAGTGGAATTACCGCAGCGTAAGGGCCATCTGGCTTTTGATTAGGGCCAAAGATGTTGAAATACCGCAGACCAATAATTTCCATCCCGTAATTGAGGGCATACACCCCAGCATACACCTCATTCACAAATTTGGAAGCTGCATAAGGCGACAATGGTCTGCCTATATGTTCTTCAATTTTGGGAAGTCTAGGGCTATCGCCATACACAGATGAGGAACTTGCAAAAACAAACCGCTTCACCTTGGCGTCTTTTGCAGCAGTCAACATATTCAGAAAGCCAGTAACGTTTGCCGCATTGGTAAGTAATGGCGTGTCTATGGAGCGCGGAACTGAACCCAGCGCAGCCTGATGCGTTACGTAATCTGTGCCTTCGCAAGCCGCAGCACACGTGGCCGCATTGGTGATGTCGCCCTCAATGAATTCAAAATTAGGAAGCTCAATAAAAGCGTTAATATTCTGTAGTCGGCCTTCGCAAAGGTTGTCTAATACGCGCACCTTTTTCGCTCCATGTTGAATAAGATAACCCACAATGTTGGAGCCAATAAACCCTGCACCACCTGTAACTAGAAAAGTTGAGGTACTCAGGTCTTGGTTATGGTGTACTCTATGCGACATGTAGCTTAGCGTTAAGTGTAGTTGCGTTTAACGCTCCTGATATTGTTTGGTGTAATACTGTTGATAGTGGCCCGAAGTAACGTTGTTCAACCAAGCTTCATTGTTGAGATACCAATCAACTGTTCTTGGCAAGCCTTCTTCAAATGTTAGACTAGGTTCCCAGCCCAATTCGCGTTTCAACTTGGACGAGTCGATTGCGTAGCGCAAATCGTGACCAGCGCGGTCTTTTACATAGGTAATCAGTTGCTCAGAAGTCCCAGCGGAACGACCAAGTTTTTGATCCATTACTCGGCATAGCAATAGAATTAAATCAATGTTCGTCCATTCGTTGTTGCCACCAATGTTGTAGGTCTCTCCCAATTTTCCTTTATGGAAAATGACATCAATTGCTGAAGCATGATCTTCTACAAACAACCAATCGCGCACATTTTCTCCTTTTCCATAAATGGGAATAGGAAGATTGTTTTTGATGTTGTTAATGGCTAACGGAATCAGTTTTTCAGGAAAATGATTCGGACCGTAGTTGTTCGAGCAATTTGATATAACAATTGGAAAACTATACGTATGAAAGTAGGCACGAACAATATGATCGCTGCTCGCTTTCGAAGCAGAATACGGACTTCGCGGATCGTAGGGCGTTTCTTCTGTAAACAATCCTTCTTCACCCAACGAGCCATACACTTCATCGGTAGAAATGTGGTAGAAACGTTTGCCTTCCCAGTTTTTGTTCCAAACAAGTCGCGCGGCATTCATCAAATTTACCGTGCCCTCAATGTTCGTACGAATAAAAGCCATTGGATTCGCTATAGAGCGATCTACATGCGATTCTGCTGCCAAATGAATTACACCTTCAGGATTGTATTTTAGAAATACGGCATTTACCGCTTCCGCATCTACGATATCAGCTTTTTCAAACACATAGTTTGAAGCATGTTCCAAATCTTTAAGGTTCTCAAGATTACCTGCATAGGTGAGCCCATCAAGATTTACAATTTTATATTCGGGATAGCGATTCACAAATCTGCGCACCACGTGCGAGCCAATAAAACCAGCTCCTCCAGTAATTAGTATCGTTTTCATAGTCCTTGAGCTTTACAGTGTTGTTCCCATTTCCAAGCAGAAGACAATGCGTCTTCTAAGGTCAATTCAGATTTCCAGCCCAGCTTTTGATTTGCAAGGTCAGTTTTGGCATACACTTGAGTTATGTCGCCCTCTCTCCTTGGGCCAATGGAATAGTTGAGCGGTTTGCCACTCACTTTTTCAAATGTTTGGATTACTTCCAAAACAGATGAACCCTTGCCAGTGCCAATATTAAAAACTTCATGCACAGATTCGGTGCGACCTGTCAATAACCGTTGAAGAGCACTTATATGTGCTTTTGCTAAATCGACTACATGAATGTAATCACGAATGCAGGTGCCATCATACGTTGGATAATCACCTCCATGAACAGTTAGTTTTTCGCGTTTACCAATAGCAGTTTGTGTAATGTACGGCACCAAATTATTTGGTGCGCCAATGGGCAATTCGCCAATTAGAGAAGATTCATGCGCCCCAATTGGATTAAAATATCGCAGCGAAATGGCTTTCAATTCACCAGCTTTTGTTACGTCATTCAATACATCTTCGCAAATCATTTTGGTATTTCCATAGGGAGATTCGGGCTTTTTTCTTGGCACCGATTCATCAACGGAAATTTGGTCTGGTTGCCCATAAACAGTACATGAAGAGGAAAAAACAATACGATTTACCCCTTTTTCCTCCATGCAGTTGAGCAAAGTCAAAAGGCCTTGTACGTTAACACGGTAATACATCAATGGAAAGGCCACCGACTCACCAACAGCTTTTTTTGCCGCAAAATGAATTATGCCATCTATTGAATCGGGATACTTTCTGAAAAGAGCTTGTAGTGCTTGAAGGTCAGTTACATCCACTTTTTCAAAAGCAGGACGAATTCCAGAAATCTGCTCGATAGCATCTAACACTTCCAAACGCGAGTTCGAAAGGTCATCAACGATAAGAACTGGGTGGCCCGCTTTATGCAGTTCTACAACTGTATGCGATCCTATGAAACCAGTGCCTCCTGTTACTAGAATCATTTTATAGGCTCCAATATGCTAAACGACTTATTTTTCCTTTATATACGCCTTTCACGTCTACCACAATTCCTTTTTTGCTGAGAATGCCCTCGAAATATTCCTCAGAAAGACCTACATATTCTTTATGATTTACGGCTATCACAACTGCCTCGTAGCCTTTGGACACTTCAGTTTCTAACTCAAATCCATATTCATGTTTTACATCTTTGGATGACGCATGTGGGTCAATTACATGCACACGAACACCAAATGATTCCAATTCTCGAATCACATCCACGACTTTAGAATTTCTTATGTCAGCAACATTTTCTTTGAATGTGGCACCCATAATAAGCACCTTTGCTTTGCTTATATCTTTTCCCTTAGCTATGATACGCTTAACAGTTTCTTGTGCCACGTATGCACCAACAGCATCGTTTGTGGCTCTTCCTGAGATAATTACCTTAGAATGAAAACCAAGCTGACGCGCTTTGTGGGTTAGATAGTAAGGATCAACGCCTATGCAATGTCCACCTACCAAACCTGGGAAAAACTTAAGGAAATTCCATTTGGTTCCAGCCGCTTCCAAAACATCAAAGGTATTGATTCCCATACGATTGAAAATCATGGAAAGTTCGTTCATCAAAGCAATGTTCACATCGCGTTGTGTGTTTTCAATGATTTTGGCTGCTTCTGCAACTTTGATTGAAGGAGCACGATGAACGCCAGCATCAACTACTAATTCATACGTACGCGCTATATTTTCCAACGATTCATCGTCACATCCCGAAACCACTTTAGTAATCTTTGCTAGTGTATGTTCTTTATCTCCTGGATTGATTCGCTCTGGAGAATATCCAACCTTAAAATCTACGTTGAATTTTAATCCCGAAACCTCTTCCAGAATTGGAATGCAATCTTCCTCGGTGCATCCTGGATAAACGGTAGATTCATACACCACGTAATCTCCTTTTTTTAGAACAGCCCCAACTGTTCTTGAGGCAGAAAGCACTGGGCGTAAGTCGGGTAGATTATGCTCGTCAATTGGCGTGGGAACCGCAATTATATAGAATTGCACGTCTTTCAAGTCATTCTGATTAGCCGAGAAAAGAATATCGGCACCATCAAAATCAGAGGCGTTTAATTCTTCGCTTGGGTCAATGTTGTTTTTCATCAACTCAACACGTCCAGCATTGATGTCAAAACCGACAACTTTAATTTTTTTGGCGAAAGCCAAGGCAATGGGTAGGCCAACATAACCCAATCCTATAAGGGCAAGTTTATTTTCCTTGGCTACTAATCTGTTATAAATGCTCATGTTTAGTTGTTTTAAGTTTAATTGTTTTTTGCTAATAGTGATGCGGGCCGGTGGCTGTAGATTCGTTCAATAATATCCACAACCTTTAGTCCTTCAAGGGCATTGGTAGTCATAGAAGTTCTGCCTTTTAGAGTGTCAACCACATTTTCAATAATAAAATGATGGTTTGCAGCTGACCCTTTGTATGCTCCATAATCATTGGCAGGGCTAGATGGGGGAAGTTCGGGCATTGTGTATCCTGAGATATTGCAAACTTCCACTTCGTTCATGTATTGCCCTCCGATTTTTACGCTACCATTTTCAGCCACAATGGTCATGCTACTCTCTAGATTCTGATCCCAGACACTGGTTGAGTAGTTGATGCAGCCCATGCCACCATTGATAAAGCGGAAAGAAACTTGTCCAGAATCTTCAAAATCGGTGGAATGTTTGTGATTGAAATCTGCGAATTGCGCTTGAATATCTGTCGCATCTCCAAAAAGCCAATACATTATATCTATGAAATGACTAAATTGGGTAAATAACGTTCCTCCATCTAGCTCCTGATTGCCTTTCCAATTTTTACCTGTGTAGTATCTGTCGTCTCTATTCCAGTAGCAATTGATTTGTACCATAAAAATCTGACCAAGTATTCCTTGGCTAATTACGTCTTTTATCCAAGCAGATGGTGGGGAATATCGATTTTGCATTACGCAAAAAACATTCTTCGACATTTGAAGCGACTTGAAGATAACTGCTTCGCAATCGGCTTTGGTCAACGCCATAGGTTTTTCACAAACCACATGCTTTCCGGTTTCCAAACATGCAATACTTAACTCCGAATGCAATCCATTGGGAGTGCAAATACAAACAACATCAAATTCTAATTTCGCGTCTAACAGATTTTGCAGGGATGTAAAAAACGGCACTTCAAAATGTTCGAGTTTGAGTGAATTCCTTTCGGCAGTGTCGCACATTGCAATTAATTCAGCTTCTGGATGGCGCAGTATCATTTCTGCATGACGTTTTCCAATGTGTCCACATCCAACAACTGCGAATTTAATTTTCTTGTTATCCATCTCAGCTACAGTTTAGTGACTCTTCCTCCCTTTAACTCATACGATTCTCCGCTTTCTGAGCACAACGCTTGGCCAGCCTCATTAAACTTCAAGCGTTGGCCGTATTCACTCATCCAGCCAATTTGCTTGGATGGATTACCAACTACTAGTGCATAAGCAGGAACTTCTTTAGTCACAACTGCTCCCGCACCAATGAATGCATAATCTCCAATGTTATGACCACAAACAATTGTAGCGTTCGCGCCAATTGTGGCGCCCTTACCAACATAGGTTTTTAAGTACTGATTTTTGCGATTTATGGCACTTCGTGGATTGATTACGTTTGTAAAAACCATTGATGGCCCAAGAAAAACATCGTCATCACATATTACTCCTGTGTAAATAGAAACATTATTCTGAACTTTTACATTGTTTCCTAAAACCACATCTGACGATACTACGACATTTTGTCCCAAATTGCAGTTTTCTCCAATTGTGCAATTTGACATAATGTGACTAAAGTGCCAAATACGGGTTCCCTTTCCTATTGTGCATCCCTCATCTATAGCAGCGGTTTCGTGAGCTAAATATTCCATGTTCACTTTTTAATGTAGCCTTCGAATTTGTTGTGTTCCTTCCTGTAAAGTTCCTCTTGAGATAAGCCCTTGAAGTACTCGTAGGTAATTCTTAACCCTTCCGCTCTTTGAACTTTTGGTTCCCATCCCAAAATGCTTCGAGCCTTTTCTATGTTTGGCTGACGCTGCATTGGGTCATCAACGGGTAGGGGCTGATATATTACTTTTTGTTTCGTGCCAGTGAGCGCAATTATTTCTTCGGCAAATTGAGAAATGGTTATTTCATCTGGGTTTCCAATATTCATTGGTTCCGCATAATCGGACATTAGTAAACGGTAAATGCCTTCAACCAAATCATCCACATAGCAAAATGAGCGGGTTTGAGAACCATCTCCAAAAATCGTAATATCCTCGCCACGCAAGGCTTGGCCTATAAATGCTGGAAGTACGCGACCATCATTCAAGCGCATACGTGGGCCATATGTGTTGAAAATACGAATAATTCGAGTTTCCAATCCATGATAGCGATGATAAGCCATAGTGATAGCCTCTTGAAATCGCTTCGCTTCATCATAAACACCCCTGGGACCTATAGGGTTTACATTGCCCCAATACTCTTCTGTTTGAGGATGAACCGTAGGGTCACCATACACTTCGGATGTGGAAGCAATAAGCATTCTAGCATTTTTTGCCTTTGCCAAGCCAAGAAGGTTATGCGTTCCAAGTGAACCAACTTTTAGCGTTTGGATTGGTATTTTTAGATAATCAATCGGGCTAGCAGGCGAGGCAAAATGGAGTATGTAATCCACATTTCCGGCCACGTAAACAAACTTGCTTACATCATGATGATAAAATTCAAAACCACGCTGCTTAAAAAGGTGCTCGATATTCCTCAAATCTCCAGTAATGAGATTGTCCATTCCCACTACTTGAAATCCCTCTTTAATAAATCTATCGCATAAATGAGAGCCTAAAAAACCAGCTGCTCCTGTTATTAGTACTCTTTTCATTGCGTTTCTTAAAGAGGTTTATTAGCTTGCAAATAGCCCAAATACACTAATCTTAAGCAGGTATTACCGTTTTACGACCTATACTATTATAGTAGAAACCTAATTCCTTTAGTACGGGTAAATCGTACAAATTTCTGCCGTCAAAAATGACTTTTTCTTTTAATAATGCGGTGATTGTGTCAAAATCTGGAGACCTAAATGCCGACCATTCCGTAGCAATTATTAATGCATCAGCATCTTTTAGCGCTTCGTATTGATCACTGGCAAAAGCAATTTTATCTCCAAGTAATCTCTTTACATTAGGCATGGCTTCGGGATCGAAAGCGGTAACTGTTGCACCTGCATCCAAAAGTTTATCAATAACATACAATGCGGGGGCTTCGCGAATATCATCTGTGTCGGGTTTAAAAGCTAAGCCCCAAACTGCGAAATGCTTGCCTGTTAGGTCTCCTCCATAGAAGTCTACGATTTTTGGAATAATTATCGTTTTCTGCTCCTCATTAACCCGCATAACTGATGTTAAAATGGAGAAATCATAACCCACCTCTGCAGCTGATTTGGCTAATGCTTGAACGTCTTTTGGGAAACAACTCCCACCATAGCCTATACCTGGAAAGAGAAACCGTTTGCCAATTCTAGTATCGGTTCCAATTCCAAGACGAACCTTGTCCACATCAGCGTCTACGAGTTCGCACAGATTTGCAATCTCATTCATAAACGTGATTTTAGTGGCAAGAAATGCGTTAGCGGCATATTTTGTCAACTCAGCCGAACGCTCATCCATAAAAATTATTGGATTTCCCTGACGAACATATGGCCTATACAACTCTTCCATGATGTGTTGGGCACGATCAGAAGATGTTCCTACTACAACACGATCAGGCTTAAGGAAATCATCTACAGCAAATCCCTCACGTAAAAATTCTGGATTAGAAACTATATCGAATTCGACAGTGGCGTGCTTTGCTACAGCAGCCTGTACTTTTTCGGCAGTTCCAACGGGTACAGTGCTTTTGTCAACAATAACCTTATAACTAGTCATCATTTCCCCAAGCTGATGCGCAACACCAAGCACATAAGATAAATCGGCCGACCCATCTTCACCGGGAGGGGTTGGTAGGGCCAAAAAAATAACCTTGGCGTGCTCTATAGCAGATTTCAAATCTGTTGTAAAACTTAGACGACCTTGTTTGATATTTCGCTCGAAAATAACGTCAAGATGCGGTTCGTATATTGGGATTTCACCATTCCGCATCTTGTTTACTTTAGACTCATCTATGTCTACACAAATCACGGTATTGCCCGTTTCTGCAAGACATGTCCCTGTTACTAAACCTACGTATCCTGAACCAACTACAGCTATGTTCATTTTTCTTGGATAATTTTTTAATTCTAATTAGAGGGTTTTCCAACGAACGCAAGGACATGATCAATGATAAATTGCTGCTGATCAACATCCATTTCTGTATGGATTGGTAGCGAAATCACATTGTCGCAAAGATTGTCGGTTACCGGAAAAGCCGAATCATTGTAACGGGTGTCTTTAAATGCTTTTTGTTTATGCAATGGAATGGGGTAATACACCATGCTTGGAATTCCATTTTCAGCAAGATAGCTGCGCAACGCATCTCTACTTAAACCATTTAAAACCATGGTGTATTGATGATATACATGCGAAGAACGCGAATGTGCAAAAGGCGTTGTAATTGCTGAAATGTCCTTGAAGGCCAAGTCGTAGCTATGTGCCACTTCTTTTCTTCGAGCAATATACTGATCTAAATGAGGCAGTTTGATGCGCAAAACCGCTGCTTGAATGGCATCTAATCGCGAGTTGCAACCTACTTCATCGTGCACATACAATTTTGTTTGTCCGTGAGATGCGATCACTTTAGCCAAATGGGCTAGATTGTCATCATTAGTCATAATGGCACCTCCATCACCAAAACAGCCTAAATTTTTGGAAGGAAAAAAGGAAGTGCAACCAAAAATTCCCATAGTTCCAGCCTTTACTTTTTTGCCATCTGCAAAATGATAATCAGAACCAATGGCTTGAGCATTATCTTCTATAACATGAATGCCATGTTTATCAGCTAACGCAAGTAGACGCTCCATATCTGCGCATTGTCCGTAAAGATGAACGGGCACAATGGCTTTGGTGCGTGGCGTGATTGCCGCTTCAACTTGTTTGATATCAATGGTGAATGTATCCGGTTCTACGTCCACCAAAACGGGAGTTAGACCCAAAAGTGCAATTACTTCTGCCGTGGCGATATAAGTAAATGTGGGAGTAATCACCTCATCACCTGGTTTTAATCCAAGTGCCATCATTGCAATTTGAAGCGCATCCGTTCCATTGGCGCAAGGAATAACATGCTTAACACCAAGATAGGTTTCGAATTCTTTTTTGAAGCCATCAACTTCAGGACCGCCAATATATTTGGCCGAGCGAATGACTCCCAATACTGCCGCATCAATCTCTTCCTGAATGTGGGCATATTGCGCCACAAGATCGACCATTTGTATTTCTCTCATTATTCCTGTTTGAATCAATTCTGATTTATTAGTGCTGGCAAATATAGACATTGAAAATAGCTAAGAAGCCAATAAAAAGGGCTCTCTCATTAGCTTTCTGTTATGTCGGTATGCATTCTAATTGTTGTCCCATGTTATCATTTCGCTAGCAAAACTATTCCATTCAAATCGCAATTTCTCTTTAGGTAATTGTAATCTAAATTTTACTTCATCATTCCCGGAAAAAAACAAGGATAGTTGCTCTGAAATTACCTGTGGTTCGGGCTTACAGACGTAACCAACTACTTTATTTGGCACTATTTCAGCCAATCCACCAACGTTCGTTACAAGCATTGGTGTTTCAAAATGATAGGCAATTTGGGTAACTCCACTTTGCGTAGCAGTTCTGTAGGGTTGTGCTACAATATTGGAGGCGCAGAAGTAATATTTCACTTCTTCTTCTGGGATAAATTCATCGCGAATAATTACGTTTTCTTCCAAACCAAATGATTTAATAATAGATAAACAATGTGCTTTACCTTCGTAAAATTCTCCTGCAACAAGTACTTTAATATACTCTCTTTGTGGCATTTTTGCTACTGCTTCAAGCAAAATATCTAATCCTTTGTAATTACGAACTAGTCCAAAAAACAGAATCACTTTGTCGAGATTACTCAGTCCAAGGTATTCACGGGCTTTTTGCATCTCTATTTTCTCACCAAAATGGTCGTAAACAGGGTGATACAGCAGCTTTCTTGTTTTAACACGATCAAAAGAGCTAAGGTCGGACATCACACTGCTCGACATTACTGCAAAATAATTGCACGAATTCAAAAACAATTTGGTTAATAATCTGTCGCCAAAACGGTTTTCGTGGGGAATTACATTGTCCAATAATCCAACCACGGGGATGTTTAATTTTTTTCTGACATATCGCGATGTATATGCCAAACAGGGCGCCATAAATGGAATCCAAAATCGGACTATAATTATTGCAGGTCGCTCTGCAACAATCATTTTGGCCGTGGAAATCCAAGTCCAAGGTGCAATAGAATTGATAATGGAATGAATCTGAAAGTTCTTGAAAGTTTTGTCACCAATTTCTTTCTGAGATTTTCCAGGGAAAAGAAATTCAGGATACTGCAGCGAAAATGAGTAGATGCTCGTTTCCACTCCTAGCACGGTCAATTGCTGCGCCAATGACTCGTTCAATTGGGCAATTCCGCCCCGAAGTGGAAACGCAGGACCTATGATGACACACTTGGCGGGAAGAGCCACGTTCAATCTATCGTTTCAGACACTTGATAATGATTGCGGTCACTTGAAGAGCGCGCAATCATTTCGGCTAAAAATCCAGCTAAAAAAAGCTGCGTTCCAATAATCATCGCCATCATTGCCAAATAGAAAAGTGGCTGCTCTGTCACTTCTCTGGCAACCGTTCCATTGGCTACATGAAGTACTTTTTGTAGGAGTAACCAAAAACTAACGGCACCACCCATCAAGAACATGAGCATTCCAACGCTTCCAAAGAAATGCATAGGCCGCTTTCCAAATCTGCTCACAAATGTGATTACCAGCAAATCCAATGGTCCGTTTACAAATCGCTCCATTCCAAACTTGGTGATACCAAATTTGCGTTCCTGATGCTGCACCGATTTCTCTCCAATTTTATTGAAACCAGCCCATTTTGCAATTACTGGAATGTACCGATGCATTTCGCCATAGACCTCTATGCTTTTTACAACATCTTTCCGGTACGCCTTCAATCCACAATTGAAATCGTTAAGTTGAATGCCCGACATGCGTCTTGCCGCCCAGTTGTATACTTTGGTTGGAATCGTTTTGGACAAAGGGTCGTATCGCTTTTCTTTCCATCCAGAAACAAGGTCGAAACCATCCTGAGTTATCATTTTGTACAAATCAGGAATTTCATCTGGACTATCTTGCAAATCGGCATCCATTGTGATTACCACATTGCCTTTTGCCTTGGCAAATCCACAATTCAATCCAGCGGATTTCCCGTAGTTTCTCCGAAACCGAAGTGCAACAATGTTCGAATTTTCAAGCTTGAGCTTTTGAATAACTTTCCACGAATTATCGGTGCTACCATCATCTACATACACAATCTCGTAGGTAAATTCATTGGCATCCATCACCCGTTTTATCCAAGCTGTAAGTTCGGGCAGCGATTCTGCCTCATTAAAAAGTGGAATTACTAGCGAAATCTGCACTTATTTGAAATTGGCCTCAAACGACTCGTCATTCTTTTTGAAAATGGCTGCGGCAATAAGGGAAATGATGAAACCTGCGAATGCGCTACTGAAAATGGCGATAAAAAACATGGGAACAGGTTGAAACATTTTCTCATACATACCCATCATCATATCCACTTGCGATTGTGGCACTTCACTTTCAAACAACTGGTCTTCCATATTGGCCAGCAACCGTTCTAGTTGATGCGTGTCAATAAAACTCATGTGAAGGAAGGAATAGAAGGCGGCAATCACGCCTCCAAAAAATGAAATTGCCGTGCCAGTTGCCAAACCTTCGCTATAGGAAATAAAACCGTTTTGTTCTTTTCTACGTTGAAAAATGCCATAACAGATAACTCCAATTATGAACACGTATGCAATTCCAGTAAGACCCGATTCGTTTAAATCGAGGAGATATAATGCCAACGAAAGCATAATGAGAAGCATGCCTAGCACAGCTCCCCAGTTCATAGCGTGTTTCATTTGTGCGAATTCAGTTTAGCGACAAATATAGGAATGCACACTTCCAAAATTGATTAGTTCAATTAGCCAATTCGTGTATTACCTTTGTACTGGGGTAAGTCCTGTGCGACCAGCTCCCACTGAATCCTCCAGGGCAGGAATGCAGCAAAGGCAGGTGGTTGTAGCGGTGCGACACAGTCAGCTTACCCCATTTTTTATGCCCTAAAGTGGCGTAAAACTCAATCTTTGAGAGATTTTTTAACCGGAAACAGGCGGATTAAGTTGAGTGTCCAAGCGTTTCAAACACATTTTTCCATGCTGCATATATTTCTTTTTTGCGCTCTGAGGGATAATCGTACGAATTTGTCTGGTAATTTTTGCGGCTGTCTATTTCCTGCTGAATAGGTGATTTCGCGTTTTCAAATCCAGTAATTTCAAGTGTTTTATACATTGCCATTTTTGACCTTGGCAAATAGGTTAGTGGCCGTTGGTCACAATGTCACAGTTGCTTGCACAAGTGTAGACGGCAAGGATTATTCTTTTCAAGGTGAGAAGGGAGGATTCCGAACCATTAAGGTAAATAAGAGCTTTTCGCAGGGCCAAAATCTTTATGCGCTCACCAATTCTTCCAATCCATTGTTGGAATTGAATGCACTTCTCTCCAATTACTTTGAGCCTGCAGTAGAAGAAATGTATAATGCATCTGAGGAACTATGCACAACATGTGATTTGGTAATTGGCCACATCTTGTGCCACACCCTTCTCAGAGCGGCTGAGAAATTCAATTGCCTCCATATGTCTTTGGCTTTGTCGCCCATGTCCATTCGCTCCTATTATATTCCTCCAATCGGGCCAGATCTTGGAAAGGCAGTTAATTGGTTGTTGTGGGAAATCGGTGATTTGGTGATGACTAAAATTCTCTTTTTGAAAGCAAACAAATTGAGAAAGGATTTAGGATTGTCTCCCATTCGAAGTCTTCAAAGTAGTTTGTTTATGTCAAAATCATTAACTCTTGTAGCCGCTAGCAAAGCACTTTGCCCGCGTCCATTAGATTGGGGAGAACACATACAAGTTTGCGGATTTTTGAATCCTCAAACCTATACGCTTTGGGAAATGTCCGAAACCTTGAGGCAATTTATTAACGAGGGAAAACCGTCTGTTTACATGACATTTGGAACGTGTATGCAATTTGATTTGGAGCAAAATACGCGTTTGTTTATTGATGCAGCGAAGCGTTTCAGGCAACGAGCGATTATTCAAATAGGTTTCAATTCGGGAAACAAAAATTCAAATACTAGTGATGTTTTTTATGTTGAAAGTCTACCGCACCATCAGGTATTTCCCTTTTGTTCGGCAGTAGTGCATCATGGTGGAGCTGGAACTACACAGGCGGCTTTAATCGGTGGTAAACCATCAATAGTTGTAGCGCATGCCTATGACCAAATGGATTGGGGCAATCGGCTGCAAAAAGTTGAAGTTGCAGGTAAAGTGCTCAGCAGAAAAAAGGTGGATTCTATTCAATTAGCAAAAGCCATTAACGAAGTTTTGAATTCCACAGTTGTACGCCAAAATGCAGAAAAGATTGGGGCGAAGATGAGCGATGAGAATGGAGTAAGCACAGCAATAAAACTATTGGAACAGCGATATGCTCAGCTATCAGTCATCAAACCTGTTTAACTAGGTTTTTTGCTTCTTTTTCTTAGCCGCTGGAAAAAGAATATTGTTCAGAATAAGGCGGTATCCTGGGGAATTTGGATGAAGATTCAGGTCGGTTGGTGGGTCGTACACGTAGTGTTGATAATCCTCAGGATCGTGACCTCCAAACCAACTCCATTGGCCTTTTCCAAGCGTGCCATGAATATATCGTGCTTCATTTAGCGCCTTATTTTCGCCCAAAATCAATACTTCTGATTTGATGAATTCCTTGCCGAAAGAAGTAGTTTGACCCATGAATCCATGAATAATTGATTCATGATTTTGGCACAACATAGTGGGAACAACATCCCATTTTGCGGAGAATTCAAACAGAGAAAAAAAATCGTTGTTTTCAGCCACTTTTCCTTGCCTGCGCTGGGTGGCGTCAATGTTGGAGAATTCGTATTCGGCAGGATTTGTACTCAACTTAAAATCTTTAAAAGCTAAGCAGTTGTTGAAATTGAGTTGAGCGTTGTAGTTGGGTGTAGTGCCATCTCCATCAAACATCGATTCACAAATATCGAGTTCGTGTGCGGCCAAGGCAATATCATAACTATCTGTAGCAGAACACATGGCGAACATAAATCCACCACCAACCACAAATTCTTTTATCTTGTTGCTTACCGCAAGTTTTAATGCCGAGACTTTGTTGAATCCATTTCTTCTCGCAATGCCTTCAAGGTATTTTTCTTGCTCTTTATACCAAGGAACATTCTGATAGGAAGCCCAAAATTTACCATACTGACCCGTAAAATCTTCGTGATGAAGATGAAGCCAATCGTATAGCAAGAGTTTCCCATTCAGCACTTCATCATCATAAATTACATCGTAGGGCACTTCGGCATACGTCAAAACGAGCGTTACCGCATCGTCCCAAGGTTGTTTGCCTTCTGGGCTATAAACAGCCACTTTCGGAACTTTGTCCAATCGCGCTACGTCCATATTTGCTTCTGGATTGGCAATTTCAGTGAGGATGGATGTGGCTTGCACATCAGCCACAATTTCGAAACTTACGCCTCGAATTGCGCATTCATTCTCTATTTCTTTGGCGTATTTACACATGAAACTTCCGCCTCTGTAATTCAAAAGCCAGTCTACTTCCACATTGCGTTGAAGCGTCCAAAAAGCAATGCCATACGCTTTTAGGTGATTTTTTTGCCCATTGTCCATAGGAATGAGCAAATAGGCACCTTGCACATTCTGTAACAGAATTGTGAGTAGTAGAATTAAAACTAGCGACAATCGTTTCATAACGAATGCAAAGTTAAGCCTGACCGCGCATTAGAATGGGCTGCCGTCATCTAGGTCATCATTCACGTCATTCATTTTTGACATGCGCGTAACTACTGACGGGCCATTATCAAATTCGGAAGAGCGTGGAAGGGGAGCAGGACTATTGCCGTCAATGCTTACTTGAGGGTCATCATAATCCACAAATTTTGCCAACGAATTCAAGAAACGCAAGGAAACAGTTCCCGTAGCACCATTTCTGTGTTTGGCTATAATCAATTCTGTAAGTCCGGGTGATGGCAGATTAGTTTCTTCTGAAGCATCTAAACCATAGTATTCGGGGCGGTACAGGAACATAACCATGTCGGCATCTTGCTCAATAGCTCCAGATTCGCGAAGGTCGGAAAGCATAGGTCGCTTAGTGCCACCGCGAGTTTCTACAGCACGACTTAACTGCGAAAGGGCTATGACTGGAATTTGCAGTTCCTTGGCTATACTTTTTAACGAACGCGAAATAGTGCTGATTTCTTGTTCGCGGTTGCCGCCATTGCCACCAGCAGTCATCAATTGTAGATAGTCGATAATGACCATTTCAATTTTGTGCGTGGCTTTTAATCTTCGGCATTTGGCACGCAATTCAAAAACGGATAGCGCTGCTGTATCATCAATAAACAGTGGAGCATCGGCTAGCTGTTTTAGCGAAGTGTGCAGATGATTCCAGTCGGCCTGAGTTAGTCGGCCTTTTTTAAGTTTATCGCCATCAATGCCCGATTCGCTGGCAATAAGGCGATTTACCAATTGAATTGAGGCCATTTCCAACGAAAAGAATGCTACCGGCCGTTTGTGTTCAACCGCCATATTGCGGGCCATGCTCAACACAAACGATGTTTTACCCATTGCTGGGCGAGCTGCAATAATGAGGAGGTCGTTGGGTTGCCAACCGCCAGTCATACGGTCAAGTTCTGTAAATCCTGTGGGCACACCAGTTACACCGTCTTCTTTGCTTGCCGCTTCTTCCACCACTTTAAGCGCTTCGCTAACGAGTGTTGCCATAGTGTCGTAGCTCTTGCGAAGGTTGCCTTCGGCTACTGCAAATAGGCTGGTTTCGGCTTTATCGAGCAATTCGAGAACATCTGTAGTATCCTCAAATGCCTCGTTGTAGATATCGCCAGAAACTCGAATTAGCTCCCGTTGAATGTGTTTTTGGGCAATAATCCGTGCGTGAAATTCCGCATTGGCCGAACTTGCTACACGGTCGGTAAGCTTACTTACGTAATACGGACCGCCCACCAAATCCAGCATACCAGCCTTTTTTAACCAGCTGGTAACTGTAAGAATATCAATGGGCTCGCTTTTGCTAAACAAGTCCATGATGGCCTCAAATATTTTTTGGTGTTCAATTTTGTAGAAGCTTTCAGGCTTCAAAATTTCTACCACATCGGTCAGTGCTTCACTTTCAAGCATAAGTGCTCCGAGCACTGCATCTTCCAATTCCACCGCATTTGGCGGCACTTTTCCGTGTTCCATAGTTGGAAGCGGACTGGTATAATTTCTTTTGGTTGCAAACCGCTGTCGTGTGTCCATCACCATTTTTTCTTCATCATATTGCTCTTACTGCGTTGTTCTTGCTCAATTCTCTCTTGCTTCTCTATCCGTTCTTTCTCATTTTGGGAGGTAGTGATGTATACCCAAGTTAAAATCCCTGTTATTGAAATAACGATTATACTCATCCAAACCAAGTAAACTCCATACTTCCGAAAGAACCGTTTGATGTAATATCCTCTGGGTCGTTTCTTCAACTTTGTGCGTTCTCTGTAGCGAACACGAATCTTCTGTCGTCTTAACTCCCGTTCAGGTCCTATATCTTCGGATCCAGTTTCCATAGTTCAAGTTTGTTTCCCCGAGAACCGTTCGGGTCGGGCGGACCTCAAAGTAACGGATAATAAGAGGAAATTGATCCACCATTTTATTCACATACCATTCGTTGATAAGCCGTGAATAACTTTACTGCGTAATGTTGAACTCCCGCTTTCTCGTTTTGATTTCCCTTTCATCCGTGCTTTTGTTTTCGTGCGAAAACGAGGACACTGAACCGCCTTCCGTAGAAATCACCTCCCCATCGGAATCTGCTCAATTTCAAGTTTATGATACCATTCCTGTTTACTATCATGTTTCTGATGACAGAATTGTAGAAAGTGTCACTATCAAGTTGGTGAATCAAGATTTTGTACCTGTTTCTGGTCAGCAGACGAAAACTATAGGTGCAGCAGATTTCTCAGGATTTGAAGCTTTGGTGGTGGACAATCGGCAACTGCCAACTGGAACTTACTACGTTCTAATTACTGCAACCGATGGCACTAATGACAAGAACGCCTACCTGGAAGTTCGCGTGCAGGAGTTTCCTTTTGCATTGCGCGCCATCTATTTTGGGGATGCCAATTCAAGTGGCCAAAATTCAATTTTCCGAATTGATTCCCTTTTCAACTCCGTTACACCGTTCGTATCAATTGGACAAGATGTTCGGAAGCTTTCCGTCAATTCTATGTTCGATAGATTGAATATTGCTGGAAATCTGGATGGAGGCATTGTTCAATACAATTTGGCTGGGCAAGGAATTCGTTGGTCTGCATCGGCAAGCATGCAGCCACCTGCACCTACTTTTTTAGATATGACTAGCGCTGCTGGAAATGTCTATGTATCGCTTTACAACAATGAAATTCGAGGATATACTAACGATGGGGCACTTATTCTTAATCTCCAAACTTTTGGCGATAGACCCAACACGTTATATGCAGATGAAAATCATTTGTTCGTGGAACGCAGGCAGATTGGTGGCATTTTGAATACGCTTTTTGTTTATCGAGTTAGCAATTTTTTTCAAAAATGGGAATTGAGTTTGCCCATGCAGGTGGTTGCGTTTTGTGCTCGGACTGCAACGGAACTATTCATTTTTGGCAATGAAAACGGACAGGCAAGAGTGTTGCTCTACAACGTGGAGGATAATTCCTATTGGGAACCGCGCGCACTGCCTTTAGGCAAGTTGCTTCACGCAGTGAAAGGAGATGGGCAAACTTATTTTTTGGCGCACGAAAATGGATTGTATTCCTACACTTATAACCCGAATTATTTGAACCAAATAGGATCTGGCGATGTATATCAACAGCTTTGTTTCGATAGAGCGGATGGGTTACTTCTAGGCGCCTCAGGAAATGAAGTGAGGGTAATTGCAGGTTTGCAAGGTGCCGTTGTAGCTACTTTCGCGCATTCGGATAGTATTGTGAGTTTGGATATTCATTACACAAAATGACCAGTAGCGATGTAATCAAAGTTGGTGCGCAGGTCATTTGCGATGGTTTTGATGAATATCATACTGCGTTTAAGGCGCTTACCCGCCATGCCTCTAAGGTTTTTGCCTTTCGCGATTGGAGTGCCGTTCCAGAATTAACCCGAAATCGCCAGAGTCATTACCGCGATTTTATTGATAAAACCGCCCAACGGGTAACTCTGATTTTGGGTGATACTATAAATGAATATGCTACCTGGGCCAGCCTCAAGCGGGAGTTTGCGCTACTTATTCAGGAGCGAAGAGATGGTCCCATTTCCGAAAGTTTTTTCAATTCGGTGCTGCGCAAAATGTTTAGTACCGAAGGGATTGATGCCGATCTGGAGTTTATCAACTTTCATCGCAGAGGCATAAATACCAATCCTAGCGAACCGATTTATGATAGATTTTATCTTGGTTCGGATGAAATGGAAACCATGTGGGCACGGATTTTAAAGTCGTATGGATTCCGATTTGCCTTTCAGGATTTTGATAGGGATGTTGAGCAAATAGCGGAGGCAATTCGTGCCAAAATTGTAGAAACATTAGGCCGTTTAGAGGATGTAGACCAATTGGACATGGTGCGTTCAGTTTTCTACCGCAACAAAGGAGCTTATTTGGTAGGCAAGATTACCAAAGGAAACGTCCAAATTCCTGTGGTGCTTCCGTTGCTGCATCACGAAGACGGTGTGGCGGTAGATGGTGTGCTGTTGTCTAAAGATGAAATTGCAGTCATTTTCAGTTTTAGCCGTAGCTACTTTTTTGTTGAAAGTGAAAATCCAGTGGAGTTAATTCACTTTTTACGGCCGCTGATGTCGCATAAAAACCTGTCGGAATTGTATGCCAGCATTGGCTACGACAGGCATTCAAAAACGGTATTGTTCAAAGAAATTCAGCAACACTTAGAGCGGTCTGATGATCAGTTTATTGTAGCTCCCGGAACCAAAGGAATGGTGATGGCCGTATTTACCCTCCCTAACTTTAATGTGGTGTTTAAGGTGATTCGCGACAAGTTTGGGCCTACCAAAAACTTCGACCGCCAACACGTAATCGATAGTTATCAATTGGTTTTAATGCACGATCGCGTGGGCCGACTAGCTGATGCTATGGAGTATGAGCAGATTAAATTTGACCTCAATCGGTTTTCTACCGCGGTGCTCGATGAATTACTAAACGAATGCAGTAAAACCGTTTTTATTGATGGCGACAAATTGATTGTGCGCCATTTGTTTACCGAGAAAAAGTTAGTGCCACTTAACTTATTTCTTGAAGCTGCTTCGCCCGAAAGCGCCTCCGCTGTAATAATTGATTACGGTTTTGCGGTGAAGGAATTGGCGGCTGCCAATATCTTTCCGGGCGATTTACTGCTGAAGAATTTTGGGGTTACGCGCCATGGTCGTGTCATATTTTACGACTATGATGAATTGTGTTTTCTGGACCAGGTAAACTTTAGGAGAATACCAACCCCGCGCAGACAAGAACAGATTTATTCAGGAGAACCGTGGTATACGGTAGAAGAAAACGATGTTTTTCCTCAGGAGTTAGATGCTTTTATGGCTCCTTTGGGAGAGCTGAGAACCGTGTTTATAAAACATCATTCCGACCTTTTTGATGTCGCTTTCTGGAAAGAAATGCAACAGGTGCAACGCGATGGGCGCTTGGCTGATTTCTTCCCCTACAAAAGAAATAAAGTAGCGTTGGGATTCAGTATTGAGTGAAAACACGTCTGACCTGAAACTGCATCAAACTGGCTTAACCACCATTTGAACCGTTTTTCCTGTTTTAATTTCCATCAAAACTTCTTTGCCCACCAGCACACGAGCTATGGTAGCATCGTCAAAATGGCGAATGGTTATTAATTCCAGTCCATCTTGCTGGATTACTTTGAAATTTTTGCTCAAATCGTCAACCAAACTGGTAAGTCGGTCTCTATCGTTGTCTACCGCCACTGCAAAACTTACCGCAGAATTTTGCATCACGTTAATACGTATGCCATGGTCGGCAAAGCGGGTAAAAATGTCCCGAAGGTTGTTTTCTACGATAAACGAATAATCAAGCGGCATTATGGATAACAACACTTGGTCCATTCTAAAAATGAATGATGAAATGGGATTGGAGGTTTCTGTGTCACTTACCACTGTCCCAACGGCATCTGGGTTCACAAACGATTTCACACGAAGCGGAATCTTCTTATTCTGCAACGGTTTTATGGTTTTTGGATGAATTACGCTTGTACCGAAATAAGCCAATTCTACCGCATCATGGTAGCTAATGTGTGGAATAAGCACCGTGTCGTCAAACCATTTGGGGTCGGCATTTAGCACACCTGGCACGTCTTTCCAAATAACCACTTCGGTTGCATCGAGACAATAGGCCAATATAGCAGCGGTAAAATCGCTTCCCTCACGGCCAAGAGTTGTTGTAAAGTTTTCAGTTGTGCCACCAATAAATCCTTGCGTTATGCACACTTTAGATTTGGTTAGCGCTTTATTGGTAGCCGCTTTTGTCATGGTTTGGGTGGTTTCCCAATCTATGCGCCCATCGCGATAAGTGTTGTCAGTTCGAATCAAATCTCGGGCATCCAACCACACGTTGCTCACGCATTCTTGGTTGAGAAACATGCTTACAATTACGGTAGAAAGCATTTCGCCAATGGACACTATTTGGTCGTAATAAAAATCGGGATGATGCTGTGGAGCCTCTTCCAAAATCCATTCGAGTTCTACTAACGTATTGTCAATGGCATCTAAAACAGCGGCAGATTCTGAACTAAATAATGCTTTGGCAATGGCGTGATGTTCTATCCGAACCGCGTCCAGATGCTGTTGTGGATTATCTTGTTTCATAAACGCTTTCCACAAGAGTTCCAATTTGTTGGTGGTTTTTCCCATGGCCGAAACCACAACCATCACTTCATCATTAGGATAAAGCCGAAGAATGCGCGTCACGTTTCTCACACCATCTGCATCTTTCACGGATGCACCGCCAAACTTGAAAACTTTCATGTGTTACCTAAAATGAAGGTGCAAAGATGCGGGTTGGATTGAGGTGATAGGTAATGGAAAAACCAAATTATTTCTTCCATTCTCCAGCGAAATTTTCACGGTAATTGCAGCGAGTCGAGCAGGAAATTGGCATAAACGCGATGCCCCGAATTGTTCAAATGTGCATCTGGATAAGGAACAAAATGCTGTTCACTCACCTTTGGCCAACTAATGTGCGGGCCAAGAACAGGATGATGAAACAGTGCTTTGTATTTCACTTGGTATGCTTCTCGGCTCATATCAGCTTCGCGCAGTTCGGGAATAATGACCAGTTGAAACGTTGCCCCTTGCGCCAAAACTGCGTCTCGGACCCGCAGGAGATAACTTGCAGTGAGCGACACATCATGAATAGCGTTTTCCCAACGCTGTTTCTCTGCCCATCGAAAACGTACAGAATACAATCGCGACAGCACCGCACTTTTGCTAACTAGCCATTCCAAGGCATTGCGATTTCCGGTAAGCCAATATTTGTCGTGCATCAAATGCGAGTAGGCCGCCTCTGCATTCGGAAATTTCACGCCATCAATCTCGCTTAGTATGGCACCAGCATTGGTGAAGAAGTAGAAATTCTCGTTCGGAACAGGAATTCTGTCATGCAATAGGATATCGTTTCCTACGAAGAAAAAAAGCACCACCGCATCAGGTTTCAATTTGGGAATATAGCGCTCCGCAACTAAGGCATATTGCACAGGGTCAGCAGCTGGAATGCCTAGATTATGAACATTTGCTCCCGATACTTTTCTCACAATATTGGCAAATGCGCTGTCGTTGGGTGAAGCACTCATTCCCCAAGTATAGCTATCACCAATAAGCATTAGTGTAGGCTGGGTGCTGTCCACTTTGGTAAATTCGGGTGAGTTGAATCCTTCACTGTTTACCGTTAGACCATAAACCTGATGATTAGCAGCATTTGCCACCAAAATCGCATCATCGTTTACTCGAAAATCATCATATACTATTAGCGAATCCACCGCTTTGAAATTGAGCCAATTGGGGCTTACATCGCCCGGAGCAAAGCCATACTCCCGTACGCCAAACTCCACCGCACCAAGCAACACCGCAGTAAATGCAATGCTAAAAAGCCAACGATTGGTTGTGTTTTCGAACGTCATAGAATTAGGATACAAAGCAATGGAATGCTTTGGGAATTGGCGTAATGGGTTTTAGCCTTGGCATTGTCACTTTCCTAGTGGTATTTTCGCGGCACAATGCTACTATGGCGTGCCAAACAGTATGTGAACTACCTAAGACGGGCCAAAAACAGGCATGGCATCCATTCGCCTTTTGTCTACAGTTTGCTCGATACGGTTATTTACAGTTCAGAGAATCTCGAAGCGTATGGCATTGCCGAAGGTCTGAAAGATGCCCTATTGCGCGACACTAGAACCATCACCATTACCGATTTGGGAGCAGGTTCAAGCATATCTACTTCAAACCAGCGCAAGGTGAAGAACATTGCTCGAAGCTCTGCTAAAGAGCTGAAATACGGACGGTTGTTACACCGTATGGTTACTCATTTTCAACCCAAGGAAATGGTGGAGTTGGGTACTTCGCTTGGCGTTAGTGCGCTGTATCAGGCAACTGGAAATTCAACAGGAAGGCTTACCACATTTGAAGGCTGTCCGGAAACCGCAACCATTGCGCGCGAAAATTTTAAGAAAACCAATTCTGCTAACGTCACGCTGATTGAAGGTAACTTCGATGCAACGCTGCAATCACATCTAAACGCTATTCCAAAATTGGATTGGTTCTTTAACGATGGTAATCATCGCAAAGAACCTACGTTGCGCTATTTCGAGTGGTGTTTGCAAAAAGCTCATTCCGAAACCATCCTCATCTTTGACGATATTTATTGGTCGAAAGAAATGGCTGAAGCTTGGGAGATTATCAAAGCACACGAACGAGTTTCGGTTACGCTAGATCTTTTTCAGATTGGAATTGTTTTCCTTCGTGAAGGACAAGCCAAGCAAAATTTTGTAATTCGCTACTGATAAGCCCACCTCGAACTTTGAACCTCGAACCTTAAACGTTGAACTAACTTAGCCCCATGGCAGATGTAATTCGCACAGTAAACTTGGCAAAAGTCTATCGCATGGGCACCGAAGAGGTGCATGCCCTGCGCGACATTAGCATCACAATCAAAAAAGGGGAGTATGTGGCATTGATGGGACCTTCGGGTTCGGGCAAGTCTACCCTTATGAATATGTTGGGCTGTTTGGATACGCCATCATCAGGGCAATATTTCCTTAGTGAACAGGACGTTAGCCAGATGAACGACAATCAACTTGCGGAGGTGCGCAACAAAGAAATTGGGTTCGTTTTCCAAACCTTCAATTTATTGCCGCGCTCCACTGCGTTAGACAATGTTTGTCTTCCTCTTATTTATGCTGGCAAGGCAAAGAAAGAACGCGTTGTACGCGGGCAGCAAGTGCTAGAGCAGGTAGGTTTGGGCGATAGAATGAGCCACCGTCCAAACGAACTTTCGGGTGGACAACGGCAGCGTGTGGCTGTAGCTCGGGCTTTGGTAAATCATCCTGCTATGTTATTAGCTGATGAGCCCACAGGAAATTTGGACTCGAAAACGTCCATCGAAATAATGGGCTTATTCGAAGAAATTCACAGCAATGGCAACACCATTGTGGTAGTGACCCACGAAGAAGAAATTGCACAACATGCCCACCGTATTATTCGCCTAAAGGATGGATTGGTTGAAAGCGACACGTTGAACCAAAACATCACAACGGTGTTACACAAGGCATGAAGATTTATACGAAAACTGGCGATAATGGAACCACGGGTCTTTTTGGTGGTGCCCGTGTGCCGAAGCACCACATTCGCATCGAGAGTTATGGCACGGTTGATGAACTGAATTCCTACATCGGGCTAGTGCGTCATCGCGCCATTGATGCGCATCACAGCACCACGCTAGGCGAAATACAAGACAGGTTGTTCACCATAGGTTCCATTCTAGCCTCCGACCCATCGAAGAATAACCTAAAAGTGCCCGATTTACATGAATCGGATGTGGCATTCTTAGAGCATGAAATAGATGGAATGAACGAGGCATTGCCCGAGATGCGGTTTTTTGTGCTTCCTGGAGGAAATGATACCGTTGCTTTTTGTCATGTAGCCCGTTGTGTTTGTCGCAGGGCTGAGCGTTTGGCCGTTCTTCTTAATGAGAAAGAACCCATCAACCCGCTTGTAATTATTTACCTCAATCGCCTCTCGGATTATCTCTTTGTGCTTGGCCGCAAGTTGGCGCAAGACGATAATGTTCAAGAAGTGCCTTGGAAACCTCGCCAATAGGGGATTGTAGTTCCAATCTATTTTTTATTTGAGCTGGTTTATGCTATTGTATAATTTTTAGCTTTGCGCAAAATCCTAGGAGGTTACTTTTTTCCTCCGATTAATGATTAACGCATGTATTGGACTCTTGAACTTGCATCTCGTTTGGAAGATGCGCCTTGGCCTGCTACCAAAGACGAATTGATTGACTTTGCTATGCGCTCTGGTGCTCCGATGGAAGTAATCGAAAACCTTCAAGAAATTGAGGACGATAGCGAGATTTTCGAAAGCATCGAGGATGTTTGGCCTGACTATCCATCTAAAGAAGATTTCTTTTTTAACGAAGACGAATATTGACGCCAAGCGTCAACTCAAAATAGCGAACGGCTCTGTCATGCGACAGGGCCGTTTTTGTTTGTACTAGAAACGATTATTTGTTGTAAAACGAGTCGGTCAAATTCAACGCCTTCACCACTTCTTCGCGCAATTTGCTGGGCGTTACCACTTCCACTTGATTTCCATAAGAAAGAATGGTCATGGTCAGTTCTGGAGATGGAATAACACGAATGCGAACCACAATTCCATTTTCATCTTCGGCAATAGTTTCTTGTGTGGGATGTAGCGGCTGCGAGCGCACAAACAAACCTTGTTGCTTGGCAAACCGTAGCACCACATCTTCGGCCTGACCACCAGCAGTAATCCCGAAACTATGTCGAAACAACGTTTCCGAATCAAAATCGGACGTCACCACAAAATAGCGAGGTGCGCTATGCAGATTGTCAATCCGATCAAGACCAAAAGTGCGTGTGGCATTGCGTTCCACATCTCTACCAATCACATACCAACGATTACGATATTCCTTCAACAGATAGGGCTCCAACACCCGTTCCGATTTCGAATCGTCTAAATAAGAATGATAGCGAAACCGCACTTCTTGCCGTTGTTTTATGGCGGAAAGCAATTCAGGAAGTAAATCTGAACCTTGCGCCACGGGCGAAGTTTCAAACTGTACATGACGTTCTACGGCCTCATCTTCCATTTCGGGAGAAATGTTCATCCGGTCAAAAATCTTCTGAATGGCCGAGCCAAAGTCTTTGAACATCGCCATATCGCGAAACTGAAACAGCGTGGTAGCCGCCAGTTTTATCGCATCTTGCTCATTATCGCTAAGGCTAATATCTTTTATGGTGTACGATCCATCTTCATAATAATAGCCTTGTTCAAGCTTCGAGTATTTGATAGGCGCGTAGTAGCCCAACTCTTCCTCGGTGCGCATAGATTTTATGTCTTTCTCTATGGTGCTGCGTGATACACGCTCGTTGCTACTGCCATAAATGGCCTCTTCGCAAGCCTGCTGCAAATCTTCAATACTAGGAAACGGTCGATATTTATTGCTGATGCAACGGTCTATAACCCTATAGCGCAGTAGCGCATATTTATTCGCTGGCATTGTGCCAAAGTTATTGCCTTAATCCTATGCCTTTACAGCAACAACTTTTAGTGGTTTTCCAAGCACATAAAGTTCTTTGGTATGATTCCAAATGGCGGCAAAGAAATTTCCATAAACATGGTAAGGAAGATTGTATTCCTCAGCTGTACGTTTCACAATTTTGCTCAAATGGCGGTAATGCACATGGCTCACATTCGGAAACAAATGATGCTCTATTTGGTAGTTTAGTCCGCCTACAAACCATGAGAAAACACGACTCTTTGGGCTAAAATTGCAGGTGGTTTGCAATTGATGTACAAACCAATTGGTCTCCATTCTTCCGCTATCGGGCGCTGTGGGAAAATCTGCTTGGGGCATCACGTGGGCCGATTGGAAAATACTGGAAAGAATAATTCCTGCTATAAAATGCATACTCAAAAAGAACAGTAGCGTAACCCACCAAGAAACAGGAGAAAGCAGCATGGGCAGCACCAACATCATCGTGTAATACACCAATTTGGCCATAGCCAATCGCGAAAATTGCCACGCAAAAATTCCTTTGCCTTTGGCGGTTAATCCCTTTGCCCTGAATTCAAGAAATTGCTTAAAATCCTTTACCGTTGCCCAGTTTAGTGTCATCAATCCATAAAGAAACCATGCGTAGATGTATTGCACGCGGTGATAAAACCTACGTTTGCTATGGGGCGAAAGGCGTAGAATTCCTCCCGTGTCAATATCACCATCGTGGCCATCAATGTTAGTATAGCTGTGGTGGAGCACATTGTGCTGAATTTTCCAAACAAACGAACTTCCGCCCACAATATTGATGAGATAGCCAATCCATTGGTTCATGGTGGCACTTTGCGAATACGATCCGTGATTTGCATCATGCATAATGCTCATGCCAATACCCGCCATCCCAAATGCCATAAAAACCCAAAGTATAAACAGCAGAGCAGGATGAACCACAACTCCAGTTAGCATCAATCCATAGGGAATGAGGTAGATTGCCAAAAGCGTCACAGTCTTCATCACCATATTGGCATTACCATAGCGCGAAATGTCTTTTTGCTTGAAATACTCCGCCACACGGTCGCGCAGTGTATTCACAAATTCCATGTCGTTGGTAGTAGAAAATTTGACGCGTTTAATGGTCATAGCGTTGGGATGGTTGGAGTAGGGCGAAGGTAGTTTTCGCTTTGAGGATTCGAGTTGTCAATAATCAATTCTGGCCATGATATTTTGAGGGAATGCTCATCCGGTTTTAGGATTCAATTTTAAGCAATGAGTACCTTTCGCCCATGCTATGTGTAGTTGCTTTTCTCTGTCTTTTGCTACCTTTTGGTCTCGCTGCCCAACAAACCGAGCACAACCAAAATATCTGGTACGGAGAAACGGTCTATCAAATTTATCCGCGCTCGTTTTACGATACGAATGGAGATGGCATTGGTGACCTCAATGGCATCATCGCCAAACTCGACCACATTCAGCAACTGGGCTTTGGCGCAATTTGGATTTCGCCTTTCTTCCTGAGTCCGCAGCAAGATTTTGGGTACGACATCAGCGACTACCGTAGCATTGCACCCGAGTATGGCGATATGCAAACCTGTGAACAGCTTATTGTCGAAGTACACGAGCGGGGTATGCGCATCATTTTCGATTTGGTAATGAATCACACTAGCAATCAACACGCGTGGTTCAAAGAATCGACCTCATCGCGCACAAATTCTAAAGCCGATTGGTATGTATGGCATGATGGCAAAGGCAAATCGGGCAAGCGCCCTCCAACCAATTGGAAAGCCTCGATTGGTGGCCAAGGTTGGCAGTGGAACGAAACACGAAAACAATTTTATTGGGCATCTTTTCTACCCTTTCAACCCGACCTCAATTATCAAAACCCAGAGGTGAAAAACGCCATGCTAGATGTGGCGCGCTTCTGGCTTGCCAAAGGAGTAGATGGCTTTCGGCTCGACATTTTTAACTCTATATACGAAGACAGTGCCCTGCTCAACAATCCTCCAAGTCTGCGCATTATTCCAAGCGAAGAAAACCCCGATGGCTTTTTTCAGCAAGCCAAATACAACGTCAATCAGCCGCAAAGCTTTGTTTTTGCTACCGAATTGCGTGCCGTGGTCGATTCGTTCACAAGTCCACCACGGTTTCTTGTAGGCGAAGTGTTTGGCAACACCGCCACTATCAAGCAATTTTGCGAATACAAAGGCAAAAGCGGACTGCATTCCGTTTTTCTCTTTCAAACACTTGGAACGAAGTTTAGCGCCAAAGCTTGGCATGAAGTGGTAAGAGGTTTCGAGCACGATTTTCCAGCTCCGCTCATTCCTACCTACGTGTATAGCAACCACGACCGCAAGCGCAGCATTACATCTGTGGGCAACGACCCCGCGAAGGCCAAACTTCTTGCTTTAATGCAAATGACCTTGCGTGGCATTCTGTTCACCTACTATGGCGAAGAACTGGGAATTCCCAAGCCTATTTTACCCATGCGCTCGGGTCTCGATCCTTTGGCGCAAAAGTATCGCTCCATTCCGCAGTTCATGGTGAACATGACGGGCGAATCCTTGAATCGTGATGAATGCCGTACACCCATGTTGTGGGACAGCACAGCGAATGCAGGATTCACCACAAAGGCCACGCCATGGCTTCCTGTTTCCGAAAATTATAAAGAAATAAACGCTTCTGCTCAGTGGAGCGACAGCAACTCATTACTTCGTTTCTATGCCGAAGTCCTAAAACTGCGCAATGCTACCAATGCCTTGCGTTTCGGCACGTTGCAAATAGCAGAAAACCGCTGCGATAAGGATGTGTTTGCCTACTACCGCACTTTGGGCAATGAGACTTTCCTTGTTTTGCTCAATTTCTCGAAGCATGAAAAAACATTCGTGGTGCCCAACGGAATCATTGAACTAACCACAGTGACTCTTCCTAAACAGAATATACTACAATCTTTTGAGGGAAGGGTAGTGAAATTGTATAAGTAGAATCCCGAGCCTGTTAGGGCTCTATTTGGGTATGTTGTCACATCCTTCTCTAGGCTATAAAAGCCTCTTTTTCCTATCATATTTCCTGACCAATAGTAATCACCAATACCCCCAAGATTTGTCAGATTTTGGTTGCTATCGCTCTCTACTATCGCTAAATGCTAGTGGTATCTTTGCGTGAAATCAAAATCCCAATGCGCACTTTTATACTTGCTTTGTGTTTAATTCTAGCGTTTGGCGCTCAGGCCCAACAATCGCCCATCAAACCAACTGCACCAGTGTTGGTGAGTTACGAATTGGTGAAGTCGCATACTTCGTCCACCTTAAAAACCCTATGGAAAGAAAAAGGTGTTCCCCGTATCGCCCTACCGGTAAAACTTGGTGTTGACATCTACGAAGTGGTATATCAAGTGCCTTGGATAGATGGAACCATGCGCCAAGCTTCTGGCATTTATTTCGTTCCAAAAACGGATAAAGCGATGCCTTTTATGATGTATGGTCATGGCACTCGAATAGATAAAAACCGAGAGATTACTGACAAAGATGCCCAGCAGTTCATCTGCACCGCTTTCGCTACCGATGGTTATGCCACCATGTTTCCAGACTACTACGGCATTGGCAAAGGCGAAGGCAAGCATCTGTATCAACATGCATGGTCAGAGGCCCAATCATTTATCTACATGTTGTATGCAGTTGACGAAATGAATAAGCAAATAAATGTGAAGCACGATAGTCAGCTATTTCTAACAGGCTATTCGCAAGGTGGCCATGCCTCTTTTGCAGCGCACAAATATTTAGAAGAGCTAAACGACCCACGATTCAAAATCACGGCATCTTCCCCCATGTCTGGTGCATACGATATGACTGGCGCTCAAGAGAAATACATGTTTCAAGAATACCCACGTCCGTTCTATCTCCCATATTTGTTATTGTCCTATCAGCATGCCTACAACATTTTGGATTTGAAAAATCCGTACGAGATTTTTAGGTCTCCTTTCGATACGCTGTTTCCACCCTACTTCGAAAACAATGCTACGCGCACGCTGGAAGAGCTCAATAAACACATGCCCAAAATCCCTAAAGACGTAGTGAAGGAAGTATATGTCGATGCCTACGTTAACGACCCCGACTTTGCATTCAGGAAGCGCTTGATGGAAAACAACCTCACCGATTGGAAACCTGTCGCTCCCGTGCAGCTTTGCTATTGCAAAGGCGATAGAGAAGTGAACTATCAAAACTCGGAAGTGGCGCACCAAAAAATGACCAGCCTAGGTGTAACCACCGTTAAGCTCCTTAACCTAAGTGACGAGCTCGACCACAATACCTGTGCTGCATTTGCCATGTTGGCTACCAAAGGCTATTTCGACCGTTTTAAGGACAAAGGAGATAACCCGAAGATGAAAAACATATCAGGATTCAAGAAATTCCTTATCGGTTTCATAAAACGTAAGGAAGAACGGAAATACAAAAAAGAGCATTCAGATAAAGGTTACATTTAAACTGGAATTGTTTTAAGAAGGCAATTTCCACTGAATGAATCCCATAATTCCTCTCAAAATGAAATTCCTCGCTCTCGCGCTACTCCTGTCGCTTTCATTCCAAAAAATCTTCGCGCAAAACCCCTGCGATGAACTCGCCATAGTGTCCATTCAATACAGCCCATTCACAGATACCCTCATTATTGTGGAGGTAATCAATGCCAGCGAAGAGCTATTCAGTTATCCAGGTTTTGTTCTCATAAATACCAATGGCGATACCTTGGCCAAAGAAGTAGTCAACTATTTTGGCATTAGCGGGCCATCGGTGCATCTTCTCACGGTGCGCCCAGGTGTGGCCAATCCACTCGATAACTTTCAGGGAACACTAGAACTCCACACTGACTTTTTCGGAAGCTTAGCCTGTTCTTGGCCAATCAACCAAGGATTGTGTGCATCCCAAACCTGTGACGATGTTGTAATTAAGTTCGAAAACTGGGGCGGTGCCCTCGTGCTTGGTGATTTTGACTGGAGCGTGGCCGATAGTCTAGGAAACCAAGTAGCATCAGGCACACTAACCATGACTGTCGAAGAGCAGTATTGGAGCAACACCCTATGCCTCCCTCCAAACAGATACTGCTATCAGCTGCAAGCCCTAGGCGAACCATCTGGCGGAGGTCCAACCATGTTCGTGCAGTCAGGCGAATGGTTTGGCCATCAATCCATATCGCAATACTTCAGTTGGGAAGACGGTACTACAATGCAGGTGCCCTTCTATCTGCATTGCATAGCGCAAGAGCCAAACGCCATCAGCGAAACCACCATTCAATCGCAACCAATAATTCTCCAAAACGGGGCATCTACCACCGTCCAATCAAGCGCTCCGATTACAACGTTGCTGCTCTTTGCCACTGATGGAAAGCTAATTGAACGCTGGAGTCCGAACAGAACCGCATTCACTATTCCAACCCCACTTCCCACAGGATTGTACGTGCTTCAAGTACATACCACTTTGGGCAATGCTGCTATGAAATTGGTGTTGGGCCAATAACTTTATTCAGCTTCGTCCAACTTTTGCGCTTCATCGGCAATTATCTGATTGTGGGCCTTGGCCATTTCCTTTATCTCTGCACCCGATAGCAATTCTGCGTTTATCACCGCGTTGTGGGCATGGAGCAAAGCCAAGTATAGTAGCTACTTCTACTCATCTTCAATGTTTTACACATCTTCTCAATGGAATACTTTTTCATATTTTCTCTTATGAATTGGTATGCCTTCCATCGCTCTTGGAGAAGATGCCGACCGCCTTTTTTAAGATATCGCGCTCTATACGAACATCATTAAGCTCCTTTTTCAAACGGGCAATCTCACGCTCGTGCTCGGTCATTTTCTTCTTCCCGTTGCCAGGAAAACTGCCTTTATCCAAGATGGCAAACTCTGTGCGCCAGCGATAAAGTATTTTAGGCACAATCCCAAGCTCTTGCGCCAGTTGGCGAATATTATCGCGTTGGTAACTCATCTCCACTGCTTTCAATTTAAAAGCACGGTCAAAAATCCTTCTTGTCATGGTTTTTAAGGTTGTGAATCTTTACAGTCTATCCCTTAACTGACTGTCCTGTCAAATGTAGCAGGTCCAAGTAGCAGGAAGGCCACTTTGAATAAAAGTGTGCCAAAGGTATAAGTTAATGATACACCGTCCATTTTAATTCAATTAGTTAAATGTGTCCATGCAGTATAACTAAAAAGAGTTAGAAGAATTGGTTGTTATTTAAACAAAACTCAGTGGTAAGGGAAATTTGAGTTGGCTTAAGGTTTGAAAGCCTCATTCAAGTTTTGCGCCACCCAGCGAAAGCCCTTCACCATCACAATCGTCCTGCTACCTGCGCCTTTCGTAAGCCTATGTTTTGCCCTCCAGTTACCAGCAATTTTTTAACATAAAACGGGTTTCGCCCATCCAAATTCGTTTTATTTTTACCCCATGGCATCTCTCGCTCTCATTTGGCTCAAAGTATTTCTATTCACAGCCTTCCGCTACCTCGTTTTTGCATCCGTAGCCTTTTTCCCAGTCCGTTGGATGAAAGAAAAACTAGCTTGGCGAAAAAATCAAGAGCGTTTCCCCAAACCCGAAGACTACAAGCGCGAAGTGGGCTACTCATTTGGCACCTTCATCATTTTTGGGATTACAGGCGTAGTCATTCACACGATTAAGGATTATACCCTCATCTACCGCGAATTCAGCGACTATCCAATGTGGTGGTTTTTTCTCAGCATCCCCGTAGCATTGGTTATCCACGATGCTTATTTCTACTGGACCCATCGCATTATGCATCATCCAACATTGTTTAAAACCATGCATTTGGTGCATCACAAAAGCACAAATCCAACGCCTTGGGCCTCCTTCGCCTTTCATCCCTTAGAGTCAGTGGTAGAAAGCAGCATCATCTTCGTTTTGATATTTGCTATACCCATGCATCCGCTGGCCATTTTGGCTTTTCTTCTAATAATGACAGCCGAAAACGTAATGGGCCACCTTGGCTACGAGTTTTATCCCCGTTGGCTCACTAAAAGTTTCGCAGGCAAATGGCTCAATACAAGCACTAACCATAACATGCACCATCGCTACTTCGAAGGAAACTATGCGCTCTATTTTAGATGGTGGGATGTATGGATGGGAACCACCCATGCCAAGTACGAAGCCACCCTATTGGAAATACAAGCCCGTAAACCCGCGCCCCAAGCATCTCCCGAAGCCACCATGTCAGGTTCGGTCCAGGCATAGGTCACGCAATTAGTTCCGTTTTTCTTCTCTTCCCGACACTTCTCCATGCACTGCTTTAGGCATGTTTATCTAATTTCGGTGCACTGTTTATATCACCACAAACCCACTAAAAATGCAGACCGACAGGGTCAAATTTCCCCGCGATAAGGATGTAGAGTTCACCAAAACGCTCAATGCGCGGGTGAACGCCTACTTTAAGGACAATGGCATTTCCAAACATGCCAATGCCACCATGGTCATTAAAACGTTGGTAATACTGGCTGCCCATCTCATTCCTCTTGGGTTGATGCTTTTTGGTTTCACCACCACTCCAATAGGCGTATTATTTTCTTACACCATTATGGGATTTGCAATTGCAGGCATTGGCATGGCAGTGATGCACGATGCCAACCATGGCGCCTATTCCACCAATCAATCCGTGAACGATTATGTTGGATACCTTATCAATCTTGTAGGTGGCAGTGCCGAAAACTGGAAAGTGCAACACAACATTCTGCATCACACCTACACCAATATTGAAGGTTTAGATGCCGACATCACTACCTTTCCCATGCTGCGCTTTTCGCCCTTTGCCAAGCGCAGAGCGGTGCATCGCTTCCAACACATTTATGCGTGGTTCTTTTATGGACTAATGACGGTTAGTTGGGTCTTTATGAAAGACTTTAAGCAATTGGTAGATTATCACTACAGTGGCATGACAAAGAGCTACACCAAGGGTTTCGGGGTGGTTATTGCTCGTGTGTTATTGCTCAAGGCTGTGTATTTCACCATTACCCTTGCGCTTCCCATTATTTTGTTGCCAGTGGCATGGTATGTTACCGTAGCTGGGTTTTTTTTCATGCATTTTATTGGTGGTGTTATTCTCGGCATGGTTTTCCAAGCTGCCCACATTATGGAAGTTTGCGATTATCCATTGCCTGATAACAATGGCAAAATGAATGATAGCTGGATAGTACATCAACTGCGCACTACCACTAACTTTGCTCCCCACAATCAAGTGCTCAATTGGTATGTCGGTGGGCTCAACTATCAAGTAGAACATCACCTTTTTCCGCGCATTTGCCATGTGCATTATCCCAATATCGCTCCGATAGTTCAAAGTACCTGCCGCCAGTATGGAATACCGTATCAAAGCATTCCCACTTTCGTTGGCGCGGTGCTGGGTCATGGTTCCATGTTGCGCGCTTTGGGTAGAAAAGAGCAGATGGCTGTGGCCTGAACATTCAGCATAATCTGCTGTTAGTTCAGAATGAAAAACGTAATTATTATTGGCGCCACCTCTGGAATAGGCAAGGCAAGCGCACAACTATTAAGTAATCAAGGTTGGAATGTGTTATCTTTTTCGCGCTCCGCAGACGCTAGTGGAGGCTCTGTTTGGGATAGCACTACTGATGTTCCAGATTTTACACATCTACCAGACGAGATTCATGCCTTAGTTTACTGTCCCGGCACTATAAACCTTAAGCCTTTCAAACGACTAACCACTCAGGACTTCCTCCACGATTTTCAGGTGAATGTGTTGGGCGCTGTAAAAATCATCCAAGCACTCGAAACGCATCTCAAAGCAGGTTATGCTTCCGTAGTATTATTTAGCACTGTGGCTGTGGTCCAAGGTATGCCGTTTCATGCTTCCGTGGCGGCCGCCAAAGGTGCTGTAGAAGGCCTTAGCCGTAGTTTGGCAGCAGAATATGCGCCAAAAATCCGGTTCAATTGCATTGCTCCATCCCTCACAGATACCCCATTAGCCGAAAAACTGCTGAATACCGATGCAAAGCGCGAAGCATCTGCCCTACGCCATCCTTCAAAGACAATAGGAAGAGCAGAAGATGTGGCCGCTATGGTTGCTTTCCTTGTGTCGGACAATGCAGGGTTCATTACAGGCCAAACCATTGGAATGGATGGTGGTATGAGCACCGTTCGCGTTTAATTTGAGTTTCTTAGCCTAACCCCAACTGTGAACAGCAACAAACAAGAAATTGCCCTCTTTTGGTTTCGTAGAGACCTTCGTGTGAATGACAACGCAGCTTTATATCACGCACTTCGTTCTGGCTTGCCTGTTGTTCCAATCTTCATTTTTGACCAAGACATTTTAAATCGATTGGAGGACAAGCGAGATGCGCGCGTTCAATTTATACATCAAGCAATTGTTAAGCTAAAAGGCGATATCGAAGCTGCTGGTTCAACCCTTATTGTGCGGCACGGAAAGCCTTTTGATGTAATCAGCAACTTCCTTAATGAGTACAACGTTCGGGAGGTGTACACCAATCACGACTACGAACCTTACGCCAAGCAGCGCGATGCTGCTATTGCAACCTTTCTTGCTCAAAAGAATAGTGCCTTTCACACGTTTAAGGACCAATGTATTTTTGAAAAAGACGAAGTGCTAAAGGATGATGGGTTGCCATACACCGTTTTCACTCCTTACAGCAGAAAATGGAAAGCTAAACTCAATCCATTTTATTTAAAACCGTATCCCAATCACAAGTATTTGGATGGATTTGCCAAAATGCCGCATGCACCGTTGCTTTCTCTTGCTGCGCTAGGGTTTTTAGATTCCAGCATTCAATCGCCTTCCATGGAAGTAGGGGAGGAGGTCATTAAAAAGTATCATCTCACCCGCGACATTCCTTCAATTGCGGGAACTTCTCGTCTAAGTGTTCATCTTCGTTTTGGAACAATAAGCATCCGTGCTTTAGCAAGTAAAGCTCAGCAGCTCAACGAAACGTATCTGAATGAGCTTATTTGGAGAGATTTCTATATGATGATTCTATGGCATTTTCCGCATGTCGCTACATCTGCATTCAGACCTCAGTATGAGCGCATACAGTGGGAAACCAATACCAAGCATTTTGAGGCATGGTGTCACGGTCAAACTGGTTATCCCATTGTGGATGCAGGTATGCGCGAGTTAAATGCTACGGGCTTCATGCACAACCGTGTGCGTATGGTGGTGGCCAGTTTTCTCACCAAACACCTATTGCTTGATTGGCGGTGGGGGGAGGCATACTTCGCTTCTAAACTAATCGATTTTGATTTGAGTGCTAACAATGGCGGTTGGCAATGGGCTGCAGGTACAGGTTGCGATGCTGCGCCATATTTTCGTGTGTTTAGTCCCGATGCTCAAACCTTGAAGTTCGACCCGCAATTGAAGTACATCCGAAAGTGGGTTCCAGAGTTTCAGGAGCTTACATACACTCGCCCTATAGTTGACCATAAGTGGGCCAGAGAACGTGCACTTATCCGATACAAAGAAGGATTATCCAAATGATATAGTGGTGTAGACCAAGAAGGCCCATCATAAAACATGCTAGGCCCTCTTGTTTATACAATAAACTGAAGACTTATTTATTTTTCTTCAAACTGTTTTCAATGTCTAATGCATCTTCAATCTCAATCACAGCGTTATTGAAACGTGCGGTAATTGCAGATTCTTTCACACCCATGTTTTGAACTTCTCTTTGCAATTTCTCCGCCTCGTCTTTAGAAGAGAACGAACCAATGGTATACACTTTTACGCCACCTGTGGTCAATTTCATTTCTACACCATACTGACCAATTAGCTTAGACAACTTGTTAAGTTCAATACGCAAACGGTACTCCCTCAATTCAACACAGTAGGTAACCTCATCTTTATCCTCAAATCCTTCAATAACCGGGCGTTCGTAGAACGTTTCACCCGGAGTTCCAAGAGCATTTAAGTCTTCAGCTACTTTGTTTACTGATTTTTCAGATACACCAAAAGCTTCTGCTAAACCTTCTTCGCGTAATTGATTTTGTTTTTTCTCCGCTTCAGAGAAATCGCTGTATGTACCAACGGTGAACACTGAAGTAGAATCATTGATTTTACGTTCCACCAAACCAGGCATTTGGCTCAACTTCATTTTCAATTGAGTTGGGATGTCCTGATTTGTGAATGTTCCCAAGTGAACGGTGTAGTTAGGGTTCTTAACTTTTTGTGAATACAAGAAATCGCCAGAAACTTCGGTGCGTTTGAGAGAAACGGAATCTTTGCCAAATGATTTATAAATGTCTTGATAGCTTAATGAAACCCCATCCGGATTAACTAAAGCACCTGGAGGGGTGTTCAATTGCTTGTCTTTAAAGTCAGCAATACCGTCATAGTCAAGGTCAAATGGACATCCCTTAGAATCTACTGGAATGCCAAGTGGAGTAGCAGAACATTGGTCCAAGAAATCGACAATACCATCGCTATCAGAGTCTTTATTTTCAAGTTCTGAAAAATTTGAATAGTTTGCATTTTCCAAATCCAATTTTGGAGCTTTCTTTTTAAATGGGTCGAAACGATAGTACATAGAGAGACTGGTTATTAAAAAACCATCACTCATTCCGCCTTCCGAAACATTGTCAATTAAATCTGTGGTTGTAAAGTAGTATGTTGCGCCTAGACGAATGGCCACCTTGCGCGAAGCATTAAAATCAAAACCTAATCCTACTGGAAATGCAACTGTCGTAACAGGGGATTTACTCAGTTTCGTTTCATAATCATAATCGCGATAAATAACTTTCTTATCAGACGATTCTGAGGCTTCGCTCACATCGTAAATCAGTCCGTTGTTCCAATAATTATAAGTGCTTCCATTAGCATCTACCAAATCAGTATAAACATTATAATCAGTATAACTGGCCCCCACGGAAATATATGGAGTCATTCCAACTGGGCTTCGCAACACATTATGAAAGTTGTAGGTTAAACTGAAACCAACGCCAAACATTTGAGCTTCAAAATTGCGATGGGTTCCGAAGTTGTTTTCGTTACCATTTAATGAGCCATACAAACCATCAATATTCAGTTCCAAATAGTTGGTAACGCTTGCACCTGCACCAAAACCAAAGGCTGGTCGATTTCCAATGGTATGTACTGTAACGTTATCCTGATCTACAACCTCACCAAAGAATCGCACAATTCCAATGCCGCCATGCACGTTGGCCATAAATCTATAAGGTTCTTTTTCTCTTGGAATTCTTACACTTTTCTCTTTGGTTGGTTTTTCTTCTTTCGTAGGTTCAGCAACAACATCTGAGGTGGTTTCTGTTGGAGTTTCAGAAGAAACCTGTCCAAATGCATTTAAATTGACATATAAAATGATAAGAAATAGCAGGGAAAAGTACTTCATAATTTAAAAGGTTAGTTTTCTAAAATACGTCAAGTAGTTTAATCCTCGAAGAATAGGTCTATGAGATCATTAATGTCGCTTGTGGTATATTTTGATTTACCCGATTTGAATTCTGCAATGGCTCGGTTTACCTCATCAGGGGTTAGTTTTCCGTCTCCGCTATAATCAACCGATTGGAATTTTTTAACCAAGAATCGTTCATTGTCAGTAAGACCATCATCTTTATAGTTTTCCAGAATATTAAGTTTACCTTTTATGTAAACTGCCGAAGTACCTCCAAAGTCAACCACACGAGCATCCTCCATATTTTCTTTGTAGAAATCTATCAAACCATAGACTTGACCTGCACTGAGGTTTGAATTCCCATCAACTGATTCTTCAATAGAGCGCAATACTTCATCTGCAGTAAGTAATCCATCATCATTAAAATCTACTGACTTGTAAACTGCTGGAATCAAATCACCAGTGTTTGAATTACGGCTAATGTTCAACTCTGTTTTCGAATCAATCCTGCCATCATCTACCATTTTGCCATAAACCCGGTACGCTGCGTTGTACACTTCATCCACATTGGAAGCTTCTTTAGCAGTGCCTTTGAAAATTTCTTTCGCAATTTCGTCCATAAGAATGCTGGTTTCGGTAACCTTATTGGCATTCTGAGCAATGGAATTCATCATTTCTGATAATCGAGCTGCGTCAGTTTTATTAGGGGCAGTTGTCGAATTTTCATTGAGGTTTGACGTATTTTCTTTAACTGCACTTTCAGTTTTCGAGCTGGCAACCTCGGGTGCTGCAGTTAATTGGGAATTTGCTTTTGATTGAGCAAAAGCTTTGGGTTGAATTTCGAGAATACCGCTTGGGTAGATACTATTCATTTTGGCCCTATTCGTTCCCACAGAATCCGAATAGCTCTGTAACATCATTTCATCTGTAAGCCCAACTCCTTCAAGATTGGCAATCTTGTCAACACTTGTAAACTCTTCTTTGTCTCTAAAGTCTTCTACTATATCACGATCCGTGTCTACAGGGCAACCATTCTCATCCACAACTGCTCCTTCTGGAGTTTTTGCACACATATCATCAAAGTCATTTACGCCATCTGCGTCCGCATCTGCAAGAGAAAGTGCATAAAAGTCAAACTCCTCAAAGTAATTGGACTTCTCAGTTTTAGTATAACCACTTTTAACTCCAATGCTATACGCCACAGAAAGTGAAGTGTATAGGAACATATCGTTTGCTTTATTGCCTTGACGTGCTCCATTTCCTCTCCACGTAAAGTCGTCAATCAAATCAGTAAAGGTGTAATAGAATGAAGAACTTAATCGACCACTCATTTTTCTACCCATTTTGAAATCTAGACCTAGACTAACTGGAATCGAAAAAGTGAATAAATCATATTTTCCTAAGCCATCATTGTCCTGTTTTCTCAAATCTGTTTCGAAAGTGTAATCGCGTTGTAATGAAACCGCTTGATTAGCCATTTCACTATCCTCTGCAACATTCATAATTGATCCGTCAGACCAATAATGGTACTCATTTCCATTAGCATCCTTCAAATCTGTTTTACTGTCAAAATGAATAAATGCAACTCCCACAGAGATGAATGGCTGAACAATTCCAGGCTTTTTGTAAAGGTGATTGAAGTTGTACGTTACCCCAACTCCGCCAATAAAAAGTTCTGATTTGAAGTTTAAGTTTCGGGTTGTCGTACGTTCGTTGACTGTAATATCACCGTAGATGATATTTAAATCGATGTCAAAATAGCGTGAGATATTTGCAGACGAACGCCCTTCAAATCCCCAACTGCTTGTGAACGGATGGTTAAGATTGTTGTCTTTTACGTCTCCGAGGTAAGTGAAGAAACCTGCTCCAACTCCAATTCGCGGAGCTAGAAGGGCGTCTTTACCGCGATTGTCGAGATAGTATATGGAGTCGCTCTGCGCAAAAGTGCTTACAGCACATGATATTACGAGAGAAAATGGAAGTAAAATTCTTATCATAGGGTATTGCAACTTAGCGCTAAAAATAGATAAAGATTACTCTTGGTCGAAATAGTAGTCAATTAGGTTTTGAATGTCTTCAACAGTCAATGTGCCATCACCATCAAAAAGGCTATCTATAAAGTAAAGCACTTCCGTTGCAGTGATGTTTCCATTCTCATCACGGTCGGCCCAATGGAAGGTGCCTGTAGCCTTTGGCGAAACCTGTTGTAAATCTTTTAAAGTGATTTGACCATTATTCGATGAAGTTTTTTCGTCTTGATAATTTTTGGATATACTCGAAGCGATGTTACCAGTTTTAGACGATTTTGTTTGATTCGCTTGATTTTGATTTGATGAATTAGAAGTAGTGATTTCCTGATTGGACTGATTAGATTTAGTCTCATTCGGATTAGAAGAATTTACATCTTCTGGTTTTAAATGTGCGTTTGTTTGTAACGACTTGTTTTCTTCCGAAGGAGTTAAAGTTGTATCTTTAATTGTCTGTTTAGCCTTGTCATTTTCAGCTAATGCAGCAGAATTACTTTCAGTGTTTTCCGCCCAAGTAGTTCTTGCTTTTTCTTCCGAAGTCAGCTCATTTGAATTCCTAGATTCGCCTGTTTTACCTTCATTGGAATTCTCTGAATCTCGACTCGCGGAAATTGACTTGACATTAGCGTCATTTTTAATGGGTGCAATATCTTTATCTGAGTCTTTCTTTGCCTGACTGTTTTCGCTTAGACTATCTGGGAGTGATAAATTCTGATTTGTGCCTGTTACATTGGATTTCGTGCCATTTGCAAATTGAGTAATTTCCGCGCTGTTATTCTTGGTTTTAGTTAATTGTGTATTATTTTTTACAGTAGAGTCCGCAATGGATGTCGCATCAGTGCTTGCTTTAGAAGTAGTAATCACTACATCACCTTGCTCGTTATCAATGGATTTTTTATTGGCAATTGTATCGGAGTTCCCCTTAGATGTTACTTCAGCGTTTTCTGAAGAATTAACACTCACTGCACTGCTTTGATTGTTTTCAGCCGATTGAATACTGGTTATTCCATTAGAGTTTCTGGTTGAAAGCTCATCCAAACTTCCTGAAGCGTTAACTAACTCAGACACTTCAGTTTCAGGTCTAGATGATTTGCTATTTGATTTTTCTACTGATTTATTAGAGCCCCAACGATTAGGTGTTGTGGTAGCCAACGTTTGCTCAGTGTCCCGAATACTAGTTGTACGCTTTGCGCCCAGAAACACATTAATTCCGATTGACCCAAAAATATGATTGTCGTTCCCACTTGCACTTTTGCGTGTTCCGATACTACCAGCACCTGAATTATCCAGCATTTCTGAAAAGTTCAAAGCATAAGTAAATGCCGCATTCACACCAAAATGTTTGGTTATTTGAAAGCGAATCCCAGCATTGATGGGAATAGTGAAAGTAGTTTGTGGATATTTTCTTAATCCATCTAGGTTGGCGTCTCTTAAATCACTTTCGTAATTGAAATCACGCTGTAGAAGTACCGCAGATTCAGCATAGGCATCATTTTCTGCTATGCTACGAATTGTTCCGTCCGTCCAATAGTTATATGTTTCTCCAGCAGATGATGTCAAGTCACCTTTGGAACGAAAAAACATTGCTCCAAGACCAAAACCAATATATGGTCGTATCAATTGCTTTCCTTGTGCGTTTGGTTTTAAAAGTGGATAGAAATTATATTCCACACAAAGCTGTTGGCTGAATAGGGATGTGCGATAATTTAAGTTATAAAACCCACGTATTTCTTCCCCGTAGACTGTTCCCGTAAATAGATTCAGAGAAACATTAAGGAACTTGGCTATTGGTTGCGTAATGTTCAGTTGGAAGCCAAACTGAGTAAAAGCACTTGGACCGGATTGGTTAAGTGCAACATCCGATAACATATTCACAAAACCAAGGTTTACACCTATTTCAGGTAGATTAATTTGTTTATTGTTTTTCGATGCAATGGTATCTATGCTCTGCGCATCCACATGGAAAGTGAAAATCACAAGTGAAGCAACAATCCCAAAAAGACATGGGCTTTTCATGGCCGTATCCTAGAGTTCAAATGAAAAAATAACCCCGCCAAAGCAGGGTTATTTACAGTTATATATTTAAACAGGTTAAATTACTGACCTGCAATATTCAAAGCTTCTTGCACTGTTATACGAACTCCATTGTTGTAGGCAGTTACGAATGGTCCAGCTACACCGTTTGTATCACGCAACTCATTGCTGTACGTTTTGGCAGGGCGGTATGAACCAAATTCACCAACAACATACTTGCTTAATCCTTCGTGATTTTCTACAGAAATGGCGTCTGAAATATTGTGTTTGGAAGCAAACAAAGCTGATTCTGTGCTTTTTGGTCCAGCTGCAATCTGAACTCGGAAAACTAATCCTGGTTTGCTTTTCAATTCAGAAGCACTAGAAGAAGCTCTGGCAGGTTGCGATTTAACAACTGGTTTGGATTCTTGTGCTTTAGCTTGTTCCGCTTGTTTGCGCTGAGCTTCTTGGTCTGCAGCAGCTTTGGCGTCTTGCGACTTCTTTACTTCGGTAGCGCGTTTTTCTTCTGCAACTTGTGCGTCTGCTGCAGAAGTGCTGCTGGCAGGTTGGCTTGAAGACTCTTGTGTTGAAGTTGACTCAGCTGCTGTGTTGGATGCTTCTTGTGCATTAGTATTAGTTGATTCCGCAGGTTTGGCTACTTCTTGAGATGTGGCTATTTCAGCAGGTTTAGCAGCCTCCTCGGCTTGTGCTGCAGCTCTAGTAGCCGCAGCAGCTTCCTCTTTACGTTTTTGGTCTTCCATTGCTTGGTTAGCAACAGCAGCGTTTTGTGATGCAGCGGTTGGGTCAGAAGAAACTACAATGATGTCCTTCGGAAGTACAAATTTTTCAGTTTCGTTATTACGAATAAAGGAGAAGTTACCCTCCATAATTTGATTTCCGCTAACGCTTGCATCAACTACCACTTTATACGACACTTTTATGTCTGTAGTTGAAGGTAAGGCCATCCATAGAAATTTCACTTTTCTATCCTTAAAAGAGAATGTTGAATTTGCACTTTCTCCTGGCATCGCTGTAAATCCAGTGGGTAAATCCTGCTGCAATTTTGCAAAACCAGTTACATCACCTTTGCTAATATTTAGCTCTACATTAAATTCACCTCCTGGCTTTACTGTAGGGGGAATCTTTGTGGTGACAGACACCTGAGCCAATAATGTGACTGTAGTAAGGCCGGCAAATACAATGGTAAGTAAAGATTTCTGTATCATTTCTTGAGATGTCAATTTTACGGGGGCGAAGGTATTATTATTTGTTATTGTTCAAAGAAGTAGTCAATTAACTCGGTAAGTTCAACTACTGTGACTTTTAATTCACCATCAAAGAACTGATCGATTGCTGTGTAAACTTCATCCACACTTATTTTGCCATTTCGATTGAAATCGAATGTTTTTAGGATTTGAGCACCTTCAACTGTTATTGAGGCTGTCTTTTCCTCTTCACGAGTTTTATAAAGTGCAATGAGTTCCGGATAAATTTCAAACATTTTAGCCCGAACGGTTCCTACGGTGTCCTTCGTTGGAATCATTTCATCAGTGTAACCAACGCCAACCATATTCACATTCAATTTAGCATCCGTAGCCGCCTCATCGTCCAAATGGTCTTCCACTCCATCTAAGTCTGAATCGGTAGGACAGCCAAATTCATCCACTTTTGCTCCTTTTGGAGTTTCAGGACAGCGGTCGTTAATGTCTTGTATGCCATCTCCATCTGGATCACCATCTAGAGATTCAAATTCGAATGCTGCGAATTGATTATCCTTGGTTTTATCTTTTTTAGGAGTGAAGAAATCGTAGTGATATGAAATCCCCGTGTACATAAAAAAATCATTTGAAGCATCGCCAACCCTACCTGGCTTACCATCTCGAGTATAACCATCAATTAAGTCAGTAATTGTGTAGTGGAAAGTTGTGGTTAGCTTGATGTTTGATCGCGGAGATACTTTGAAGTCTAACCCAAACGTGAATGGAATGCTTAGCGCAAACTCAGGATAGTTGCCAAGGCTATCAAGGTTGGACTTACGCATATCTGTTTCATAGTCATAATCTCTACGAAGTATTTCTGCGTTTTCAGAGTTTAATGCGCCTTCTGCAGCGCTGCGCAATGTTCCATCACTCCAACTATTGTAAAGACGGCCTTCAGAATCCCGCAAATCACTTTTTGTAGTAAAGTTAAACGCTCCGATACCCACAGCAATAAATGGGCTTAAAAATCGCTTTGGAGGTAGAATACCAGCAAAATTGTAGGTTCCATGGATATCAAATGCAATTAAGTCAGTTGAGAAATTCACATTTCTTTCAATTGAACGCTCGTGCGCTGATATGCGACCATATGTTACATTGAATTGCATTCCAAAAGAAGGCGTGAAATTCTTGGTAGCTACGAACTGCAACCCCAAGTTATGAAGCATCACATTGGAACGGTCATTATTTGTGATTTCTCCGAAATAATTCATAAAACCAGCCCCTACCCCAATAATTGGATTATATATTGTATTCTCTTTGTTCCATAGTTTGCGTTCTGCATTCTTGGAATCGCGAATTGCTTTTTTCGCTTCCGCTTCTGCGCTAGCAGCAACTTTGGCAGTGTCAGACTGTGCCATTCCAACAAAAGGCAAGCAACACAAGAGTAAAAGATAAAGAGTTCGTAGGTTCATCAAGGTTTACTGCTCGAAGAAGAAATCAATCAAATCGTGTAACTTATCTGCTGAGAAATCCAATTCGCCCTCGAAGAAAGCGTCAATGGCCCATGTAATCTCATCGGCTGAAATGAATCCATCATTATCTCTATCAACAACTACGAAATCGCCAAGGGTGGTAGCTGCGCGATAGGTTTCTGGAGCTTCCAACGAATATAAGCTTTTGGCGGGTTTGCCTTGAATACTCGGGAAAGCCAAATAACGTACGTCCCTGTTTACTGCTATCGTGTCAGATTTTAGTAGCTCATCTTCATTCACTGTCACACCAAGTTTGTCAACCACTGCATCTGCAGCGCTATTACCTTCTTGGTCGTTGTAGTCGGCAATACCATCACCATCGCCATCTTTCGGGCAACCGAACAAATCCACTTTTACGCCATCTGGAGTGCCAGCACACAAATCTTCCAAATTCCTTACTCCATCACCGTCATCATCTCCTTTATCCAACGCCAAGAAGTCAATAGCATCAAACTGTGAAGGTGGTTTTTGGGTCTTTTTCGCAGCGATATTGTACCCAAATCCTATAGATGTAAACAAGATGTGATCGGATTGAGAACCATTCTCAAAATTGTCTAAGTAGTCCGTCAAACTCCAATAGTACGTGGCTTTAACATCTCCGTAGAATTTATTGGAAAACTTATAACGTAATCCAACTCCAAAAGGAATTGTAATGGCATTTCTTGAATACGTACCTCCTGAAACAGCTGGGTCGTTGGAATAGGCTTCTTTTAACTCAGTTTCGTATTTGCGGTCAAGCGATAGTGTTTGGGCCACACCCAAATTCTCAGGGTTTTTAACTCGATCGCGAATAGACCCATCATCCCAATAGTTGTAAGCGCGGCCTTGATTATCGAGTAGGTCAGCTTTGGGAGTGAAGTTTACAATATATCCTACACCACCAAATAAGTATGGGGAAAATTTAGAAGAGCGATTGATGAACAAATTATTGTCTAAATAGACCTTCACATGCATGTCAATTTGCATGAACGTGGTTTCCACATTGCGATTTAATAATGCAACAGGAGAACGTTCGTTTTCAGATACTTGTCCATACAGGAAACCCAATGAAAAACCAACTGCACTAAATGTACGATGCTCCAAACCACCATAAATACCCCAACGCCAGTTGGTAGTATTGTAAACTTTCAAATCTTTCGAAATATCGTCTGCCATCAACGATAAATTTCCTCCACCTATATATATGGAAGGCATTTTATTGTCATAAAATGGAGGACGGGGCTTTTTTTCTTTCAGAACTTTAGGCTCCTTTTCAGGTTTTTCCGTCTTAGCTTTCTCTTTCGTCTTGCCTTCTACTTTTTCCTGCGCGGCTAGAGGAAGTGCTAGATTTGTTAAGAAAATACAAAGTAAAAGTTTAAGCTTCATCCGATACTGAGTTTACGCTTGCAGGGCTGTAAGTTGGCGGGTAAAAATAGAATAATTATCCCAACGCGAAACTTTTTCGGGATTAACTCAAAAAATGCCTTTTCCACCATGTTTGAAAAACAATGAGGTTCCAAACATGAGTTGCTGAATCATCAGGGTCATTCGAATTTAACTGCGCTAAAATTTGCTTTACCTTGGTTTGAGAGAAAATTCCCTGCTCTGCAATCAAAGTAGGATTCAATAAGTCGTTTTCGATTAAAGGCCGGAGTGAAGTTCTAAACCAAGTTAGCAACGGTACTTCGAAGCCGTGCTTAGGGCGCTGATACAATTCTGGAGGCAACATAGAGCGAAAAGCATCTTGCACTATGCGTTTGCGCATAGTGCTATTTATCTTGTAATCTTCGGGAAGTGAACATGCAAATTCTACAATTTCATGGTCCAAGAACGGAACTCGCACTTCCAAACTGTTGGCCATGCTCATCAAATCTACTTTGGTAAGCATGTCGTTGCGCAACACTTGATGCAAGTCGGTGTAAAGCATATCGTCTAAACCAAAGCGTGCAGTTATTTCGGACGTTAACGCATGTTTTCGTGCGGAATATTCCTCCGAAAGATGAATTTCGGTGTTCATCAATTTAGCTACATCATTAGGCACCATAAACGAAGCCCAAGTCCAATACCGTTCTTGCGGAGAAAGGCGTAATCCACTGGAAAACTTCTGCAATTGGCGCACTTTGTTTCCCCAAGATGAATTTCGAGAAGCGGGCATGAACTTCCATAAAGGTCCAAGTGCGGCCAGCGCACCATTTATAACTCCGCCATGACGCGCGCGATATTCCGCTGCATGTTTGTTATACCCGGAGAAAAGCTCATCAGCACCATCGCCCGATAGTGCTACAGTAACATGCTTCCTAGTTTGCCTGCATAAAATATGAACTGGAAGAGCAGAGGAGTCTGCAAAGGGTCTATCGATATAGTCCAATACTTTATGCAGACTGGAAAATAAATCTTCGTTAGTTAACTTAAATACGGTGTGTTCTGAACCAATGCGCTTAGCAACCAGTTCGGCATATTTGGTTTCGTCAAACAATGGTTCGTCTGCATACCCAATGCTGAAAGTCTTGAGTTTATCTGTGCATTCGGAAGCTAATGTGGCAATAACTGAGGAGTCAATTCCTCCGCTAAGAAAAGAACCCAACGGCACATCGGCCACCATTCTTCGCTGCACCGATAGTCGCATCAATTCTACCAGGCGTTTTTGAGCGGCATCGTACGAGAGCGTTGTTTCTGACGCAGATGGTTTTGGAATACTCCAGTAAATGGATGATTGATGATTGTCGATGGATGAGCCTATGCGCATCCAAGTTCCTGGTTCCATTTCTTTCACCCCTTCAAATATGGTATGCGGAAAAGGAGTGTAGTTAAACTGATGGTACAAAAACTGAGAAGTTATGTCAATCTTTTGAGGAATACCAAAAGCCATTAAGGCTTTCATTTCGCTTCCAAACACAACAACATCCTTATCCTGGTATACTAAAAGAGGTTTTATTCCCATGCGGTCGCGGGCAAGGAACAAGGAGTCTGTTTGGTTGTCGAAAATTGCAAGGGCAAAGAACCCGTTGAGTTTTGTCAACATCGCTTCACCATACCTTATATACAGGTGCAGTAAAACTTCGGTGTCCGATGTGGTAGTAAAGTTTACGTCAGGCAGTTCTAACTTGAGGTCTTTGAAATTGAAAATCTCTCCATTAAAGACAATGGTGTAGCGCCCTGTTGGATCGCTAAATGGCTGGTTGGCTCCAGCAGTAGTATCAATAATAGATAAACGTGTGTGACCTAAAGCAACACTCCCTTGACAAAAGGTGCCATTGGCATCGGGCCCACGTAGTTTGAGGGTGTTTACCGCAGCATTTAACCTATCGAAATAGGTTATCCCAACGGGGCTAAACGCAAATGCTCCAGTTATGCCACACATTCAATTCCTATAGATGAATCACTTCGCCATAGGCTGCAGCAGCCGCTTCCATGATGGCCTCGCTCATGGTTGGGTGCGGGTGTATAGTTTTTATCAGTTCGTGACCAGTGGTTTCCAGTTTGCGTATTGCCACTATCTCGGCAATCATTTCGGTTACGTTGGCACCTATCATATGGGCACCCAGAAGTTCGCCATACTTGGCATCGAAAATCAGCTTCACGAAACCGTCTTTGGCGCCTGCCGCACTGGCTTTTCCGCTTGCCGAGAACGGGAACTTGCCCACCTTCAATTCATATCCTGCTTCCTTTGCAGCAGCTTCGGTCATCCCAACTGAGGCTACTTCTGGACTGCAATAGGTGCATCCTGGAATGTTGCCGTAATCCAAGGGATCAGGATGGTGGCCAGCAATTTTTTCTACACAAATGATTCCTTCCGCGCTTGCCACATGGGCTAGGGCTGGGCCAGGAACGCAATCTCCAATGGCGTAAACACCAGGAATGTTGGTAGCGTAAAACTCATCTACAAGGATGCGCCCTTTGTCTACAACAACTCCAACTGTTTCGAGGCCAGCATCTTCAAGGTTGGCCTGGATGCCCACAGCAGAAAGAACGACATCGCATGCTACAATTTCTTCGCCCTTTTTGGTTTTGATTGTAACAATGCAACCCGAATCGCTAGTGTCTACTTTTTCTACACTGCTTTCGGTCATTATTTTCATGCCTGTCTTTTTGAAGCTGCGCGCCAGTTGCTTGCTCACTTCTTCGTCTTCAACAGGAACAATATTGGGCATATATTCAACTAGTGTTACTTCGGTGCCGAGGGTGTGATAGAAATAGGCAAATTCAACTCCTATAGCTCCTGAACCTACTATAACCATACGCTTGGGCTGATTAGGAAGCGTCATGGCTTCGCGATAACCTATAATCTTTTTGCCGTCTTGCGGAAGATTGGGTAGTTGACGCGAGCGAGTGCCCAACGCCAAAATGATGTGTTTGGCCGATACTTCGGACGAGGTGCCGTCTGCTGCGGTGATGCTTACCACGCCTGCGCCTTTGAGGCGACCATGACCTGCAAGGTGTTCAATCTTGTTCTTTTTGAGTAAGAATTGGATGCCTTTGCTCATGCCATCGGCTACACCGCGACTGCGCTTCACCATGTCGGTCATATCTGCTTGGGGTGCTGGCACCGTGATGCCATAGTCGGCAGCGTGAGAGATATACTCAAACACTTGGGCGCTTTTGAGTAACGCTTTGGTAGGGATGCAACCCCAATTGAGGCAGATGCCACCGAGTTCGGCTTTTTCCACAACGGCCACTGTCATGCCCAATTGTGCTGCTCGGATGGCGGCTACATAGCCCCCAGGACCGCTACCTATCACAACTAAATCGTATGTCATTTTGATTGTTTAATGCTGAGATAAATGCAGCGATTATCGCCTACAAAAGTAAGGAAGCCGATTGAAGCATTGACGAGAATTGATTGACGATTGTGGAAGCAGAAATGCAGTTGAGAAAAGGCGGTGGATTATTAAATATCCATGTCGCAAACTCACTGAATTGTTCTTTCAATACTGCCAAGGATTTTTAATCAAGTTCTTCCAATACCAAAGTAGGCATCGCCACACAAAACTGCGTTGTTCAGGTTGTCAGCTCTTTGTGCTTCTGGCAATGGTTCAGGTTTTATATAGACATGTCTTTACAGGCTGTACCTTTTTAGGAAAGACGATGTGGCATTACGGAGAACAAGAACAACATTGGTGGTTAGGAAGCTACCGAATAATAAGCCCTAGGTAAAGACCCTAAATCCAGCTTCGGGCACGCTCGCTCGGGTGGATCTGTATAAGTCCATTTTTATCACTTACTTAAATTTTTTTCAAGTTGGTCTACAAGTTTCTTTACACCGAGCTTTGTGTTTAATGTTAAACCCGCTTTTAACCAGTTGAGGGCCTTTTCATCTTGTTTTAGGTCAGCATAAATTTCACCAATTGAACGATAATAGTTTGCAATGGTTGATTCACTCAAATCATACTTTTCCGAAAGAATCTTTTCAAAAGTGCTATCCATTTTGCTCAATTGGGTCGCTTTGTAATACGCGTTTCCCAATGCAAATAGAGTATCTATTCTAGCGTAATTGAACAGATTATTCTTTTCAAGTATCTCGCTGATAAGTTTTTCTTCAAACTGAAAGTCAAAAAAGTTGTTTTTAACTTTTCTTGCAAGATTTACAGTGCAAAAATTTAAAGCTGGGTAATAGGATTTTATTTTTTCCGCACCATTTTGATTTGTGTCGGAAGGTCTTTCTGATATTTTGGCAATGCCATCGCTTTCAAGTTTTGTAACAATAAAAGACTTAAAAAGAAGGGTGTTTGTAAATAGGGGAATAAGTGAATTCCCTGAATTAGAATTATAGTCAGCGAGTTTTTTTTGGACCGCGACATAGTCCATGTTGTCTTTAATTTCTAATTCAGAAATAATCATTTTGATTGTTTCAATATATTCTGATTTTGCTTCATCATTTTTGAAGTGAACTAAATCAATATAAGTATAGTCAAAGCCGGCAAATCTGCTTTGAACAGTTATTTGCGTTGCACTGTTGGACTGATTAGTCTTTTCGCTTGGGACACCAATCTCTGGAGTTTCGGCTACTTTATTCTCCGTTTTATTTTGAAATATTTTTTTCAGCCAATTCATTTTAGCGTGTTCATTTAATGTGTACCAGCTTATTAAAACTGTTTCTAAACAATCAATGGCCTGCCGTTGCTTGGCAATAAGTTGGTGAAGCAACTCTACTTGTGTTTGCTCTTGCTTAATCGCGTTGTCTTTTTGCCCCTCGCTCGGGTAGGCTGGTCAGAAAGAAGTGACAATTTTACCAGTCATCTTGGGGCTTTGTTCTTACAAATTTTTCAAGTGAAGCTATAAGTCCTTTCACGTCTAAATCTATTTGGGCCCGAATCTTATTACAATTCTCTTCACGCCACGTGTTCCATGTTTCAAGAGGTGCATCGACATTGTTTGCAGGCATACCTCCTGCGGCAGGGACGTAAAATTTCACTTTAAAATCTGTAATCTCATATTTGTATCTTCCATCTTTAACCTGAATCTTGATTGTTTCATGAATATTAATTCCAATTCCACTATAAAATGTTGATTGCCAGTATGTTTCAAAAAATCCTTTACCGATAATCTCACCATTTTCCTTATCATCCAGTTGAATTACATCCTTACCAGAATTATACGTCTCAATGAACCAACGCTTTGTTCTTTTATATAGTTCTTCTGAACTTAGACCATCTATTTGTACCACACCTCCATAGGTGATTTTTCCATCAACAAGTGGGAGCTGTAGCAGGTTGCCTAACTTTCTAAAACGATCAAAGCATTCAGGTGCTTTTATTCCATCTATGCTTTCAATAATACTTTCATCAACAGTAGACACACGACCACTTTCTAATTCTATCCTCCACTTTGTTTCCTCATGTCCTAGAATCTTGCACTTAGTTTCTGCACCAGAAGTTGTTTTAACAAGAACTAATGCCGCATTTTGGGCATAGCAAGTGGTAGCAGCAAAAATTAATAAACTTAAGAAAAGTGTTTTCAAAACGCGAGATTGTTTTTTTGTTCAAAAGTAAGTAACCATCAAACCTAAAACGCGACTTAAAAGAATAATGAAAGAACAAAAGCCCGAATTGGAAACCAGTTCATTAACCAAAAAGAACTTCGTGCGTGTCTATTTACTCAAAATGACGGTGGGCAACATCATTTTGGTAGAGGCTCATGATTGGACGTGGAAAACTCCCTCATCTGCGTGCCTGTGTCTTAGTGTGGAGGAACAAACCAATTGGAAGTTTGATTGCGAAAAGGTGCTAACCCCACTGCGGGTTGGGTGATTACTCGCGTGAAGTAAAACGCAAGTAATAATACCAAGAGCAAAACTTCCAACTTTTTCCTGAGCCAAGGCCATTTTAATCGGGTGGCCTTTTTTGTTTTATGTAGCAACCCAGATGCTTCACCAAGCATCAAAACGTCCTTCCAATTCCCAGCACCCAGCGCCATTGCCAAGGTTCGGGTTGCAGAGCAGCTTGGCGGCTTAGGTAAAGCGGCATATCGAAGCGAATGGTGAGGGGTTTTAGTTTTTCAATCGGCCCCCATTGTTTTATGGTGAGGGCAATGCCAAGGCCAGCATCGGCACGCGGCATAGCAAATTGGGGCGAGGTGCCATCGGCATTCACGCTCAGTATGCCCAAATCGCCAAACAGGTAGGTGTTGAGCCGCAGGTACTTGCGCGCAGGCCATTTATCGCTACCCAAAAGGCGGTCAAAATCTAGCTCGGCACTAACAGATGCTCCATTGCTGCCGCTGTAGGCCAATAGCTGTTGGTCGCCAAGCTGCTCGGGCGAGAGATAGCCCGCATAGCCCCGCAAATTAAGCCCTCCACCATGATGAAAATGATTTGTTACCAAACCATACGTTCCCCAACTGGCAGGGAAAATGCCCGCAGCACGGGTAAACTTATTGTCCATCATTTCCTCGGGCGAGGCTTTGTCTACAAACAGCGAAGATTCGGCCCCCCAATTGGTGCCATAGCCCAATTGCAAAAACACCCGTGAATGCAGGGTAAGCAACCACATATCGGTGTGGTTTGCAGCCGTGGCTCGCAGGTAATGGTAGTTGGTTTGGCTGCCCAATGCACTGCTGCGTAGGGATACATTCACAGTTCCAGTTCCGTTGGTGTAGGCATAGCGGTGGTCGAAGGTGAGGTTGAAGGAATTGTTCCATTGACCCGCGTCCCAATTTTGGCGGTCGAGTAAATAGGGGATGCCGTTGGTTGCACTTCGAATCATCGACTTGAAATAGAACCCATAGGTGGTGGTGCGCTTGGCATTTTGCTTTTCTAGCTCAATTTGATAGCCATACAAACCATCGAGTGCACGACCCGAAAGGGCAATGTCGAAGTTTTTCCAAAGCTTGGAAAGGCTTGTTCTATAATCGGCCATAAAGGAAACAGGCATGAACCCCCGCGTGTTGGTGCCTTTGGGCAAGCCATATTGTCCCACTCCCGAATTTCCCCAGGCGTACACATTAAACACATGGTGGGTGGCGCTTTTTCCACCGCGCAAATGAATCCCAAATTTGAGCCCATCGTAGGCATTATACCACAAGTCGGGACTGGCCTCTAGCACATAGCGCAACGAATCGGGGTTGGGCGTTGGCGTGTTGGGGTAATACATAAATCTCACACTGATGTTGGCCGAGCTGGTGTCTAATGCTTCAATGGAATCTTGGGCAAAAACAGCCCACGGAAGTCCAACAATAAGTAGCACTATCCACAAAACTCGACTCATGCTTTTTCGGGGTCACCTTGCACAATGGCTTTCTCGAGTGATAGGCCCAGCGTGGTTTTGCTGTCTTGTTTGCCCATGCGATTTGCTTTTTCAATACTGGCATTAAGTTCGAAACCTATGAGCAATACTGTGGAGTTGATAAGCATCCACAGCATTACCACCAGCAAGGTGCCAATAGAGCCATAAAGCGTATTGTAGGTGCCGAAATTTTCCACGAAAAAGCGAAAAACAAGCGATGTGGAAATGAAAAGAACCGTTGCCAAAGTGCCGCCAGCACTAAAAAGTCGCCACTTGGTGGTTTTGGCAGGGCCAAAGGAATACAATACGGAAAGCCCAAAGAAAATGAGCAGCAGAATGGCGCACCACCGCGTTATGTGCAGGGCAATAAGCACGCCCAATCCTCTTATGTAGCCCGTAGATTCCCAAAACGAAAGGCCCACCTGCCCAAAAAGAATAAGCCCAATGGTAATAATGGTAATGAACACCAACACCAACATAATGGCCAGCGCAATGCCCCGTTGTGCAATAAACGGGCGTTTTTCCATGGTGTGATACGTGGCATTGAAGCTGTCTATAAGCGAACTGATGCCATTGGTAGAGAAATACAAAGCCGAAATAACGGTGAGCGAAAGGAGTCCACCGCGCTGTTGGGTAATGACATCTTCGAAGGTTTCGCGCACCACTTTATAGGTGTCGGAAGGCAAAAACTCTTGCATAAGATTGAGCAATTGCTCTTGAAATCCGGCATAAGGAATGTAGGCCAGCAGCGTGAACAAGAATATTATTGCTGGAAAAATGGCCAGAATAAAATTGAACGCCACCGAAGATGCGCGGATATTGAGCGAGCCTTTTTGAATACCGAGAATGAAAAAGGTGAGTACATCATAGAGCGGAATGCCATCGAATCCGGGAAGGCGCACCTGCTTGCTAAAAGCAATAAGGCCGCTAATAATGGGCAAATGCAAAAAACGTACAATCCACCTACGCACCATTTTAGAATGCTTTGAGACTCAAATCGAGGCTCTTGATGTTGTGCGTTAGCGCCCCAACAGAGATGTAATTCACGCCAGTTAGGGCATGGCTTTTTATAGTGGCCTCTGTTATTCCTCCAGACGACTCGGTTTCGTACGCTCCGTTAATGCGTTTTACTGCAACGGCAAGTAATTCGGGGGAAAAATTATCCAGCATTATGCGATGAAATCCACCAAGACTCAAGGCTTCTTCCAGTTCGTCCATAGAACGCACTTCAACCTCAATGCGCAAGTCTTTGTTTATGGCAAGTAGATGTGTTCTAACGCGGTGTAGGGCATTTTCCAATCCGCCCGCCATGTCAATATGGTTGTCTTTTATCATTACCATATCATATAAACCAAAGCGATGGTTGTGGCCTCCACCCAATTTAACAGCTATTTTTTCCACTTCACGAAGCAATGGCGTAGTTTTTCGGGTATCCAGTAGCTTGGTATTCGTGCCTTCAATGAGGCGACACAACTGGCGCGTTCGGGTGGCAATGCCGCTCATGCGCTGCATAAAATTGAGTACCAAGCGTTCAGCTTTCAGTATGGAACGCGAGCTGCCTTTTACGGTTAGCACAATATCTCCAATATGAATATCGGAGCCATCTGCAATAAAAGTTGTAACCACCAGGTTGCTATCCACCCGATTGAAAATGCGCAGAGCAAGGTCAACCCCTGCGACTACGCCATCTTCTTTCACCAAAAGTTTAGCTTTTCCGAGCGCATCTTTAGGAATACAGGCATCAGAGGTATGGTCTCCATCGCCAATATCCTCGCGAAGCGCCTCGTCAATAATCTGATCGAGGGTCATGGGTTATTCGCTTACTTCGAAACGCAGTTGTTGAATTTTGGCTTTATCGCCTTCGCCTTTGGTAAGCACATAGGTTCTATATGTACCCGAGGAGGTCACTAGGCTACCAATAACGTATTGCGCACCATCGCGCGATTTGCCACGGTGAATGACCTGATAGCCCGACACTTTATTTTTCTCGAAGAAGTTTTTGATGATAACCTCGGCTTGCGACTTGCTGTAGCTGTTCTCTTTGCTGAGTACAGCCATATCCACTTTTGCATCGAGGTGGCGCGACACATCTTTGAAACTGCCAATGCGTATGGCATTAGCAATGCTTTCGTCTACCGATTGGGCAAATGACGCTGCGGTGATTAGAATGGAAAGAAAAAAAGTGGTGAGGAGATGTTTCATGGTGTAAAGTTCAGCGCATTATTCAACAATCAAGCCACAAATAGCCTTTTAACGTTGGACAAAGTAAGGGCTAAAATAGATGCGGACGCGCTGCAATTGGGTAAATGTCCATTTTTGAAGCAACCGACATACCCAATTTCCTAGCCAAAATCAATTTGAGTTGCCGAATTCTTGCGGAACATAAATATCCCCCGTAAGTTTGGACATTGACAATAGAATAACGCATGGAACCAAATAAGCTACTGGAAATACGCAATCTTGTCACCGAATTTCGCACCGAAGGCAAGGTGCTAAAGGCCGTGAACGACATCAGTTTTACTCTAAACAGGGGCGAAACAATTGGCATAGTGGGAGAATCGGGTTCGGGCAAATCGGTGACTTCCCTTTCGGTAATGCGGTTAATTCCAAATCCACCGGGAAAGATTTCTGGGGGCGAATTGCTGTTTCATTCGGACACACGCGGCACTATCGACTTGTTGAAACTTTCGGAAAGCGAAATGCGCGCCATTCGTGGCAACGACATCGCCATGATTTTTCAGGAGCCAATGACTTCCTTAAATCCTGTGTTTACTTGCGGAAATCAGGTAATGGAAGCTATTCTTTTGCACCAAAAGGTGTCGAAGAAAGAGGCCAAAGAAAAAACCATTGCGCTGTTCAAAATTGTTCAACTGCCCCGCCCTGAGGCTATTTTCGATTCGTATCCCCACCAAATATCAGGTGGACAAAAGCAACGGGTAATGATTGCAATGGCCATGAGTTGCAATCCAAGTATTTTGATTGCTGACGAGCCCACTACCGCACTTGATGTGACGGTGCAACAAACCATTTTGGACTTGATGCTGAAACTGCAGCAAGAGAATGACATGGGCATTCTGTTCATAACTCACGACTTGGGTGTGATAGCCGAATTGGCAGACAAAGTGGTGGTGATGTATAAGGGTAAGATTGTGGAGCAAGGCCCTGTGTTGGAGATATTTCAAAACCCAAAACATCCCTACACCAAAGGATTGTTGGCGTGCAGACCCCCATTGGAAGTGCGTTTAAAGCGGTTGCCAGTGGTTTCTGATTTTATGGATTTGGATGCAGAAGGCAACATTCGCGAAATTGACCAAAGCATAGCAGATGTGCGCAATAATGCCATTGAAACAGACGCAGAGCGAAAGTTGGCTCACGAAAAATTGTATGCCCAAGAGCCCATTCTACGCATCAAAAATCTGAAAACGTATTTTCCTATGAAGGCCAACTTCTTTGGAAAAACAACCGATTGGGTGAAAGCCGTGGATGATGTGACCTTTGATGTGTATCCAGGCGAAACATTGGGTTTGGTGGGCGAAAGCGGCTGCGGAAAAACAACCTTGGGCCGTACTGTGCTGCGGTTGATTGAACCCACAGGAGGCGAAGTTATTTTTAACGGGCATCCGTTGCATAGCATGACTCCCACAGAACTGCGCGCCATTCGCAAGGACATTCAAATCATTTTTCAAGACCCTTATTCATCGCTCAATCCGCGCATTACGGTGGGCGATGCTATAATGGAACCCATGCAAGTGCATAAGCTCTATGCTGATGATGCCGAGCGCAAAGCCAAAGTGATTGAACTACTGGAACGCGTAAATCTTTTGCCGGAGCATTTTTACCGCTATCCGCATGAGTTTTCGGGAGGTCAGCGGCAGCGTATCTGCATAGCGCGGGCGTTGGCACTTCGTCCCAAGTTTATTATTTGCGATGAAAGTGTATCTGCGCTAGATGTTTCGGTGCAGGCGCAAGTGCTAAATCTATTGAACGAACTGAAGCGCGACTTCAATTTTACCTACATCTTCATTAGCCACGATTTGAGCGTGGTGAAGTTTATGAGCGACCGTATGGTGGTGATGAATCAAGGGCGTATTGAAGAAATGGGCGATGCCGACCAAATCTATTCCCATCCCAAAACGGAGTACACCAAAAAACTCATTGCTGCCATTCCCAAAGGCCGACTGGAGGATATTATTGCCTCCATCAAACTGAAGCAGGACTACAAGAAAGAGTTGGCTTAGGCCAAAATTATTCTCCCGTAATCACCAGTTTGGTGGTTTGTACATCACTATCGGTAGCTACTCGCACGAGGTAATTGCCGTTGGCAATACCGCTGACGAGCACCAAGTTTGGTAGGGCGGTCATGGAATGCTCCCAAACCTTATAAAGCACCATCCCACAATCGTTATTTATGGGGTTGTTCGCAGCATCATTCCATAATGCGAGAATTTGCCAAAACTAGAATAGTAGGTTGGAATTGCTCCGGGAAAAAGGATTGGGTTTGGGCGAGCCATGAGGGTAAGCGTTTAACCCCATGGTAGAGCCCGCAGAAATAGTAAGAAATCAAAAAAGATGAAAGCACTTCATTTGCATACTTTTAGACGGTTCTAAAGTATAACGCTTGGAACCAACAGAGTTTGACTTTTTTACTTAATCGTGATTTTTCTGAACCGTTTTCTTTCACTTCGATTTTTTGCCGCTGTGTTGCTCTGTTTCAGCGGGATAGGTGCGATTGGGCAAACCTATGACTTCCAAAATTTCACTACCGAAAATGGGTTATCCAAATCTCAAATACTTGCACTTTTTCAGGGCGAGGAAGGCGAAATGTGGATGGGAACCAATGCTGGTGGAGTGAACCGCTATAATGGAGCGGGCTTTAGCTATCTGAACAAGGAAAATGGCTTGCCCGACAATACCGTTTTCGCATTTGCAAAAGACAAGCTTGGGCGATTACTTATAGGCACCAACAATGGCCTAACGGTAATGAATGGCATCCGCATCGATACCGTTACAATTGCGCAAGGGCTAACGCACGAGGCCATTCATAGCCTTCATGTGGCCAAGAATGGAACCATTTGGGTGGGCACGCGCAAAGGAGTTTGTACCCTAAGTGGACTCAAAATCACACCCTTTTTGGGCGATACCAATTTGCTTAATTCTACGGTGCTCAACATAAGAGAAGGTGCCGATGGCGGCATTTGGTTTTGTACCGTTCAGCATGGATTGTTCCGATTTGAAGGAGGGAAATTGAAGCAATTTAGTGTGGAAAGTGGTCTGCTTCGCAATTACGTGTATGATGCAATGCCGCAGCAAGGGGGCAAGGCTTGGATTTTTGGATACGATGGATTGTACCACACGCAGGGAGACACTGCCAAGCTACAAACCGTGGCCGAAGTGCCCAAGGGCACTTCGTTCTATACCTATCAGCGCGATCGCTCGGGCAATATCTGGATAGGAACATCGCGTGGAGTATTGAAATTCAAAGACAATAGCTACACCCTATTGAACGAGTCGAATGGGCTTGTGAACAACGATATATGGAAAATACTGCAAGACCGTGAAGGCAATTTGTGGTTTGGGTCGAAGGTGAATGGCGTTTCGAAATTGAATAGCGAACGCTTTAAGCTTTTTGGCTTGGATTCGCTTACGAAACAAGATGTGAATGCAGTGCTTAAAGACAGCAAATCGAGGGTGTGGCTTGGTACTAAAAAAGGGCTTGTGCTTTGGGGCGACAATAAAGTGCAACGGGTATTTAAGTTTTCGGATGGATTGTCTACCGAAATTGTAAATGATTTGAAGGAGGATGTTAGCGGCAATATTTTCATTGCCACAAATTATGGCCTCACCATTTATGACGGTAAAAAACTTAAGGCTATTGAATCGCCTGATGAGATTCTGAACGAATGCTACACCATATTGTTGGAAGATTCGAATGTGTGGGTGGGCACCAAGGGAGGAGTTGCACGCTATGAAAACGGAAAGCTAGAAGCGGTAAAAGAAGCTACCACATTTAGGCGCGAGGTTTTTCATGTCTGCAAACTGGAGGATGGAATTTGGTTTGCCTACGAAGATGGTTTGCTACATTATGATGGTAAGACATTTCGGCAGTTGAAGGCGAAGGATGGCTTTACCGATGGGCGAACCCGAAGTGTAATAAATGGGCCAGATGGCCATCTGTGGTTTGGTAATACAGATGGAGTATTTAAGTGGGATGGAAAAAAACTGACTCGATTTGACCAAAACAACGGATTGATGGCAAATGGTGTCAATTCGTTGATTTTTGACACGAAAGGAAATTTGTGGGTGGGCCAATCGAAGGGTTTGTGCAAAATGACCTTTAGTGGCGATAGCCTACAATCGGTGATTCGCTACTCGCGAGAGCAAGGCTTTTTGGGGCTTGATTGTAACACAAATTCTATCATGATAGATGAGGATGGTGTGCTATGGGTTGGCACATCAAACGGGCTTATTTCGTTCGACCCGCGGTTGGACAAAGGCGAATACCACAAGCCGTTGACCCGCATCAACGAAGTGAAACTGTATTCGCAATCGGTAAACTGGCAACTGTTTACTGATTCGCTAACAGACACAGGTCTTCCAAGAAACTTGGAACTGGACTACGATAAGAACCACCTCACTTTTGTGTTTACGGGAGTTAGCCTTACCACACCTGAAAGCATCAACTACATCTATTTCTTAAAGGGATTTGATGATGAGTGGTCGCCTGTGAGCAACAACAACGAGGCTACCTACGCCAACCTGCCGCCCGGAAGTTACACTTTTATGGTGCGGTCGGGCTATGGCAACGAAATATGGGATAACGAAGCTGTTGAATTCAGTTTTACCATTAAGCCGCCATTTTATCGCACCACGTGGTTCTATATCTTAATTGGATTGATAGCTGCGGGTATTGCCTATTCCTATTATGCCATTCGGAGGGCCAATGTGAAAATCACCGCTCAAAATGCATTTATCGAAGGGCAAAAAGGTGAGATTGAGAAGAAGAAGGACGAGATTGAGAAGAAAAACCGGGAGATGACCGATAGCATCAACTATGCGAGCACTATTCAATCGGCCATATTGCCATCGGACGAACTTTGGTTTAAGTTGTTGCCCGATTCGTTTGTGTTTTTTCAACCTAAAGATATTGTAAGTGGCGATTTTTATTGGTTGGAAAGCCGCGATTCGGAAGTGTTTTTTAGCGCAGTAGACTGCACTGGGCATGGAGTGCCAGGGGCATTGATGAGTATTATTGGAAACAATGGGTTGAACCAAGCCGTGAACGAACACAGGTTAATGAATCCTGCCGAAATCCTGAATTACCTCAGCGTGAGCGTCAACGAATCGCTACGCAAATCAGAGCGCAGCAATTACGTGAAAGACGGGATGGACTTGGCGTTTTGTCGGCTCAATTTGCAGACCCGCGTGTTGCATTACGCTGGCGCCTACAACCCATTGGTTATTATTCGCAATGGAGAATTAATGGTAACCAAAGCCGACCGCTTGGCCATAGGCTCTATGGACAATGTGGAAAAGAGTTTTATCAATCACGAGCTGCAATTGCAACCGGGCGATTGTGTGTATGTGTATTCAGATGGTTATGCCGACCAGTTTGGCGGGCCGCTGGGCAAGAAGCTGAAATCGGCACCGATGCTCAACAAACTGGCAGAAATAAGTAGCCTCCCCATGACCAAGCAGGGCAATGAACTGCGTAAGTTCTTTCTAGAATGGAAGGGCCAGCTAGAACAGGTGGATGATATTTGTATTATCGGGGTGCGGGTTTAGACTAGCTTTTAAGCATACCGCTCATCCACAGCAAACCTTTCGGGATGTTTGGGTGGAATGTCACGATAAAACGCCACTATTTCGCGCATGTCTTTATCAATATCGCCTGAAGGGAACACGATTTTTCCCACACCAGCGCGTTTTCGTTTATAATCCAAATAGCCTAAAGCAATAGGCACTTTGGCATTGAGGGCCACGTAGTAAAATCCAGTTTTCCATTCGGTTCTGCGTGAGCGCGTTCCTTCTGGAGTCACCATCATGGCCAATCGTTCGTGATCGTCAAATAGCACTACCATGGCCTCAGTCATGCTTTTGCGCGGTTCGCCCGGTTGCTTTGGTCTGCGGTCTATGCCTATGCCGCCTAAGGCGCGGGTCAACGGGCCAAAAGGAAAGCGTAACCATTCGTCTTTTATAGTGAAACGAAGCGGTACTCCCATTAAGAAGAATGCTGCACGGGCATACACCAAATCCCAATTGCTGGTGTGGGGCGCGGCTATTATCACGCAGCGGTTCACATCTTTGGGCACATCCTCATCCTTGGTCCAACCACTGATTGCGAAAATTAACTTGGAAATAAACTTGCCCATAGCGCTTTTTTGAAGGGTTGATGGGGGCGAAGATACTACAGACCTTTCTCTACCTTCGCGCCAAAATCTAAAAGCATGACACGCGGACCAATCTCCCATTTCATTGAAGAACATTACCGACACTTCAATGCAGCAGCACTAGTAGATGCTGCTAAAGGATACGAAGCCCACCTAGCGGAAGGCGGCAAAATGATGGTTACTATGGCTGGTGCTATGAGCACAGCAGAGTTGGGTCGCTCGTTTGCTGAGATGATTCGTCAGGGCAAAGTGGACATTATCTCGTGCACAGGAGCCAACTTGGAAGAAGACCTGATGAACCTAGTGGCGCATTCGCACTACAAGCGCGTGCCGCACTACCGCGACTTGAGCCCCCAAGACGAATGGGATTTGTTGGAGCAAGGCTTTAACCGCGTAACCGATACCTGCATCCCCGAAGAAGAGGCCTTTCGCAGATTGCAGAAGCATATTTATGAGCTTTGGAAAGATGCCAACGCCAAAGGTGAACGCTATTTTCCGCACGAATACATGTACAAAATGTTGCTTTCGGGTGTGTTGGAACAGTACTATGAGATTGACCCCAAGAACAGTTGGATGCTAGCCGCTGCCGAGCGCAACCTGCCGATAGTTTGCCCAGGATGGGAAGACAGCACTATGGGTAACATTTTCGCTAGCTATTGCATCAAAGGCGAATTGATTAGCACCACCATGAAAAGCGGCATCGATTATATGGTGTGGCTCACGGGCTGGTATCGCGAGAATAGCAGTGGCAAAGGCGTAGGCTTTTTCCAGATAGGTGGCGGCATTGCGGGCGATTTCCCTATTTGCGTAGTGCCTATGATGTACCAAGATTTGGAGTGGCATGATGTGCCGTTTTGGAGTTATTTCTGCCAAATTAGCGATAGCACCACCAGTTATGGTTCGTACTCAGGAGCGGTTCCCAACGAGAAAATCACGTGGGGCAAACTCGACATCCATACCCCAAAATTCATCATCGAGAGCGATGCCACCATCGTTGCCCCGCTGGTATTTGCTTGGGTGTTGAAATGGTAATACGCTATTGTTCGCTATCAATTCGGTAGCTACTTTTGCGCACGTTCTTTGCATTCTTACTTATCCAGAAAGACGGAGGGATTAGGCCCGCTGATGTCTTGGCAACCCCAATTGTTGGAAGGTGCCAAATCCTGCTCTAAGCGAAAGCTAGGAGAGAGATAGGTTGTAGCTCCACTGTGGACTTCTAACTTGACACCATCATGCCCATCCAACACCCATTGGAAGGGCATTTTTGTTTGGAATAAGTGATGTGTGATGCGCGAAAAATGATGTGAATCTTAATTTTTGAACAGTGAACAGAACAGAACTTTTACAAGACGCCCTCAGCAAACGCATCCTTGTGTTGGATGGAGCGATGGGCACCATGATACAGCGCCACACGCTAACGGAGGAGGATTTTCGTGGCGATCGGTTCAAGTGGCATTCCCATCCGCTGAAAGGCAACAATGACCTGCTTAGCATCACGCGGCCCGACATCATCAAGGGTATTCATGCTGCGTATTTTGAAGCAGGGGCCGACATTGCCGAAACCAACACGTTTAGCGGAACCACCATCGCGCAAGCAGATTATCATTTGCAAGATGCGGTGTATGACATCAACTTTCAAAGCGCTAAAATTGCCCGAGAGGTGGCCGATGAGTTCACCGCTCGCGAACCGCACAAGCCGCGCTTTGTGGCGGGCAGCATTGGCCCAACCAACCGCACGGCCAGCCTTTCGCCCGATGTGAACGACCCAGGGTTTAGAGCCGTAACCTTCAACGAGCTGAAGGATGCCTACATCTTCCAAGTGAAAGGGCTGATGGATGGTGGCGCAGATATTCTGATGGTGGAAACCGTGTTCGATACGCTCAATGCCAAAGCCGCGCTCTTCGGCATTGAGGAATACTTCGAGCAGATTGGAAGGCGCATTCCCATCATGGTATCGGGCACCATTACCGATGCCAGCGGGCGCACCCTAAGCGGACAGACCACCGAGGCATTCCTTATTTCCGTATCTCATATACCACTGCTTTCGGTTGGTTTGAATTGTGCTCTTGGTGCTTCTGCACTGCGCCCCTATTTGCAAGTGTTGGCCAAGAACGCCCCCTTTGCAATAAGCGCCCACCCGAATGCTGGCCTACCCAACGAATTTGGCGAGTATGATGAGACCCCAGAAATAATGGCTCCCCAAATAGAGGATTTCCTAAAAGAGAATCTCATAAACATTATCGGTGGTTGCTGTGGCACCACTCCCGACCACATTCGGGCCATTGCTAAAGTTGCGGCCAAGTACAAACCAAGGAAGAAGTCAGATATCAGTAGTCAGATGTCAGAGGCTACTGGGTAAAAAATTAGATTTCAGATGTCAGACATTGGATGTCAGAGTAATACGTTAAGCAAATGCACCATTTAGAACAACTCAAGGTTTGGAAATTGGCGATGGAGATTGCGAAGGATGTGTATATCATCACCAAAGATTTTCCTTCTGAAGAAAAATTTGGTTTGACATCACAAGTTCGAAGGGCGGCTGTTTCTATTGCCAGTAATATCGCAGAAGGAGCGGGCAGATATTCAGATAAGGAATTTGCCCAATTTCTTTCCATCGCATCAGGATCTTCTTTTGAAGTTAGAACTTAGCTCCTCCTTTCTGAACAACTTGGTTTTTCTTCCAATGAAAATTTAATAGATGTATTGAACAAACTTTCAGAACTAGAACTCATGATTCTAGGACTTCGTAAATCATTAAATACCCCATAATAGGCCATTTTCCAAGACCCATTTAATCTGACATCTGATGTCTGAAATCCATAACTCAATGTCTGAATCTAATATACCACCATTGCAACTCTCGGGACTGGAACCTCTTCAAATCTATGAGGGGTCGAACTTCATCAACATAGGGGAGCGCACCAATGTGACCGGGTCGCGCATGTTCCTCCGTTTAATAAAGGAAGGAAAGTATGAAGACGCGCTGGTAGTGGCCCGCGACCAAGTGGAAGGAGGTGCTCAAATTTTGGACGTGAACATGGACGAGGGCATGATCGATGGCAAAGAGGCCATGGTCAAGTTCCTGCATCTTATTGCTTCAGAGCCCGATATTTCCCGCATTCCAATTATGATTGACAGCTCGAAATGGGAGATTATCGAGGCAGGGCTGCAATGTGTGCAGGGCAAGAGTGTGGTTAATTCCATCAGCCTGAAAGAAGGCGAGGAACAGTTTATCCATCACGCCAAATTGGTCAAGCGTTATGGTGCGGCAGTAATCGTCATGGCGTTTGACGAGGCTGGTCAAGCCGATAGCTATGAGCGTAGGATAGAAATCTGTAAACGCTGCTACGACATTTTGGTGAATGTCGTGGGCTTCCCGCGTCAGGACATAATCTTCGACCCGAACATCTTTCCTGTGGCTACGGGCATGGAGGAACACAACAACAACGCTGTAGACTTTTTCCGCGCCACAGCTTGGATAAAGGAAAACTTGCCAGGGGCTAAAGTAAGTGGAGGCGTCAGCAATGTATCGTTCTCTTTCCGCGGCAACGACCCTGTGCGCGAGGCCATGCACTCGGCTTTCCTCTACCACGGCATCAAAGCGGGCATGGACATGGGCATCGTGAACCCGGCCATGCTCGAAGTGTACGACCAGATTCCGAAAGAACTTTTGGAGCGGGTGGAGGATGTGCTGCTCAACCGCAGGGCCGATGCCACCGAGCGTCTGCTCGAATTTGCTGAAAGCTACAAAGGCGTAAAGAAAGATGCCAAAGAAGACCTCGAATGGCGGTCTTTGCCCGTTCGCGAAAGATTAAGCCACGCCTTAGTGAAAGGTATTGTGGAATTTATTGAGCCAGATGTGGAGGAATGTCGCCTGTCGATGGCCAAGCCATTGCATGTTATCGAAGGCCCGCTGATGGATGGAATGAACATCGTTGGCGACCTTTTTGGAGCAGGAAAGATGTTCCTGCCGCAAGTAGTAAAAAGTGCACGGGTGATGAAAAAGGCTGTCGCGTATCTCCTCCCATTCATGGAGCAAGATGTGGACGGTTCGGCATCGAAGTCGGGCAAAGTGCTGATGGCCACCGTGAAGGGCGATGTGCATGACATCGGAAAGAATATCGTGGGAGTGGTGCTTGCCTGCAATAACTACGAGGTGATTGACATGGGTGTAATGGTGCCCGCAGAGAAGATTCTTGCGGAGGCCAAGGCTCAGAATGTTGATGTCATCGGGCTTAGCGGTCTCATCACACCTTCGTTGGACGAGATGGTGCATTTGGCAAAAGAGATGCAACGGAGTGGCTTCACCATACCATTGCTCATTGGTGGTGCAACCACTTCAAGGGTGCATACAGCGGTGAAGATTGACAGTCATTACACCAACGATCAGGCTGTGCACGTGCTCGATGCTTCGCGGGCGGTGACGGTGGTAGAAAGGCTTCTTAGTGCCGACAAGAAGGCTTATGTGGACGGCATCAAGGCCGAATATGCCCAAATGCGCGAGACCCATGCCCGCAAACAGGGCGAGAAGAACTACGTGACGCTTGCCGATGCCCGCGCCAATCGTTTCCCTATCACGTGGAAGGCTGAGGACATCCATCGCCCGAATAAACTGGGCATCACAACGATGAGCGACTTCCCGCTTGCTGAATTGGTACCCTACATCGACTGGACACCCTTCTTCCAAACGTGGGAGCTGGCTGGCCGCTATCCGCGCATCTTAGAAGATGAAGTGGTGGGAGAGGAAGCCAAACGGCTATTCGCGGATGCACAGGCGATGCTCAACAAGATTGTTTCGGAGAAATGGCTCACCGCAAATGGAGTGATTGGCCTTTGGCCCGCCAATGCCGTGGGGGATGATATGGAGGTTTATGATTCCACCGACCCGACAAAATCCATCGGTAAGTTCCATTCCCTCCGTCAACAAGGCAAGAAGGGCACGGACGTTCCGAACATCGCATTGGCCGATTATCTCGCTCCAAACGAAACGGGACTTAAGGACTATTTGGGCGGATTTGTGGTCACCACAGGCATCGGCATTGAGGAGAAGCTGACCGAGTTCGCTGCCGACCATGACGACTACAGCAGTATCATGCTCAAGGCGCTGGCCGACCGATTGGCCGAGGCATTTGCCGAGAAACTGCACGAGATTGTACGCAAGGAACTTTGGGGCTACGCTTCGGATGAGTCATTGGACAACGAGAGTCTCATCAAGGAAAAATACCGTGGCATCCGTCCCGCGCCCGGTTATCCCGCCTGTCCGGATCACACCGAGAAACCTGAGCTGTTCCGACTGCTTAATGCCACAGAGAACACGGGTGCCATCCTCACCGAATCCATGGCGATGATGCCAGCAGCGGCTGTAAGCGGTTGGTATTTCGGGCATCCCGAATCGAAATACTTCGGCCTTGGTAAGATTACCAAAGATCAGGTGGAGGATTACGCCTGGCGCAAGGGAATGACATTGGACGAGGCAGAGCGGTGGTTGAGTCCTGCGTTGAGTTATTGAGCTAAACTAGTCTGCGCAGTGCCTCCCGCTTAGAAAGTAAATGCATAAGCGTTTGGTTTACAAACTGTTTCACGGCCTCAGGATTGGTCTTGGCATATTCGCGAAGCGCCCAATCGATGGCCTTGTTAATGAAAAATTCCTTACTCCTCAGGTTGAGACGGACATAGTGAAACAGCAGATTTACATCCGTTTTTTCCTTGTAGCCCAATTGGCAGATGATGCTTGCCCTGCACAGCCATATGTTATCGTGAACGGCCCATTGGTCGGTTATCTCTGCTTTGTGTTCGGGAAATTTGAGGAAATACGGCCCGCAAATCCAGGATGAAAGACCATCCACCGTGTCCCATCAACTATTGGTTACTATGAATTCTTCAATCAACGACAGGTCGCTTTCTTTGATGGAGCGGATTTGCTTTTCCATGATGTCAACGGCATTGTGGTGAAATCCACGATGAGGTGCATTCCATAATCTGCGTAGTACTTCGGGGTCGAAGGGAGTTTGCATTCCATGCTCCTTCAAAAAAGCAGATAGCAACGCTCTGCGGTGTGTGGCCTTAATGCCGAAAAAAGGAAAGTCCCATTTCATGTAAGCCTCCATGGCTTTGGCGTTCTCGGCATCTGCATGCTGTTCGAATGCTTCGCGAGGCGGGATTAGATAGGGTATAATAATACCTGTTATCACTTTTCTCTATTTCCCCTTAACGTCATCCCAAAAGGTAATTTGCTGCTCCTTATTGATGCTCATGCGGGGTTTGCCATCATAAACAGTCACTTCGCCTTTTACACAAATCGTTTTGCCAATGAGTTCTTTTTCGGGATTGTAGCTAAAGTTGTTTTGATTGTTTTTCCAGATGGTGGCATAGAACGGGCTGTTGGGATACTTGCGGTCGAAGTTGAGATAGACAGCCTCCTTGCGGCTCTTTTTGCTAGAAACGATGGTGCCGCATATATTCACATCCTTTCCCGATTGATATTTGGCCTGAATGGAATTAAAGTATCCCTTAGGCAATGGTGCTTTTAGGGGCGTTGCTTCGCCAAAATCTGCCGCTTCGGTGTGAATCCAAGGGGCAATGGAATTCATGCTTTCCAATTGCTCTTCTTCCACATCATTTAGCGAAGCGAAAAAATCTAGACCTGTCATTCGTTCTACTTCGTTGATGGTGATTGCATAGGAGGCAACAGGATATTCATTCACGCCATTGGTCATTACAAATGCGATGCCCTTGCGCTCTGAGCCATTTAAATCCATTACAATTTTGAAGTAACGTTTGGGGATGGTGACTTCGTTGGGGCCAAGTTTTGATAAACCTGCATCCCTAAGAATTCCTCCAGTCACAACAAAAACGGGTTCGCGAAAATCGCCTACGTATCTGCGCACCCAACCTTCCAAGTTTGACCACGATTCGCGGTTGAACTCTGGTTTTTGAGGGCTCATGTTGGAATAATAGAACGATTCACTCACAGCTTTTTCCGACCAACGAAAATCTGCCGAAGGCGCCAAATGCCCACGGTCATAGCCCGATTCCCAATAGTCGGGCTTGTCGGCCGAGCCTGTTGTTACTTGTTTATCTACCCGAAAATCATTGGTGCGGGTCACATTACCAAATTCCACTGCGGGCAATACGACATGTATTACCCAAGTGGGTTGTTCATCTTTTTCGCTGTAGCAAAGCGACATGGCAGTGTGATGCACAAGTTGCTCGCCATCATTCACGGTTGGAAATCCTACCCGGTCGAGCTCGCTGCGCACATAGCGCAACTGCAGTTCCTCCATTTCACTATAAATTTTTTCCCGTTCATTGTCTAAATCATCCAATCTATCTTCGAGGAGGAGAAGTTGATTTTCCAGTTGGTTTTGCCCAAAACTGGAAAGCGAACAAGCGCAAAGCACTATTACTAAAAGTATTCGAATCATGGGGCAAATATCGGAGTACTTGGAAGCATGTTTTGAATTAAGAATATATGAAATCTATGTTTTATACACAAATTTTTAAGGGGGTAATTTAAGTGAAAAAAACAGACAAATTCTTATTTTTACTAGCTTTCTTAAACAACCTTTGTCAACTAATTTCGTCACCTCGATTGTGGAAGTCAGCGGGAAGATAGTGCGGTATTTGTTTTATATTTTGGCTGTACTACTCCAGATTGAGATGACGGCATTTTCGCAAGTACCCGAGCAAGATTGTATGAATGCTATAGCGCTCTGCTCCCCCAATTATGCGCAGAATACAGCTTTTAACGGAATAGGTGATGTTGAGGATGTTCCTCCAGGATCTTCGTGTCTTTCGGGCGGAGAGGTCAATTCGGTGTGGTACACCTTCAATGTTGCGCAAGATGGTCAATTGACGTTTCAGCTCAACCCAGTGAATGCTGCTGATGACCATGATTTTGCACTCTATCCGCTGACGGGAGAAGGGTGCGCAGATATTGCAGCTGGCACAATCCCTCCAGTTCGCTGCAACTACTCGTCTACACCAGGAGCAACAGGATTGAGCAATGGCGTAACGGGAACATCCATTGGATCTGGAGGTGTGAACCAATGCGCACCGCTTGTAGTGGTGGCTGGCGAATCGTATGCCTTGCTGGTGACCAATTTTACAGCATCGCAAGGCGGATATCAACTGAATTTTGCAGGCAGTGCCAGCATTGGTGATCAGGTTGCAGCCGCCATAGACTCTGTGGATATGCGTTTGGTGTGCAATCCGAACCGTGTTGACTTGTGGCTTACCGACCCTATTCTGTGCAGCAGCATTGCCACCAATGGTTCGGACATTCAGATTACAGGGCCATCGGGCGTTACAATAGCCTCGGCAGCGTCCATTACGTGTACACAGGGTGTCACATCGCGGATACGTGTTATGTTTTCGCAAAAGATTATGGTGCTTGGCACCTACACTATAACCATAATTTCGGGTACAGACGGCAATGCTTTTACCGATGCTTGCGGCAATCAAACTTCCGCAGGCACATCGGCAACCTTCACCGTAAGTGAATTGGGTCCCAATGTGGTGGTCAGCAATATCATATCCAGCTATTGTGGGCAGACCAATGGTGGTGCTGATGCGGTGGTGAGCGGTGGTGTTGCACCTTACTCGTATTATTGGAATAGTGCGCCACCTCAAAACACTTCTTCTGCAACCGGATTGCCACCAGGCAACTTCTATGTTCGGGTAATCGATGCTAATGGATGCAGGGAGGTAATTACTTTTACTGTGACGAACAATACGCCTATCACGCCTAATCAGACGTTGGTAAGTCCCGTGAGCTGTAATGGGTTAATGGATGGTAGTGCGCAGGTGGCGCCATCCGGTGGTCAGGCTCCATATACCGTTTCTTGGAACAGTATTCCACCGCAGAATGGCCTTGTGGCAACGGGGCTTCCAGCGGGCAACGTTATCGCGACCATTACAGATGCCACAGGTTGTGTACGAAATGTGACCGTGGCGGTGACCCAACCGCCCATTATCAACACCACCATCACAAGGGTGCGGCCCGACTGCGGAATGAACAATGGAGAACTGACAGCTGCGGCTACTGGTGGGGTAGGTGGGTTCACCTACTTATGGGGCACACAGCCTGTGCAGACCACCGAAACATTAAGTGGGTTGTTTGCAGGAGTGTATTCACTAGCTGTTACAGACCAGAATGGCTGTGCTATTACATCACAGGTGAACCTTACGAACAACTTTGCACCTGATGCGGGTATTCTTTCTACCACTCCTGATTGTGGGCAGGGCACAGGGGCGGCTACGGTGCAAGTGACAAGCGGACAGCAGCCCTTTACCTACCAATGGAATACACAACCCGTGCAGACCAACCCAGAGGCTACTGGACTTGAAGAAGGCGATTACTATTGTATCGTTGCGGATCAAACCGGTTGTATTCAAATCATAAACGTGAAGATTGATAGTGTTGCACCTCCTCAGCTATCTGTTTCCATTATCGATTCGGATTGTGGAATGGACAATGGACAGGCGCTGGCCGAGGTGGCAGATGGCATTGCTCCTTATACTTATGCTTGGAACGGGTTTCCGCAAATCACTTCTCCATTGCTTGAATCTCTTGCGCCTGGGACGTATGAGGTAAGGGTGACAGATTCGATAGGATGTGAGGATATGGCACAGTTCACCGTGGAGCAACTTGCGCCTGTCTCCTTCTTCACTGCTAATGCCGTTTGCCTTGGCGATGCGTTGCAATTCTCGTTCACCACTACATCGGGTGCTACCAACTGGGTGTGGGATTTTGGCGATGGGATGCAGTCTGACGAAGCGGCACCTACCCACACGTACACCACAGCTGGCACGAAGCCTGTAACCTTAGTGCTGATAGGCGGATGTGCTGATGATACCTTATCTGCCACGGCCACTATCCATCCATTGCCTGAGGCTGCATTTACCTATTCGCCAGAAATACCGACCACGCGAAGAACAGTGACGTTCACATATACTGGAACATCAGTGAACAGCTATGTGTGGAATTTAGGCGAAAGTGCAACATCGACAGCGGTGGAGCCAACGATGCAGTATGCAATGGAAGGCGAACAGACGGTTTACTTAACCGTAATGGATGCGAATGGTTGCATTGATGTGACGCAACAGACCTTTGAGGTGCTAATTAACCCAACACTTCTTTTTCCCAATTCATTTGTCCCAGAGGGCGTAAATCAAACTTGGCGTGGAGATGGTGTAGGTATAGCGGAAGTGAAAGTGGTGATTTACACCCGTACAGGTATCTTGATGTGGGAATGCAATAGCCTAGAGCAATGCCTTGCTACTGGCTGGGATGGTACTTATGAGGGGGAGCCCGTGCCGCAGGGCGTATTTGCCTATCGAGCAAAGGCGAAGTTCTACAACAACATGGAGTGGGAATATGTGGGCACGCTAACCCTCATTCGCTGAGGGCATCAGCCCCAAACTTTGGCGCCCTCGGTGCAGTTTTTACAAATGTCTATTTCGCTGCGCGATTTAAAGAGCGATTCGCGAAACCTGCCATACTTCTCGCCTTGCCAAATGGCGGAGAAGTTTTCGTGCTTCAAATCGCCCAACTGATGGGTGGCATCTTTATCAAAACAACAGGGCACCACAAGGCCATCCCAAGTAATTACGCAGGCATGCCAAAGTTTCCAGCAGTGGTTTAGCATCTTGTTTTTTACAATCACTTCCCCATTTTTATCTCGCTTGTAGCGACTATACTTCTGGTTTTTTGGAATGAGCTGATTGGGGTCGTTCTCGTAGTCATACACCTGCGCGGTTTTGAATCGCACTTCGTCCACTCCAATTTCGTTGCCCAAGCGTTGCACCTCATCCAATTGATGCTCGTTGTGGCGCACTACTAGAAACTGAAATATAATATGGGGAGTGGCAGATTTTAGCTCCTTTTTCCATTTCACAATATTGCGTGCGCCCTCTAGCACCTTGTCTAAGCGTCCGCCAATGCGGTAGTTTTCATAGGTTTCTTGAGTAGTGCCATCTATGGAAATAATGAGTCTATCCAAGCCGCTTTCTACCGTGCGCTTGGCATTTTCATCTTTCAAATAATGGGCATTAGTGCTCGTGGCGGTATAGATGCCACGGTCGCTGGCATACTTCACCATATCCAAAAAGTCGGGATTCAAATAGGGCTCTCCCTGAAAATAAAAGATTAAATACAGCAAATCATACTGCAATTGGTCTATCGCTTCGCGGAAGAAGGAATTGCTCAACATGCCCGTAGGGCGGGTAAACTGGCGTAAACCACTAGGGCATTCCGGGCAGCGCAAGTTGCATGATGTGGTGGGCTCAAAACTAATGCTCATTGGCACGCCCCATTGCTGAGGCCGCCCAGTCCATTTACTCCAATAATAGCTGGCTAGCACCTTAACGGCATTCCAGGCCCTGCGCAAGGTAAGCTTACGCATAAAGTTCAATCCGTCTTTCAGTCCTCCCTTAAATTCGAGCATAGCTGGTTTTGCGCGAGCGAAGGTAGCAACCAAAATTTGCCCTGATTCCAGTACCGAAAATTGGTTAAAAGTTGTTTCTGGGTAATTTATAGTTGCTTAAACAAAAAGTGTAAGATTGAACTTCACTATAAAATTGCATTTCGCTGAATTGGTAAAAACATGTTACAACTGCTAACTACTTTTAGCAATCAAACCCATCAAACATATGAGGAAAGTAATAGGTACTACCGCAGGAGCCCTGCTGGTCTGGGTAGCGCTTCCGTTTATGCTCGCCATTCATTCCGATTTGGGGGCATTTCTTCATCGCGAATTGGCATACCGCGTTATAAGCAATCGGTTAGTCACTGGCCTTGCAACGGATGAGGAAAAAACCCGCGCCATAATGGCCTTTTTTTATTTAAACGAAGCCCAGTTTAACGATTGGGCATTGGCGCATGACAGCAATTTGTTGAACGACTTGGTGCGAAACATTGGGTGGAGCGACCAAAAGGCCAACGGCATGACCCATCTGCTCGACAAGCAAGGCATTGCAGCGCGAATGGTTATGTTTCCGTGCCATTCGTTTGCCGAAGTGATAATTGACGGCCAGCCACGGGTGTTCGACCCAGAGTACAATGGCAATTTTGTGACGAAAAATGACCCCAATTCCATAGCCACGTTACAAGATGTGGTGCAGCATTCTAATGAACTGACCACTGGCTATGGACAAAGTTTTGAAGACTACCCAAAAAAAGAAGTGCTAACATGCGGAAAACCTCAACGTTGGAACTATTTGCACGAAACACGTTCGTTTGCCAAGAAAGTGCTTATCCAACTCATGAACGTACATTTTGCATTTGGCGGAAATCATTTTGCTTGGATGTTTCAAGACTGGTATTTGGCAGTTTCACCTCCAGTACTAAAAGACACTATGGAGCAAGAACATTTTCGTGCAAGGTGCTTAAATCTTTTGGGCCGAACTGATAAAGCGATAGAAATATATGGCGAGAATAAATCTCCACGTTCGCAGTATTTTCTCTTTAAGGCATTGCTAGAATCAAAACGCTTTGCCGAGGCGCAAGCTGTGTATCAGCGCAACACCAATTCGCTAGATGCTATAAACCCCAAAAAAGATGCCGAATATGTGCTACTATTTGCCAATTATATTGCCAAACTACAAGCCATGAGCAATGCAGATATCAGTGCTGCATTTCACCTGTCGGAAGAAGAATTATTGGCATTCAACACAGTGATGCGAAGCCTACAGGCAGCGCCCAAAAACTAGATGTTGAGTTTCACCCTCAAATATACGGGTTGATGGTCGGAATGGGCGAAGTTTTTGTTCAAAACCCGAACATCTTCTACTTCTAACCCTGGACTGACTAGGAAGAAGTCGATTACAAAAGTGGCCGTTTCGCCAGCTTTATAGGCAGCTTTTAAATCGCGATTGGTGCCAAACGATGTGTCGAAGATCCATTTCCAACCAGGCATATACTCTGGATTTACCTCGCTAAATCTCGTGCCCGGAGCGCCTTGGTTCCAGTCGCCACCAACAACCACATAATTTCCGTTGGCTTCTTCTTTTAGCAAATACGCTTTTAAGTACGCAAGCTCCGCTGCCTTCAAGGTGCCCTCTTTGTCGTATGCCGAGTTGTGGGTATTCACCGCAATAAGTTCCTTGCCGTTTGCCAGCGGAATGCGCTGTTCCAAAAAGCATCTATCCAAAAAATAAATGCTATTTGGCCAAGGAAAACTGGATGGAAACTGATGGCGCGAGGTGCCTGAGGTAGCAAATCTGCTGTAGGTGCCCAGCCCCGCCATCACTTGCCCCATGGGGTCGAGAAACGGAATGGGCACAAACCCCACGTTGTAGTTCAGCGCAAAACTGGCGTTGTGTTGCGGCAATGTTTGCGCCACAAGCGTATGCTCGTTCACCCTCCACGACCGCTTTGCCAGGGTGTCTATTTCTTGTATTAGAAACACATCCACCGTGTCTAGCCCTTTCAATGTTTCCAAAATGCCCGATTTGTTTTTGCTTACAATGGCCTCGGGCATACGCACAGTGGTGCCGCCATCATAAAAAAAATCGCTTTCTTGTCCCAGTCCAGCGTAGCCAATATTCCACGTTATGAGCGATACAATACTGTCTGGAACAGCAGTTTGGGCCTGTGACACTGTTACTTGTTCTATCTCCTCAGGTTCAAAATCGGTGATGGTGCCATAGAGCAAATGCCCACCCACGTACAGCAACGGCAATAAAATAAGTACACCCCCAATTTTTAGAACAGTTTTCATAATAGTTCAGATTAGCAACCAAAGGTAGGGCAATAGAAACGGCAGCAACTCATGGTTTTTCGCCTCATTTCAATCTCTAGCTATTCTGTTTCTTTGTAGCTTCAAAAAACCAAATCTCAGTTTTCATGAAATCATTTCCACTAATTGCCTTCTTATGTTTCACATCAATGGCCTTTGCCCAAAAGAAAATTGAGGTTATAGAAGTGAAAAGAGTTTTTTCGACTGGAAGTCAGAATGCGCTCTCGTTTGTGATTTATAACGGCAACTTAAAAGACGTGAGCAAAGCTTGGGAGAAGCAGCTAAAAGAACTCAACGGAAAAGTGAGTAACAAAAAGGAATTTTTCGCTGACAATTGTTTAGTGAAAGAGATGGGAAATAACAGGTTTGATGTGTACTCAACTCTGGAAGAGTCTCTAGGAGAAGGGGTTAGGGTTTATGCTGCTTTCGATTTAGGAGGGGCTTATCTTTCACTGGCTTCGCATTCCAATCAATTTACGGTAGTTAAAAACATCTTGCATACGTTTGCTGTGGAGCAAAACAAAGCAGTTGTGAATGCTGAAATTGAGGTAGCAAATAAAGTCCTAGCAAATAAGGAGGCTGAATTGATGTTATTTGCCAAATCACAATCCCAATTAGACGCAGAAATTGCAGACTGCTTGAAGAAAATTGAAGATTCCAAGGCGGCAATTATTGGTTTGGGTCAATCGCAAGTGGTTAAAAAGACGGAGATTGATGCTCAAAAGGCGGTAGTTGTAGGTTTGAATGAAAAGTTGAAAGCAGTGAACTAATTTGTAGATGCGGCTACACAAAACTCTTCTTGTTCTTTTTGCAGCATATTTCTGCGTGGCGCCTTGTGTTGCCCAAGAGGAGGCCAGTCCGTACAATTTTAGATGGAAGCGCGATGCTATGTTTTCTTCTGGAGTTGTTCTTTTTGCGGGGATTGGTTATTTTACTAAGCAACAAGTTACTCCTTATTCAAAGAGCACAGTTTTGGCCTTGGATAAGTACAAACTTCCTGGCTTTGATCGTAGTACTGTCGAAAATTGGCGACCATCATCGGACAAAGCATCCGATTATATCGTGTATGCCTCGGCAGCTATGCCATTGCTAATGCTGGCAGATAGGCGAGCCCGAAAAGACTGGCTTGGCCTTGCGTTTATGTATGTAGAAGTGGCTGGAATTACCATTGGGCTTACCGAACTTTCGAAAGGGGTGGTAAGCCGTGCCCGCCCCTATGCTTACAACCCCAACGCACCCATGGAACAGCGCTTGACTGCCGATGCCCGTATGTCCTTTTTCTCTGGTCACACCTCTGTTGCCGCAGCTATGTGTTTCCTCACGGCCAAGGTTTTCTCCGATTATTCTGACAATAGAACTGCCGAAGCCTTGGTTTGGACAGCTGCTGTAATTACTCCAGCTGTGGTGGGTTATTTAAGGGTTGATGCTGGCCAGCATTTTCCTTCGGATGTTATTATAGGCTATTTGGTTGGTGGAGCCATAGGAACACTGATTCCAGAACTACACAAAAAGAAAAACCTACCCAAAGGTCTTACCATTGCGCCTTTTGGTTCTTCAAATGGAACGGGAATTTATCTTAGCTATAAACTATGAGAAAGTTAATCTTTTTAATGATGCCAGTGCTATTCTTCTCCTGCGAAGGAGAGGATATTGTGGATAACTCAACCCCAGATTATCGCGATGAGTTTGTAGGTAACTATTCTGGATGGCGCCATAGTAGCAATTGGCAAATGGGCCAACCTACCGTTGTCACTTACGATGGTCCTGACACCTACACCGTTGTGGCCGTGGGCGACTCATTTATTTCACTCAATGGAAGTGTTTCCATACCAATTAGTCCAAGTGGAGAATTCACAAATTTTTCTGGGGGTTCATCATTTTACAGTGTCATATTTGTGGCTCCAGATAGCCTCAAAGTGACCAACAATAGTGGTGGACTCGGTGGAGGAAGCACTACCAATTTTAGAGGAAAGAAGAACTGAGCCTTACTTTCCTAGCAGTTCCATCAAATCGTCCAGTTTTGGAGAAAGAATAATCTCCGTTCTGCGATTTTTGGCTCTTCCTTCAGCAGTTTTGTTTGGAGCAATGGGGCTAAATTCACCTTTTCCAGAGGCTGTGATACGCTCAGGAGCAATGCCTTTTCCGTTGGTTAGAATTCGCACCACACTGGTAGAACGTGCTCCACTCAAATCCCAGTTGTCCCTAAACCGCGTTGTAGCGATTGGAATACTATCGGTATGACCTTCTATCTGAATATTGATGTCGGCATTGCGCTGTAACACATCACCCAATTTGTTTAGTGCTTCAATGCCTTTGGCCTCCACTGCATCGCTTCCCGAGCGAAACAAAAGTTTGTCAGACATAGAAACATATACTTTTCCATTGCGGGTTTCTACACTCAGTTCATCCGCATTAAACCCTAAAAGTGCTTTTTTAATGCGATCCGATAGGGCATTCATAAGCTCATCCTGTTTCTTCACAATATCTTCCAACACCTTAAGGCGTGCCTCTCTGTCTTTCAGTAATTGCTCTTTACTGGCCAGTTCCGATTCTTTGGTCATTAAATGATTACTCAGATTATCCACTTCTTCGCCCGAGTTTTTCATCAGAACATCATACCGTTTCTTTTGCTCCACCAAATCTTCATTCAGTCCTTTTTCGCGAATTAAACCAGCGCTCACTTCTTCCTCTAAACTTTTTGTTCGGGTACACAACGAGTCGCGCTCGGCCAGCGAAGCCTTGTATTTTTTGCTTTGCAATCCTGCTTTTTGGTCGGTTTCTATTCCGCAAGGAATATGGGTGGCACACGAAACCAATAGCACAGATGTGAATAGAGCAAGCAAAGCAAGTGGATGACGTAGAATCATGTTTTTTAGTTTTTGTAATCGATGTGCGCAAAGCTAACCAACCTTAGGGCGTTCCAGTCTTTATAGATAGCTTCGCCCATTGTGCCACTGCCCATGCGAACTGTTGCCATTACCGAATTTCTTCAACTCAATAAATCGATTCCAGCTGTAGACGTGCGTTCGCCAGGCGAGTTTTCGGCTGGACACATACCCTATGCCAACAGCATTCCCGTGTTTACAAATGATGAGCGCGCGGTGGTTGGAACCCTATACAAACAGCAAGGAAAGAAGGAGGCAATCGAGAAAGGACTGGAACTTGTTGGCCCCAAAATGTTGGCCCTAGCCAAGCAAGCCGAGCACATTGCTAGTGATGGTGAATTATTAGTGCATTGCTGGCGAGGTGGCATGCGTAGCAATCGTATGGCGTGGCTTTTCGAGCAGCTTGGGTTGTCTTGCATTGTGCTCGAAGGAGGCTATAAAGCTTATCGAAATCACATACTGCATTCGTTAACAGCGCCTTTGAATCTCATAGTATTATCGGGCCCAACTGGCACTGGGAAAACCGATGTGTTGCATGCCATGAAAAGTTTGGGTGAGCAAGTATTGGATTTAGAAGGATTGGCCAACCACAAAGGTTCTGCATTTGGAGGCCTTGGAATGCCAGCTCAGCCAAGCAGCGAACAGTTTCAAAACAACATATTTGCCACCACGCAAAGCCTCAATCCTCAAAAGCGGATTTGGGTAGAAAGTGAAAGCCTAACCATCGGAAGAGCCTATTTGCCCGTAACGCTTTGGGACGCCATGAATACAGCACCATCTGTTGAACTTATCGTTCCCAAACAAATTCGCATACAGCATCTTGTTAACCAGTATGGAACTGTTGATATTCAATTACTGGCCGAATCCATTAAAAGAATACAGCAGAATTTTGGTGGAAATAGGGTGAAAGAGTCCCTCGAACTGCTTGAAGTGGGCAATCTTGCCAGTGTGGCCGATATGCTGTTGGACTATTACGATAAGCGCTATCAATTTGGAAGAACCAAGCACGCAAGGGCAAGTTTAGTTTCGCTAGAAAGCCCTAGTGGCGATGCTCTAGTTAATGCAAAAATGATTTTAAATCATATCAATAACCTAAATGGACCAACCCATTGAACCCATCAAATTAACTGCCTTCTCACACGGTTCAGGCTGTGGATGCAAAATAGCGCCTGCTGTGCTCAGTCGAATATTGGGCGAAAATGCTTCAACCCAATTGTTCCCCAATCTGCTTATTGGTAATTCTACAAGAGATGATGCAGCTGTTATGGCTATTGATGACGAGCTCGTCATTATTAGCACCACTGATTTCTTTATGCCCATCGTGGACGACCCGTTCGATTTTGGCGGTATCGCGTCAGTCAATGCCATATCGGATATCTACGCTATGGGCGGAAAACCACTTATGGCAATTGCCATTCTAGGTTGGCCCATCGACAAATTGTCACCTGAAATTGCAGCTCAAGTTATGGATGGTGCGCGGGCGGCTTGCGATAGGGCAGGAATTCCACTCGCTGGTGGCCATAGTATCGATTCGCCCGAACCTATATTTGGTTTGGCAGTTACGGGTATTGCCAACAAAGTTTTTGTAAAAGCCAATAGCACTGCAACCTTGGGCTGCGAACTTTACCTCACAAAACCACTGGGTATTGGCATATTAGCAACTGCAGAAAAACGTGGAAAGTTGCGCGAGCAAGACCTCGGAAAAGGGGCGAAACTCATGCTCCAGCTAAACAACATTGGCGAACAACTTGGAAAGCTAGAATCGGTGAAAGCCATGACGGATGTTACTGGATTTGGATTTCTTGGTCACCTAATAGAAATGTGCGAAGGCGCAAATCTTAGCGCAGAAGTCGATTATTCTAAGGTGCCACTTATCGATGGAATAAAATTCTATTTGGATCAATTCATCTATCCGGATATGACCATGCGCAACTTTCAATCCTACAGTTCTAAAGTTTCTACACTTACCGGGGAACAACTTTTCACGCTTTGCGATCCTCAAACAAGTGGAGGTTTGCTAATAGCAGTAGAGCCAACAGGAAAAAACCAGTTCATTCAGCTTTGCGCGCAGTTTGGATTGGAATGTACAGCCTTAGGTAGTATGGTTGAAAAAGGGGAAAAATCGGTTCGTATGGTTTAATTATAATTCGCATTAATGGGGCAACTTTGGCATAATGGTATCGTCAAATGCAAGTCGATTGAAATTGCGTTATTGTTTCGATAATTCGGTTTTAGCGAGAGTTATTCATTAAAGTAAAAAATGCCTTCGAACTTCTTCGGTAAGCTATTGGGATTTTTGGCGCTTGTCATCATTTCCGCTTCTGCTTTGGCGCAGCAATGTGGAGTGATTTATATATCACCGAGCGGTGCGGCTAGTGGTGCGGCAGGCACTCGCGCTAATCCAGCTTCACTGACTTACGGACTCAGTTTAGCATCAGGGACCAATACCATCATTTGGATGGCAAGTGGAACATATCCAATCAACACTTCCTTGCAGATACCATCTGGAGTTACCTTAGAAGGTGGTTTTAATCCAGCAACTTGGATAAAGAGTAATAGTGCGCCAAGTATTATCAGTCGGTCGCCAGCCAATGTGCTGCCAGCGCCAGCTAATGCTTTGGTGGGGTTGTTTGGTCTCAATGCTACTGGATTTCGCCTTCAAGATTTAACTATTGAAGTTGGAGATGCTACTGCTGCGGAGGTTTCTGTTTATGGCATTTATTTAACGGGTTGTTCAAGTTATGATATTGTCCGTTGTGTAATAACTACTGGCGCTGCTGGTGCTGGTTTGACTGGTCAACCGGGAGTGGCGGGAGCCCCAGGTGGCGCAGGTGGCAATGGGCAACCTGGAGCTTCTGAACCCAACTTACCACAAGGTGGAGTAGGAGGAATTAGTTCTTCAGGAAATAATGGAGGTCTGGGTCAAAATGGTGGACGCCATTCTGGTGGTACAAATCCTGGTCAAGGATTAGCTGGTCTTACTGCTAGTTGCGGAGGAGCTGGTGGTGCTACTGGTTCTGGACCTACTAATTCGTTTTTCAATCAAACTCCAGGTTGTGGTAGTGTAACCTCTGGTCAGCCAGGGCAACTTGGTGGAAGTGGCTCTGCGGGAGCTGCAGGTGCTCTTGGAGGTGCTGGATCAATTGCTGGTGGATACTACACTGTTGGAGGAGCTGGTGGTGCTGGCTCAACGGGTGGTGCTGGTTGTGGCGGTGGCGGAGGTGGTGGCGGAGGTGGTCGACAATTAGGTGGTTCCGATGATTATGGAGCTGCTGGTGGTGGTGGTGGTGGCGGAGGTGCTGGTGGCGGTGGTGGAACTGGAGGAACTGGTGGTGGAGGTTCCTTCGCTGTATTTTTGGTAAGCAATGGCGCAGGAGGCTCAATTATCGATTGCGATTTGAATCCTGGCCCTGGTGGAGCTGGTGGAGCTGGTGGAGTAGGTGGAGCTGGAGGAGCTGGAGGTGCTAGCGGGTTGGGTGGTCCAGCAACAGCTTGTGGAAACAGCTTTGGCGGTGCAGGCGGTGCTGGTGGTGCAGGCGGTGCAGGCGGTGCTGGTGGCACTGGAGCTATTGGACCTAGCGCTGCTCTCACCGAGAATGGTGGTACTCCAATTTTTCAGCAAAACATTACCTCAGTACCAGGCAATCCACCAGTTATTTATGTTGATAATTATGGTTGCACCGATGCTGATGTTATGTTTTCAGCCGCAGGAGGTGGAGCATGGAATTTCGGTTCGGGTGCTACGCCAGCCGCGGCAAATGGAAGTGGACCAATAGCCGTAAGCTATGCCACACTAGGACGAAAAACTGTTACATTGAATGGAACGGTATTCACCGATTTTGTGGTCATTTTTACCAATGGACCTACAACGCCTTCTATCACACCTGACAATGGAACTGTGGATGCAGGATGCCCTAACGATTTTTCCACTTCGCTAGTTGGAACCAATTACGATTGGGATTTTGGTCCAACGGCAAATCCATCCACTGTGTCTGGAGTTAATTTGAGCGTAGTATCCGATATATTCTTTGGAGGCCCTGGTACATACACCATCTATGTCACAGTTACTACTCCATGTTGTGGGCCAGTAACCGATTCAACTACGGTAATAGTACAGCCCAACAATTTTGATGTGAACCTTACGGTGAGTGCTGCTCAAATTTGCGATGGCGATGCATTTTCTGTCATGGCCGATGGAAATTATCTCAATTATGCATTTTTCTTAAACGGAGTTATTGCCCAAAACGGAGCTTCGAATGTTTATAGCTCTTCCTCACTTCAAAACGGTGATTTGATAAATGTGGAAGCCTTGGTGGGGACGTGTTTTGCCAATCCCAGTGATACTATCGAGATGATTGTGAATCCTATTCCCACTGTTGCATTGAGCTCTTCGGATGCGGATAATCAAGTATGCCATGGGGAGTTACTCACCATGACAGCTATTCCAGCGGGGTACGATAACTATGAATTTTTCAACGGAGCAAATTCCCTTCAAAGCGGGGCGAGCAATATTCTTTTTGGAAGCCTATTGCCGAATAATATCATTTCCGTTGTTGCCACTAGTTTGGGCTGTTCTAGCACTTCAAGCAATGCCATTGTTACGATTATTCATCCTATTCCATTACCCGTGGTAACGAGTTCCGATAACAATAATTCCATTTGCGTTGGAGATAATATCACTTTCGTAGTGTTGCCACCAGGCCTAGCCGATTACGAATTTTTTGAAGGAATTGCATCAGTGCAATCGGGCGCGGGCAACACCTATTCTACTACTGCTTTGGTTGATGGTACTGTTGTAACCGTTATTGCTACTAGCGCACAAGGGTGCGTCAGTGATCCAAGCAACGCAGTAACCACAGCAGTTAATCCATATCCTAGTGTTACCATGAGCACCTCAGATGCGGATGACACGATTTGCGAAGGAGAGGAAATAACGTTTACAGCGGCACCTTCTGGCTACGATAGTTATGCCTTTTTTGATGGGGCAACTCCGGTTCAAACTGGTGCATTGGAAAATTGGATGACTAGCGGGTTAGTTACGGGCAATAGTGTGACAGTAGTGCCTACTCATTTGGGATGCACTGGAACAGCAACTCCTGCTATTTCAATAACCATAATTCCATCACCTGTAGTTGACCCAGGAATCGATTTCGCGCTTTGCGTAGATGCTGCGGATGTTACCCTAAGTGGGTTTACGCCAGCTACAGGCACTTGGAGTGGAACTGGAATAACGAATGCGACAGGGGAGTTTTCGCCATCGGTTGCAGGTGCGGGCATACACACGCTTTCCTATGCAGTATCCAATGGCAACTGCACAACAGCTGAAACAATTGAAGCAACCGTGAATGCATTGCCACTTGTTGCAGCTAGCCCATCGCGCGCCATTTGCCTTGGCGAATCGTTAGATTTAAGTGCCGTTGGAGCCCAAACGTATGTTTGGTCACCTGCCTCTGGGCTTAGCAATCCCACAAACTCGAATTCAACAGCTACACCAACAGCCACAATTACATACACCGTTTCGGGCACCGATATAAATGGGTGCGTCAATATAGCTACAACCATCGTTACAGTTGAACCTGTTCCAACAGCTCAGTTTTCCTCCACCTCGGTATGTGTGGGTGAACTCACCGATTTCGTCAACACTTCGCAGCCTGCGGGTAGCCTAACGTATCAATGGAGTTTTGGAGATGGCTCGGTTTCGGTAGAAGAAAACCCAGAGCATTTATACCTAGCGGCTGATACTGCCAATGTGCAACTTGTGGTGATTTTGGGCAATTGCTCTGATACGGCTGATGGAACCGCCATTGTGCATCCACTTCCAGAACCAAGTTTTGCTGCCGAGCCTCGCACGGTATCTGTTATTACTCCTTTAATTCAGTTTAATAATGCCTCTTCCGGAGACGAAACATGGCAATGGAATTTTGGGGACGAAACCCTTTCTGACGAAGAAAACCCCAATCATGCCTACCAAGATACTGGTGTTTATCGCGTTTGGCTCACCGCTATTAGCGACCAAGGTTGCAGGGATTCGGTGGATACTGAAGTTACAGTCACTCCATATTCAACCATTTATGTTCCTAATGCTTTTACGCCAGGAGTTGATGGAATAAACGACCGATTCAGGGCCTATGCCGCGGATATTACAGGCTTCGAGATGAAGATTTTTAATCGCTGGGGTCAAATGGTGCATTACAGCACTAACATTGAAATGGGCTGGGACGGTGGACCGTATGGCGAAGGCGAACTTTGCCCAATAGATGTGTACACTTACGTTATCCTCTTCACCGATTTTAGAGGAAGAACCCAACAAATTGGAGGTAAAGTCACGGTTATTCGGTAATGGATTGAAGTTCAATCCGAACAAACCTGTAAGTGCAAAGTTTCCTAGTTCAAGGCATCAGCAACAATTCTATCGTTAGCCAAACGCGGTGGTTTAAACTGACCACCAAGTTTGCCTTGTGATTTGGCATAATTGATAAATGCATCTTCAGCTAAAGACGTGATCACCAGTGGACGAAGCACTTTTCCAGTAATCAAATCGCTGTAGTAAATGTTCTGACGTTGCATGGCATTGTCAATGAGCAAAGCAAAAGCCTCCAAATCTTGCGGTGGTTTAGCAAAACTTATAAACCACTCATGATACGGTAATCCACCGTTTGGCGGGTTAACTTGAGGTGCTACGTGAAACTCAATGACCTCAATATCGCTACCTAAACTGGCCTGCTCCAAAGCGGATTCAACTTCCTTAGCAATAACATGTTCGCCAAAGGCAGAGGTGTAATGTTTTATTCTTCCAGAAACGATAACACGATGGGGATTTAGACTCACAAACTGAACCGTGTCGCCTATGCTATAGCCCCACAAACCAGCATTGCTGTTTACAATGAGGGCATAGTTTTTTCCCAATTCCACCTCGCCAATCGTTAACCGCGTTGGGTTTGCGTTGAAATATTCCTCCACAGGAACAAACTCATAGAAAATACCTGAGTTGAGTAGTAGCAGCATACCTCTATTGCCCTGCCGATCTTGATAGGCAAAAAAGCCTTCCGAAGCTGGAAAAAGCTCTATGCTATCCACTTTTTTTCCAATGCTAGCTTCCATAGTGGCCCGATAAGGCTCAAAGTTCACACCTCCATACACAAATAGCGAGAAGTTTGGAAACACATCTTTTATTGGCTTACCTGTGCGTTTTGTAATTCGGTCGAAATACATCTGCGCCCAACTCGGAATGCCGCTAATCAAAGTCATGTTAGCTGATAATGTTTCGCCCACAATCGTATCCAATTTGGTTTCCCAATCTTCAATACAGTTGGTAGCATAACTCGGCATTTGATTGCTACGCAGATATCCTGGTACAAAATGATTACTAATTCCCGAAAGCCGACCAACAGGAATAGTTTCTTTCATCTCCAATTCTGGACTGCCCGAAAGAAACATCAGTTTTCCATCAATAAAGGTGGAATTCCCCGTTTCGTGAATATAGTTCAGCAGCGCATTGCGAGCACCATTGATATGATTGGGAATGCTTGCGCGAGTAATTGGAATGTATTTAACACCAGAAGTGGTACCGCTAGTTTTTGCAAAATAGAGCGGTACACCTGTCCATAACACATCGGGTTCTCCCTTCAAAACACGTTCAATGTAGGGGCGCAATTCTTCATAATCGCATATGGGAACGCGCTTCACAAACTCGTGATGCGATTGAATAGACACGAAACCGTGCGCTTTTCCAAAAACGGTGTTAGACGCAGCTCTCATCAATTGACGGAAAACTCGTTTCTGTGTTTCCACAGGGTTCAAGCTCCATGCCTTGGTGTCGGCAGCTATCCAAGCAGCCAATGGTTTACTTAAAACAGAACGAAATCCCATGACGGTAAAAGTAAAAAAGCAAAACTTTGATCGCTCTAGTTGCAAAGATTTCCAACAGATTTCTATTTGTACTAAAAACCCGTAATTTGACCATTATCAAAGCGCAACGCCATGGCTATCAGAGCACCTTTTAATCTTCAACAATGGATTACTGACAATCGCGATTTGCTAAAGCCACCCGTGGGCAATAAGAATTTGTACACCGAAGCGGGTGACTATATCGTAATGGTGGTTGGCGGCCCAAATGCCCGTAAGGATTATCATTTTAACGAATCGGAGGAATTGTTTTTCCAATTGGAAGGGGATATCAATGTCCGAATTCAAGAAGATGGAAAGGCGGTAGATGTGTCTATAAAAGCTGGCGATATGTTTTTGCTACCCGCCAATGTGCCCCATTCGCCAATGCGGCCAGCCAATAGCGTTGGTTTAGTGATTGAAAAAGTGCGAAAAGGAACCAACTTGCAAGATGGTTTATTGTGGTTCTGCGAAAACTGCAATCATAAATTGCATGAAGCGTATTTCCCACTAACGAATATTGAAACGGATTTTATTCCGCGCTTCAAAGAGTTTTATGGTTCTGTGGAATTGCGCACGTGCGAAAAGTGCGGCACTATTATGGACGCTGATAAGCGGTTTGTTTAGCCGAAATTCTCTTAACTCATTTGAAATAGGAAGTAAGGGAATTGTCAGCTGCGGGCATTGGTTTTACTAATAATCGGGCTCTGCTAGAATTGCCCTACCTTCGTCAAATTCTGAAATAACTTTAACATACAAAAGATGAAAAAATTACTACTCGTAACTACAACTTTCTTTATCAGTTTGGCTTGCTTTAGTCAAAGTGAACTTAATTTCCATGATTATTACGGAAGAGGAATTAATGGGGAGAACGTTGATTTTTCGCAGTATTTCGGAAAGAAAGTGATGGTTGTCAATACGGCAAGTTTTTGCGCGTTCACCCCTCAATTTGAAGACTTGGAAATACTTTACAATCAGTACCAACAGTATGGTTTTGAGATTATCGGTTTTCCGTGCAACGATTTTGATAACCAAGATCCAAACAGTGATTCCACTATAAATGAGTTTTGTACTACTACTTACGGCATCACCTTTCAAATGATGTCACGAATAGTGGCCGTTCTTTCAGATACTGCCCCTGTTTTTCGATGGTTGCAAGAGGCCGAGTTGAATGGTGTAGACGATGCCCCTGTTTCATGGAATTTCAATAAATATTTGATTGATGAAGCGGGAAATTGGGTAGCTCATCATTCAAGTTTGGTAAGCCCAACAGCTACTTCCATTACTAATTGGATTATGTCTCCTTCGGTTATTTCATCTGTAAATGAATTAGATGAATCCAACCAAAATCTAATCCAACTGGAGTCCTCGCTGTCTGACCCTTCGGCCGTTCTTTTAAAAGTGCTCCAAACTGGTTCTGAGTCGATGGAAGTGAGTATTTACGGAATAGATGGCAAGCGAATAGATGTGGTTTATGCTGGCAAGCCAACAAACAACCAGATGATAAGCTTTTCTACTGGGCAAATGCCAAGCGGTATTTATCTTATTCGAGCAGTTTCTGGTAATTCGCAGCAAACTATTCGTTATGCCAGAGTTCGTTAAGGATTAGATGCTAGTTGCAATGCAAATCGTAGTCTAGACTGCGAGCAATACAGTCGAATAGAAAAGGTGTTGATTTAGCTAACGCACTAACTGCTGCGACTAGGATTATACAAGCATAAGATGCTTGTTCTACACTGACGAGACTCGCTTTAGTTGTAAGCAGACTTTGTTTTGTGGGTGAGGATGATGAAAATTAAAGTTACAGACGCCTGAGTTTTAGGCAAAATAAAATCCCCATTTCGAATAGTCGAAATGGGGATTTTGATTTTAGAGAGCGAAACTTTTACTTCACCACACTAAGGCGGCCAGTGTGTGCAGTGCGACCGTCTGCAGCCAACATGCGATACACATACAATCCGTTTGCAAGGGCATCAATATTCACGGCTTGGTTGTCATAGCTTAGAGCTTGGCTGGCAATCAATTTTCCGCTAAGGTCAAGAATTTCGAACATGTAGCTGTCGCCACCTGTGCGAACCCGAACCACATCGTTCGCAGGATTTGGGAAAACCACATTTCCGCCACGAGCAACGATATCTTCAACTCCTGTGCAGCACTCAGATGCATCAGAAATGAAAGTTGCAGATTCTGCAACACCTGCGCCATCCAAAGTTATTTGAACTACGAAATAGCCCAAATCTTTGCTTAGGAAGCGAAGACGGTCGATATCCGATATACTTGGATTTGGAAAAATACCTGGAACAGATGGAGCAAAAGTCCAAAGACCAGTGGCATTGCTGTAGCCCCAAATACTATCTATCGAAGCCTCATTAAAGTTTTGACGCAAAACATCATGAGATGTTCCCAAAGCATCAGTAAGCGTTCCTTCAGCATCAATTACAGACGTAGAGATTATCTGACGCTTGAAACGAACTGAATCGGGATTGAAAATAAAACTAACTGGAGCAGGAACTAATCCAGTAGAAAGAAACTTCACATCAAACAATGCGGTGTCTTCGTAGCTTGTGCCATACTGAGCAGGAAAGGTGAAGATAGTCCAAGGGTCAGATGCTGGGATGGATGTTACAAAAGGAACCGGAAGACCAAGCAAGACTCCGAAATCTGTATTCAATCCAAGAATTTGAACATCATCTGTAGTAACATCAGCAAATGCATAACCTCCAAATTGGTCTACCGCAAGGTCTGACGCTGGAAAGTCCGCTCCTCCCTGTGTTGCTGTTGGGTCATAGAATCCAGTAGTAAACAAGGAATCTGTTTCTAGAGACGAAAAATCCCATGTTTGAGCAGAGGCGCTTGCTGTTCCTAGGTTTAGTCCAGCGGGAACAACATCATCAGATCCAAAGGTTAAGCTAGTGCCAGGCACAGGAAAATCTGCATCTGTAATAATGATTTGGGCCTGAGTACATACGCTCAAAAGACCTAGTACTGTAAGAGGTATTAGTTTTTTCATGATGGATTAGTTTGTGAAACGAATTCAAAGGTAGGCATTCCATCTTAGTATCTTTGCCGTGTGAGCGTAATTGAAGCCCCAGAGCATATCCAGAATTTATTGAAGACGCTGCCTAGCAATCCGGGCGTCTATCAATACTTCGATAATGAGGGCAATCTCATCTATGTAGGCAAGGCAAAAGATTTGCGAAAGCGGGTGGCATCTTACTTTACGAAGGATAGATACGACAGCCGTAAAACCGCTCTTTTGGTTCGGAAGATAAACGACATCAAACACATTGTGGTGGATTCTGAGCTAGATGCCTTGCTGTTGGAGAACAACCTCATTAAGCAATACCAACCGCGCTACAATGTGCTATTGAAAGACGATAAAACCTTTCCATGGATTTGCATTAAGAAGGAACCTTTTCCACGAATTTTCTCCACCAGAAATGTGGTGAAAGATGGGTCGCTCTATTTCGGTCCTTATGCCTCGGTAAAAATGATGCACACCTTGCTGGAACTTATCCGTCAGCTCTATCCGTTGCGCACCTGTTCGTTGGCTTTAACCCCCAAGAACATTAAAGACGAGAAATTCAAAGTTTGCCTCGAATATCATATTGGCAATTGCAAAGGCCCATGTATTGGCGAGCAAAAACCAGAAGATTACGACTACTCCATCCAAGAGATTAAGAAAATCATCAAAGGAAATATTCGTGAAGTGCGCGAACATTTAGGAAAGCAAATGATTGGTTTTTCGGAATCGCTTTCGTTTGAGGAAGCGCAAGTAGTGAAAGAAAAGCTGGAGTTGTTGGATAGATTCCAAAGCCGCTCTACGGTGGTTAGCCCAGTGGTGGACGATGCTGATGTGTATTCTATTGTTAGCGATGTAAAAAGTGCTTACGTCAATTATCTCCGTGTGGTGGAAGGTGCCATTGTGCAAGCGCACACCATCGAATTGCGGAAACGATTGGATGAGGACGACCGCGAGCTGTTAGCAATTGGAATGGTAGAAATGATGCAGCGCTTTGGCAGCGAAGCCAAAGAGCGTATTGTTCCTTTCGACCCAGGATTGGAATTGTCAGGAGTTTCTTTTACCGTTCCGCAGCGAGGCGATAGGCATAAATTGCTGCAACTATCAGAGCGAAACGCCATCAACTTTAAGCGAGACAAAGACAAGCAAACCGAAATACTGGACCCCGAGCGCAACGTGACGCGCATTATGGAGCAAATGCAAAAAGATTTGAGAATGACTGTGCAGCCGCGTCACATAGAATGTTTCGACAACTCCAATTTTCAAGGCAATTTTCCGGTGGCTGCAATGGTTTGTTTTCGCAACGGAAAGCCCGCCAAATCAGAATATCGTCACTTCAACATTAAAACCGTGGAAGGCCCTGACGATTTTGCGTCTATGGAAGAAATCATTCTTCGCAGATACAAACGGTTGTTGGTTGAAGGAAAACCATTGCCCGACCTCATTGTGGTGGATGGCGGCAAAGGCCAGCTTAGTAGCGCTGTTCAAAGTTTGGAACGGTTGGGCCTTCGCGGTAAGATTACTATCATTGGCATTGCCAAGCGGTTGGAAGAAATTTTCTTCCCCGATGATTCTGTTCCCTTGTATATCGACAAGCGTTCGGAAACCCTAAAAATTATTCAAAACGCTAGAAACGAAGCCCATCGCTTTGGCATAACGCACCATCGCAATCAGCGGTCTAAGGGAACAATAAAAACCGAATTGGTGGAGATAAAAGGAATAAGTGACGTTTCTGCGCAGCTGTTACTTGACCATTTTCGCTCGGTGAAACGCGTGAAAGAAGCTTCTGAATCCGAGCTTATAAAAGTGGTGGGCAAGGCAAAAGCAAAACTTGTGTTGGCGCATTTTGTAACACCAAAAGACGCGCTTTAGTTAGGATTTTTTTCTTTGGCATAGCCTTTGCTTACGGATGAAAGAATAACACGTTCAGCCATGAAATCTTTACCTTCCTTTCGCTTTTCTCTTGTTGTAGTAAGTGGAATATTCCTCCTAAACAGCTGTATTTATGTGGTCGATACTCCAGGTCCAGAGGGCCTTCCGGGCGCGGCATATTTTGGAGTCGATTACGACCATTATCTTCCCTATAGTTATTGGGATGATAACCGCGATATACCGAACAACCCTATTTTAGGTGCCTCATACCCAACGAATACTGGAGTTTTTAATTTTGAGTATTTCATCAATCCTTATGATTATTGGTATGGCAGCTATCAGATTTTTCGTAATCCTGGCCAGCCGGGTGGTTCGGGCGGTAGGCCGGGTGCAGATGGTGCAGACACCTACTTGATGCTGATTTGCAACCCCGATGGATTTTATGAAGTGAGGGGCAATTACAAAGTTGCTGCCGCAGAAGGCGAGACTATCGTTATTGAAGAAACCATAGGTGAAAATCGTTTTCGAATAACAATGACCAAAGCGAATACTGCAATACGGCCAACATCAAATTCACCAAAATACCTTAATTCCGCGTTCTAATCGCAGTTCCAATTTTTCTGAACAGGCTGCAATGAGCAATCGTTGCAGCCTTTTGTATGTTTGATACTGCGATGTCGATTTCGGACTTTATGTCTTTTCTCAATCCGCTATATTGCAGCCACCTAAGGAAGGCGTCTGCTGACTTTAGGAGTAATCCGTGTTGCTATGAAACGAATTTCGGTGATGGTTTTGGTGATGCTTTGCGTTGGTGCAAGTTTAGTATTGCAGCAATGTGATAAAATTGGAGTTGGTCCAGTAACGGTGCCTATTTCAGGCGATTTTTTGCCGACACTTTCGGCCTACAATTTCTTTTTGGGAAACATTGCCGATTTAATTCCCAACGAGCGGGTGTTGCCTTACGACTTGAACTCATCACTTTTCACCGACTATGCCCACAAGGCCCGATTTGTATGGATGCCCGAAGGTGCTACAGCTGAGTATACTGATACAAAGTCGTTCAATTTTCCCGTTGGCGCAGTGCTGATTAAAAACTTCTATTATCCCTTCGATTTTAGGGACGAAACGAAAGGGCGAAGAATAATGGAAACGCGGTTGCTTATAAACAGAGAAGATGGTTGGGTTGCCCTACCGTATATCTGGAATAAGGAGCAAACCGATGCCACGCTCGAAGTGGCCGGTGGCCGGGCAGATGTTTCTTGGATTCATTCTGACGGCAGCAATCGCGAAGTGAATTATGTGATTCCAAACAAGAATCAGTGCAAAGGCTGCCACGAATCCAATAAGGTAATGACGCCAATTGGGCCACAAGCCAAGCATATCAATAAGACATTCGATTATGCAGATGGCGCCATGAATCAATTGGAAAAATGGACTGCTATGGGTTATTTGTCTGGTGCTCCTGCCGCTGCATCTGCGCCAAAATTGGCAGTTTGGAACGACCCGTCTACTGGTTCAGTTGAGGAACGTAGCAGAGCGTGGTTGGATATTAACTGTGCGCATTGCCACAATCCGCAAGGGCCGGGAAACACATCTGGTTTTCATTTGAATATAGAGGAAACCGACTGCATGGCTCGTGGAGTTTACAAAACCAACATTGCAGCAGGGCGCGGCAGTGGCAATTTGATGTACGATATTCTGCCCGGAAATCCAGATAGCAGTATTGTGGCTTTCCGCATGGCGAGCACAGATCCTGGAATTATGATGCCAGAATTGGGCAGAAAGTTGGTGCACACCGAAAGTTTGGAATTGATTCGCGAATGGATAGCAGGAATGAATTCCGAAAAGCCATGCGGGAATTGAGCATACAATTCTAAGACCATGTCCTACTAAGGAGAAAAAGACACTTTTATTTTCCTATCAACGTCATTTTGTGAACAACTAACATCTATATTCGTGGCATGAAGCTGGTTAATCCCTATCTTTATATAGCCGCACAGCCGCACAGCCGCACAGCCGCACAGCCGCACAGCCGCACACGTGGGCTGAACGCCAAAAAAATTCAAAACTTAACGCTTTCAGATGCGCAACTGCGCAACCTAACGTTAGCAGTACCTCATTTTTCTTGCAAAACGAACCTGCTGCATTCGCAGGAGGGCCATATTTCTACCCAAATGCGTGTGCTGACGCGTCAGGAGGGGCATATGGCCATCAAAACAGCTGTCCTTACTCGTCAGGAGGGGCATATTCCCGTTTTTTCCTCAAAAATTAACCGTAATCCTGACCAAATAGTGAACTAACAAATGCATGAATGATAGAATTTGAAAACGGATTGATTACAATGAAACGAGCCAAATCTGACTCAAAACCATGTTTGCGTTTTTATTTGTTGCTGGTACTTGTGCTTTGTGGTGCAGCGCAATGCACAGCGCAAACACTAGACCGTCAGGTTATTGGTACTTCTGGAAATCAATATACTACCGCAGCTGCCACTATGGATTTTACCATTGGCGAGCCTGTTACCGCCACCCTTACCGGGCAAAATGGCATAGCCACACAGGGATTTCATCAAGGTACGATTAGCATTACCTCGGTGCGCGAAACACTTTCATTAGCAGAATTGAGTGTATATCCAAACCCAACAACTGATAAGCTCACAATCAGTACGGCAATTGATAATGCGCTGTGGCAGCTGCATACGCTTGATGGCAAAATCGTCTCTTCTGGAAGGTTGAACCTTGGCAACACTACTGTTGATGTGAGTTCATTGGCACAAGCCACCTACATGCTCACCATCACTACGCCATCGCAAGGCGTTAATACCTACCGCATCGTTAAGATGCAATAATCACCAACATCCCTTTCATTCAACCACCAATCAACTAATTTTTTCCTATGAAAAAGCTTTTATTCTCCTTCGTATTCGTCTGCTTTGCAGTTGCGGCCTTTGCCCAAAGCCCTCAAGGAATAAACTACCAAGCCATAATGCGTGCGCCCAACGGCACCAGCATCATCAATCAAGCAGTCAACTTGCGAATCAGCATCCTGAACGGCTCTCAGCTGGTGTATAGAGAAACGCACGCTGCTACTACAACTTCCAGTGGTCTTGTTAACGTAGTTATCGGGAATGGTGTTCCCGTTCAAGGTGTTTTCTCAGCTATTGATTGGGCCAACGGACCATTCTTTGCGCAACTTGAAGCGGATGTGAATGGTGGAAACACATTCATCATTTACGGCTCGCAACAATTGATGAGCGTTCCCTATGCGCTCTATGCCGAAACTTCGGGACAGCCAGGCACAGCCGGGCCGCAGGGCCCAATCGGATTAACAGGTGCAACAGGCCCGCAAGGTCCAATCGGATTAACAGGTGCTACTGGAAATACTGGCGCAACAGGTCCTACTGGACTAACAGGCGCACAGGGCCCAATTGGTTTGACAGGTGCAACTGGAAATACTGGAGCAACAGGTGCGACTGGCCCAACAGGAAGTCAAGGCCTAATTGGTTTAACAGGTGCAACAGGCACACAAGGCCCAATCGGATTAACAGGCGCGACAGGCCCAACTGGATTACCTCAGTACAACATTGGCGATTATGCTCTTGGAGGTGTGGTTTTTCTGGTTGACGAAACAGGAAGCCATGGTTTGATTTGTCCCATTAATAATCAGAGCGATGGAATTAGATGGTTTGCAGGGAGCTACGGTCGAACTCAGGCAAAAGGGAATGGTATTTACGCTGGGTACTTAAACACAGCGATAATAATCGCAGGACACTTGAGTATAGGTGATGATGGCGAAGATTATGCCGCGAGAGTGTGTAATGAGTTGCAAATTGTATTCGGATCAGCAACATATGCAGATTGGTATTTACCCTCAGCACATGAATTAAACCTGATGTATGAAAACAGGGCAGCAATCAACGCTACCTCGGTTGCTAATGGTGGCACTGGTCTCGGAGAAAATAATTTCTGGTCTTCTACAGAAGTTGATAATAGTGATAGAGCATCGCAACAGATTTTTGGAAGTGGCACTGTGGGGACGAAACTGAAAGGAGATGCTGGGCCAAGCGTAAGAGCCTGTAGGAGGTTCTAAATCCACCCCGCCCGTCTAAGTGTTCCCAATGCCCCCCGCTGGTTTAAGTGTTCATGCTCGTTGAAGAGTTCCGTAGGGTCTCTTCAATGGAACATAACACGGGCGGTTTTCTACCGTTGGCAGAGAGCACGTTGCGCTAAGTTGTAACTGGGCATAATTACGTTCCAAATCAAAGCCTCGCCCCACCAAGGCGGGGCTTTGGTTTTTTATGCCCACACAACCGTTTCCTTATCTTTGGTCAAAATTCGCTTCGTTATGAAATCCGAACTAACCGCAGAGGCCATACTAGAACTGCTACGCGTGCAGCAGCCCATGCTACGTGAAAAATTTCATGTGCAAAAAATTGGCATATTCGGTTCGTTTGCCCGAGGCGAAGCCACGGCCACTAGCGACATAGATTTTCTAGTAACCATAGATGCTCCCTTAGAAAACTATCGGCAATGCAAGGTGGCATTGTATGCTTATCTAAAACACACTTTTGGTAAATCCCAAATCGCTAAAGCCGTATTACAAAGAGCGCATTTTATCTCAAGCCATCTATGCTTAAGGAAAATGACCATGCCAATATTAGCGAAGCACTCTATGCCATTGGGCACATAGAGCAAAACTTCAAATTTTTTCCTGAGCCAATTTCGCCTACACCACCACTACCATAACCAACCATAATTTTAGTCACAAAAAAAGGCCACAACCCATCTGCGGGTTGTGGCCTTTTCGTTAGGAAAAACTACCTATAATCCACCCATCAGCAGCAGCAAATCTGCTTCGTTTATCTCTTGCATCGTCACATTTACCGTGTCGTTGACCACCACATTAAATTCC
>CAMDOM010000002.1 GCA_945903645.1 Chryseobacterium gleum
AGTCCGACATAAAGACTATTATTGTTTCGATAGGTGAATTCGAGAAACACGGGCGCAGCGGCAGCTGGCAGCGTATAAGCCAAGTCTGATGAGCATTCCATAAAATTACTTCCCGTTGGAATGGACATTTTCATCGAATTGCCCGCAAAGGCATCAGGGCCAGAAATGCGCTGCACACTTCCCTCACTATTGGAAGTGTTTGAAATGCCGAAGCCCACGTTTTCAAAATCTTCCATCCATTTAAACGTAACCCAATCTTCGTAAGTAATTGCTGGATTTATCACCACTTGGCTATCGGGAAATAACGTCACCGTTCCAGAATACTTGCGCATAAATGGATTTACAGAACGTTGCCCAACCAGGCCACTTACACGAGCACCGGGCTCTATGCGCAAATTTGTTGGCCCAGCGGACAGTATTGGAATTGTGGCGGGCAACTCATAGGTTCCAATAAACTGTTCGTCTACATATACCCATGCATCTGTCAAACTATGCACAGAATCACCTTGGCCTTCAATGGTTGTAAACAAAAATTCGTCAATGTGAATAAAGGCAGGAATCTGCTCTTCGGGATTGATAAGTTCACATGATGGCAGGGTAATAACAAGCGATGCACTGGCTAATGCAAAAGCAAATAATCTAGGAGAAAGGATGCGAAATTTCAAAATACACCGCGTTTTGAGGGGCAACGAAGATAGCCCTATCAGGCGTTTGTAGTGATGGCATCTGTGCTCATCTGCAGTTTCTCCACAATTTGATAGGCAACCTTCAGAGCAGCCGCGCCATCCAGCAGTGTCACAGCAGTTTGTCCACCATTATTTATGGTATCGCGAAAGGCTTTAAGTTCTTCCTGAATGGCATTTGTCTCACCTATTTTGGGCAATTCAAATCGGATTCTACGCTTCTTTTTGTCCGCCAATTCTATAAACATATCCATTGGCGATGATGCACTATCGCAATCATCTAACCGAACAATTTCAGATTTCTTCTTCAAAAAATCTACAGCGATGTAGGCATCACGCTGAAATATGCGTGTCTTCCGCATGTTTTTGAGCGATATACGGCTGGCTGTAATGTTGGCAACGCATCCATTCGCAAATTCGATGCGAGCGTTGGCAATATCGGGCGTATCGCTCACAACAGCTACGCCACTTGCGCTAATTCGTTTTATGTTCGAATTCACCAAACTCAAGATAATGTCAATATCGTGAATCATCAAATCCAGCACCACTGGCACGTCCGTACCGCGTGGATTAAACTGCGCCAATCTGTGGCATTCAATAAACATGGGTTGGGTACAATAGGTCTTTGCTGCTATAAACGCGGGATTAAACCGTTCAACATGACCTACTTGAACCTTCACATTTGCCTCATCAGCCAAGCGAATAAGCGCCTCGGCTTCTTCTACGGTGTTGGTCACTGGCTTCTCGATAAACACATGTTTTGAGTTGCGAATGGCCAATGCAGCGCAATCATAGTGCGATAGTGTTGGCGTTACTACATCTACAACATCCGAGGCGGCAATCAACTCTTCAATACTTTTAAAAGCAGGCATTCCAAACAGTTTTTCCGCCTCCAAGCATTTGTTCGAATCAGGATCAAAAAAGCCTACCAATTCAAATCCTTCGGTCTCTTGCAACAGCTTCAAATGTATTTTCCCTAAATGCCCAGCACCCAACACTCCTATTTTCAAATTGCCCATTATTGTGTTGATGTTTTGTTCCTTTGACCTTCGCCAAAGTATTACTTTCGGCCACCTCGAATATGGATGTCGTACGTGTGTTTTGAACATCCGATATTGAATAAGATTTATGCTAAAAGACACTCCAAAACATCAAGGAAACAGGCGGAAATTGGTCGATTTTCTGCGAGAAAAAGGAGTGAAAGACGAAGCAGTGCTGCAAGCAATGGGTCGAGTGCCTCGTCATTTATTTCTAAATAGCGCTTTCGAATCGCATGCCTATGACGACCGCCCATTTAGCATAGGCGCTGGACAAACTATTTCTCAACCATTCACAGTTGCTGTGCAATCGGAATTGTTGCAGGTAAAAAAAGGAATGAAAGTGTTGGAAATAGGCACGGGTTCGGGCTATCAAGCTTCCGTGCTGCATGAAATTGGTGTGAAAGTTTATTCCGTAGAACGCATCAAAGAGCTCTACGACCGAACACGAGCGCTCTTGAAAGAATTAGGTTATCCGGTGAAAACCTTTTTTGGCGATGGAAATTTGGGCGTACCGTCATTTGAGCCATACGACCGCATCATCATTACCGCTGGTGCTCCCATAGTGCCAGAAGGTTTGCTAAGCCAACTAAAAGAAGGTGGAATTATGGTTATTCCGCTAACTGTTGGCGATTCGGAGGTGATGAAAACCATCTCCAAAAAAGCAGACGGTACGCTAGAAATTAAAGAGCATGGCACCTTTCGGTTTGTCCCCCTTTTGGAGGACAAGAGCTAACCTTTCTAGGCTTCCAGTTTCTTCACCACAAGTGCATTTGCAACTTTTGGATCGGCCTTTCCTTTCGATAGTTTCATCACTTCGCCCATAAATAGGCCAATAAGTCCAGCTTTTCCGGCTTTGTATTCTGCTACTTTCTCTGGATACTTTGCCAAGGCTGCATCCACCCAACTTTCTAACTCATCTGCATCGCTGCTTTGAATCAAGTCGAGACGCGAAGCAATGCTCATGGGCGATTCTGTGGGATTAGCACACAACTCAGGAAACAACTTCTGCGAAGCAATGGAATGACTCACTTTGCCATCGTCTATCAACGCTATCAACTGGGCAATACTTTCGGGCGAAACCGGAAATTGCTCCATATGCAAGGCGTTCTCATTCAGGTACGATTTTATATCACCTGTCACCCAGTTGGATGCGGCTTTGAAGTTGCTCGTGTGGGTAATAAGCCGATTGAAGTAGAGTGCAACAGGCTTGGCATCGGTCAGTACATAGGCATCATACTCTGACAGATGACACTGATCCACAAACTTGCGAAACAACGCATGGGGCAACTCTGGCATAGCTGCTTTAATACGCTCAATCCAATCCTGTTCAATAATGATAGGCGGCAAATCGGGCTCGGGGAAATAGCGGTAATCGTTGGCCATTTCCTTACTGCGCATTACAAACGTAGTTCCAGTGTTTGCATCAAAACTGCGGGTATCTTGACTTACAGGTATTCCAGCTTCTGTATCCGCTATTTGGCGTTCAATTTCATAGGCAATTGCCCGTTGCACGTTGCGAATGGAGTTCATGTTCTTTACCTCCACGCGTCTTCCAAACTTCTCGCTTCCACGCAATCGAATGGAGATATTGGCATCGCAACGCATGCTTCCTTCTTCCATATTGCCATCACATATATCGAGATAGCGCACCAATTTTCGCACTTCTGTAATGTAAGCATACGCCTCTTCTGGTGTACGAATCTCAGGCTCAGAAACCATTTCCAGCAGTGCCACTCCTGCCCTGTTCAAATCGACCAGGGTATCATAAGGATCTTGGTCGTGCATGCTTTTTCCCGCGTCCTCTTCCATGTGAATACGGGTAAGTCCAATATGCTTTTCCTTGCCATCCACTTTAATAGTAATCTTGCCTCCCGTGCAAATTGGCGTGGTATCTTGGGTTATTTGATAGCCTTTTGGCAAATCGGCATAGAAATAATTCTTCCGGGCATATTGATTTTCTCTTCGAATGGTGCACCCACAGGCCAATCCAAGTCGAATGGCATAATCCAACACTTTGGCATTGATGCGCGGCAAAGTACCAGGATGTCCCAAAGTAATGGCGCTTACATGCGTGTTTGGCATTCCGCCATACTCGGCAGTGTCATCACTGTAGGCCTTACTGTTGGTAAGAAGTTGCATGTGCACCTCCAAACCAATCACTGCTTCATATTTATCTGTCATAGTGATTTAGTGGTTTAGCGAAGCCAGCCTCTTCAATTATTGAATCAATCTTAACCTAGTTTTTTCAAGGCATTAAGTGCCTTATCGTATTCTGGCTCGTAGGTGATATCCGCCACAAGCTCACTGTATTGAATGCGATTCTCTTTATCTAACACAAACACAGCACGAGCAAGCAATCCTTTCAATGGACCGTTTACCATTTCCAAGTTATACTCCTTCCCAAAATCGCCATAACGAAAATCGGATGCTGGTTTCACGTTTTCAATGCCTTCTGCTCCACAAAAGCGTTTCATGGCAAAGGGCAAATCTTTGCTCACTACCAAGCAAACCACATTAGTCATTGTGGCCAATTTTTCGTTGAATTTTTTGGTTTCTAAGGCACAAATCCCCGTGTCCAAACTTGGCAACGCCAAAATCACTTTATTCAAACCCTCAAAATCATAGAGCGATTTCTCGGTTAAATCCTGCATCACAAAGGTGAAATCTGGGGCAATTTCTTTCAATTCTGGAATGTAGCCACTCAATAACACTTGGCTACCCTTCAATTTCACTGTTTCCTTTCCTGACATTGTTCGATTTTTATTTTGGCGGGCAAAAGTAGGAGATTGACTGCATACCGCAAGCAATCGGAAAGGACAATGCAATGAGATTCTCCTTCATAATTATTGACAAATATGAGTCCCGAGAGCGTTAATTACTCTTTTAAATAGATAAATATCGAACAAAAACTTCCCGTACGTTTGGGGGAATGACACCTGCACTCATTCTCTCAGTTATAGGGATTTATTTCGTTCTGCTATTCGTTATTGGTTATTACTCTTCCAAGGGGTCGAACAACGAATCGTTCTTCATAGGCAACCGAAACTCATCGTGGTATGTGGTGGCATTTGGCATGGTGGGAGGATCCATAAGCGGGGTAACTTTCATTTCAGTGCCAGGCATGGTGGCCACCAGCAGTTTCAGCTATATGCAGATGGTACTGGGCTTTATGGTGGGCTATGCGGTAATCGCATTGGTGCTGATGCCGCTCTATTTCAGGCTCAACCTCACGTCCATATATGGCTATCTGGAGCAGCGCTTCGGCACGATGAGTTACCGAACCGGAGCATCATTCTTCCTCTTGTCGCGCACAATCGGGTCGGCTTTCAGGCTCTATTTGGTTGCCAATGTGCTTCAACTGACCGTGTTCGATGCTTTGGGTGTTCCGTTCGTAGTGACGGTGGTGGGCACAATCCTATTCATCTGGAGCTACACCTACAAAGGAGGCGTGAAGACCATTGTGTGGACAGATACCTTCCAGACCTTCTTCATGCTCACTGCTGTGTTCCTCACCGTTGGGCTCATCGGCAAGGAAATGGGCTGGGGCGTGGAAGAGCTGATAGCGCAGGTACGGGTCAGCGACCATTCACGTATCTTCTTCTTCGATGACCCCGACAGCAAGGATTATTTCTGGAAACAGTTCCTTGGCGGTGCCTTCATGGCCGTGGCCATGACCGGGCTGGATCAGGACATGATGCAGAAGAACCTGTCGTGCCGCAGCCTGCGCGATGCCCAGATTAATGTGTTCACCTTTAGCACAGTGCTGGTGTTCGTCAATCTGGCATTCCTTGCCCTCGGGGCGTTGCTCTATATCTATGCTGCGCAAAAGGGGATCGAGCTGCCTGCCAAGTCTGACGACCTCTATCCGATGCTGGCCACAGGTGGGCACCTACCGATAATTGTGGGTATCATCTTCATCCTTGGGCTGATTGCGGCAGCCTTGGCTAGTGTGGATTCTGCGCTTGCGGCACTCACCACCTCGGTGTGTGTGGACCTGCTGGACATCAACAAAAGGCCAGAGAACACCCAACAGCGGTTGCGCAAGCAGATGCACGTGCTGGTGTCGGTGGTGATGGTGGCGGTCATTCTCATCTTCCGCGCTATGAATGATGATAGCGTGGTCCGTCAGGTGTTCACCGTGGCGAGCTACACCTATGGCCCACTGCTTGGCCTATATGCATTTGGCATGATGACCAAACTATCCGTTCGCGACAATTGGGTGCCCGTTATTTGCATCCTTTCCCCCATTATTTGCTACTTCATAAATATCAATTCTGTTGCGCTATTTGGCGGCTACAAATTTGGTTTCGAACTCCTTATATTGAATGGTGCAATCACCTTCTTTGGACTTTGGTTGCTTAGTTTGGGGAAAGGGATTAAAACTGTGCAACGAGATGTTTAGTCAATTGAATATTGATTCAATAGATTAATACTGATTTCAATTTTGGTAAATCCATTGAGAATAGACTTTTCAAGAAGGCTTATTTGTCCTAGATATTCGCTAGATTAATTCGTCTGTTGCTGCCCAGCTATTCCGTTTATCTTCGCAGTCCCAAAACCTGGCCCCATGATCTTTCTAGATTTTGAGAACGACATTAAAGAACTGGTTGAACAGTTGGATAAAACACGTGCCATTCAAGAGAAAGGCAAAGTGGATGTTAGCAAAACAATTGCAGAGCTTGAAGAAAGTATCATAAAGGCCCGAGAACGCATCTATGCCGAGCTTACGCCATGGCAACGTGTTCAGGTATCGCGCCATCCCGACCGTCCCTATGCTTTAGCACACATTAATGCGTTAAGCAACAACACCTTTATCGAACTGCATGGCGACCGCACGGTGAAAGACGATAAAGCCATGGTAGGCGGATTTGGTAGTATTGATGGCCGAACCGTAATGTTTATTGGCTTACAGAAAGGAATTAATGCCAAAATGCGGGTTTACCGGAGTTTTGGAATGGCCAATCCCGAAGGCTATCGAAAAGCACTTCGCTTGATGCGTCTTGCCGAAAAGTTCAACAAACCCATCATCACCTTTATTGATACGCCCGGAGCATATCCTGGAATTGAAGCAGAAGAACGTGGTCAAGGAGAAGCTATTGCTCGCAATCTTATCGAAATGATGCAACTCAAAGTGCCCGTAATCTGCGTGGTTATTGGCGAAGGTGCTTCTGGAGGCGCTTTGGGCATTGGCATTGGCGACAAAGTTTTCATGCTCGAAAATGCTTGGTATTCAGTTATCTCTCCAGAAAGCTGTAGCACCATTTTGTGGCGCACTCGCGACCAAAAGGAACAAGCTGCTACTGCGCTTAAACTCACTGCGCAAGACATGCTTCAAAACGGACTTATTGACGGAATAATACCCGAACCTATCGGTGGCGCCCACAACGACCTCGAGAACACATTCCTCTTCGTACGTAAAGAGATTAAAAAACACCTCACTCGTCTCAGCAAAATGGATGTAGATGAGCGCATTGCCAAGCGAATTGAAAAATTCAGCGGTATGGGAAGTTTTGTTGAAGAATAGTGGTTTTCCCATTTCCATTTATTACAGAATTCCCATTTTCTAAAGCATCTTAAAAGTTCAACATCAAGCCTCGTTTAATATCAATTAGACTAGAGCAAATCGCTATGTTGCATCACACCTTCTTTTGAATACCTTTGCGCCACACAAAAAAGGGATGGGAATTTTTCCCATTGACTGCGGAAACTACTCATTATCAGGTGTTTTATTATCGGTTTCCTTTCGAACAATGATTGCCAAGTAGGCATCCTCTCGTCCCCATCACACTTTATTCATACTTATGCCCACATTTAAAGAATTAGGTCTTCGCCACGAATTGGTTCAAGCCCTTGACAAACTTGGTTTCACAACCCCTACTCCTATTCAGGAACGCTCCATACCTCAGGTACTTGGAGGTAAAGAAGATTTAATTGCTCTTGCGCAAACAGGCACAGGAAAAACTGCTGCGTTCAGCCTTCCTGTACTTCATCAATTGGACACCGATTCAAAGAAGGTGCAGTGCATTGTGCTTTGCCCTACTCGCGAATTGTGCCTTCAAATTGCAAAAGACATGGAGTCGTTTTCTGTGTTTATGCCTTTAAGAACAGTTGCTGTTTATGGAGGCGCAAGCATGGATACGCAAATTCGTGGTCTGCGCAATGGCGCTCAAATTGTGATTGGCACGCCTGGCCGTACAGTCGATTTGATTAATCGCGGAGCCCTAAAACTCCAAGATGTTGATTTCTTGGTGCTTGATGAAGCAGACGAAATGCTCACCATGGGATTCAAGGATGATTTGGATTTGATTTTGAATCAAACGCCAAAAGAGAAGCAAACCTTACTCTTCTCAGCTACTATGCCACCCGAGATTCGTGCTATTTCTCAGAAATACATGAACAATCCTGTTGAGGTTAAAATCAAATCAGACAGCACAGGAGCGGCAAATATTGAGCACGTGTATTACATGGTGAATGCCAAAGACAAATACGAAGTGCTAAAGCGTGTTGCCGATTTGAATCCTGATGTTTATGCCATTGTTTTTTGCCGAACCAGAGTAGAAACCCAGCAAATTGCCAATAAGCTTATGGCTGATGGTTACAACGCTGATGCTTTGCATGGCGATTTATCTCAAGCCCAACGCGACACGATTATGGGTCGCTTTCGCACACGTCATCTTCAAATGTTGGTGGCTACCGATGTTGCTGCTCGTGGATTGGACGTAACCGATTTAACGCACGTGGTTAACTACAGCCTTCCAGACGAGGCCGAAGTGTACATTCATCGCAGCGGAAGAACTGGCAGAGCGGGCAAAAAAGGCATTTCAATCGCCATCATTCACAGCCGCGAGGTCAACAAGTTGAAGCTTATCGAGCGAAAACTTGGCAAATCGTTCACACAGCAGCCTGTGCCAAGTGGACAAGAAATTTGCGAAAAGCAGCTTTTCTCTATCGTTGACCGCATTAGCAATGTTGAGGTAGACGAAAAACAAATTGCCAAGTTTATGCCGAGCGTTTACACGCAGTTGGCTGATTTGAGCCGTGAAGATATTATTCAGAAACTTGTTACGCACGAGTTTAGCACGTTTCTAAACTATTACAAGAAAGCTCCGGATTTGAACAAAGGTCAAACGGATAGCAAGCGCGAACGCGTTGATAGAAGCGATATAGATCCGCGAAGCCGCGAACGAGCAGAACGTGGAAGCATGCGTGGAAGTGGTGCACCGCTCACTAAATTCCGCATAAATGTTGGAAGAAGAGACAATATAAATCCTGCTACATTAATTGGATTCATTAATGACCACTTGAATCGAAGAGATGCTGAAATTGGAAAAATTGAAGTGCTAAACACCTTTAGTTTCTTCGAAATCGAATCTACTTGTGCCAACGATTTAAAAACTGCGATGCGCAGTTCCGACCGCGGTGGCCGTGCAATTATGTTGGAAGAAGCATCTAATGCAGACTTTGGAGATCGCAATAAAGAACGTGCTCCGTTCGTGAAGCGCGATGATAACCGCAGCGAAGGCAAAGAGCGTTATGCTCCAAATAAGCGGGAAGATGGTCGAGGTGATGCACCCACAAATCGTTTTTCCGCAGCTGCAAGTCGCCCAAGCGCTGGTGGTGATGGTTCTGGAGCACCAAAACGCAATGCAGAGAAATTTCAATCGCGTTTCGAAGCAAAGAAATCGCCATCTGCCGGCAAAGACACTAGAGGTGCCAAGCCGTTCGATTCGAAATTTAAAGGAAAGCCAAAAAGAAAGGATTGAAATTCTGTTGTTTCGTTCTTTTAGCAGACCAATTTCTTGGTAGAAACCAAGATTCGTTGTGATTGGAGGAAAAACAGACCATTCATTATTAACGCAATCTCATTGTACTTTTCGCACAAAACGGTAATAAGATGGATGAAATTCCAACCGTTCGGGTAAATAAATATCTCACAGAAGCTGGCTTTTGTTCGCGCAGGACAGCAGACAAACTGATAGACGAAGGTCGCGTTACCATCAATGGTGTCGTTCCATCATTGGGAACCAAAGTGGCGGTGGGAGACGAAGTTTGCGTTGATGGAAATGTGGTTTCTCCTCCGATAGAAAAACCGATTTATATCGCATTTAATAAGCCTGTGGGAATTGTATGCACAACCGACACCAAGGTTGAAAAGGACAATATCATAGACTTCATCAACCATCCGAAGCGAATATTCCCCATTGGAAGGCTAGACAAACCCAGTGAAGGCCTGATTTTACTTACCAATGATGGCGATATAATTAATCGCATTTTGCGGGCACGCAACAACCACGAAAAGGAATATCTGGTTAAAGTAAACAAGCCAATTACCCGCGATTTTATTGCGCAAATGGGAAATGGAGTTCCTATATTAGATACGGTAACGCGAAAGTGTTTGGTAGAACAAACAGAACGCTTTGAATTCAAGATTATTCTAACCCAAGGCTTGAATCGTCAGATTAGAAGGATGTGCGAATACCTAGGTTATGAGGTGGTGCGCCTAAAACGGGTTCGCATAATGAATATCCACTTGGACTTGGCCGTTGGAAAATGGCGAAACCTAACAGAACAGGAACTGGGAGAAATTACCCGACTGCTTGCGAATTCATCCAAAACATCAAGCGAAACAGACGATTCAATTCCGTCATAATCGCCTTCTTGCTTTTTCGGAAATACGAAAGGCGCGACTAACAGCGCCTTTCGATTCACCAACCACCAGAAGTGGGACAATTATTCTTCTTCGCGTTCAAACTCAACGGTAAGATCAAGAATTTCACCCTCTTGAATTTCGATTACCTCTTCAACAGAGGCAAATCCTGGGTATGTAAATCGCACTACGTAAACACCTTCAGTAATGCCTTCCATCTTAAAGTAGCCCGATGGTGAAGTGACATAAGCTCGGCCAGTGCCAACCAATTCTACCACAACGCCAAACAAACCTTTCCGAAAATAACCATCTATTGTTTTACCCTTAAAAACACCTCTGTTAGTTGTGCTAACCCCGTGAATTGGGATAAGGATTGGGCAATCTTTGCTTGGGGATTCAGCTAATCTTCTCATGATTTCTTTTTCTTAAGGTTAATTGGAAGTGTTACGAAACAAGTCCATAACGCTAAAACATTTCAATTATTGTGCCGAACCAAAAAAATATTCTTGTACCCAAAATTTTCCCGAAAGTCAATTAAAATTTCCTTTCTCAACCCAAAAAAGGAATAAGTTCAACACTATTCGTTCGTAAATTAGTCGGCTCAAAAAATCTATGCTACTATCACTTTTAGGAATGAAAAACCTTCGGTTTTTACTACCAATAGCACTCCTCTTCTGCGCAAGAACTGCTTCCTTCTCTCAAGTTTTCATCAATGAAGGATCCAACAAAAACTATTCAAGTATATCGGACGAGAATGGAGACTTCCCAGATTGGATTGAGGTATACAATGCGGGAGGCACTGCAATTCAGCTCTTGGATTACGCATTAAGTGACGACCCTACCAATCCTACCAAATGGACTTTCCCAAACATTGAGCTACAACCTGGAGAGTTTAAGGTCATTTTTTGCAGTGGAAAAGATCGCAAGCCAGTTACTGGATTTGTAAACGTGTTAAACGAGCTTAATTACAATCCTGTTGTGGGATGGAATAATCATACGTTCACAACGCCTTTTTACTGGGACGGAAGTTCATCATTACTTTTAAATACCTGCTCCTATAGTTCAACAGGATACACCTCTAATTCCGTTTTTAATCAAAGTGCTACGTCCTATTATTCAACCATTTTTGCCTTTATAGATGGTGCTCCAAGTATTTGCGCTGCTGAATATGGAACTCGCGCGTTGCAACGACCCAACATAAAGCTGAACGATGTAACAATTGGCTCTGGTATACAGCAAAATTCAGCAACAGACTATCCAGCGCCTTATGGAAACTGGTATTGGGCAGCAAAAAACCAAATGTTAATTCCAGCAGCAGAGCTGATTTCGGCTGGATTAACAGCCGGTGACATTTCTAGTTTCGCCTTTGATGTGGCATCAACTGACCCCAATACATTTTACGATTACATCGATTGTTCGATGAAGTTGGTTTCGTACGATGAGGTTACTTCCACTTTTGAAACCGTTGATACCAGCTTAAGCTTACACACGAATTTCAAAATCTCTAGTGATGGCGAAACCATTTACCTCTATTCTCCTTCGCAGCAATTATTGAGCTCTTTGGTTGTCAATTGCGGCCAAATTGATAATAGCGTTGGGCTCTCTCCAGACGCATCTTCGAATGTTGTGATATTTGCCAATGGCACTCCAGATAGCACAAACAACGCCTCTCCAACATATTCCTCGTATTTATCACCACCAACAATTTCAGTTCCTTCTGGGCTCTACAATAGCAGCATCTCGGTAAGTATTTCAAATCCAAACGGACCAGAAACCTCTTTAAGATATACGTTGAATGGTGATGATCCGAATCTAACTTCTACTCTCTACAACGGAGCTCCAATTCCAGTTTTTTATTCTGGCGTATTAAAGGTAAAAGCGTTTTCCTCGAATGAATTGCCAAGTGAAACCGCTGTAGCAACCTATTTATTTGGAATAAATCACGTCACTCCAATTCTATCTGTGGTAACAGATCAAGAGAACTTGTACGGTCCCGATGGCATTTTCGACAATTGGCAGTTTGATTGGGAAAAAGCGGCTTACGTAGAGTACTTCGATACCGCCCAACAACTCATTTTCTCACAACAAGCAGGAATTCAAATAGATGGAGGATATGGAGGTAGTCGTTTCCATCCGCAACATTCCTTTAGGGTAGAACTTGACGACCCCGTTTTGGGAGCTGGACCAATTACTTATCCCGTAATTCCAAACCGGGCGGAACGAACCAAATTCAGTAAAATGTATTTGCGCAACGGAAGCAACTATTATCTAACCCTTCCTCACAAAGATGCAGCCCACGTGGAGGGAATGGCTGCAGAAACAAACAACTATTACTCCGCTTGGCGACCAGTAACCGTATACATAAACGGAGCCTACTTTGGCTTGTATGAGCTTAGAGAAAAAATTGATGCAGAATATTTTGAAGAATTGGAAAATGCAGATTCAGATTCCATAGACATCCTTTCTCAGAGTGTTTGGAACGGAAGTGTGCTTCGAGCAGTGGAGGGTTCCGTGGATGACTTTTATGAAGATTATGAAGCTTTTAATAGTTTGGACCCTGCTGATTCTAATTTTTGGAATGACGCGGATCAATACTTTGATATGACCTACTACAATGACTATATCATTGCAGAAACATGGGCAGGAAATATAGATTGGCCAGGAAACAACATCAAGATTTATCGTTCAAATACGAGCAATTTCCGATGGAGGTACTGTCTAATTGATTTGGAAGGCTCCATGAACCCTTTGGGCTTTTCTTCCGCATATGACGATCACATTGCTTATGTCTTAGGTGCTGACCCAAACAATCCTTATATAAATGTCTTTTTGAAAGGAATTCAAAATCCACGTTTCAGAAACTACTTTATCAATAGACATGCGGATTTAATGAACACATCCTATCAGTTTTCGAGGCTCTCGTCAATCGAAAATTCTATGTTCAATCAAACCGTAATTGAAATGCCAAAGCAATACGCACGCTGGGGCGACCCGAATAACATCAGTGGTCAAATGAACTCCTTTGTAGAAAATCATGACATATTTTTATCTGAGTTATCGGTAAGAACGGAACAAGTAAGAAACCATATTCAAAATAACTTTTCACTTGCCGCTCAGGTGGATGTGACCTTAGATGTATTTCCAGCGGGCGCTGGTAGGATAAAAATCAGCACAATAATACCAACTGAATTGCCTTGGACAGGGGTGTATTTTAACGGCAATCCTGTACAATTAACTGCTATTCCTAATATTGGATATGAATTCGCCTATTGGGATGAGAATAATGTGCTAAGCGCTATAAACACTAACATTTCGATTAATCAAAACATCACCTCGAGCACGCTTTATTTAGCAGTTTTCACGCCTTCCATAGAATTTGGAAACATTGCAATCACAGAAGTAAACTATAACTCGGATAGCACCAGGAATTCTGGCAATTGGATTGAATTTCATAACTATGGAAATGCTCAATTGGATGTTTCTGGATGGAGATTTACAGATAGCACTTTAAACAATAACTACATCTTCCCTTCAGGAAGTATAATGGAATCGGGGGATTATATCATTGTAGCGGAAGACATTACTTTATTTCAGTCTCAGTTTCCTTTGGTGCAAGCCTATGGCCCAACTGGGTTTGGTTTTAGTAATTCAAGTGAAGCCCTAACCTTATTTGACAATAACAATTTTCCAGTAATCAGCATGCATTATATGGATTCGCTTCCTTGGCCGATAGCGGCAGATGGCTATGGAAAAACGTTGGAAATTATTGACCCTACATCAAATCCTGCTTTGGCTTCAAGTTGGTTTCCTGGTTGTATTGGTGGATCACCTGGAGGACCGTTTGTGCCATGCAACGAGGCCATCATTTTCAGCGAGATTAATTACAATTCGTCTGCCGATGCTGATACCGGAGATTGGGTGGAACTTCTCAATACTTCCAACACATCTGTAGATATTTCTGAATGGAAGTTTCGTGATGATGATGATACCCACAACTTCAACTTCCCGCCCAATACTATACTTCCGGGTTTAGGAAGAATAGTGATTGCTAAAGACCCCAGTCTTTTCCAAAGTCGCTTCCCATTAGTAGCTAACTATGTTGGGCCTTTTGACTTTGGTTTGAGCAGTTCAGGCGAAGCAATTCGAATATTCGATTCTTCTGGGAAATTATATAACTCAATGGTTTACGATGAAGCTATTTCCTGGCCTCAAGGTGCCAATGGAAACGGATTTACGTTAGAATTGATTGATTCGGATGGCAACCTATGCGATGCATCCAATTGGGAAGATGGTTGCCCAGAAGGATCTCCAGGAACTGAATTTGTAACTCCCTGTTCAATTAACAGTGTTAACGATGCGGATTTTGGAACAGATGGAGCTGTCATTTTTCCCAATCCATCTTCGGGAGTATTCCAAATACAAGCGCCAAATTCATACAATCAAAAATCCAAATTCATGGCCGAAGTCTATAATTATTTAGGCGAAAAAATATATTCCACCACCTTTTCATCTTTGAGCAATAGAATGACGCTTGATTTAACCGGATCGCCAAAAGGAGTTTATGTAATCCGAATTTGGATTGACAATCAATTTCAGGATAAAATCGTGGTACTCTCCTAGAAGAACTCCAATGTTTCAAACATCAAAAAGCCTGTTATTCTTAGGATAACTGGCTTTTTTTTATCTCAATATCTAGATATTCTTATTTTGAAAAGAACAACTCCTGCAACTTGGAAATTACCACGTCTATTTCAGCGAAAGTGTTATACTTCCCGATGGAGAATCGTACTGCGGGCCGGGTAGAATTACCATTTATAGCAGCCAAAACGTGAGAACCCACACTGCTACCCGAACTGCAAGCACTTCCTCCAGAAGCACTAATACCCATAATATCTAAGTTAAAAAGCAGCATTTCTGAAATGGGCGAATCTGGAAAATTCACATTGAGCACGGTATAAAGCGAATTACCTTCTGCATCACCATTAAAACGCACATCTGGAATAATCTGCCGCAGCTTTTCAATCATATATATCTTCAAAGCAGCAATATGTTCATGGTGTTCAGCCATCCCGGCATTGGCTATTTCCATTGCTTTGGCAAGACCAACGATTCCATAAATATTCTCGGTGCCACCTCGCATATTGCGCTCTTGAGCACCCCCAAATAGCAATGGCTGAATCCGCACATTTGAATTCACATACAAAAAACCAACACCCTTTGGGCCATGAAACTTATGAGCCGAACACGTGATAAAATCAATATCAAGCTCTTGAAGATTTATTGGATAGTGCGCCATAGTTTGCACCGTATCCGAATGAAAATAAGCTGCATAAGCCCTACAATGCCTGGAAATTTCTTTCAAATCACAAAGGTTTCCAATCTCATTATTAGCGTGCATTAACGAAACCAACGTTGGCCCTTGTAAGCGCAACAATTCCTCCAAATGGTTCATGTCCACATGTCCATTGGGAGTTAACCTGACGTAGCTCACGCATACTTTTTCCTCCTTTTCCAACGCATGAACCGTATGCAAAACTGCATGGTGTTCAATTGCAGAGGTGATAATATGTTTCACGCCCAAATCTCGAACCGAACACATGATGGCCATATTATCCGCCTCAGTACCGCCTGAAGTGAACAAGATTTCCGTAGGAGAAGCTTTAATAAATCCAGACACTTTTCTACGTGCTTTCTCAATTGCAGCTCTTGCTTCGCGACCATAACTATGTGTGGAAGAAGGATTGCCATAGGTTTCCTTCATCAATTCTGACATCGCTTCTATTACCTCATTATCCATTTGAGTAGTAGCCGCATTGTCGAGGTAAATCCGATTCATAGTTTGGGTCCTATTTAATTTGGGAATTTGGATTCAAGGCGCATCAATTCTTTGATATCGGCAATAATCTTGTTCGCCAAATTTGTGGCCGTGCTTTCGTTCTCACTTTCAGAATAAATACGAATAATGGGCTCTGTGTTTGACCTACGGAGATGAACCCATTCTTTATCAAACTCAATTTTCACACCATCAACAGTATTGATTGGTTGCTTTTGGTACTTGTTTTTCACACCCTCTAATATGGTATCCACATCAGTTTCTGGCGTTAGCTCCACTTTATTTTTACTAATAAAGTAGTTGGGATAGCTTGCCCGAAGTTGACTTGCTGAAAGTCCCTTCTTGGACATGTGCGTTAAAAACAATGCGATTCCTACCAATGCATCTCGACCGTAATGCAATTCGGGATAAATAATGCCGCCATTCCCTTCTCCACCAATAATTGCATTGGTAGATTTCATCATTTCCACAACATTCACCTCGCCTACAGCGCTGGTATTGTAGGTTCCTCCTGCTTTTTCGGTCACATCGCGTAATGCTCGTGTAGAGGAAAGGTTAGACACGGTATTGCCAACTTGCTGCGATAAAACATAGTCCGCAACAGCCACAAGCGTATACTCTTCACCAAACATTTCACCATTTTCACAAACCATCGCCAACCGGTCCACATCAGGATCAACTACAAAACCAATATCGCCTCCCACTTTTTTAATGGTTCCTGATATTTCTGTTAAATGCTCAGGCAACGGTTCTGGATTGTGCGGAAAAAATCCATTTGGTTCGCAAAACAGTTCGGTGATTTTGGCTACGCCCAATGCTTTAAGCAATTTAGGAAGTACAATTCCACCCGTAGAATTCACACAATCAATCACCACATGATAGTTCATCTTTCGAATGGCGCTAACATCCACCAGTTTCATATCCAAAACCATAGCGATATGCCGCTCCATGTAGTCATCTATCTGAGTAACGGTGCCTAGCTGCTCCACAGCCGCAAACTGAAACGACTCTTCTTCTGCGATACGCAACACCTCTTCGCCTTCAACCCCAGAAATAAATTCGCCTTTCTCATTCAGCAATTTCAAAGCATTCCATTGCTTCGGATTATGACTTGCGGTTAGAATGATACCACCCTGAGCTTTCTCTGCAGCAACGGCAACTTCTACGGTTGGCGTGGTAGATAAACCCAAATCAATTACATCTATACCAGAGCCTATAAGGGTTCCAACCACCAGATGATTCACCATAGCCCCCGAAATACGGGCATCGCGACCAACCACCACTTTGGGGCGAGCCACACCAGAACGTGCCTTTATAAGTTCTGCATAAGCTGCGGTAAACTTAACCGTATCTAAAGGGCTAAGCCCCTCTCCTACCCTTCCACCAATTGTTCCCCGAATACCAGAAATCGATTTAATTAACGCCATGTTATAAATTTCGTATTGTCCGTCAAAAGTACCACCTCAGAATTAACAGCAAAACCCGTCCTTTGCAGTATCAAAAGAAGTTGGTTTCATTTTTTGAACACAACTTGTTGATAATAACGAAGAGCTGATGCATTGGGGTTATTTGAATTTGAGTAGCCTTATCCAAAGTTTTTGGACATGAACACTGACCCAGAATCTGACAACGAATTCGAGCGCAACACTGAAAGTTTGGAGCGTTTTGAAAATATGCTGGCCAATGATGACCAGTACTATTTTGACGTGGATGACCTTGAAGAGCTTGTGGAGCACTACATGCTTGTTTTCGACTTAGACAAAGCATGGAAAGTGCTGGAACTCGCATCGCAGCAACATCCTCACAACAGAGACTTTGAACTAAAACGGGCTGATATACTTGCTCTGAAGGGAGATGACGAAAATGCCTTAAAATCCATTGCTCTATTGGAGTCCATAGATCCAACCAATGTGGAGATGCTTATTATGAAAGGCAGCATTCACAGCAAATTGGGCAAACACGAAGAAGCCATTCAGATTTACCAATCGGCCTTAGAGTTTGTGGAAGATACTAGCGAGCTCTACTTGCTTATCAGCTACGAATATGACACCATAGGAAACCGTCCAGAAGCCCTTTCGCAACTCAAAACTGCACTGCGCGAAAATCCAGAACAACAAGGGCTCATTTTCGAAATTAGTTTCTTGTACGACCTTATGGACACCCCTGAATTGGCTATTGAATACCTGAATAAACATCTGGATGAGTATCCCTATTCAAGTGGTGGATGGTTTAATCTCGCTACCTTTTATCGCAAGCTAAACGACCATCCCAGAGCCATTTGGGCATTGGAACTTTGTGTGGCTATTGATGATGAAGACGGCATGGTGCTTCAAGAATTGGGCGACTGCTACTTGGAGGCCGAAAACTGGGATAGAGCTCAGGTTCAATTTGAAGCGTTGCTCGAATTGGATGACGACCATCCAGATGCAATTGTTGGTCTGGCCGAATGCGCAGAAGGTCGCAAGGAGTTTGACCAAGCATTTGAATTGTATAAAAAAGCCACCGATCTTGATACCGAATGTGCCGAGGCTTGGTATGGAATGGCTGTGGTTAGGGAAAAGCAAGAACGCTATCATGAATGCCTTCCATATGTGAACAGGGCGTTGGAAATAGATCCGATGGATGCTGAATTCTGGTTTTTCCTAGGTGATTTGCAAGAGCAGTTTTGTGAGTTTGAAAAAGCCGCAGAAGCATTTGAAAAAGCGCTAGAAACCGCACCAGACGAACCCCGATTTTGGCTTGCCAAGGCCCAATTGTATTTCCATCATTTAGATAGAGAAACTGGCATTGAAAGCTTGATGGAGGCTATAAAAATTACGCCCGATGACGCAGAATTACACTACCGAATTGCTGCGTTTCTAATGATTGCGGGTCAAGGTGGAGACGCGATGCATTATTTGCAAAATGGCCTTGAAATTGATTTTGAGAAACATATCACGCTCTTTGATGAGTATCCAGAAGCCATACACAATCCACGTGTTATGGACTTGATTGGAATTTACGGTCAATGATGAATTTCGAATTACCATTTTTACCAACACGGCCCCAAAAGCCTCGGCAGTCGGGCATTACAATGGTAATGGACAAAGGCTTAAGCCTGCGCCAAGCTGAGGATTTAATTGAATCGAGCGGACATCTTACCGATTTGGTAAAGCTTGGATTCGGAACCTCGTTTGTGGGTCGAAACATTCTGGAGAAAGTAAAACTATATCGTAGTGCTGGCTTGGATGTGTACTTGGGCGGAACCCTATTTGAAGCCTTCATTATTAGAGGAAAACTGGTTGATTACAAGCGCATGGTGAATAGCCTCGGCATTGGCATGATTGAGGTGTCGGATGGGTCTATTTCGCTGCACCACAGCAAAAAGTGTGAGCTTATACAAAACCTTTCTAGAGAATACACCGTGCTAAGTGAGGTAGGCTCCAAAGAATCGGGCATCATTATTCATCCCGGAAAATGGAAGAAAATGATGTTGGCGGAATTGGATGCTGGTTCATGGAAAGTGATTGCCGAAGCACGTGAAAGCGGCACAGTGGGTATTTACCGACCCAATGGTTCGGCTCACGTTTCGCTTATCAATAAAATACTTGGCGTGGTGCCAGCCGACAAAGTAATTTGGGAAGCACCGCAAAAGGAACAGCAGGTGTGGTTTATCAACCTGCTAGGCGCCAACGTTAATTTGGGAAACATTGCGCCTGCCGAAGTTATTCCACTCGAAACCTTACGTGTAGGCCTGCGTGGCGATACGTTTTTCAATCATTTGCCTGAAACCATTGATGCAAATAAGGCAGTTCACTTAACTAAAGACACAACAATGAAAGAGATTTCGGTTAAAGAATTGAAGGCAAAAATGGATGCCAAAGAAACATTTCAACTGATAGATATTCGCGAAGATTGGGAAATTGAAGTGTGTACCATTGGCGGATTGCACATCCCTATGGGTGAGATATTAACCCGAGTGGATGAAATTCGCACAGACATCCCCGTAATTCTACAATGTAGAAGCGGTGGTCGCTCTGCCAACGTGGTAAATGCCTTGGAATCACGGTTTGCCTTGAAAAATCTTTACAATCTGAAAGGTGGAATCTTGGCTTGGGCCGACCAAATTGATTCTTCTGTCGAGAAATATTGAGCGCCCTGTCCCACAAAGTGGTGAACATCGGAAGCAACAAATAACTCAAATTCACATCTGAAACGCGATGAATCGCTTCTCTACCAAATAATTAACAAAACATGATTGAATTATTTCAGCACATTCTTGACCTCGATTTTCCGTGGCTTTTTAAAACATATGACACCTATATCTACGCTATTCTTTTTCTAGTAATATTTATCGAAACTGGGTTGGTAATAATGCCTTTTTTACCTGGCGATTCGCTATTGTTTACTGCAGGATTGTTTGCGCATTCGGGCTATTTGAACATGGCTGCATTAACCATGCTGCTGTTTGTAGCGGCCGTGTTGGGCGACAATACCAACTACTTTATTGGGAAGTACATTGGGCTGCGCATATTGAAATTGAAGTTGGGTGGTCGTGTGTTGGTAAAGCAAGAACACTTAGACACTACCCACGCTTTTTATGAGAAGTATGGCCCCAAAACCATAATCATGGCCCGCTTCGTGCCCATCGTTCGCACCTTCGCTCCGTTTGTAGCTGGCATTGCAGAAATGACGCCAATGAAGTTTTTCACCTACAATGTGGTGGGTGGTGCAGTGTGGGTATTTGGCCTTACCACAGCGGGCTATTTCTTAGGAGAATTCGACATCATCAAAAACAATATCGGAAAGGTGGCATTAGGTATCGTTGGCATATCGGTGTTGCCAATGGTGTTCGAATTTGTGAAATACCAGATGCAAAAGAAGGCGTGAGAACCTTTGGCTTAGTTGGACATGGGCTTTCGCACTCATTTTCAAAAGGATACTTCGAGGCCAAGTTTAAAACACTTGGCATCTCTGCCACTTATCGCAATATTGATGTAACCTCTGCTGGTGCTGCAATTGAAGAACTGCAAAATGACACCTCTTTGGTTGGGGTTAATGTGACTATACCATTCAAAACGGCTATCATCCCTTTTTTGGATGCGATAGATGCCAAAGCCAAATCGATACAAGCAGTAAATACCATTAAAGTGGAGCGCACAGGAAGCGCTATTCGCCTCATTGGCTACAATACGGATGTGATAGGATTTAAAGGAAGCATTGGCCCGTTGCTTCAACCGCATCATACCGCTGCACTTATTTTGGGTACAGGAGGTGCGGCCAAGGCTGCTTGTCATGTACTTTCAGATTTGGGATTGAATTGCCTCACAGTTTCGCGCGAAAAGGATAAAGGCGACCTGACCTATGCCCAATTGACACCTTTGTTGGTAGCGCAGCATACCGTTATTGCAAACTGCACCCCTGTGGGCATGTTTCCCCATATAGATAACATGCCCCAACTGGCCTATGGAGCCATTGGCGCAAAGCATTTACTGTTTGATATGGTATACAACCCAATGGAGACGCTATTTTTGAAAGTTGGACTTGAACACGGTGCCACAGTGTGCAATGGCCTCGAAATGTTGCACCTGCAAGCCGAGGCAAGTTGGGAAATTTGGAATCATTAGCACTAAAACGTATCAAAACGAACCGAAACACATTAAAATGCAATTTAACGGAACCGAACATTATATAGCCTCAAACGAACTGCAAGTGGCAGTGAATGCAGCTATCCATTTGCAAAAACCGCTACTTATAAAAGGCGAACCTGGCACAGGAAAGACCTTGCTTGCACATGAAGTAGCCAAAGCTTTGGGGAAAAAGCTCATTACTTGGCACATAAAATCGACCACAAAGGCACAACAGGGATTGTATGATTATGATGCTGTGTCGAGGCTGCGCGATAGCCAATTAGGTAGCGAAAAGGTACATGATATTGCCAATTATATTGTAAAAGGCAAGCTATGGGAAGCCTTTGATGCAGACGAAACCGTGATTCTACTTATTGATGAAATAGACAAGGCGGACATTGAGTTTCCGAACGACTTGCTGCTGGAATTGGACAAGATGGAATTTTTCTGCTATGAACTGAACCGCACCATTGTGGCAAAACACCGCCCCATCATCATCATCACATCCAACAACGAGAAGGAACTGCCCGATGCTTTCTTGCGCAGATGTTTATTTCACTTTATTCGTTTTCCAGATGAGGCGCAGATGAAGCAAATTGTTGATGTGCACCACCCTGGATTGAAGCAAGAATTGCTTGACCGCGCTTTTGGGCATTTTTACCGCTTACGCAAAGTAAACGGCATTAAAAAGAAACCGAGCACAAGCGAACTTATTGATTGGATTACGCTACTTCTTCGTGACGACTTGCTGAAAAACGAGGAAGATGGCGCGGCCTCAAAACTACCTCCACACTTGGGTAGCCTAATAAAAAACGAGCAGGATTTAATGCTACTAGAGCGATTTTTGAAGTAGAGATAAGCCTGCAATTCGCGGACAGATGGCCATGTTATACAATCGTATTGCCATTGGTTTGGCGCGAAGAATAAAACGGTTTTACACCTCATTCTTCGGTTATCGCGATTACCGAAAATTCGTGATTATAAGTCGTTCCCGCACAGGTTCTACCTTGTTGATGTCGCTGCTTGATAGCCATCCCAACATAGAATGTGTAGGAGAGATTTTTAAGAACACACAAGGCATTGCCCCTTTTACGGTTTGGGTTCGATATTTTGGAAAACGACTAAAGCGCATAAAGGCTGTTGGATTTCGGATGTTTTATTACCATCCCGAAAATGGTGACCAAAAAGTTTGGGAATTACTGAAGGCAGATTCTTCGATTGTTATTGTTCACCTTACGCGGCAGCATTTGTTGCGCATGTTATTATCACAGCGAATTGGCGTAAAAACGAACAGGTGGAAGCAACGGGAAAATGAAAAAACACCCTTAGCCTTAAGGGATAAACAAATTTACCTGTCTGTATTGGAATGCGAAGCTTTCTTTTTAGACACGACAAGATTTGAACGCGAAACCCGCCAATCTTTTGTTAACCACACTGTAATAGAACTAGTGTATGAAGACTTGGTGGCCAACAAATCTCGTGCTCTTCTTCCCGTATTTGAAGGATTTAAGGTGCCCACAGTGACTACCACAACAGACTTGATTAAACAAAACAAAGAGTTTTTGTCAGAGCTGTGTGTAAATTATTTGGAGCTAAAATCGTATTTCATCAATTCGGAATGGGCACATTTATTTGACGAATAAAAGAAAACTCCATGTTGTGCTTGGCTGTAGGAAAGGGCTAATGTTAGCAAACTAGTGCCTTACTAAAAAAAACTGATGAAAAACGAGCAGGATTTGATGCTGTAATAACGCTTTTCTAAAGTAAGCTCCCATGCATGAGCGCACAGGAATGATTTGGCTATTTTTAGTCTCCCCTAGAACAAACAACACAGTTTTGGCGCTGGTGGTTTGGTGAGAGCACACAACTGCGTCACTTCACCTCGAAACGAAGACCCATCAGACACACATCATCCGTCTGCTCCTTATTATTACGCCATTGATTAAAAATATCCGATATCATCTGGCGCTGCTCCTCGGCAGGGCGTAAATGAATGCTTTTTAGCAATTCGCGAAGCCTCACAAGTCCGAATTTCCTGTCCTCTGCACCACCGAATTGGTCGGTGATGCCATCGGAGAACAAATAGACCATGTCGCTGCGCGTCAGCTGCACCTCGCACTGAGAAAATCCACCGGAGGGCATATCGCCTGTTCCTATACTGGAGCGATCACCTTTGAACTCCAGTAGACTGCCATCGGCCTTTACGACAAGCAAAGGACGTTTTGCAAGTGAGAAGTCGAGCCTGCCACTCGGGCGGTCCAGACGGCAGAGCGCTATGTCCATTCCTTCACGGGATACTTCAGCAGTTGAAACTGCAAAGACTTTTCTCAAATAGTCATCGGCATCATTCAGCACAGCTGCAGGGCCATTGGTACCCATCCGCTCAAACCCACGGTTGAGAGCGGTATATGCCAGTAGGCTGACGAATGCCCCAGGAACACCATGGCCTGTGCAGTCGGCCACGGAGAACCAAAGCGCATCCCCGTCCTCATGAACCCAGAAAAAATCACCAGAAACGATTCCGCAGGGCTCGAAGAACACATAGCCACCGCCCAATCGCGCTCTAAGCTCATCTCCGCCCGGCAATATGTGACGCTGAATACCACCGGCATAGCGTATGCTGGACTGAGTGTCATTATAAGCTTCATCGAGAGCCTTGTTCTTCAGTTCAAGATCCGTCCCAAGATTCCGGATGCGATCCAGGTAGTGCATGATTCTGCGATGGTTGCGTATCTTGGTGCTCGTGACCAGATAAGCCAATACCTGGGCTATAACAAAATTCTGCAACAGCTCCATCCTGTCGGTGGCCATGTCGGGAATCAACATCACCAGAGCCCCAAAAGTCAGCACCATTAGCGCATAATATACTTTGATATAGCGCAGGTCCTCTACCAGTATACCCACTCCCCACACCGTGCTAAAAAGGGCAAGCACATACTGAAACCGGAAACCGTTCACGTAGTTCATACCCAACACATGAGCTGTGAAGAGTAGCGCCAAAACTTTAAAAAGGTTCTCTGCATTACGGCCTCCCCAGGCCGTCAGTGTCATAACGGGAATGACAAGAAGCACCACGAGACTAACGTACCAGCGAAATTCGATGCCGTCATTAAGCGTGACATCATTCATGTGCGAAGTAATGCCCGACACAGAATAGACCCCGGCAGTGAAGAGTAACACCCACACATAAAGCCGGTGCTTACGCAGCAAGTTGCTATCCTCTGATTCCCTATCTTGAAATTCCAATTCCGTGTATTTGAACGGTGAAAATAATCCCCATACTTCAAAGTAAAAAAATTATTTGACAGTATAAAAAAGGAGAACATACAGATTATTAGGGTTATGTACTGAATAATAAAACCCATCTCGCATCGGCAACCACCACCACCATCCAATGATTCGGTAGAAGAATTTTATGATGGAACAATAACGCCCACCCGCGTACACTCGGACTTGCAAGGCTCATCCACTTATCCAGGTTTGGAGAGGCAGACCAAGGCGATTTTAATGGAATGAACGTTTACAGATGTTTCAAAACCCACAAACGTAACTATTGAACCGGAGTTCGGGTTAAGCCATGAAATCATGTTTGAGTTTCTATTTGAAAAACAAACAGTTACATACTAGTTGGATGTTGTTTCTTCATTAAAAACATCTGATTGCCACAAAAACACAGATTTTCACAGACATATAGACACAGATTTTACTGCGTTCCGCAATGAGCTCCCGTTGGTCGGTTCAGTAAAAAATTCTGTGTGATTCTGTGTTTATTACGTTCCGCAATGAGCTGCCTCCAGTCGGTTCGGTGGCCATAAACATGTATATCAATATGTTGAATGGTTGTTGTCGTGTTCGCTTATCCCGAACTCAGGTAAATAAAAACATCCGTCCGAGCGAACATATCGGAAAATCACCCTGTAGTCTAACTAAATAGTAATTTTTGTTCCTATCTTCCTTTCAAATTAAACCATCACCTTAATTACTAGCCGTTTTACCCAACGCCCTAAGCAACCGCTGTTTAAACGCGGGTTTGGTGTAATGGCAATAGTCTACTGTTTTAGCATGGGCTTCACGATTCACCAGCAGATAGGCTTTGGTAGGGCCTTTTATAGTATGTTGGGTATCGTTTTCGGCTACGGCTACATAAGCAGGGATATTGGGTTCTACATCAAACTCGTTGGGGTAAAACAGTACACCATACGTGGAGCAATCGAAGGGAATGAAGCCTTTGGTAGTGCCTATAAATGTGCGCCAAAAACCTTCCCAGCGTTTCATGTTGCGGTAAAGCCAGCGGTCGCCAGGGTTGTTGCTTTGCTTGAGAAAACCATATTCGGCTTTGGTAATAAACAGGCTATCCGAACAGTCGTAGCCCGCTAGAGTAATGGGGATATCCATTGCTACAAGCAGACGGCCTGCAGTAGAATCCAAATCGAAATTGTAGTCGCTAAATCGGGCTTTGCCACTGGGGCTAAACACCATTCCGGGTCTTCTTCCGGCACAAAAACTGAGCGCCAGCACATTCTTCTGCAAATCGGGGCGTAGTTGCAGCGCTGTAGTCACATTGGTGGCAGGCCCAAGGGCAAGAATAATTATGGGACCTTGCTCTAACGCTGTAATTATAGCTTGAGTGGCAGCGGTAGACTCACCAAGTTGCTTGTAAGATTTAGCGCCTTTAAACACAGGAATTGTGCGCCCATTGCCATACCATTTCACCAATTTGAGTACTGCAGTTTGAGCATAGTCCACATCTTGTACTAGGCTAATTCCTTGGATATCAAGCCCAGTATCACGCAGCATCATCAGCAGCGTGATGGCGTCATCCATATCGCCCTTCAACTTGCCCGAAGCAATATCGGTATCGACCCAAACCCGAGCTTGCTGCGCAAACACAGGCGAGGAACACCTGAAAAACAACGCTGCGATAAAGCAAATTAGCAGTTTCATTTCACCCTTCTACTACCAACGAGCGTGCTTCTTCTAGCAAATCGAGGCGCTCCTGCAAGGTGAGTTCCAAAGGCAATTGGGCAACTCCAATAAGCCTGCGAATAATTTCGATTCCTGCAAACTTGGTAAACAAAGACCCATCAAATTCCTTGTCGAAATGATAGTAGATAAACAAGTCTCTGATGAGCGAATCTGGCTGTTGGGCCATTTTTAGGTGCGCCACCGCCACGCCCAGCTCAAACTCTGGCCGACCAAAAAAACAAAACTCCGGGTCGATAATGCGAAATCCACTGGTAGTTTTGAGCCAACTACCGGGATAATAATCGCCATGAATTAGGGTGGTACCGTTTGCATCGAGATAGATGCTTCCCAACTCGAGCGCCACTTCTTTGAGGCGATCATCTTGTCGATATTTTGCTGTGGCGTCTTGCAAACCAGCGCAATAGGCATCCAAATCAATCCCATTATGTTCTTGAAGAGGCAGTTTGAAAATGTGCTCGTGGTTGAGCTTGCGCATTTCAATGTTCGAAATGCGTTCGGTAATGGTTTTTTCGTTGAACAGAAAGTGCAATTCTGAAAGCACCTTCGCAATGCTGAGGATATCTTTTCTTGAAACAACCAATCCTTTTTTGTAGAGAAACGAAAAATCGCTGCTGGCACCTAAATCTTCCAGTGCAAGCAAATAATTGCTCTTGTCCATCCAAAGTACTTCTGGGGTGTAGGATTGAAAAAGGGTGTTTTGCCGAACAATGCGATAAAACTCAGCTTCCCATAGAATACGGTCTACAGGAGCCACTATTTGCGGATAGCGCTCCACATAGGGCCGCGACTGTTTAAGAATAATACTTCCAGTTTGAGTGGTCACCCGAAGGGTGCAATTCATGTTGCCTTCGCCAGCACTGGCCAACTCAACGATAGAATTATCTCTATCCAAATGCCCTTTTCCCCATAGAAAGAGCTGTAGCGCATGGCTATCGTTCTTATCAAGAAGGAAAACGTTGGAAGCCATGTTTTAAAAAGTAACCGTGGCGAAAGTAGCCAGTTTGCCAAGTAGAATTGGCGCAATAGGCTACAAAGTGCCGCATTTGCACTCGCTTGATAAACAACCGTTTCGCCAGACTACTAAAAACTCAGGGTGGTGCCCATTTTCTTTGGAACGAGTTTGCCCGTATCTAACAACTGAAGCAGTTGTAGAATGGCATTTTCGTAATCCCTTGCCAATTCATTTCGCGAAAGATGAAGCACGCCATCGCTCAGCTTTAGGTGTGCTTGCTGTGCATCGAAAAGTAGTAAATTGCCAGGAATTAAGCTATGCGACATGTGGCTGCGCAGTTGGCTATACAAGTCTACTTTAGCATTTGCTTCACTATATGTTTTAGGAAATAGCACCCGCAGGGCAATGTTGAATCTACTACGCCCTAGGTCTTTGGCTTTGAATGGTTTACTATCAAGCAAAGCGCCACACACTTCGATGCCATGCGCCACTGCTGCAAGTGTGTGCATACGCACCCCACTTTGGTGCATCACGCGAACCTCGTCTAGCAATACCGCTTGGATGAACGGTCGTAATTCCACAGATTATGGAACTACGATAACCAACACTTTGGAATTTCTCCAAAATGCATCTGGGTCGGAAACTACCAGTTTATCGGCAGTTTTTTCGCCAACAATTTCGTAGCTATGCTTTGGATGAGAAGAAACGATTTCGGCTTTTTTAGCTCCAATGGCAAACTCACGCGTTTCCTTTATGTTGATTTTGATTAAATCTTCATAAGTAACGTTACCAGAAACTTTTTTCACACCGCCCATTCCGAGAAACGCGCCTTCGCGGTCAATTATTTTGCGTTCCATCAAGTCTTTCTTGGTTCCTTTTACCCAATAAGCAGTCATTAGCTCGCCCTCTTTTGTAGTAATAACGCGGTCTTTTTCTTGTATCACCTCTTCTTTGCGTTCGCCTTCTACTGCCAATTGGTCAATGTCGGCCACTAGCTCATCAATGTAGATGTCGGCCTGAGCCAATTTATCGCGAAGCACTGCGATTTCCGCATCTTTATCGGCCAAGTCCTGTTTCAGCTTTGCAATTAGTTTATTGAGTTTTTCTGAACCAATGCTGCTGTTTTTCAACTTGCGTTCAAGCTCGGCAATTTGCTCTTTATTGCTGCGCATTTTCTCGTAGATGGAGCGCATATCGCCCAAAATATCTTCTTCGGCTGTAGCGTTGGTGCCTGTTTCGCCAACTGTTTTGGCGGTCACAATACCTTCAAGGGCTTTGATGCTATCTAGATTGCCCTGAATGTTGGTTAGCGATGTGATGAAACCATCAATATCTGCGTCTTTTTGCTCAGAAAGCTGTTTGAGGCGTTCTACTTCAGATTGAAGTTCTTTATCTGGTTCGGCACAGCTAAAAATTGAAACTGATACTAAAATTGCTAAAGCTAATCTCTTCATGATTATTGATTTAAGCCGCCAAAGGTAGCTGATTTGGGTGCGTTAAAGCAATTAAGATTTAGATGCGGTGAAAGGACACCAGATAAACTATTGTTGCAAGACACGCAGTATTGCTAGTTCTTTCCGAAATTGCCGGCATGGAATACAAACAGTTGTCAGGAATTCGGTCTTGGGCAGAAGATGATCGTCCGCGGGAAAAACTTCTATTAAAAGGACGTTCCGTGCTTAGCGATGCAGAGTTGATTGCCATACTTATTGCCTCAGGAAACAACGAAGAAAGCGCTGTGGCACTGTCGAAACGCATTTTAGCATCCATTAACAACGATTTGAATGCATTGGGAAAAATGAATGTGAAGGACTTAACTACGTTCAAAGGAATTGGCGAGGCGAAGGCAATTTCCATTATTGCCGCAATGGAATTGGGCAGAAGACGCAAAGAGAGTGAACCACAGAAAAAGGCCAAAATAACTTCGAGTAGAATGGCTTTTGAAGTGTTGTATCCCTTCGTTAGCGACTTGCAACATGAGGAATTTTGGGTTGTTTTTGTGGATAGAGGCAATCGAATTTTAGGGGTAGAAAACGTGAGCAAAGGCGGAGTAGACGGCACTTTGGCCGATGCGCGTCTTATTTTTCGGCCTGCATTGCAGCACTTGGCATCGGGCGTAATTTTATGTCATAATCACCCATCGGGCAATGTAAATCCAAGTCAGGATGATATTGACCTTACTCGAAAATTGAGAATTGCAGGAAAAAGTTTGGAAATACCCGTGCTCGACCACATTATTATTGGCAATGCGGATTTCTACAGTTTTGCAGATAACGGGATGCTTATATGAGTTCCAACATCCTTGTATTTGCAGGAAACATAACGCCTCGGGTGCGTTACATTTTCACATTACTACTGGAAGATCGACTTGGTTTAAAAACCAGTTTCACCGATAATAGTGCGCAGTTCGAAGAGCAGATAGGAGTGAAATTGAGTTATGCGAAGGATGCCATTTCGGACGAACTGCATTTCGATTGCCACCCGCTATTGTTTGAAACATGCATTCGTTCTGTAGAAACTACTGTCACAAAAGCCAATGGAATTATTCAGTTGTTTGAAATCTCTGAGCAACGTGGCACATTGCGTTTCGACCCATTTGCTGCGGCTTTCTTTATGCTAACGCGGTATGAGGAATATCTTCCTTCCAAAACAGATGAATTTGGTCGGTTTGACGCCACCGAGAGTATGGCTTTCCGCAATGGATTTCTAGGCGAGCCGGTGGTGGATCAATGGACGCATCTTATTAAAGATATCCTTAAAACGCGATTTCCTGAACTTGAATTCAAGAAATCGGAATACTCGTTTACATCAACTATTGATGTGGATAATGCGTTCGCCTACAGTAATAAGGGCATTTGGCGCAGCTTTGGTGGTATAGGAAAAAGCATAATTGCACGAAATTGGAATGATATTACCGCAAGAATTAGAGCCCTAATTGGCGTGATTCCCGACCCCTACGACACATATGCGTATCTGCAGCAAGCGCACCAAAATGCAAGCGCAACTGTCATTTACTTCTTTCTGCTCGGCAACCGTGGTACTTATGACAAGAATGTGGCACACACCAATGTTGCATTACGTAAGTTAATTCAACTTTTAGGGAAGAGCGCGCAAGTTGGCATACATCCAAGCTTTCAATCCAATCACGATACTGCTTTGATTGCTGTAGAAAAATTACGTTTAGAAGAAATTGTAAGTGGACCAATCACTAGAAGCCGACAGCATTTCATAATGCTTTCTTTGCCAAGCACTTACCGAAATTTGGTTAAATGCGGGATTAAAGAAGACTACTCAATGGGCTATGCCACACATCTAGGATTTCGGGCAAGTACAGCCATTCCATATTTGCATTATGATTTGACCAGCGAGGAATGCACGGCTTTACGCATTTTCCCCTTTACCTATATGGACGGAACGTTTAAACACTATTTGAAGCAAACTCCCCAAGAATCCATGCTAGAAATAGACCAGTTGGTGGAGCGTGTTCGTAAAGTTGACGGGCATTTCATCACTATTTGGCACAATGAAACCGTTAGAAATACAGGCGAATGGCGCGATTGGAGGCAGGTGTTTGAACATACGCTTAAAGTTGCTAATGCGACAACAAAGCACTGACCTGAACGATTTAACTTTACCGCTGCCGAAACCAATTCAATCAACCCTACATTTTTATGGAAAAGACCCACATACTTGCCGGAAAGGGCTCACTAATAGACCGATTTATTGCTGAGTTGCGCGATGTGAATGTTCAGAAGGACCGAATGCGTTTTAGACGAAACCTAGAGCGCATTGGCGAAATTATCGGCTACGAATTGAGCAAGAAATTGACATGGCAAGATGATTTGGTAACCACGCCATTGGGCGATGCCAATGTGTTAAAACTAGATAGTCAGCCTATTTTAGCTACCATACTAAGAGCAGGACTTCCGTTGCATCAAGGCTTGCTCAACTATTTTGACGCAGCAGACAATGCATTTATCTCTGCCTATCGTATGAACCACAGGGACAATGGCACTTTTGATGTGCGGGTAGAATACCTCTCAAGTCCATTGGTGGAAGGACGTGTGGTTATACTTTCAGATCCTATGTTGGCCACTGGCTTGTCTATGGTTTTGGCTTACAAAGCGTTGCTTCGAAAAGGAACGCCCAAGCATTTGCATATCGTAACAGCCATTGCAAGCACGCAAGGATTGGAATATCTAAAATCAAATCTTCCAAGCAATTGCACAATTTGGATAGCCGCATTGGATGAAGAATTAACAGCTCATAGCTACATTGTTCCAGGACTGGGCGATGCAGGAGACTTGGCCTATGGCACCAAGGAATAATGCATAAATTGATGGGGAGAAGAGAAGGAATTACAGCTTTCTGCTGATGGAGAAGGCGCTACAAGTTTTGTTAGTGTTAATTCTGAGCGGCACCAAATTTCTAACTGCACCTATTACTGCGCTAAATATTGGATTTAGTTTTCTTCAAACCCTTATTATAACTACCGTTGGTGGAATTTTAGGTGTTCTTTTTTTTTACCACTTAAGCGGATTTCTAGTGTATGTGATGGTAAAAATTAGGCCTAAAACTTCGTTTGAAAAAACGAAAAGCAAGAAGCGAGTTTTCACTTGGAAAAACAAATTAATTATTCGAGTAAAGCGCGATTTTGGCCTTGTTGGTTTAGCTGGCCTTACTCCTATTTTCTTATCTATTCCCCTTGGAACCTTTCTAGCCGCTCGTTTCTTCGAGAACAAAAAGAAGGTATTGCTGTACCTCTTTGCATCGGTTTTGGTGTGGTCGGTCATTATTTCGTCCGTTGTTCTCGTTTTCTAATCTAACAGAATGCTGCGTTTTATCGAACATATATTTTTCGACCTAGACCGCACGCTTTGGGATTTTGACGGAAATTCAAACGAAACGCTGTCAGAACTCTTCAACGAATTGCAAATTGGCGCACGTACAGGTGCCACAGCAGAAGAATTCATTCAAGTTTACTTACCCATAAACGAGCGGTATTGGGAAGATTACAGACTTGAAAAACTAACACAAACTCAGCTTCGATCTGGACGATTTAGTGATGCATTTGCCCATTTTGGCCTTGTTAATAATGAGCTTTCGCAAGCCATGGGAGACGCTTACGTGGCTAGAAGTCCGCATAAAACAGCTTTAATTGATGGCGCGTTGGATTTGCTAAATCATCTTAACTCACGCTACCATTTGCACATCATCACCAATGGATTCGAAGAAGTGCAGCACATTAAAATGCATGCTTCGGGTATAACCCCATTTTTCAAGGAAATCATTACATCTGAACGTGCAGGAGTGAAAAAGCCAAATCCTGAAATTTTCAATTTTGCCGAGAATTTAACAAACGCTAAACCAGAGCAATGCCTAATGATTGGTGATCATTTTGAAGCCGATATTGAAGGCGCATCTAATGTGGATTGGAAATCAATTTACTTCGAACCGCTGGGTAACAAGGATGGAAACCACATCCATGTTAAATCACTTCGAGAAATAATTACCTTGCTTTAGGGATTCGAGATAAATGGCCTCAAAGCATCCACAAAAAAAGTGGGCGCACGCATGGGGCGCATAGTTTGGCTATCCACAAATACCAATTGCGTCATTCCAGTATTAAGCAGTTCCCCATTGCTATCCTGAATTTCATAATGAAAATCAACTCGTGCGCGCGGCAAAGCATGAATTCGAGTGATTACAGTTAGCTCTTGATCGTAGTATGCTGGTTTGCGAAAATTAGACTCCATTTTCACCACAGGCATCATTATTCCTTGGGCCTCCATTTCTGCGTAGCTCAATCCAAAAGCCCGAATAGCTTCTACCCTTCCAATCTCATAATACTGCGCATAGTTGCCGTGATAGACATAGCCCATGCGATCTACTTCAGAATAGCGAACCCTCAATTTTGTTCGATGCTCAAACATCCTTTTTGTTAGCTTAAATAGTGATCAAACCTACGAACGACTTGCGCAATTCAAACGGCTATCTTATTAACTTGCGACCATGATTCGTTGGCTACCCTTTGTCCTTTGTCTGTTTGCTGCTTGTACCGAAAGCAGCGTGAAATACGCCTACATATCGATGGATACCACCATAGTGGCTGATTCGGCTATGGAAGTTGAAGTTGCACCATATCGTGATAGCTTAACGTTGCTAATGAGCAAAGTGCTTGTGCAATCAACCGAGCCAATCCTTAGAGGAAAACCAGATAGTCCGCTGGGTAGTTTGATTGCAGATGTCGTTTTGGAGGAAGCAAAAAAAGCCCTACCAGCTGGTGCTAATAAACCAGAATTTTGCCTGCTTAATATAGGTGGACTTCGGGTTGATTTGCCCAAGGGAGATGTGGATGTGAATCGCATTTTCGAATTGATGCCGTTCGAGAATAGCATTAGTTTGGTGAAGCTTTCTTCTGAAGGAATGAAAAACATGCTCAACCATTTAATTCAGGTTGGCGGACAACCCACATCAGGCATTGAACTATTTATAAAAGATAGTGCCGTTCAGAAGATTACTATTAACGGTAAACCGTTGGAAAATCGAAGTTATTGGGTGGCTACTTCAGACTACTTGGCCGATGGAGGCGACAAGATGGAATTCTTTGAGAAACAGGAGGAACGCGTAAACCTCGACCTCAAAATTCGAGATGCCATAATTCGAAATTTTGAGAGTCGGGGGCAAAAAGGAGATGCCATCGCTCCCATAATAACCAAACGCATTACCGTAACGCCATGAACCGCAGAAATTTCATTCGAAATACGGCCATTGCAGGCACCTCTATTGCCGCAATTGGGGCTGGTGGGGCATGGTGGCTGAAAGAGCATGGTACGGCCAAGATAACCATACTGCACACCAATGATGTGCATAGTCGCATTGATCCATTTCCTGCAACTGATCCCAAATATGCCAACATGGGTGGATTTGCGCGTAGAGCTTCCATGATTAAAAAAATTCGGAAAGAAGAGCAGAACGTCCTTCTATTTGATAGTGGAGATATTTTTCAAGGTACGCCATACTTCAATTATTATGGAGGCGAATTGGAGTTTAAGTTGATGAGTGAAATGGGCTATGATGCCGCAACGTTGGGTAATCACGATTTTGATAATGGCGTGGAAGGATTAGTGTGCCAATTGCCTCACGCTGCATTTCCATTTGTTTCTTCCAATTATGATGTGACCAATTCGGCATTGGAAGGTCGTTTGAAACCGTATCAAATTTTTGAACAAGATGGGATTCGAATTGGTGTTTTTGGAATTGGAATTGAACTCGATGGACTTGTAAATCCCAATTTAACTACCAATATCACATATCAAGACCCTATTAGTCAAGCGAATGAAACTTCTCGTCTACTAAAACAGGATTTGAAGTGCGATATTATCATCTGTTTATCTCACTTAGGTTATCAATACTCCACTTCAAAAGTTTCTGATATTGTGTTAGCCGAGAGTAGTCATTTTGTTGATTTCATACTGGGTGGTCACACACATACATTTCTTGATTTACCTGACATCAAATATAACCTTGAAAACAAGCCTGTTATGATATGTCAGACAGGTTGGGCAGGAATCAATTTAGGCCGTATTGACCTGTATATTGACCGTATTTCAAAGACTTTTCGTCCCGCGTATATTGCACTAAAAGTTCTAGAAAATCAATAGCCAAACGATTTTTTTTTACCCTTTTTTAGTTCAATTTTTGCCCTGCTGAAAGAGGATATATTCTTCACCGGCACGACCCCTGTTAAGACCAAATCTTAACGCATTAGTAACAAGTTAATTACATACATAACAATGAAGAAAGACTGCAAAGAAGTTTGGGAAAGTTGCCTGTCGGTGATTAAGGATAACGTTCCTTATCAAAGTTTCCGCACATGGTTCGAACCAATTGTTGCAGTTAAACTGGAAGATAGTGTCCTGACTATTCAGGTACCCAGCCAATTCTTCTACGAATGGTTGGAAGAGCACTACATCAATCTTCTAAAAAAGACCATTAAAAAGGAAATAGGCAATGAAGGTAGGTTGGAGTACCAAATTATTATGGAAAACTCTCACAGCCACGCAAAACCCTATTCAGTGCGTATGCCCACAAGTTCGGCAACCACACGAAATCAACCGGTGACGATGCCTTTGGATTTGAATCGCTCAGATGCTATTCGGAATCCATTCATAATTCCTGGATTAAAAAAATTGAAGGTCGAGTCGCAACTCAACGCTACATGGAACTTCGATAACTTTATAGAAGGTGATTGCAACCGATTGGCTCGCTCTGCTGGGTATGCAGTAGCAAATAAACCTGGTGGCACTGCATTCAATCCATTGCTATTGTATGGAGCTGCTGGTGTGGGAAAAACACATTTGGCTCACGCAATCGGAATTGAAATCAAGGAAAAACAGCCGAGCAAGACTGTACTTTATGTGGCCTCAGAGCGTTTTACCCTTCAATTTATTGATGCTGTAAAAAACAACTCGACCAACGATTTTGTGCATTTCTATCAGATGATAGATGTGCTCATTATGGATGACGTTCAGTTTTTGGCGGGTAAGGAAAAAACTCAAGATGTGTTCTTCCATATCTTCAATCATTTGCACCAAAGTGGTAAGCAACTGGTGCTTACCAGCGACAAAGCGCCTGTTGAAATGCAAGGGATGGAGCAACGTTTGCTTTCCAGATTTAAATGGGGTTTGGCAGCCGATCTTTCTGTGCCAGAATTGGAAACGCGTATCGCCATACTTCGCAAAAAGAGCTATTTGGATGGTGTTGAACTGCCCGAAGATGTGATTGAATATCTTGCGTATAGCATTAGCACCAATGTGCGCGAACTTGAAGGAGCTTTAATCTCCTTGTTGGCACAGGCATCTATGAACAAGAAATCCATCAACTTGGACTTGGCCAAGCAGATGATTGACAAGTTTGTTAAGAACACAGCACGCGAAATTTCAATAGACTACATCCAAAAAGTAGTAAGTGACTATTTCGATATGCCTATTGAGCTATTGAAATCGAAAACACGTAAGCGCGAAGTAGTTCAAGCACGTCAAATTGCCATGTATTACGCTAAAAATCACACGAAAGCATCGTTGGCATCTATTGGCGCTCATTGCGGTGGAAAAGACCACGCCACCGTATTGCATGCCTATCGTACGGTGAATAACCTTATCGAAACTGACAAACAGTTTAGAGGCTACATCTCCGATTTGGACAAAAAGATTCGGCATCATTGAGCCAGAAGATTCCTAGAATCCTCATGGTGTGCTTAGGCAATATTTGCCGCAGCCCTATGGCAGAAGGAATTCTTAAACACAAGGCTCAAAAGCTTGGAATTAAAGTAGTTGTTGATAGTGCTGGCACTTCTGACAATCATGAAGGAGAAGGCCCGCATTTTCGTGCAATAGCAGAGATGCAATTGCATGGCATTGATATTTCCTATCAACGTTCGAGACCATTTACCGTGAAAGATTTTGATTTGTTCGACCACATTTTAGTGATGGACAAATCGAATAGAGTTGATGTGCTGAACTTGGCTAGAAATGAGAACGACCGCCAGAAAGTGGAACTTATTCTCAACTATTGCGAGCCACAACAAAATCGTTCCGTTCCAGACCCGTACTATGACCACACGTATAGCCGTGTGTTTGATTTGGTAAACAAGGCCTGCGATGAATTTCTTTTAACGCTGAACTAGAAATGGGAACGCTATTTCTTATTCCCGTTGATTTGGGCGAAGCCAACAATGCACTGCTCTTCCCATCCTTCAATTTGGAACTGTTGGACAAGCTGAATCACATTGTGGTCGAAAACGAAAAATCGGCCCGAAGATTTATTCGCTCTGTGGGCAACAAGCGCAACTTCGAACATCTGAACCTCATTCTTCTTGATAAGCATACCAAACGCGACCAGCTATCAGAGGCTGTGCAGCTATTGTTAGCAGGCACAGATGTTGGGCTTATGTCCGAAGCTGGATGTCCGGGTGTAGCCGATCCAGGGCAAATATTAGTTGCAGAAGCGCATCGCTATAATATCAAGGTGAAACCATTGATAGGCCCATCTTCCATTCTGCTTGCCATGATGGCTTCGGGATTGAATGGACAGCATTTTTGCTTTAATGGTTATCTTCCTATAGATAAAACTGAACGCGCCAAAGCGCTGCGCAACTTGGATGCTTCCGTGCAGAAAACGAAACAGACCCACGTTTTTATTGAAACGCCTTATCGCAACCAAGCCATGCTGGGTGAGATACTGCGGACATGCTCCCCTTCTACCCTACTATGCATTGCTGTAGATGTAACGCAAAGCACCGAAAGCATTCATACGCTTCGTGTGGACGAATGGAAGGCCGTGAAGATTGACCTTCAAAAAAGACCATGTATCTTTCTTCTTGGTCAGTGATTGGCTAATTGGGGCCGAATTCTTCTAACGTACAAATCCACTAGCATCCATCCTGAAAAAAGGACTGAGATTGCTATTGAAAACGGAAAGCTATAGGTGAACCAGTCTTGAAAGTACGTGTAATAACACATATTGTAGATAACTACGAACATAATGAACCGCGCTATCTCCACAACATAGAACCACGGTTTGTTTTCCAATATGGCGCCAACAGAAAGGGTGCTCAAACAGATAAGGAAGAAGAAGGCAAGCTGATAAAAGAGAGAGAGATTTTCGAGCTGGCTCATGTATGCCACCAAGAAATAGGTGAGCAAAAAGAACTGCAAAATCACGTAAATCATTAAATGTTTGGGGGTTAATGTGCGAAATTTCGGTTCGACACCACTAGTTTCAACCTCACTTTTCACCTGACCTAACAGCCTTCCCAAATACTCAGGGCCTTTAAAAATAAGGGTCACTTTGTCTTTGAAGGAGTGCAAGCGCTTGCTTCCTTCCCACATCTCCACATAAAAATGAACGTTTGCCCAAACAGGATTCCAGCTTTTTAAAGGAGTAGTGATTCCATAGGTAGGTTCCACTTCTTCTTTCATAAAGGTGCCATGCAAGCGATCCCAAAGGATGAATGTAGCCGCATAGTTTTTATCCAAATAATGTGGATTGGTGGCATGATGAACGCGATGATGGCTTGGTGAATTGAAGATGTATTCGAACCAACCCATGTTGCGAATCAATTTGGTATGTATCCAATATTGATAAATAGTAACCAAACCGGCCGCGCCTGCAAAAGTCATGGTATCGAAGCCAAGAAATGGAATGGGCAAAAACAACGGGAATGCCAAGAAATTGTGGAACCAACTTTGGCGAAGGGCAACGGTTAAATTGTATTCCTCACTCTGATGATGCACAATGTGCGCACCCCAAAACACATTCCATTCATGTCCCCAACGATGTGCCCAATAATAAATGTAGTCGAAAAGAAGGATGCACAGAATGAAGTTGTACCACGTGAATTCCAAATGCCAAAACGCGAAATTTTTGGACAGATAATCATAGCCCATAGCAATCCCGCCTTGGTGAGCGAGCCTATGGCTTGGCTTCCAATACCAAGATTTAGGTTAGTGATGCTGTCGGCAAAGTCGAAATCCTTACCACGATGCTTGATATAATTGTGCAACCATTCTCCAATTACGGTGAAAAGAAAAAATGGAATGGCTAGTAGAATGTAGTTTGGATTCATGGTATAAAGAAGGACTAGTTGCTTAGGACGAATTTAGCGTAAATACATTTTTGCAGGAGAAGCCTTAAGTGGATTTACTTCAGGTTTCAACTTTGTCAAACGAATCGAAACAGGTCAAAAATAATCTACATGCAACCTCCCACGTGAAATGGCGATGTACTTTTGTTTTTGAACAAACCCAATAGATACCAATTATGAGTTTTAGAAATTTACTTACCGCTTGCATTATGATTGTTGCAGTTACTGCCGCAAACGCCCAAAACACAATTGATGCTGAATTGACTCATGATGGCCTTGTGCGTACCTATCGCTTATACATTCCTGCAGCCTATAATGCCGCTACGCCAGTTCCGTTAGTTCTTAATCTGCACGGCTATACCTCCAATAACTTGGAACAGGAGTTTTACGGGGATTTCCGTGCTATTGCAGATACTGCGAATTTCATTATCGTTCATCCAAACGGGACAGAAGATGCGAATGGCGACCAATTCTGGAGTTCGTTTGGTGTTAGTTCCATTGATGATGTTGGGTTTCTTTCGGCTCTTATTGATAAAATTCAGACCGAATACTCCATTGACCGCAACTGCATTTATAGCACAGGAATGAGCAATGGCGGGTTTATGAGTTATGAACTCGCTTGCCAGTTGAGTTACCGTATTGCGGCTATTGCTTCGGTTACTGGCAGTATGGTTCAATCGCGATTTGATAATTGCAATGCCACTCATCCCACTCCAGTAATACAAATTCATGGTACAGCCGACCCAACAGTGCCGTACTTGGGCTTGCCTGCACAAACCTTTATGCCCATTGAAACATTGGTAGATGAATGGGTAGCATTTAACAATTGTGATCCCAACCCTGTGGTGACCCAAGTGCCCAACACCAGCTTAACCGATGGTTGCACGGCCGAATTGCAGGTGTTTGAAAATGGTGATGATGGCACCACGGTAGAATTTTACAAGGTTGTTGGAGGATTGCACACTTGGCCGGGCTCCGTATTTCAAGTAGTGGGCACCAACCAAGACTTCAGCGCTTCGCAAGCAATTTGGAGGTTTTTCAGAAAGTATAAGTTGGACATGTTTACCGGAATTTCAGAAACGACACAAGAGAAAACATTTACCGTTTATCCTAACCCATCAACAGGTATAATTGTATTGCAATTTGATAATGCCTCGAACCGCACTATAACCGCAAACAACGCTTTGGGGCAAGAAGTGATATCTCTAAAATGCACAAATGCAACCGCTCAAATGGAGCTATCGCAACCAGGTATTTATTCCATTTCGGTGATGGAAAACAACTTGCGTTCTACCAAAAAAGTAGTAGTGTATTAGTAGGCAGCTGTCAACTTATTTCTTCTTGGCTCCTCGCGTCAAAGGCTTTTTGAACTTAAGCTTGATGGTGCGCTTATACGACCCACCCAGATTTACCTTGCTGTTTTTAGCGCTTTTTTCATGAAACGCACCTTGCGAGGTTTTCAACACATCGGTTTGGGTATAGCGAATACCGGGGATGTAAGGTTTCTCGTCCTCAATAAGTACTTCGCTCATGGGTACGCCATTGGGAATTGCAAGCATTGGAATTTGGCGCTGCATTAAGGCTTGCACTTGAATTAGGGCTTCCTCTTCTTTATCGGTAGCGAATACGATGGCTACCCCGTCTTTGTCCGCGCGACCTGTTCTGCCAATACGATGAATAAAATCGGCAGCTTCTTGTGGAATATCAAAACAAACCACGTGGCTCACATCGGTAATATCCAACCCACGAGCCACTAAATCGGTGGCAATAAGAATTCTACTTTGGCCGGAAGCAAAGGCCCGTAGCGAACCGAAACGATAGTTTTGCGATTTGTTGGAATGGATGATGCCCACCGCATTTGGAAAAAGCTCGTCCATGCTATCAAATAGTAAATCGGCTTGGCGCTTGCTATCAGCAAACACAAGCACCTTGGTCATGGTGGCGTCTTCGTTCAGCAGATGTTCGAGTAGGTTTATTTTGGAGTTGAAGTTGGGCAAACGGTAAAGGCGTTGCTCAATTTTATCGAGAGGAGTGCCCATTGGAGCAGCTTCAATTTTGGCAGGATTGTCGAAACTTTGGGCAATGAGATCTTCAACTTCAGGCGTTATGGTGGCTGAGAACAGAAGGTTTTGTCGTCTTTCTGGAAGTATATCAAAAATGTTGGTGAGTTGGGTTTTGAAGCCCAAATCCATCATTTCGTCCACTTCGTCAATCACCAATTTTTGAATCGCTTTGAGGCGCAGAAAGCCTCCCACTGCCAAATCGAGCATACGACCCGGAGTGGCTACCAGAATGTCGAGACCATCGGTTACAATTACTTTTTGGGTATTCATATTGGTACCGCCATATACCCCACCAACGCGCACATCCATATATTTGGTAAGCTTCCCTAGTTCGCCCACCACTTGCACTACCAATTCGCGGGTGGGAACAAGAATCAATACACGTGGGTCGTTTTTCTTACTAAATTCCAATTGGCGCAAAATAGGAAGCAAGTAAGCAATGGTTTTGCCCGTGCCTGTTTGGGCAATGCCTACCACGTTTCGGCCTGCCATAACCACGGGAAACGCCCTGTGCTGAATGGTGGTGGGATGCTGCAAGCCCATATCGGTAAGGGCATTGAACAGCGGAGTGTTAATATTGAGGTCGGAGAAGGTCAACAGAGCGAAGGAATTAGGAATGAAGCATTATCGCGCAGCGCAGCAATAGAAACTAAATGAATTACAACCAAAGAGCGACACAGGTAGAAAAATTTGCGGTTGCAAAGGTGGGCAGGAAAGGGGAAAGAAGCTATAGGACGAAAATGGAGCGGTTGGTAGTTGATTTTTTTGTCTTTTCTGCACCGACAGAATTTATGAGCTGTGAAGATTCATTGGGGAATCATCTTAACGCATCACTGTAGGTTTTTGCTGGGGCTAATTGCTTTTTTCCAATTGTATCTCCTGACATTGGTCGACTGTGACCAAGTCATTTTTTAGCAATAGACACAACCCCACATTTTGCGTTCCTTAGCACGCACATCCACCAAGTATCCCATACCACATGAGTGTTGGAATTTCATTCAAGCGATTAGAAAAGAAAACCGGCTATGATGCCATTGTGATAGGCTCGGGGCTGGGCGGACTGGCTTACGCTGCAATCATGGCCAAGATGGGCAAGAAGGTGCTGGTGCTGGAAAAGCACTATGTAGCGGGCGGTTTCACCCACGTGTTCAAGCGCAAGGATTATGAGTGGGATGTGGGCATTCACTATGTGGGCGAGATGCACCGCGAGTTCACATTTATGCGCTATCTCTTCGATCATATCACCGATTGCGAACTAAAATGGGAGGAGATGGACGAGGTGTATGACCGCGTGGTGATCGGGGAGAATGTCTATGATTTCAAGAAGGGCTACGAGAATTTTGTAGGGATGCTTTATGCGCGGTTCCCGGGTGAAGAGCAGGCCATAGACCGCTATGTTGAGCTAGTGCGTAGGAGCTCTGGACTAGGCAAGAATTTCTTTAAGGAAAGGATATTGCCTCCGTTTCTGAGCAAAATTGCTGGGCCGTTTATGACCAAGAAATACCTGGAGTTGAGCGACCGCACTACTAAGGATGTGCTAGACGAACTGACCGACAATGTAGAGCTGAAGGCTGTGCTTTCGGCACAGTATGGCGACTACGGCTTGCCGCCTGGCGAGGGAAGTTTTGCTATACAAGCAGTGGTAAACAAGCACTACTGGAACGGGGGCAGCTTCCCCGTTGGCGGCTGCGAACGCATTGCAGAGACCATTGCACCAGTGATAGAGAAGACTGGAGGGCAAATCGCTGTTCGGGCTGGAGTGGAAGAGATATTGGTGAAGGATGGCAAGGCTTATGGCGTGCAGATGGAGGACGGTTCGACACTCGAAGCACCCGTCATTGTTAGTAACGCAGGCTATCTAAACACCATGGCGCGGCTCTTATCTCCACAGGTGCAAAAGCAGATTGGGTTTAAACTGGAGGATGCTCCCAAACCGAGCGTTTCGCATGTGTGCCTCTACATCGGGCTGAAGGGCGACCTGCGCGAAATGGGCATAGCCAGCACCAACTATTGGGTGTATGCCCACAACGACCACGACCGAAGTGTGAAGGAGTATCTGGCCGACCCATCGAAGCCATTCCCCATCACCTACATCTCGTTCCCGTCCATGAAAGACCCCGAGTGGCCGCAGCGCTATCCGGGCAAGAGCACCATAGAGATGATAACACTCGCGCCCTACGAGTGGTTCTCCAAATGGGAGGACACCCGCTGGCACCACCGTGGTGAGGACTATGAGGCATTCAAGGAGCAGTATGCGCAACGCTTGCTAGGCGAACTCTACCGCCAGTTCCCGCAATTGGAAGGCAAGATTGACTATTACGAGCTATCTACTCCTCTCACCACGGCTCATTTCGTTAACTACAGGGATGGAGAGATATACGGACTAGACCACAGCCCTGCACGGTTCCGCAATCCAAATCTTCGGCCGCGCACGCCCATCAAAAACCTTTACCTGACTGGGCAAGATATTGTGACGTGCGGTATTGGCGGTGCGCTGATGAGCGGATTGCTGACCGCAGCAGCTGTTAGCGGTAAAATTTTTATTACCGAGAACATTGTGAAGGAGGTGGATAAGAAGCGGGCGGAGAAGTTGATAAACACATAATAAAGGCAAGTGAACACAGGTACTTTATCTCATCGTTTTGTGATTGCTGCAATGTACAGACAAAGCTTTGACACGGTAGCAAGTTTTGGGCACGACAAGGCAGCGATGTATCGCGAAGCAGGCTTCAACTTAGACGATTATCCACCCGAATACCGACTAAATCCTGAAAAGTATAGCGATATATTTTGGCGCGACCTCACCAAACGCATTCCAGAACATGAAATCGCTTTTCGTATCATGGAGCGATTCAATATGGGCGTGTTTGGTGTAGCTGGCTACGTGATTGTAAACTCACCCAATTTCATTACAGCGTTTGAGAATTTTGAGCGTTATACCCATCTGCACACAGATCAATATCATCTTCATGTGCAGCAAGATCCCCAATATGTGCGGCTTTACTTCGACCGTATGGCAGCCCCAATGTATGCTGACAAATTCAACATTCCTATGTATGTGTTGGGATTTACCATGAATATTCTGAAACTGATGCCGGGTAAGGTGCTGCCCCTAGAAGTGCATTATGAGTTTGATGCACCAGAATTTATGGATGAATATGATGCGCTATTTGGAACAACTACCCGTATCTTTTTCAACGCGCAACGGAATATGATGGTGTATGATGGTAAGCTTGCCAATGTGCCCCTGCTGAATGCCAACGAACAGCTGTATGCCATGTTCGACCGTATGGCCACCGAAAGTTTGCAGCAGGTGAAAGGCGAAGGTGCCACTACCTTATTGGTGAAAAAAGAACTCAGCAGGCGAATCAAAGGCCAATTGCCTACTATTGAACAACTGGCTTCAGACCTCAATATGAGTGTGCGTAGCCTCCAAACACGGTTGCAAGCCGAGCATGTCAGTTTTCGTAATCTCACCAACGAGGTACGCAGAGATATGGCTATCGCCCACCTGCGCACAGGCGCACTAAACATTGGCGAAATCGCCTTTCTACTGGGGTTTAATGAAATCAGCTCCTTCTCCTCGGCATTCCGCAAATGGACAGGCAGTGCGCCATCGGCCTACCTAGTCGTCTAATTCCATTTTTTTTCGCTGCGCAATTGCGCAAACCTTCTGCGTCTTTCCACAAACGAATTGGATTGCGGAGGAAGAACCTTTGTAGCCGTCAAACAAATATCGACAGCTATAAATAGGAATTTTACAGCAAAATATGGCCCTTGGGCAGTAGTCACTGGGGCGTCATCGGGCATTGGGCTTGCATGGGGTAGAATGACACGCCATCAAACATCCTAACCTTTCTTTTTCTCCACTAAAACCCTTTCAAAAATCCATTTACCATGAAAAACATCCTCATCTCATCGCTAGTGCTGCTATCCACAACCATGGCCATTGCCCAATCGACACAAACCGTGCGGGGCATTATAACCGACCAAACAACCGAACAACCGCTCATTGGGGCCAATGTCATTCTGCTGAATAGCAATCCCATTATAGGAGCATCTACAGATATTGACGGGAAATTTGAACTTAGCGGTGTGCCCGTTGGTCGCCAAAGTTTTGCGGTGCAATACATCGGCTATCGGGCTGCTGGAGCTTCGGAAGTGATGGTGACGGCTGGCAAGCAGGTCATCCTCAACTTCGCTTTGGAAGAGAACATCACGGAGGTGGCCGAAGTGGTAGTGCGGGCAGAGGAGGAGAAGGACCGCCCGTTGAACACCTATAGCACCGTCAGCTCCCGCACCTTCAGCATGGAGGAGGTGAACCGTTTCAGCGGTGGGCGCAATGATGTGGGCCGACTGGTGAGCAATTTTGCCGGAGTGGCCACCAGCAACGACTCGCGCAACGATATCGTAGTGCGAGGCAATTCGCCATCAGGTGTGCTGTGGCGTTTGGAAGGTGTTCCCATTCCCAATCCGAACCATTTCGCCACGTTGGGCACTTCAGGTGGGCCAGTGAGCGCGCTTAATACCAACCTATTGAAGACCTCTGACTTCATGACAGGGGCCTTTGCGGCAGAGTATGGCAATGCCAACGCCAGTGTGTTCGACCTCGGTTTTCGCACCGGAAATGCACAGGAGCATGAATTTCTTGCGCAGCTCAACGTTTTCAGTGGATTTGAGCTAATGGCCGAAGGACCATTGAACAAGAGCAAAGGCGGCAGTTATGTGGTTAGCGGTCGCTATTCGTTTGCAGGCATCGGAGCGGCTATTGGAATTCCTATCGGTACAGCTGCCGCACCTAACTACACCGACATCAGCTTCAACATAGACCTACCTGCCAACGAAAAATTTGGAAAGTTGAACATCTTCGGCATTGGGGCCTACTCGTTTATCGATTTCATTGGCAGCGAGCTTACGGAGGAAGACCTCTTTGCCGACCCGAACAGCGACCGATATCCCCGTAGCGCATTTGGAGTACTCGGGGCTAAGCACACCAAGTATTTGAACGAAAACAGTTATGTGCGCACCACGCTGAGCACCACTTTGGAATACAGTAGTTTCAACCAATATGACATACCCGCAAATGAAGCGCGAAAGCATGTAACCGATCAGAAAAGCTATACATCAGGAATACGCATCAATTCGTATTACAACCGAAAATTCAATGCAAAACTCTCGTTACGCAGCGGGCTTACTGCCGAGGTGTTTTATCTTAATAGCACATTGGACGACCGCAGTTCGTCACCCGATTGGATACAGGTGAGAGACTATGACGGGGCATTGGCCATGTTGCAACCATTCGCGCAACTTCAGCAGAAATTCAATGAGAAACTGACCCTGAATGTGGGGCTGCATGGGTCGTATCTCACCACCAACAATTCGTGGGCATTGGAACCTAGGGCATCGCTGGCCTATCGTTTCTTGCCTGCCCACTCCCTCACGTTGGCCTACGGCTGGCACTCGCAAATGCAGCCTTTGCCCGTGTATCTCTATAAAGCACCGCTGGGCGATGGTACGTATGACGATTCGAATGCCGACCTCGACTTCACCCGTTCGCACCACATTGTGCTGGCATATGATGTGAAATTTGCCCGCAACTGGCGCATCAAATTCGAACCTTATGTGCAGTTCATTACCGGAGCACCCGTGGAGCGTGCAGCATCTAGTTTTAGCATGTTGAATGCTGGTGCCGACTTCGTTTTTCCCGACAAAGGACTTTTGGAAAACACAGGCCAAGGCCGAAATATGGGGGTAGAGCTCACCGTGGAGCGGTTCTTTGGCAAAGGATTTTATGGGCTGGTCACTGGCAGTCTCTTCGATTCGCAATACAAGGGCAGCGATGAGGTGTGGCGCAGCACCGCTTTCAACAATCGCTATGTGGTGAATGTGTTGGCTGGAAAAGAATTCAAAGTGGGCAAAGACAAGCGAAATGCCCTTACTGCCGATATAAAATTTACCACCAGCGGTGGCCGGTGGTACACGCCTATCGACACAGAGGCCAGCATTGCGCAAGGCCGCGAGGTGCTGCAAGAGGATAAGGCTTTTAGCGAACAATATACAGGCTACTTGCGCCTTGATGTGAAATTCGGTTTCCGCCTCAACAGCCGCAAAAAGCGCATCAGCAATAGTTTCTACATCGATTTTCAGAACGTTACCTTCCAGAAAAACATCTTCGAAAGCCGCTACAATACACGCACGCAGCGGGTTGATAATGTGTATCAAAACGGGTTCTTTCCCGATGTGATGTATCGCATTACGTTCTGATGAAAGGATTGAATTGAATGTTTAAGGTTAATGCGCACCTTCGTAGCATTCAATTCAATAACGTATCATGAAAAAATTCATTCTTCCCCTATCTATTCTTTTCCTAGCGGCCTGCGGCCCAAAAGAAGAAACCAACACTTCCGCATCTGCCGAAGGCTACACCAAAGAGATTGACTACGCGGTAGACGCTAGTGGCATTTTTCACCCCGACCTAGCGGACGAAGATTTTACCGACATGCAGGCGCTGATGACCCAAATGATAGCCGATGTGCTTAGTGGCAAACTGCAAGCCTTCGACCCTATGGACTTCTCCAAATCACTTACCATCGAAGAGGTGAAAAGCAAACTCGTTACCACAGATTCGGTCTACATCCCCGGGCCCGATTCTACAGAAATGGTACTCACCGTTATTCAAACCGACCACTCCAAAGAGTTCTACTCCATCAAGTTTCGCGAACAATGGAAATATGCCCCCGATGGTGCTATAATAGACCGCAAAGTGCTGGCCGTAGCGCCTCGCAGCCCCGTGTATAGCACCGATGGCGACATCCTAGGCCACTCTTCGCTCTTTTGGATTAAGGTGAAAAAGTAAAGTAAGGTTCTAGGTTTTAGGTGCTGGGTACTAGATTTTAGTTGCCAAGGCAACAGAGGTGGGTGGGGTGCGAATAGCGTAACGGACACCCAAGCAGCACCTCCATGATAGAAGACGAAATAGTTTCCATTTGGCAGCAGAAGCTGTTCACCTTTGGCACCAACGTAGTAACGGTGCAATGGCTGGTGATATTTGCGACATCGCTTGTGGCGCTGTTCTTCGTGGCCGCTTTGGTAAAATGGGTGTTGGTCAAACGTGTATTCGTGCGCTACAAGCTCAATATGGGCGTGGCCTATTCTACCGCCACCATCATCAAATACATCGTTATTATCATTGGCTTGGGGGTCATATTGCAAACCAGTGGCCTCGATATGCGCGCCTTCGGCATCCTCTTTGGCGCCCTAGGCATTGGTATTGGTTTTGGCCTCCAAGGCATTAGCAACAACTTTATTAGTGGCATCATTATCCTGTTCGAGCGGCCTGTGAAAGTGGGCGACCGCGTAGAAGTAGAAGGCATTGCCGGCACCATACAGCGCATTTCGGCACGCGCCACCACCATCATTACCAACGATGATATTGCCATCATAGTGCCCAACTCAGAGATCATCAACAAAAACGTGATCAACTGGAGCCTCAAAGATTCGCAAGTGCGCTTCAATTTTCTAGTGCGTGTAGACTATAACGAAGACCCCGAACGCGTGCGCCTACTGCTGCTAGATGTGGCCCACCACTGCGATGGCGTGGTGCAAGATCCCCCGCCCGATGTGCTGCTGGACGAGTTTGGCGACATAGCCCTGGTGTTTAACCTCCGCGTGTGGAGCACCGAATACTGCTACCGCCCCCGCATGCTCAAAAGCATGTTGTATTTCGACATTCTAAAACGCTTTAAAGAAGAAAACATCAAAATTCCGCTCGCCCCCGTGGCCATGCCCCTACCCGCCTCTCCGCCCCTGCCCAACCCAACTGCAGCCCTTGGCGCTCCTCTCGGAGAAGTGAATTAGGCACTTGGGCAAAAACCATTTCCTCTCGTGGTTTACGCAAGAGGAAATTGGGCAAGAAATTAGACGGATTTGCGGGGAGTGACGGGGAAGTAGATTTTCCCCTAAAGCGTGTAAGCACCTTGCTCAGCCACATCCCATAGCATACTACCTGCGGGTAAATGGCGCTTCAATTCTTGTTTGGTGCGGTAACCGAGGGAGGAGGAAATAACCACAGTTTTTGGAAGCGCTGCAGCTAAGGTTGGAATAGTATTCCAATTTAGGCTATGAATCACTGCTATGTCTATAGAATCTGGGACAGCGATTTTTCCGTCTGACGGGACTTTCCCTAGTATCACAAGATTTTTTCCATTCCATCTAAACGGTCGGTTCAGCAAGCTATCGTTTAGCGAAATAGGTATTTCTTTGTTTACACCACGGGCCCACCAATGATGTTTAACGTGAAATAGCAAGGACTGCTCATCCGTCAAAACTGCATCTCCAGCTACAAAATGGACTGAAGTTCCTTCGTTCAAAGCAATGGCGGTTTGCTTTCGAATATTATAAACAGTCAAGAATTGTTGATTACGTTGCTCCTGAAATTCTAAGGTTTGAGTGAAGAGTAGCAAGGCAGTGAAACCCAGCATTGGGAGTACCATTCTCACTTCTCGCTTTATACACATCCACGCTATACTGCCAACCAATGCATAAATCAAAAAGGTTTCTGCAATTGAAATATCGACTCCCTCAGCTACAGCGTATGGCATTTTGTCTACAAACTCCACAAGCCAATTCATAATCTTGATAGCCCATGACATAATGAACCCAACAAAGGCCAAAAATGGCGTCCAAATCTGAGCAAAGAAGAGCCCCAATCCAAGAAAAAGAACAACTGTCGCACATGGAATTACAAATAGGTTCGAGACAAAAAATAGATTAGGAAACTGATGAAAATAGAGCAATCCAAGCGGAAAAGTGGTAAGCTGGGCTGCTATAGAAACGCAGGTTATCTTCCAAATTTGATCCAGTAACCAACTGTTAGGAATGTACAATCTATACAACCATGGCTGAATGGCAACAATGCCAAAAACCGCTATATACGATAGTTGAAACCCAACCTGCATTACAATTAGTGGGTCATAAAGAATCAGACCAAAGGCAGAGGAAACGAGCGTATTGTATATACTTGCCTTTCGTTGCATTGCTTTGGCACCAGCAACAAAAGAGAACATTGCTACAGCTCGGCAAACTGAAGGAGAAAGACCCGTGAGAATAGCATAACCAATCATGAGTATAACATTGGTTCCAGCCCTAATTTGTTGTCCACTAGGAAACACGGTAAGAAAACCCAAAGCCCAATTAAAAGCCACATACATTATGCCTACATGCAGACCAGACACCGAAAGCACGTGGGTGGCTCCAGCCCCTGCATACGCCTCTACTAGAGTTTTATCTAAATCGGCTTTGTAACCTAACACTAATACCGAAGCTACTGCAAGCTCATTGCCAATTAGCCCAGATTTACTAAACACATCTAAAAGTGTCGTTCTAAAATCCACAAACATTTGGCGCCATGACCATCCTTTTCGTGTTAGAACTTTCCAATATCCTTGGCGCACAAATGCTTGGTGATAAATGCGATGAAACCGCATATAGCGTTGATAATTAAACTCATTGGGATTGCCTGTTGGCGTTACTTTGGTAAGAGAAGTCCGAACCAGAAGTTCATCCCCAAACTCCAGTTTGGGCATGGCGGTATCCTTATCTAATAAGTAGAGCAAAACCCGCCCAAATGATTCCCCATTTGTATCTGCGGCATCCATTTCAATCTTAATGGATTTTGGTTTTACTTCTGGCTCACCAACAACGGTCATCACATATGTGGCCGTATCTGAAGCGTTATGAACGAAATGGTTTGGATAAATATGCTCGGAAACAGAAAACAACAACAAACCTCCACCGCAGAATGCACTAATAAAAAATAGCACACTAAAAACGTGAGCATGTCTTGATGTGATACCCAATAGAATTATCAGTAACACGAAAGCTGACCACACCAAAAATGCAGGGAGCAACGCATCCATAGAAATGGTTACGGACTCTAAAGCAAAGGCACTGATTACAACCCCGCCTACAAACGGAAAAACCACTCGGAGTGATGGAAATGAACGAATCAGCTGCATCCTATCGAAATTGAAACATGGCTTATTTCATTAAACCAAATAACAAAAAATCTAGTTTCCTTTAACATTGAAAATAAATACGCCAGTTTTAGATGTAGAATCTCAATATTTTAGTACTATCTAGTACATCCGTTGAAAGACACCAAAAAATAAAACTCTATACGGAAATCTTATTTTAATATTCGTTGAAATAAATGCCAATCCCTTACTTTACTCCCATGAATCGAATGCGAAACATAGGGGGAGTGCTGGCAGTGGTGCTAGTGGTGGCTGTGGCGGTGTGGGGCGTTAAGCTGCTGTGGCTGCGACCGTTTAATATCGATCATTTTTTTGAGCGGGCCTACATTTCCTTCCTGTGGAACGACCCCGAAAACCTTACCAGCACTGGGGTTTTGGATTCTTATTTCATCACTGGGCATCAGCAGTTGCTTTCGTTTCAGTCGCCATCGCGCAGCCAAGAACTGGCCGAACTGGGTCGCAGAAACCTGCGTCTGCTGCAGGGCTACGACCGCGCCTCGCTAGCAGTGGGGCAGCAGGTTTCGTACGACATACTTGAATGGTTTTTACAAATGAGCGTGGCTGGCGAACCCTTTTTCTATCACGATTATCCAATTACCCACCTATCGGGAGCCCATTTAGAACTGCCCCAGTTTATGCAGTATTCCCATCCTATGACATCGCGCAAAGATGCCGCAAACTACAACTTGCGCCTAGGCCAAGTGGGGGAAAAGTTTGGTCATGTGGTAGATGCCCTCGCCTATCGCAAAAACAAAGGCATTGTAGCTCCCATCTTTATCCTTCAAAAAGCCATTGTCCAATGCGATGCCTTTGTGAGCACTGCGCCCGAAGAAAATGTGCTCTATACCTCCTTTGCCAAGCGCCTTGCCACTATAGCCGAATTAGAACCCGCCATACAAGCGCAGCTGCTAGCTGATTGCAAGTCCCATATTATTGAAGATGTATATCCTGCCTACAAGCGCCTATCGGGCTATTTGCTGCAATTGGAGCAAGAGTCTATGGCCATTGCGGGCACCTGGCATTTGCCCAATGGCGATGCGTATTACAGGTTTTGCTTGCTTCAAAACACCACCCTATCGCTCGACCCTGATGAGTTGTATGCCCTCGGAAAGCTGGAAATAGCGCGCATTGAGGGCGAAATGCGCATTGTGGCAAACCTAATGGGCTATGCCTCTGATGCCGACATGGGCAATTTGCTGCGGCAACTTTCGGAGCAAAAGCAGGCACGATTCACCACCGATTCGTTGGGGCGGAAAGCCTGCCTCCAGTATTTTAAAAAAAACATAGCAAACATTACCCCAAAATTGTCAGACCATTTTACCCATTTGCCCAAAGCGCCTTTAGAGATTCAAGGAGTGCCAGAAGACCGAGCAAATGCCTCGATGCTGGCGTTCTATCTGCCACCAAAAGGAAACCTGTTGGGGCCAGGCCGCCTGTTTGTAAATGCCCGCAAAGCCGACCAAATGACCCGCTATTCGGCCACCACCTATGCCTACCACGAAGGCCTACCCGGCCATCATTTGCAAAAAGCGGTGCAACTAGAAATGGAAGATGTGCCCCAGTTTCGGAAGTTTCTACCCTTCGAAGCCTTCACCGAAGGCTGGGCCATGTATGCCGAAGAATTGGGCCACGAAATTTCTGATACCGAAAATCCGCTTGACCGCCTGGCCGTGTTGCAATCAGACATATTTCGCACCGCAAGTATGATAACCGATGTGGGCATTCACCACAAAAAATGGCAGCGAGACCAAGCCATTCGCTTCATGCAGGAGCACGCAGGGTTAAGCCCAGAAGAAGCCGAATTGGAAGTAGACCGCTATATTATTTGGCCCGGACAAGGGTGTGCCTACAAAATTGGGAAAATGAAATTCTTAGCGTTGCGCGATAGAGTGAGAGCCGCTAAAGGAAAAAACTACGACCCGAAAGTGTTTCACGACTTGCTGATTGGTCAGGGCGCAATGCCTCTAGAAGTACTTGAGAACAGGGTAAACAGCTTCCTGAAAAAATAACCGTTACCCACGCATTTTGTCTAGTAGAGCATTCAGCTGTGCCAATTCGGCATCGCTAAGATTGACGGTTATCTCGTCCATATCATGATGGTCCATTGTGGCAAGCAGGGCTGATCCTTTATCGGAAATGCGTACCTCCACAAGTCTGCGATCTTTTGCGCTTTGCACCCGCACTACCAATTCTTTCTTACACAGTCGGTCCACAATGCGCGAAGCATCCGACATTTTATCAATCATACGGTTGCGTATGCACGAGGTGCTTAGCGGGTCGGGCAAACTTCCGCGCAATATTCGCAGCACATTAAATTGTTGGTGAGTTAAATCATAGGGTTTCATCAGCTCCCTAAATTTTTCCGTAACCCAAGCATGGGTAAACAATACGTTTACAACCGCCTTTTGTTTCTGGTTACGAAAGCCTTTATGCTGCTGAATCTCGTCCTCTAATTTCATTTTTTCTCTTTCAATATTATGCCAAAATTAGCAACTCAACGCAACTGGAAGCAGGATAGCTTCAACGCGCACCCACCATTTCGTAATAGCTCTTATAAGCGAGCTGAGCCTGATTTTCAATAATAAAGACATCCGCATTTTTTGTCTCAATGGAGTAATCCACGCCATCCGAAACACGGTAAAAATCACCTTTCTCCAAGATTCTACCGTCTATATTCACTGTGCCATCAAGTATAAAACACGAGTGAATTTTACCCTGTCCCAAGCGCACCGAATGGAGGTCATTAGCGTATTTGCTGCGCGAAATGGCTACAGGTTTAGCATCCATGCTAATGCTATCAGAATAGTTGGTCACTTCATTTCCCCCAACGTTTTCTACTGGGAAAGTAGCTGCGGTATAGTCGTCATAAGTGGCGGGTTGGCTTAAGGTGCGCTCCAATCCTGGGTCAAACCAAATTTGAAAAATGGAACCACCTGCCCCAACTTTCTCGGCATGCGAAATCCCTTTTCCCGCACGAATTATTTGCACATCGCCCGCTTTCAGTTTCTTCCAACCTTTCAGTTGGCTGTCATAATGTTCAATCTCGCCAGTCAGTACAAACGACATGATTTCAAATCCCTGATGCGGATGTTCACCAATCATGCTGTCTTCAGTTGCCCAAGCATGAGCCCAGTAAAATAGATTTCCATAAGGCCGAAGCTTTCCCCTATCCTGAGGAAAACCTATGGGTTTGCGTTCTTGAATTCTACCACCATCAAATTGACCTTTGGCTTGTTCGTCTTTTGTAAGAATCAGTGTTTCCATGCGACTGCAAATATACCAATGTTTGAACATTGAAATAATGCAACGCTAATAGGTATATGGACGGGTAGGTCTTTTGTGGATGATGAGAACCTATTTGGGGTGGTGGGGTTGGAAATTTATTATTTCAAAATTTAAGTCCAGCTCCAATTTCACCCCATGGAACCTGCCAATAAGAACCGCCCACAAGGTCATACTTAAACATGTAAAGAGCCATACATCAAATTAACTAACGTTTCTTGATGTTGTAACGGTAGCCTAGTCCAATTGCGTTTTTAGCGTCAAACGTTAGGGAGTGCGATTGTCCGTTTCTTTTTCTTTCCAATTGTTCTGCTATTGAATTTGCGAAAGGAGTAACATCAATGCCCCAAGCGATAGAAACATTGACGTCCAGTTGATGCTTTATCCCGTAGGTAAAACCTAAGAGGTTCAGGCCTACAACCATGTCAACGCCACTAATACTCGGTTGAATTTTTCGATACGAAAGCTCAATTCCGCTATACAACGCGATTTTATTCTTCTGATAAATCTGTCTTTCCTAACCAATGTTGTAGAACCCGCCTGTTCCGCCTATTTCGATAAAAACATTGTTCTTGTAATGCTTCGTTGAATCACTTGAAAGGTCTGTCTGGGCTTGACAGATTAGTGATGAAAACGCAAGCTATAAAACTTACTGAAATGTCCTCATTTCAAATCTACCTCCAAGGCTATTTAATCAAGGGAATAACTACCAAAAAAGGGTCAAACACTTGAGAAACGTACAGGCTATCGCCAACAATGAGGCCAGTAGAAGAAGCACTAAACACATGGCCATTATCCAAAAATAGGGTATCTAGCTTCCGTGTTTTCATATCCACGCTGTGCACCATAGACGGAGACTTATTCTCCGATTTCTTCACATGCCCCAAAAATTTCAAAAAATCCAAATGTGCGGCTGTTATCACTTTTCCATTACTAAAGGTGATGTTGTCTGCACCTTTTATGGCCGGCAAGTCCACGCGGTTGGTCAAACCACTTGGTTCAATCGTGTAGGAATGGATGGTTTTCTCCTGAGTTCCTGTAACGTAAAGCCTATTGTCCAATACCCCTACTCCATTTGCATAGGCCAACTTATCGCCCACTTGTTTCCATGTTGTTCCGTCAAAATGCATGATGTAGCTGCGTTTCAGTGCCCATAGTTTCTCCCAATTGCTTCCTTTCTTGCCGCTATCGTTGCTCACATATAGTCCACCGCGATGGTCGGTACACACGTCATTGGGCGATGTCACCAAAGGATTATACAACGCATTCACAAATTGAAGCGAATTCTCTTGCAGCTGAAACACCAAAACTCCATGCAAATCGCGCTTGCTATCGTGGTTCACGGCATACAAAAACGTATTGTTTCCTATCTGCGCCATATCAATGCCATGCGGCCTCAATTGCAGGCTATCGGGCAATCCCTCAATGGTCAACCGAATCTGCTTACCTGTAGAAATGGTGTAGGCGTAGAATCCATTTCTCGAGGAATCTTCGAGTCGCCTTTCGGTGGATGAAATAACAATTCGGGGATAACCCAAGCTAGTATCTAGCGCAATATCCTCTGGACCAGGCCCAGTGGCAATTACACGATACGGTTTACTAAAGGTGCCATAGTTTTTGCATGCAGAAATTGACATGCCAACTAGCGCAAGAATCAGAAATTTAGAGCAATTCAAAAAGTTTCGCAATGGCTTGATTTACGTTCGTGTGAACTTCAGAAATAGATGCTTCCATCATATAGCATGGAGCGCTTATTATTCGATTTTCTATATCAACGGCAAGTTCTCGAATAGAACGCATCTCCGATACCGCACCCATTTTTTCCAATCCACCGCCAATGGCAGCAATGTCGTAAGGAGAAGCTTCGGTGGTGTTTCCTACCGAAAGATGCGGATGAATTCCACTTCCTTCCAACGCTTTCGCAATCACTGTGGGCCCCATACACAAACCAACCAATGGTTTTTTGGCAGCGGTCATTTCAAGAATAATGCGTTTAACTTCTTCCTGTATTGTTCCATCAGGCCCATCAAATGCCCACGAAGTCAAATTTTTGGCAGCCCCAAACCCACCGGGAATAACCAATGCATCCAAATCAGCCTCCGTTATAGCTGCAAGGTTTTGAATGTCACCACGAGCAATACGCGCAGCTTCTACCAACACATTTCTATTTTCGCTTATCTCCGCACCACTAATGTGATCTACCACATGATGCTGCTGCACATCGGGTGCCACACAAATGGCCTTGCCCCCATTTTGGTCAATCGCCAAAAGCGTAAATACTGATTCTTGTATTTCAGAACCATCATACACACCGCAACCTGACAATAATACTCCTATTCTCTTTTTCATAACTAAACAGTTAAAACGCACTTTTTACTTTCAAACTAAAGCGAAACCAAAGATGTAAACGAACCGATTCATTTGCCACAAAAAAAAACTGCTCACCGAAATATCGGAGAGCAGTTTCTAATTGCTTTTTAAGTTATTGAATCTAGCATTTCTGCTAGAAGTCAAATTACTCAGCTACTACAGCAGTTGTGTCAACAGCAACTTCTTCAACAACTGGAGCTTCTTCAACAACTGGAGCAGCTTCTTCCACTACTGGAGCTTCTTCAGCAGCTGGCTCAGTTCCGCATGAAGCGAAGAACAATGTTGAACATACAGTAGCAACTAGGAAAAGGTTAAATTTTTTCATTTTGTTTGGTTGGTTTGTTTGGGTTTAGATTCGGGTACAAATGTATATATCGAAAGTGTTCAAAACTCATTTCTAAAATATGTTAAAAAATTTTATTTAAACTGATTTTCAATTAGTTACACATCTTATCAAGATATTAACAGACCTCGTTTCGCAAAAAGACCACTATTATCAAATTTGAACACTGTCGAAATGACCAAACTTTAGAATATATAAATCAAGCCAACCCAAGCTAAGAAGCAAACATTAGTCAAGTTAATTACCCATTTGTTCAACTTTAAAAAAACTACTCCCATACTATCAATCAGGTTAGTTTAAATCAATGGTGAAATTGCCAATCAATCAATTGGTTCTTAAATCCCTTATTTTGGGCATCCAAACCAAATCGCGTGAAATTCATTTCCCTACTCACAATTCTTGCAATTCCACTTGTGAGTTTAGGGCAAAACTATTTTCAGCAGCGTGCGGATCATGATATTCAGGTATCTCTAGATGATGAGCGACATGAACTGCAAGCGTTTCAAACAATTACCTACACCAACAATTCGCCTGACACGCTCTTGGAACTTTGGTTTCATCTGTGGCCTAATGCCTACCAACGCGGCACAGCACTCAATCATCAAATGCGTGAATCTGGAGATGTTTCCCTGTTTTATTCCAAAGCAGAAGATCGTGGTCTTATAGATAGTCTTGACTTTAGAGTGAATGGTGTCCCTATCAAAACGCGACCACATTCCAAGCATACGGACATCCTGCTAGTGCAATTATCCGCTCCATTGCCACCGCAATCAATTATCCAGATAACTACGCCATTTCGGGTGGATATTCCCAAGGGCATCTTTTCGAGATTGGGGCATCTTGGGCAAGCATATCAAATCACCCAATGGTTTCCGAAGCCCGCGGTATACGACCACAAAGGCTGGCACGCTATGCCCTACTTGGGTCAAGGCGAGTTTTATTCCGAATTTGGAACCTATGACGTGCATCTCACCGTGCCTAAAAACTATGTGGTTGGCGCCACTGGCGACCTAATAAATGGCGAAGCAGAAATTGCATGGCTCTCAGAGAAAGCCAAGAAAACCGCTGCAATAGAAACATTCGACTATAGCGACCTCGATTTCCCTAAATCGGATAACGAAACTAAGGCCCTGCACTTTCACCAAGAAAACGTGCATGATTTTGCATGGTTTGCCGACAAACGCTACCATGTATTAAAGGGTGAAGTGGAATTGCCCATTTCAAAACGCAAGGTCACTACGTGGGCGATGTTCACCAACAACGAAGCCGATTTATGGAAAAACTCCATTGAGTATCTTAATGATGCCACGCTGTTTTATTCTCAAAAAGTGGGAGAATACCCTTACAACCATGTAACGGCAGTAGATGGAGTGCTATCTGAAGGCGGAGGAATGGAATATCCCAACATTACGATAATTGGAGAATCGGGCAGCGCCAAAGAACTTGAAACCACCATTATGCACGAGGTGGGGCACAATTGGTTCTATGGAATGCTAGCTAGTAATGAACGCACCCATCCGTGGATGGACGAGGGCATGAACAGCTTTATTGAAGCCCGCTACATGCGCAACAAATATCCCAATTTAAAACTGCGCGATTCATTTTTGCGCGGAAAATTGGTGCATGCAGCCTTGCGTATTCTTGGCATTTACGACCTTGAACACCAAGAAGTGAATCGCTTGACCTATCGTTTCTCTGCCCGCGAAAATTCAGACCAACCCATGGAACTTCCTTCAACGGAATTCTCAACCATGAACTATGGAACCATCGTTTATCAAAAATCGGCAGCGGTGCTTGGCTACTTGCAAGCCTATTTGGGTGAGGCGAAAATGGATTCTATCATGCACCGTTATTTCCGCACATGGCGCTACAAACATCCCTATCCAGAAGATTTTAGACAGGTGGCAATGGCAGTGGCAAACGATTCGCTTTCGTGGTTTTTTGATGGGCTTGTTGGGTCAAATGCCAAATTAAACTACGCGATAACCAATGCTCACCTTCTTGATGATTCTATTAAAGTGAAGGTGCGCAATGCTGGGCAAATAGTGGCACCATTCCCTATTTCGGTAATGAAAAACGATAGCGTTCAACATGTTTCATGGTTTGATGGCCTTTCCAAAAAAGGATGGGTAACGGTGCCTTGCGATAGTTGCGATGCTGTTTTGCTCGATGCCAATTATTCCATTCCAGACCTCAACCCGAAGAATAATATACTGCCATTACCGGGGCATGGCCGCGATTATCGCCCATTAAAAGCACATTTTCTGGGTTTTGTAGAAACGGACGAACAAAGCCATATAGCTTTTGCTCCTATTCTTGGTGGCAATGTGAATGATGGAGTTATGCTGGGCGCGGCCATCTACAACGACCTTTTGCCCAAAAATCGGTTTAGTTATACGCTAATGCCCATGTATGCATTTGGAAGCAAAGGTTTGACGGGTATGGCCGATTTGCATTACACCGTATATCACCAAAAAGGTCCTTCCGTGCGCTTTCGCCTTCAAGGGCAGCGGTTTACAATTGACCAAACCAAATCTCAATACGGATTACCTGGCAATATTATTCGACCTGAGGTATTGCTCACTTTCGGGTCAAAGAACTTGCGGAAGAACATTTCGCATGCAATAAGAGCCCGAGCCAATATTTTCTTTGAGGAAAACTCATCAAAGTCTGAACCTGTTATACCTCAATTGACGTATGTGTTTAAGCATGCGCTTGCTCCGCATTCAACCAAAGTAACTTTAGATGTGCAATGGGTAGCACAGACTCCAAAATTTAACATCGAGGCCATCTACAATTTTGCATACAAACGTAGCAGAGGCTTGCGCATTCGATATTTCCTTGGAGTGATGCCCATTCCATCTTCAATTACCTACAATTTTCGAATGAACAGCCATCGCGGCTATCAAGACTATTTGCACGAAGGCGCCTTCTTAGGCCGTCACGAAACCAAAGGCTTCTTTTCGCAGCAAATGATTGAGGCCGATGGCGGGTTCAAAACCTACATGAACATTGGCGCATCTAATAATTGGCTTACCGCGCTAAACATAAGTTCCACCCTTTACCGAAAAATTCCTATTGAACTTTTTCTGAGTATCGGTGCATCAGCCAACACCGGCAGTGCTTTTCCTGGTTCCGAAACATTTTTGGTGGAATTTGGTGCAAGCGTCAACGTAATTCCAAACGTGCTAGCCGTGCATTTCCCATTTCTATTTTCTACAGATGTAAAAAACAATGTGGAGCTGAATACCAAAAACTATTGGGAGCGCATCCGATTCACATTTAACATCAACGAAATAAAGCCGCGTCAACGAATAAAAGAGATGTTTAGGTAGAGATAGTAAATTACTCCAACCACAAACTCTATTCCCCAGGATGATAAATCCTCTCCGCGTGCTTTTCAATTTCAGCGCGGTCAAATGTCATGGGTTTGTATTGCTCTTTGGTAAATAGCTCCATTTGATCGGTGTAGTGCTTGCTCCCTGAATGTGAAGATGCCCCAAATGCATTTATACTTTCGATGGATGGCCCATCTTTAGAGAACCTCACCTTTTGGATGTAACCATCGCCATTCACAATTCGAAATAGTCCCTTTTTCTTATCGTAAAGTTTTGCATCAGCAGCGCGAGGAACCTCTCTTAGTCCATGAGCTGGAAAGCTGACCTCACCCTTTTGATGACGTTGCACCTCGCCCAGCGCCACATCTAGGGTTCCATGCGTTTTGAGTAAAAACTTCTTGGCTTTTCGTATGGCATCGACAGCTTCGAGCTCATTAATTTTTTGCTTTCGAATCATTAATAAACCAAATGGTACATCAGCAGCCAATCTCAAATTATCATGAACAATCATTGCTAAAGCAGCATCTTCATTATCTGCATCGCCCCTCTTACTCCAATGTTTTAGCTTAGCAATAGCATCCGATATGTCGGGATATATAGTTGCATCCAAATTATACAAAGCAGCAAATCTATCTGCATAACTACCACTTGGATGATAAGAAGTGTTGTATTTGTAACTTTCCACTTGAGCTTCAGAAAACTTACCTTCATGTTCCTTAAATAAAGAACCAAACACCTCTCCCCTATTATATTCAAACGTTTGAATTCCTGGGAAATCAGTTTGGATAGCACAGCTATCTCCAGTGCAATGCAATGGCGTATTGTTGGCATTGTAGATATATCCACAATCAGGGTTTTCTGTATGTGGCATTTTATCAAATGGGATAATTCCTTCCCATTTATATGCCGATGTATTTGCGGTTATGGGCAATGTCCAATCTAAATTTGGATTGCGATTTGGTATTTTCCCTGCCGAATGGAGCAAAATATTTCCTTGCTTGTCGCCATACACCACATTGAACAATGGGAGCGCCTGCATTTTAAGAGCAGTTTTAAATGACTCCAAATCGGTCGCTTTGTTCATTCTATACCACTGCTCTGCTGCGCGAATATCCGTGTAGCTAGGAAACCGGAACGCATAACTGCCATACTTCTTGGCTTTGTAAACTGGGCCATAGGTAGAAATCTGAACTTTTTTGCTGACTGGAATACGCATACCTGCAATTTTCACTTTCATCTTGGCTTTCTTCACATAGAAATCATGCCATTGCCCATCGTATTTGTATTGGTTTTTGTTTTTTGGGTTGATTTCCAGTTTGTAGGCATCTCCAAACACATGATAATTTACGGTGTGCGCCCAACCCAAATGACGATTTGTTCCTACAAAAATGGTCATGCCTCCAGGAAACAATCCTCCAATTATATCCCATCCTTCTTGGCTTGCCACATGCGCTTCATACCAAGCGACACGGCCTTCAAGCGGTTGATGCGAATTAATGCTGAGATAACCCATGCCATCTGTCATCCGAGATGGCGCCACGGAAATAGCATTGCTTCCAACAGTATTCACAGAAAAAAATTCATGCAGTCTATTCTCATTAACCGCCTTGAGCGTAAGACCCACACCAGCCATAAGTGATGTATTGAGCACATAACCTTTCACCAAATCTTGAGCGGTGAATGGCAATGAATTCTTTCGAAGCACTTCCTTGGGGTGTGCCGTTGCATAGGCATTCAATCCCTGCGTGTAAGCTTCCAATACCTTTCTGTAATCGGGAGATAGGTCAAGTTCGTATCGAGCATCTACCAACGAATCAATACTTAACAACTGTAACCCAAAGTCAAACAAAACGCCCTCTTTCCCCAACACTTCGCCCAACATTCGTTTCCCAGTAAGAATATTATGTTGAATATGTTCGAAATCATCTTCAGAATGCGCCCAAGCTAATCCATATGCCGCATCAGCATCTGTAATTCCATAGATGTGAGGCACGCCAAATGTGTCGCGAATAATGGTAACATCTTGAGGATTGATTTGACCGCTACAGTTATTGTATACCATTAATATCCAAAGACTAATGGCAATAACTACTCGGGCGAACTGAATAGAATACATGAAAGTAAAGATTTGGCGAAAGGTAAAAGTTATGGAGATACCAACGCATCCCCTCAGAACCTTAAAAATAAACGATAGCGGATAGCACGTGATGTTCTTTATAAATTTTAAATAACATAGTAAGTTTCTGTTTTTTTTGTTCTAAAGGAGAAATACTTCCGCAGCTCAACAACTTTTGTATCCATTTTTATGTTTATCTGTTAAACAAATTTAAAATGAAACCCACATCACTGACAAAACTTTTTTCCGGATTATTTCTAGTATTATCCTTTACCAGCTGTACTATATTTAATGAGATTTCGATAAATGATGCGGATTACCAGCCGTATGATGCTATTATCGTCCCTGGATTTCCATTTAACGATAAAGAAGGAAAGATGAACACTTTTCAACGTATGCGTCTTTTCTGGGCACTTCATCTTTACGAAACTGGAGAGACCCAGTATATAATAGTTTCAGGAAACGCAGTTCATTCTCCCTATGTGGAGGCTGAGATATTCGCCATTTTCTTAACTGAATTGGGCGTGAATCCAAAACACATTATCATTGAAAATCGGTCAGAACATAGCACTGAGAATGTATTTTATTCTTTAGAGTTGGCAAAAAATTTAGACTTAAAAAGCGTGGCGGTTGCTACTGACCCCATGCAAACGAAAATGATAGCCTACCTGATGCGAAATATGGATGTTAAAGTAGATTATCTTCCCAGCGATTTGAAAATGATTTCCACCAAATACCAAACTAAGTTTGACCACACCATAGACGGTTCACCCGCTTTTGTTAGCAACTTTGTGTCACTGAAAGAACGTGAAAGCAGAAAACTAAGGATGCAGGGAACGCGAGGTGAGCGCTACCTTAAAAGTCTAGAAGAAGAACGAACAACTCAAGCCTATTCAAACTAACTTTGCTTTTGATTACCGCTCAATCTTGCTTTCGGAGATTTAAAAAAGATTAATCCATTATGATTCAGTTGTTTTATTGGCATCTTTTCGCAATAATCTCAATTTCTATCGCTTCGTGTGGAAATACCGAAAAAGCGTTTGATGAGTCCAGGAATAAAATGCCATTTGATGTAATAGTTGTTCCTGGGGTTCCATTTGACACAGCTTGGAGCAATGTTATGCGTACTCGTGTTTTATGGAGTTACCATCTTTATAAAAACGGATTTACCAAAAATGTAATCTATTCTGGAAGTGCAGTGTATACGCCATTTGTGGAGTCAAGAATTATGGCTTTGTATGCTATCGAATTAGGCATTCCTAAAGAACATGTTTTCACTGAAGAAAAAGCTGAACACAGTACCGAAAACATCTATTACAGCTACTATTTAGCAAAGAATTTAGGATTTAATCGCATCGCCCTAACTACAGACCCCTTTCAGAGTGCGATGCTGAAGTCCTTCGTGAAAGCCAAAAATTTGGATATTCAGTTGGTTCCTGCAAATTTCGATACGGTTAAAACGTTGTATTCCAGTATCAATATTTCAATCGACCCAACTTGGGCCAAAGTAGAACAATTTACGGCTTTGCCAGAACGAGAAACATTTTGGAAACGTCTTAGAGGAACGATGGGAAAGAACCTAAAGTTTTCCCCTGAAGAAATTAGCGATAGTGTTATGCGCTACGAAACGGTGTGGATTCCTTTTGAGGAATAGTCCTTTTGAACTAAAATTCTTGATTCTTCCCCGGCAGTATCTGCGTAATTCAGGCAGTATTTTTATGTGGTGCACGTAGAGAAAATGTGAAACGTACTTTTCGAATAGCTTTGGGAGAAATTTCGCTAGTATATGAAGAGTTAATCTATTTTAATTTTTATCCAACCAGTAAAATTAGTCTTTATATTATAAAGTTATATAACAGTATGTTTTCGAATGTTGCCCGTACGTTATGACAGGCGATTTAGTGGATTACAAAGAAGCGCGAGATTAGCTCACCCAACGAAACAATGAATGGGGTATTACTATTTCAATGGCGGTGATTTCAAACTCTTTTTCTTCGAAACTTATAGTAAATCTTTGTCTTACTATAAGTCGACCTACATATCCAATTCGGATATTTTCAAACTATGCTGATGCAGAACAATGGTCTAGAAAAAACCATGCTGCTTACTCTGCTAGCGCAGAAATTATTGGTTAATCTCTTTTGAGCAAACTACTTAGAACTTTCTAAAATCGCCTTGATATTAGGACGGAAATAGAGTTCACTCTTCAATACTTTGCCATCTTCTCTATAAATTGGCAAACCATCAGCATCAAGTTTACTCATGTTGCTTCGGTGTATTTCATCGAAAACCGCAGCCATTTTGTGTTGCAATCCGTGCTTGCAAATCGTTCCAAAAAGGATGTACATCATATCTCCTAAAGCATCTGCAATCTCAACCAAATCGCCATTCTGACATGCTGCGAGATACTCCTCATTTTCCTCCTTCATTAAGTTAAATCGAAGCATTGCATCTGCTTCACCAATATTGTGCTCGGGCAATTCCCGATTTCCAATTCCAAAAATGCGGTGAAACTCATAAACCGCAGCTATTTTTTCTTGAAGTGTATGTTCAGTGTTCATTTCCTAATTGTACAGATATAAAATTCTACTACTGCCTAAAGTGGACTCCTCCTTCGACTCCGAAAGCCTATTGTTAGAATCGTAAAAACATTCTAATCGGTTGGTAATCTGGCCAGTTGTATCGGTGAATTGAGACGATTCTAGATATTGTTCCTCTGAAAATTTCAATACCGCATTCCCTAAAGGCACGTAATTCGGATTGGCGTAATCTATCCTCACAATTCCACCGAAATAATAACTATAGGTACTATATTGAATAAGGCTATCGTCCTGATTGAAGTAGGAAATACGGAAAAGCCTCCCATCATCTTCGTAGTATCGGTATTCCTGGTATCGCACAAGAGATGCTCCATGAAAATGCTCCAATCGAACTCGTTTGTAATTCAAATAAGAGAAACAATGTGAGCTGTCTGCTGCACCAAAAACTATGCATTCTAAACTATCGTTGCTCAAATAATGGTAGCTCCCAACTGTTGTGGTTCCATTTTCCAGACGTTCCACTTTAGCTTGCAACAAGCCATTGGAATAACGCTCAGTACTTGATTTTACGAGGTTGTCATTGCTGTCAAAAAAAGTCCGATTTACTGTTGAATCCCCAGAATAGGAATATTCTACATAACCTACTGGATTTCCGTTGCTGTAACGATACTCTCTACAAAGCTTTCCGCTATGCATTGTATCCCTAGAACATGGAATGATTTCATCAACGCCACATGACGTTAAAATCAAAATGAAACTCGAAACCAGCGCTATGTCTAAGAAGTGCTTCATTTGAAAATTTGCATTTATAAAGCGATATCCACAAGTTGACGAGCATTACTTATGGCTGCATCGGTAGGAGAATCGTTGCTCAGCATTTTTGCAATCTCCATCACCCTATCCTCTTTATCTAGAACGCGAATTCGTGTAATGGTTCGATTCGCATCTCCCTCTTTGTAGACAAACAAATGCTGCCTTCCTTTTGCGGCTATTTGAGGCAAATGAGTAATGCAGATTACCTGCATAAACGTGCTAAGTTCTTTAATCTTCAACCCCATTTTATCGGCCACATCTCCAGACACACCCGTATCAATTTCATCAAATATCACAGTTGGAAGCTGCGCATTTCGGGCCATTTCGGCCTTGATAACTAACATAAGCCGCGACAATTCACCACCGCTTGCCACCTTACTTATGTCTTGCAATGGCTGGCCTTTATTTGCAGAAAAAAGCACTTGAATAGTATCTGCGCCAAGTGCATTCATTTCGTTTGGTTGAATAGAGAATTGCACTACAGCATCGGGCATTCCAAGCTGATGAAGTTCTTTGGCCAACTTTTCACTTAGTCCAATTGCAATAGACTTACGCGCTTGGGTTAAAGCTTCAGCTTTCGCGACCAAATCAACTTGCAATTTATTTACCTCAGCTTTTAGTTTGTTCAATTCTTCATCTGAACGCTCTATTCCGCTAAGTTTCGCCTCCAAGTAGCCTGCAAAATCAAACAGTTCATCTTCATTCTGCTTGCGGTGCTTGTTCATTAAATGATAGATAGCATCCAAACGTTCTTGCAATTGCTCCAATTCTTTGGGGTCCTCTTCTATTGTGGAAAGACTGCGATCTATTTCATCGTTAACATCTTCCAATTCAATGGCAGAACTTTTTATGCGTTGCGCCCAATCTTCGGCTTTGGAAAAATTCTTTGACAATCGCGCCACATCATTACCTAATTGACGCAAAGTATCAACCAGCGCTTGCTCGCCATTTGCCAATTGATTCGTAACCTTGGACAATGTGCTACTAATTTCACCCGCATGCTCTAAGGTTGCCAATCGCTCTAAAATTGCGGCCAATTCGCCTTTTACAAGTTGTAGTTCTTGAAATTCTTGAACTTGAAAACGCAAATAATCCTCTTCCGAGCGAAGTTGATTTGCCTCTTTCTCCAATTTGGATAATGCTCTTTTCTTTTGACTCCAATTGTCATAAACAGTTGAAAAGTTGGCAAATGATTTTCCTTTATCCGAACAGGCATCCAAAAAACGTGCTCTGAAATCTGGCTCTTTTAATGTGTGAACTTCATGTTGCGAATGAAGATCAACCAAACAGTCCGCCAACTGCTTCAACTGAGGTAAATTGACCGGTGTATCATTAATAAATGCTCGAGATTTGCCTTGCGCATTGATTTCGCGTCTGATAGTAGTAGTGGATTCTAAATCGATATCATTTTCTTCAAAAAAACTCTGAAGGAAAAAACCATCTGTTGTGAATTCTGCCTCTACAACACATTTTGCGGTTTCATCGTAAAGCACAGACGAATCTGCTCGTTTACCCAATACAAGAGACAATGCGCCTAATAAAACTGACTTGCCAGCACCTGTTTCACCAGTTAAAATGGTGAGCCCCGGAAAGAATTCCACCTCCAAATCACTGATAATCGCATAGTTGCGTATGTGTAGGCGACTAAGCATGAAAAATCACTGTTTCGTGATTTTCTGATACTTGGTAGAGTTCGAAGGATCCATCTCCATTAGCAATTGAGCTGCCTTTGTTTTTATATCTGGCAATCCCTCCGAAAACACATTGGTCAGTTCGTCCGCTTTACCTGTAAAAAAGGTCTGCAACAAAAATGAGTTGGGCTGATCCTTACGAATTCGTTTCAACTCTGGAAGGCAGTCATAGATGGCTTTTCTACCACCTTCCTTGTCCTTCTGCATCACATCCAATCCCAAACGGTGATACCTGTAAATTACATTTCGGAAACCTTCGAAACGGGCATTCAATAAATTCTCAATAATCCAATAGCGATTTTTACTTCCATCAGCCGATTTCCAACCCCGCTCGGGTTCCTGCTGGGCATTGTTTACGATTTGAAAGGCTTTCTGAAAATAAGGTTCACCACCTTTATCTGAAAAAGAATCGTAGTCTAAGCCGATTATTAAATAGGCATAATAGGCCATTACCGAAGTGAGATTGCCTATATGTTGATTCTCCTGAAATTGAAGCTGTTGACTTTCAGTATAAATAAAAGTAAAGTCTTGATCGTTTATGTTGAGCGAAACACTATTGTAAGAAGAATTGAAAGCTGGCCTACTGGCTTGAATCTGAATTGTAGCTTTGAATTTATCACTTGATAACCGCTCAGAAACTGTAACTAAAATACTACACTCAATGCGTTCTTCTTTCTTGAAATTATCGGTTGTCCATGCAGTAGAATTGAGAAACTCGCGCATGCTATTTTGCAAGGTCTCGAAAATTCGTTTTTCTGTATTTTGAACTTGCGGACTAATTACAGATACCGTACAATTCAACTCTTGAGCCCCAACCATGTTGGCAATTGCAAGCATTAAAATTGTAATCGTATATCTCATAGCGAAGCTGAAACGAATTCAAGAACATCACTAGCAACCTGCGCTTTTGTCCTTAGCCCAAAAGTAGCGATATTCCCTTGCTTGTGCAGCAAGGTAACACGGTTAGTATCGTAACCAAAACCTGCACCTTCATCAGAAAGTGAGTTCAAAACAATCATATCGCAATTCTTTCGCTTCATTTTCTCCTTGGCATTCTCAAGTCCATTCTCGGTTTCCAATGCGAATCCCACCAAAAACTGGGGGGAAATTTTACGTCTACCAAGTTCAGCCAAAATATCTGGTGTTGCCTCTAACTCAATTGTCAGGCTAGTATTCGCTTTCTTTATTTTTTGCTGAGCTACGTTCTTGGGGCGATAATCTGCCACGGCAGCGCAGAGTAAAGCAATGTCAGCATCTTTAAACAATGGAACTGTGCAATCGTACATTTCTTGAGCTGAAACAACGTCCATTCTCTCAATGTTGGCACTTGATTTTATTGCGCTTGGTCCACAAACTAATGTGACTTGAGCACCTTGTCGAGCGGCTTCCTCGGCAATCATTATTCCCATTTTTCCTGAAGAATGATTTCCAATAAAACGCACAGGATCAATGGCTTCGTATGTTGGTCCTGCAGTAACCAATATCACCTTACCTTGCAATTTACTCATGGAGAAGTTCGGCAATTTTATTCAATATCTCCTCAGGCTCAGACAATCGCCCATAACCATTAAGACCACTTGCCAATACACCTTCTCCCGGTCCAACTAAATGATTTCCAGATTCTTTTACCAATTTGATATTGCGTAAAACCGCTGGATGCTGCCACATTTCTAAATCCATTGCTGGCGCTAAAAGAACAGGACATAATGCAGATAGATAGGTAATCGTTACCAAATTATCTGAAAACCCATTGGCAATTTTGGCAAGACTATTGGCAGTAAGTGGCGCAATAATGAATAAATCTGCCCAATGCCCTAGCTCAACATGGTTGTGCCATTGACCAGTTGCACTATCAATCATTTCGGAATACACTGGATTTCCAGACAACACAGACAACGTTGGTCGCGTCACAAAATCGAATGCTGATGGAGTGGCAATTACGCGCACTTCTGCACCAGCTTTAACAAGCAAACGAATAAGCAGGGGAACCTTGTAGGCTGCAATGCCACCTGTTATACCAACTAGAATTCGTTTCCCTTTCATCCGCCTTTATGCAAGAAGACCCAGCAATTGCCGGGTCTTCTTTTAGTTATGAGAGTCATAAAAATTAAACCTCTGAACCAGCAGCTATCACTTCTTTGGAAGGATTGCGATAGTATACTTTACCATCCAAATACTCTTGAATAGCAATAGAAACAGGTTTTGCCAAGCGCTCGTAGGTTTTAGAAACCTCAATTTGCTCACGGTTCTCGTAGATTTCTTCCAAGCTATCTGCTGGCTGAGCGAACTCTTCCAATTTGGCGTTAAGCTCTTCTTTTATTTCTGTACCAATCTGATTGGCACGTTTGCCCAAAATGGCAATTGTTTCGAAAATATTACCTGTTTCGCTCTCTAATTGAGCAATATCGCGGGTAATAGTGTTTCTTTTAGCTTGAGAATCTTTGTATTCCATGTTAAAGTGATTTTATCTTTTGCAATTGTGTTTTACTATCGGCACTCACCTTATCCACATCTCTAGCATACGAAGTATCAGGATACTTTTCCATGTAAGAAATGCATTCGGCAATTGTTTCATTGTAGCGCTCCACTTGCTTCGATTCGATACTATTGAAAGCAAGCAAATAACCAGATTTAATAATCATAAACCCTAATTCCTCCCTGTGACGCGAATCCGGAAAGTCCTTAATCGTATTTCGGAGTGCAAAGATAGCAGCTTTATAGTCACCTAGGCGGTAATACAGTTTTGCATGTTTATAGCTTTTGGCTTCCAATTTTGCACGCAAGCGATCCATCAAATCGTTGCACTCTGAAACGCGCTCGCTATTCGGATATCGGTTTACAAACAACTGAATTTCGTCAATTGCTTTGTAGGTGCTGGTCTGATCCAAACTTTCTTCTGGAGAATCCAAGAAGTAGCATTTGGCATTCATAAACTGCGCTTCCTCCGCATTATCACTTCTTGGAAAGGTTTTTATGAAATTGTTAAAGTGATAGCCCGCAAGCATGTAATCTCCTAATCTATAATTACAATATGCGTAGAGATAATAGACATCCTCGGCCTTACTCGTGCCACGAAACACCGTAATCAACTCTTCCAATAAAGGAAAAGCCTTTTGGTATTTACCGTTGTCGTAATACAATTTGGCCACCTCATACTTTTTCTCAAAATCGTTGCTTTTGAGAATTTTCTGATACTTACAACCGCTATTAGCAATTGCTACTATGAGCAAACAGGCGGCTATGGCTTTTTTAAGCATGGCTGCGAAATTAAGGATTTATCTCCTTTCTAGTAGTTGTCAATTTCGCTGTGCGTATTTGATGGGCAACTTTCTAGGAGAGAATTCATTTTAATGCCGTGTTCGGGTAATTTTGTATCATTAAATTTAACAAACTCATGGATATTTTTGAACGTATTCGAACCAATCGTGGCCCATTAGGAACACATTCAAAGGAAGCTCATGGCTATTTCACTTTCCCGAAATTGGAAGGAGAAATAGGCAATAAAATGGTGTTTAGAGGTCGAGAACGCTTGGTGTGGAGCCTCAACAACTATCTTGGATTGGCAAATCATCCCGAAGTCAGAAAAGCAGATGCACAAGGTGCTGCAGAATTTGGAATGGCTTCACCCATGGGAGCCCGGATGATGTCGGGAAATACTGACTATCACGAAAAACTTGAGCACGAATTGGCGGCCTTTGAGATGAAGGAATCTGCGATTTTACTCAATTTCGGGTACCAAGGAATGGTATCTGCAATCGATGCTTTGGTAACTCGGCATGACGTTATTGTTTATGATGCTGAATCTCACGCTTGCATTTTAGATGGTGTCCGGTTGCACATGGGCAAACGCTTTGTTTATCCTCACAACGATATTTCAAATCTTGAAAAACAGCTTCAACGAGCAACAAAACTTACGCAAGAAACTGGTGGTGGAATTTTAGTTATTACTGAAGGTGTTTTTGGTATGTCGGGTGCTCAAGGCAAATTGAAAGAGATTGTTGCATTGAAAAAACAATACGATTTTCGATTGTTTGTTGATGATGCACATGGTTTCGGTACACAAGGAGCTACTGGTGCTGGCACTGGCGAAGGTCAAGGTGTTCAAGATGGAATTGATCTTTACTTCGGCACATTTGCAAAAAGCATGGCAAGTATTGGCGGATTTATAGCTGGAACCGAAAACGTAATTGACTTCTTACGCTACAATATGCGTTCTCAAATTTTTGCTAAAAGTCTTCCCATGCCACTGGTTATCGGAGCGTTGAAACGATTGGAATTGCTGCGCAACGAACCTAAACTTCGTGAAGATTTGTGGACAATCGTTCGGGCCCTTCAAAAAGGGCTGACAGAAGCTGGATTTGAAATTGGCAATACGGAATCGTGTGTAACGCCCGTTTATTTGAATGGAACTATTCCCGAAGCTACTGCAATGATTTTCGATTTAAGGGAAAATTATGACATATTCTGCTCTATGGTAGTGTATCCCGTGGTGCCGAAAGGAATTATTCTTCTTCGTTTAATTCCAACTGCTGTGCATACATTAGAAGATGTGCGTTACACCATAGAAACTTTCACCAAAGTGCGCGGATTTCTTGAATCTGGAAAATATCAGGTGGACAAAATTGCTTCTCACGCATAATTTTCTTTTAGCTCAATTAAAACGTACAAATGAAGAAGCTTCGCGTATTAATTCCAACAGATTTCTCAGTACTTGCCAGAAAGGCTGCGGTTTACGCACACCAACTTTCTCAAAATTTGGATGCGGAGTACGTGCTGCTGCATTGTGACGATAAATTGAGACCCACCTATGCTTTGGTAAACCACTTAGACGATGACATTCGCAAGGAAGCCATGAAAACCTTGCATGAATTGGCCATTTCTATCCAAGTGGAAACCGGTCTTCCCGCACCAATAAAAGTTGACTTTTTAGTTGGAGATTCTATTTCTTCGTTAGAGAAATATTCGAAAGACCATCACATTGATATGGTTGTGATGGGAACAAAAGGCGAATCGGTTATCAAAAACAAATTGTTTGGTTCGGTGGCAAGTGGTGTTATGGAAAATGTTTCGTGCCCCATTTTGTTTGTTCCAGCTATCGCAGAAATTGAAATTCCTAGAAACATCGCTTTTGCCACTGACCTCACCAATTTGGATGAGGAAATAATGGAGTTGATTGCCTTTGCTCAATTCTTCACCGCAACAATTCATGTGGTGCATGTGTATCCCGACATAATTGAGCCTGACACATTTGATGAAGAAACTACGCAACTTGCGTTGATTGCCTCTACGCACTATCCAAACATCACGTTTAATGCGGTGATGGACTCGGATATAATTGGTGGAATAAATCGTTTCATAGAATCGGATAAGCCTGACATGCTCGCCATGTTCACCTACAAGACGGGAATTCTGGAGTATCTGTTTAACGAAAGCATCAGTGAGGAATTAGTTGGACATAGCACCAAACCACTGTTGGTGCTGCGCAAAGGGTAAAATCCAATTTCCTCAATAATTGTATCGAAGAACGAAGCTTTTCAGCAAAGTTTGAAGAAATGAATTCAACTCCCGAAGCAATTCTGAAGCAATACTGGGGCTTTGATTCATTTCGACCAATCCAACGCGAAATAATTCAACAATCCTTAGATGGTAAGGATGTGCTAGCGCTGTTGCCCACTGGTGGAGGCAAGTCAATTTGTTTTCAAGTGCCAGCGCTTTGTTTAGAAGGTGTTTGTATCGTTGTTTCTCCGCTCATTGCCTTAATGAAAGACCAAGTTGCAAACCTCAATTCACGGGGGATTGCATCTATTGCGCTTCATTCTGGTTTGCGCTTTAATGAAATTGATGTTGCCTTAGACCAATGTGTTTATGGCAATATTAAATTTCTGTATCTCAGTCCCGAACGACTTAGAACCGAGATAGTCCAAGTGCGCATAAAGATGATGAAGGTGTGCCTTATTGCCGTAGATGAGGCGCATTGCATATCGCAATGGGGTTATGATTTCCGCCCTCCATATCTACAAATAGCAGAAATACGGAAGCTGCTGCCTAAAATTCCAGTTATAGCGCTGACTGCAACGGCTACCCCTGAAGTGATAAAGGATATTCAAGCTAAACTCAATTTCAAAAAAGAGAATGTGCTTCAGGCCAGTTTCAAAAGAGAGAATCTGGCCTACATGGTTTTTCGCGAGGAGGATTTAAAAGGGCGGCTTATGCGAATTTACCAGCGGATGCCGGGCTCTAGTGTTATCTATGTTCGCAATAGGAAACGAACGCAAGAAATAGCTAAATTCTTAACCTCCCAAGGCGTTTCAGCAACATACTACCACGCTGGTCTTTCGGCAGATGAGCGAGATACCAGACAGGAATCTTGGATTAGTGGCAAGGCTCAAGTTATGGTGGCAACCAATGCATTTGGGATGGGCATTGACAAAGCAAACGTAAGAACTGTAATTCATTTGGGATTTCCCGAGAGCTTAGAGGCCTATTTTCAAGAAGCAGGACGCGCTGGTCGTGATGGAGAAAAAAGCTACGCTGTGGCTTTGATTATGAATGAAGACGTGAACAACTTGAGAGATAGATTGGAAAACATTTTTCCAACTCGAGAATATATAAGTATGGTTTACAATGCCTTGGGAAATTTCTTTCAATTGGCTAATGGATCAGGGTTGGAAGATTGGTTCGAATTCGACATTCGAGGATTTTGTGAGCGCTACACGTTAAAACCAAACGAAGTACTCCAATCCATTTCCTTTCTTGAAAAAGCCGACCATTTGATTATGTCGAGCCATAGTGATTTGCGTTCTACGCTGAGATTCACAATGAACTCAAATGAATTGTATGATCTAGAAGTCAGAAATCCACGCACTGCCCGAGTTACCAAGGTTTTGATTCGCAGCTATGCCCGATTGTTTGAGGATTATATTCCTATAAATGAAAAACAAATTGCAAAAAGATCAGGCTTCGATTTGAAAGAAACCGTAACAATTTTGCACAAACTGAACGCTGCAAAAGTGCTGGACTATAGGCCATCGAAGGGCTTGCCTAAAATCAATTTTGTAAACGGGCGATTGCCAAAATCGCAGCTACTCATCACAAAGGAATTGTACGAAAAGCGAAAATCGGCTATTTTAACCACACTAAGGGCTGCAATTAATTACATGGAATCGCGCCTTATTTGCCGTAGCAGATTACTGCTTAGCTATTTTGGAGAATTGGAAACTCCACCCTGCGGACAATGTGATATTTGCATTGGTACCAAAGGACAACAGGTTTCCACAGAGGACTTTCAAATCGTTAGAGAGCAAATCATTCCATTATTATTAACAGAAAAACCACTTGAACATGTGGTAAATGCAGTTCCTCGATTTTCAGAAAAACAACTACTTAAATGCATACAACTTCTAATGGACGATGGAGAAATTGAATATCTTCAAAACGGAAACTTGAAAGCTTTATCTCCAAACTGAGAACTGTTGAGATTAAATCAATCCTCTCGTTGCGAGAAGCACAACCAAATCCGCCAAACGGTTAGAATATCCAGCTTCATTATCATACCATCCTACAATTTTTACCATTTTACCGATAACAGAAGTGAGTTCTGCATCGAATGTACATGAATGTGGATTTCCAATAATGTCAACTGAAACAATGGGATCTTCGTTATAGAGTAAAATTCCCTTCAGTTCTCCCTCTGCGGCTTTCTTAAAATGTGCGTTAATGTCTAGCTCGCTGGCATCACCTCTAATGATACATGTCAAATCCGTGAGTGAACCATTTATTACAGGAACACGAATTCCTGCTCCTCCAAGATGACCAACCAAATGCGGAAAAATACGACCAAGCGCTTTAGCCGCTCCAGTACTTGTAGGTATTATAGATTGCGCAGCAGCTCGAGCTCTGCGCAAATCCTTATGCGGTGAATCATGCAAACGTTGATCTCCAGTGTAAGAATGAACTGTGGATACAAACGCGCTTTCAACGTGATAGACATCTTCCAAAACCTTAATCATAGGTGCTGCGCAGTTCGTTGTACAGGAAGCATTCGAAATGATAGTGTCACTTAAATCCACTTGATTCTCGTTTACTCCTAGAACAACGGATGGAATGCTCCCATCCTTTGCTGGAGCTGAAATGATGACTTTTCTCGCCCCAGCTTTTAAATGTGCACCTGCCGTTTCTCTTGTCAGAAAAAACCCTGTGCATTCCAGAACTACATCAACTCCAAGTTCTTTCCAGGGCAGAAACTCTGGGCTTTTCTCTGCAAAAACCTTTACCTCTCGACCATTGAAAACAATACTTTTTTCCTTGGCAACCACAGAACCATCGAAGGTGCGATGAACCGAATCGTATTTGAACAAATGTGCCAGTGTTTTCGTGTCTGTTAGGTCGTTTATCGCCACCACTTCAATATCCTGCTTTTGTAGTAATGCGCGCATGGTTATTCTTCCAATACGTCCAAATCCATTTATTGCAACTCGTGTCATTTTTTAAAAGTTTGAGTGATATTCAAAAAAAAAGCCTTCCAAAGTTCGGAAGGCTTTTCTTGACTTAACAGTAATTCGACTTAATTCTTTACTATTTTCTTAACCAAAACACTGTCGTTTACGCCAATACGAACAAAATAGATTCCTGGAGCCTGTGCTGTCATATCCACCTCAAAACGATGTGTGCCATGGCTCATTTGGCCCGCATGTAAGTCAACCACCTTGCGTCCCATTACATCTACCATAACCATTTCTACTTTAGACTCATTTTCCAAGGTCATCAGTATAGTAGAAGAAGAGTTCGTAGGATTTGGAGCAATGCTCAAGTTGATTTCACGCTCTAATGAAGCTGCGCTAAGCGGTGCTCCTGAGATAGTTATATCATCAATATAGAAATTGTTAGATTGACCACCAGCAGTCCACTGAAACTTTACACGAACGTTATCACTTGATGCAGCACCTCCTAAGCTAATTTCAACATCTGACCAAATACTGCTAGGTGTTGGGAAATAGCTGGAGCTTGCAAGACCAGAATTCACCAATTCAAACTCAGTTAATGTTTCTCTTGGCGCACCCCAAGATTCACCGCAATCTGTAGAAACATAAACACGCAGTTGGTCAGCAGGAGTAGTATTCAGCGCTGCACCAGACCAACGGAACTTCAGTTTTGCATTAGGTACTGCACTTAAATTATAGGAAGGAGAAACAAACTCGTCTACACGACCTTCAATATTGTCATAGTTTAAGATACGAATGGATTCATTGCCTGTGCTTCCACCCCTAGGTGCAGAATAGAACTCCCACTTATTTTCATTTCCATCGTGGTTAAACACGCGGTAGTTTGACAGGAAATCTTCTTCTAACCAAAAGGTATCATAATAGCCCCAATCACTTTGAAATTGAGCTGTATTTGAGCTTACAACTACCATTCCTGGCATTACTTGGCTGTCTGAACCAACAGCATTAGAAACACCTAATATCACATCATAAACGCCTGGAGTATTATAGGTCACCGTTTCATTCATATCGCTAGATGTGGCTGGAGTCCCACCTGCAAATTGCCATGCATAAGTATCTACATCACCATTAAATGCATTTCCTCTAAAATCAACACGCTCACCTTCGCAAATCATAGCGGTGGTAGCATAAAAGCTGGTCTCATTGAAATGAAACAACGCTTTTGGTGCACATTCTACGGATTCATAATCATAAGGATCAGCTGTACCAGTACCCACCAAATTTTCTTGAGAAACAGTAAAGGCACGAACACCAGGAGAATCTGTATTGCCCTCCATAACAAAATCCATAATCTCTTTTTGACCCCATGTAAATTGATTCATACATGGATCTGATGAATAATCCATGTAATTGCTGAACATTTCACCATCAGGATTTTCCTCATCACATACCCCAAGATTGTAAGGTGTATTGTGATTAGGTTGCCCCACGTTACCACAAATTCCAAAGTTTGGTCCGAATGCCGTTGGGGTATCATCCACCAAATCGCTACCACAATCTTCATCACCCCAAACATGACGCAAACCCAACCAATGCCCTACTTCGTGAGTAGAAGTTCGCCCACCTTGGGAGGCCTGACCAATATTGCTAGCAATGACAACAATACCGTCAGTGGAAAGCGGACCACTTGCAGGAAACTGAGCATAACCTAAAACTGTTCCAAGACTTCCAATAGCACCGATAGATTGAACCACCCAGATATTTAAATAACTATAAGAATTCCAATAACTTATAGCCTTAAATCCAGTCGGATCACGCACATCAACAGTATTATCTGTAAACACACGAATGATACCATCTGTGCAATTACCTAATGGGTCTTTTGTAGCCAAACGAAATTCAATATTAGAATTAGCAGCCTCATCTCTAAAGCGAACGGGAGTATTTACCGTGTCCGCATTCAAACGATTGTAATCATTATTCAACGTCTCAATTTGCTGATAGACTTTTAGATTGCTAATGTTTTCAGCTCCTCCTTTTTGAAGAATATGCACTACTACTGGAATAATTCTCTTTCCTCCTTCACGAATTACAGCCGTGTTTGGATTCTCGATATACCTTTTCAATCCTTCCTGATAAGACTCAAACTTCGCTAGGTTTTCAGGGTCTTTCAATTGCTCATGAAGAACATGATGCGAAATACACGGCTCACCTGTATGTGCATCGTGACCGATTTCATTTTGATTCTGTGCTTGAACAGCAGTTCCAGTTAGAAATGCCCCTGCTACAAAAAGATAATTTTTGAATTTCATTGTGTTGATTTTATTAAAATGAGGCCGAAAACGAATGGACTTTTCCGACAGGCCGACAAATATAAGAATAGAAAAATAGGATAAATGGAATTACCTATGCTTATTTGCTACAAAAATTCGTCATTAATTACAGTTCTAAGACCCATAATTTAGAACAAATGTTTCTCTGCATGGTAGGAGGAGCGCACCAAAGGGCCGCTTTCAACAAAGCGAAACCCCATCGCCAAACCGATGTTTTTATATTTGTCAAAAGTTTCGGGTGAAATAAACTCAACCACCGCCAAATGACCTTTGGTAGGTTGTAGATATTGTCCCAAGGTAAGTATGTCAACTCCCACAGAACGTAGGTCCTGCATGGTTTCCAGCACTTCATCCTCTGTTTCTCCCAATCCCAACATTACCCCAGATTTAGTCTTTAAACCTGCAGTTTTCAGTCGTTTTAAAAGTTCTAGACTTCTGTCGTATTTCGCTTGAATGCGCACTTGTTTGGTTAATCTGCGCACTGTTTCTAGGTTGTGAGACACTATTTCCGGTGCGACATCTATAATACGTTGCAGGTTTTCCCACTTCCCTTGAAAGTCAGGGATAAGTGTTTCCAAAGTAGTTCCTGGACTGTGTTTCCTGACAGCTCGAATTGTTGCAGCCCATATTTCTGAACCGCCATCAGTCAAATCATCTCGATCTACCGAGGTAATTACTGCATGCTTTACCTCCATCAGTTTAATACTTTGTGCGACATTGAACGGCTCAGCAATATCCACTTCCTCGGGACGACCAGTACTTACCGCGCAAAACCCACACGATCGAGTACACACATTGCCCAAAATCATAAATGTAGCGGTTCCCGCTCCCCAGCATTCGCCCATATTGGGGCAATTTCCGCTTTCGCAAATAGTATGCAGTTTGTGCTCGCTAACAAGCCCACGCACTTTTTGATACTCTTTTCCCGTGGGAAGTTTCACTCGAAGCCACTTGGGCTTTGGTGTTCTTACGATAGGTTGATCCTCCATGCGCTAATTACTCTTCTTTTCTATTCGCAAACTTTCGATACCAACGCGTCCCAAACTGTAAGCTGACGTAAAACGTAAGAAAATATGGGTCATTTTTAATCTTAGCCATCATGGGCACGTCTTGAAAATAGTAGTCTATGATAATACCAGTTTCAATACTAGCTATGTTTTTCTGCTGTTTAGCATAATCGAAGCTAAACCCAAACCGACCATAAATACCCGGCAGAAGGCGCATTTTATCTATTCCTTTGAACTCGGATGCACGCCCAAATATATTATCCACAAAGTGTTTTTCAGGGTCATAGCGTTCCGTAGTGATATATTCATAGGGAACCGAAGGGTAACCAATTTCCAAATAAATTGGCTTAGCCCAAGCCACCGAAAGTCCTCCAATATAGAGATATCGAATTTCAACTCCTTTATCAAATTTGGCATACATCACATTGTGGCGACCATAACCCAAGCGCGTCACTACAATCTGATTCAACTCACCGTATATGTAGCTACTGGTGTTTTCGTAATATGGGTTTACAGAACGAAGCTCCTTCGTATGCTCCATACTAACGGCTTCCAATTCAAAAACACGTTTTCGCCTGAATGTTTTATTCTTGCTCCTACGAATAATGAGCCCCCAACCCTGAGAATGCAATACGCCACCACCTGTAAACTCCTGCTTGCGCAAGATTTGTGTATCTTCAAAACTTCGATTTTGGAGTTTTTCTGCAACTGAACCCTTGGGTGCAATGGGAATTAGGTCTTCATCGTCAGTCTGGGCAAACGAAATTGACGCAACGCCAACAAAGACCAAAGTCGGAAAAAAGGCGTAAAATCGCTGCATCAACATTACCGCAAATTTACAATAGAAACGCAAGACCATGCCAACAGCAATAGTAGTCTATACGGGAGAATTGAGCACAGATGCCGAGCATGCTTCTAGTGGAACGGTAATACGAACTGATGCACCTAGAGACAACCAAGGATTGGGAAGAACCTACTCTCCTACCGACCTATTAGCAACGGCTTTAGGAAGCTGTATGCTGACCATAATGGGCATTCGCGCAAGAACTGCGGGCATTGATATTTCGGGGACCAAAGCTTCGATAACCAAAATAATGGCCGACCAACCCAGACGCGTATCTGAGCTTGTTGTTGAAATAGAAGTTATGGATAGAAACTTATCGAAACAAGATAAGTCGGCATTGGAACATGCTGCGCTGCATTGCCCTGTAGCAAAAAGCCTAAGCGAACACTTAGTGCAAACAGTACGCTTTAGCTATACGCCTATTTTGAACTAAGCATTCTCTGCATCAGCAGCAGGAACCTCTACCTTACCGTATGCTGGACAGCTTTCGCTTGAACGGCAAGAGCCAAAGGATAACACACCAATTGCTAATACTACCAAAATAAGAACTGACTTTTTCAAAACAAGAGGATTGAAGGTGGATAATTGAAATGCAAAACCGTTTGTTGAAATCAAAATTTAGCTTTCAAGATTAAAACAAAAGTAGCTGCAAGGTTGCTAATAACGGGAACCGCCTTGAAAGGTTCATTATAAGTTTTCAACATTGCGTGGTTAAATTTAGCCTTTCTTTTAAAGTAATGGATAAAACGACTCTTCCTATTCATCAAAGTTGGAATAACCTCCTAAAGGAAGAATTTGAAGCGAAGTATTTTAATGAACTAATTGACTTCGTAAATAATGAACGTGCTCACTATCATGTATTTCCGTCTGAAAAGAACACGTTTGAGGCATTCAACAAAACTCCATTAGACACCGTGCGTGTGATTATTTTGGGACAAGATCCTTACCACGGAATTGAACAGGCAAATGGATTATGTTTTTCTGTAAATGAGGGTGTTCGTCTCCCGCCTTCGCTTAAAAACATTTTCAAGGAATTGAAAAACGACCTGAATTTTGAAGTTCCAAGAAGTGGGAATTTGGCAAAATGGTCAACACAAGGCGTTTTGTTACTCAATTCCACATTGACTGTGAGGGCTCATGAGGCAGGTTCGCATCAGAAACATGGCTGGGAAACGCTTACAGATGCTGTGATTCAAAAGCTTTCGAACGAAAAAACAGGTTTAGTTTTCTTGCTTTGGGGCAATTTCGCGCAGCAAAAGGAAAATCTCATATCAAAAACGAAAGGGCATATAATTTTAAAAGCACCGCATCCTTCGCCTCTATCAGCACGTAAAGGTTTTTTTGGATGTGCTCACTTTTCTGCAACAAATGCGTTCTTACAAAGAATTGGGCGTAAGGAAATAGATTGGTCAATAGACTAAAGTAATTCTGCTGTTAAAATCATATTGAAATTCACTCGAAATATAGGTTTGGCCCTACTCCTCTTCGTAGGAAGTGCGCTTTGTGGTCAATCAAATGCGATTGGTCAGAGAATATCCTATGGACTTAACGTAATTCAAGACAGCGCGGGAATTCCTGTTAAAAAGTTAAACCAGATTTTCAAACCAAAGGAAAGCTACCCTGATTCAACACTGGTGCTACAAGCGATTGGCACATTGATAGATGAACTGCGTTTTAGAGGATATGCCCAAGCAAGCATTGATAGTTTGCACTGGAAAGATGGAATTGGAACTGCATATCTCCACACGGGATTACCTTTAGTATTCAAGGAAATTTCTGCCGGAAATGTGCCCAATGAAGTATTAAGACGAAGCGGATTTAAGAACAGACTCTATTTTGGAAAGAATTTTCGACCAATTCGGTTGGTTGCGCTAAAGCAAAAGCTAATTAAGTACTATGAAGACCGCGGCTTTCCATTTGCTGAGGTACAGCTCACAGATATGAAATTGCTGAACGACTCCATCTCAGCTAGCCTTTTCTTGGATGCTCATCAAGAGTTTCGAATTGATAGTATTGTGGTGAAAGGGAAGTCGAAAATCAAGGCTAATTATTTGAAGAATTACCTTGGAATTAAGACCAAGGACCGCTACAATGAAAGTAAAATTGGACTAATTTCTACCCGACTTCGCGAGATTCCGTTTGTAAATGAAGCGAACAAACCGCAAGTGGTTTTTAATGAAGGGAAGGCGAGTATTTATGTGTTTTTAGATCGAAAACGCGCTAGCCAATTCGATGGTATTCTTGGGATTTTGCCTGATAATGAAAATCCAGGTGAGGTGCTCATTACAGGTGAAATTCAATTGAAATTACTAAGCGCATTTAACCGAGGCGAACTCATCGATATTTCGTGGAGAAAGATGCAAGCGCGCACTCAAAATCTAAATATCCAGCTTTCCTATCCTTTCTTATTCAACACACCGTTCGGGTTGGACGGAACGTTTGAACTTTACAAGCGAGACTCATTATTCTTGACCCTCAAAGGCATCATTGGAATCCAATATCACTTGGTTGGAAACGACTACATCAAGGTGTTTGCAGATATCCGGTCAACAGATATTCTTGCGCGTTCGTTACTACAATCGTCTCAATATTTAAGACCAGATAACGTGGATTCGCGCACGCAACTCTATGGATTTGGCTATCGGATGCAGCGCCTTGACTATAGATTGAATCCTAGGAAAGGCTTTGACTTGTATGTTGAAGCTAGCGCTGGAACAAAAAAGATACTGTTCGATTCGGAAATTGGAGAAGAGCGCTACTACGGTCTTCAAGAAAACTCATTTCAGTTGAATGCCACCCTAAATGCGGCTTACTTCATCCCCATTCCGAATAGAAGTACCCTGAAAATTGGGGTGAAAGGTGGCATGATTCAAAATACGAATCTGTTTGAAAGCGAGATGTTTCGCATAGGTGGATTAAAAAGTCTACGTGGATTTGACGAAGAATCCATTTTCGCCAATCTGTATGCTGTAGGAACTATAGAATATCGATTCTTGCTCAACTTAGACAGCTACATTTTCATTTTTGCCGATGGCGCTTATTATGAAAATCGGGCCATCAATAGGCGGATTACGGATAGACCTATAGGATTTGGCCTTGGCATTTCGTTCAGCACTAAAATTGGAGTATTCTCCCTCACCTACGCTCTCGGCAAGCAATTCGGTAATCCAATAGATGCACGGGCTGGAAAAATTCACTTCGGAATTACCAGTTTTTTCTAATTAAAAAAAGCCTCGAAAACAGAAGTTTCCGAGGCTTTTTAAAGAGAAATAAAGAACTACTAACCGCCCATCATGGCACCCATAGTCTTTTGAAACTCTTCGAAAGTTTGTTTTTCATAACCATCAGGAATTACAAAAAGACTCTTATCAATAGATTCTTGCTTTACAGAACTTGCTGTAAGCTTCATTTTCATTGGTCCAGATGCGATTGTGTATTCCAATGGGAATCCTTTTAAACCTTTGAATTCGCGGCTAGCACCGGCTGGAAGCTCTTCGGAATAGTAAAGTTCCATTTCCAATCCACTTTCTGTTTTTATGATGGCTTTTTTGCAGTTGAAACCCGCAATTTGCTTCACATCGCCATCAATGTATTGAATGTCCAAATCTTTGGCTTTATCACCACGCTGTTTCTCCATTTGGTCCGAGCTCATTTCTACTGCGGTTTTCTTTCCCATCATATCAAGTAGAAGGGTTCCTTGATTCTTTTTAGTATCGAAAATGGTGGCTTGCTTCATGCCCATTCCCATAGATTGCTCTGTTCTAGATTGATCACCTTTAATTTTTATAACGGTTTCGTCCGGAAGCATAGACTCAAAGGCAGCCATTTCTGCTGGCAAATCTTTGTATTCGACCCCAAAAACAACGGTGCCTTCAAAACCTTTTTGTGCCATTGCGGGCGCGGCAGCCAAAAGAACAAGGGCTGCAAAAATCACTTTTTTCATGTGTTGGTTAGATTGGTTGGTGAATTGATTTCTTAGTTATGATTACTGATTGCTTCCAAAAACGCGTTGCAACAAATCGCTTACTTGGTGCGATGCGTCATTTCGAATTTTTCCTTCTTCTTCTGCTACCATCACAAACAAACCATCTGTGGCTTTACTGGTTGTGTAGCCCGCCAAATCTGTACTTACTGGAGTAACGAACGGAATAGAATTGTAAGCATTTGTTAGTTGTGCCCATGCCGTTTGCGCTCCTACTGTTTCAAGAGAGGTTTCAATATGAGGTCTAAAAATGGCATTGATTTCAGCTTGAGTTGCCCCTTTTAAGTACATGGTTGCTGCATCATTTTCACCTTGAAGTATGCCTAGCGCATCAGTGATTGTTATTCCCGTAATCGCATCAACCAGGATTGGCGTGGCTTGTGTGGCTGCATCTTCTGCCGCACGGTTAAGTTTCAAGACTACGTTATCAATCAATGTTTGACCACCAGGAATTACACCAACTGCAGCAATGATTGGCTCAGCTTCTGGCGGAAGTAGAATTTTAATAAGCTGATTGCCGAAATAGCCATTAAGTGCTGAACCTCTAGCCACTGAGGTGTCTGTGCCTACTGTTAGCGCTTCTTTCAGACCCTCCGCAATTTCAGAGTCCGATAAATTTAGGTAGTCCAGCACTTCATCGCAGGAGTACAACCCCACACTGAGCGTCAAAAACATGATTACAAGTGCAGGGAATCCGAGGTTACGCATTTTAGTTTTCATGAGCTTAAATGATTAAAGATGATTGATTTCTTGAGAACGTTTCGCTCTAGACATTATCGTGCCAAATGAAAATATCCTTTCAACAATTCAGACCTTCCAGGGATTTCGAGCACATAGTAATACACACCATCAGCAGCATTATCCCCATCCCAAGGATTGAGATGGTAGTTTTCTTGTTCGTAAGTTTTGCGTCCCCAACGATCAAAAATGGTCATTTTGTTTCCCGGATAAAGCTGAAGACATGGTAGGTTAAAGGCATTGTTTTGAGGAGTACTTCCACAGAAATCCATTGCGCCTTCATAATCTGATTCTGGATTGAAGATATTGGGCTGAACAATATCGCAGCTTATTACCCGAACTGTTACTTCTACCGTATTCTGAACTCCGCACTGGTCTGTAACAGTAACCGAATAAATCTCTGTAACCACCGAATCTGGTGGCAATGCATAGGGAACACGAAGCTCGATAGAATCGTTTGCCACCACAAGCTGGCTAACCAACGTGCCTTGCCATGAATAGGTGTAAGGCGAAAGTCCACCAGTGGCACCAACCCAAAGCGTATCTGCCCAAAGTTCGCAAATGGTAACGGTGTCGGATGCTGAGAAAATAGTGTCCCGGATGCTTCCAACTAGAGCAGCATACTGCGCTACTGATAGGTTCAAGGTGTCTTCTGCTTCTGTGCCGCATGCATCCGTAGCAGTAATGATAATATCCTCGTCCACAATTGGATTCAAGGTATTTGACAAACCATTGAGGCCATTACTCCACGAAACATTGATTGGTGCATTTCCATCATTTACGGTAACATCCACAAGCAAATCGTTTCCTGGACAAAGCACCGAAGTGTCTGTAAATGCAATGGTTGGGGCAGTGTATGGTATTACTGTGACTGTAACGGTATCGCGAATCGGGCCGGGGAAACAGGCATCGGTTACTGCAATTACATAGTTCGTAGTTACTGACGGTTGCACATTTATGGTGCTTCCTGTTTGCCCGCCTGTCCAAGAATAGGAAAATGGAGGTGTTCCACTAGATGCGATGGCTGTAATATTTGCCGTTTCGCCCGGACAGTCTAATGTTAAATCGCTTGAAGTAGCTAAGGTTGGACTGGGCGCAGAAATGCTTGCAGGTACTGAGATGGAAACCGTTTGGCTACCAACCCCGCAACTGTCCGTAACTGTTAATGTATACGTAGATGCCGTTGCAGGCGCAACTGCAATACCTGTGGTTTCCTCTCCATTGCTCCATTCATAATAATAAGGTGGATTACCTCCACTAACTTGAGAGGTGATATTGGAATAGGTATAAAGTCCAGCACAGCCAATCAATTCATTGCTGAGTGCGATATTTAACTCATAATCTTCTTTAATGTAGATAACGCCCACACTTTCGATGGTGTCGCCACAAACACTGAGGGAATAGATGGTGATAATGATTGTATCGGCAGTGGTTTCCAACAGTCCGTCTTCCAAGGCATTAACCGAAATACTCACCGTAGTTTCTCCTGGCTGAAATACAATTGAATCTGGAATACCTTCGAAATCAACGCCATCTATTGCATTGCCAGTAACGTAAATTGGCACCGAAACTAGGGTATCGGAAAGCGGGCGAATAAACACAATCTCTGCATTGGTGCAGCCTTCCACAATGGAACTATCGCCTGAAAGCGTAGCAATTTCAATTTCAATGGCTTCTGAGAAGAAACTGCGCGCTTCGAGAAAAACACCAGAATCGAAGGCATTATCGCCAGCATCGGCAATGGCCAATTTAAGGGTGTAGGTTTCGCCACAGGTTACCGCAGCCAAGGCGGTAAGGGTTACGGTATAGCCATCGAATACGATGCCGTTAGCGCCACCATTGCCATTGTCAATGTAATATTGGCTATTCACACCATCGTTCACGTTATCAATAGTTACTGGAGTTACAGTGCTAGGAATCAGGGCAATGTTTACTCCTCCATTGGCAAATGGACCGTTGAAACCTGGACCACTAATTATGAACGCAAACACATCATTGAACCCACCATTTACGAATTCGGGATATTCTTCCGAACCAAAAATGTAGTTGAAACGAATAGAATCGCCAATTGGAATAAAATCGAATTGAAGTACAGTAGCGTCATGAGTAATGGCCGATGACACCAAATCAAGGTCTGAATCTCCTACTGGATTATTAAAATCGTCAAAAGGGGTGGAAGAAAAATTACCTCCGATACCCGGAATGGTTGTAACATCTCCAGATGACATGACCAATCCTTCTGAAATTGGGAAAAGGGAATTAGTAGCTTCGAAAGAAGCTATTTGTTCGGGCTCTCCGCTAAAAACGATATTAGAAATCTGCACTCCAGAACCCACCAAAACATCAGACACCAGCTGCTGTGGAGTAAGGCTATTATCAATCACTACTTGGCTCACTCCAAAAAGCGGTATCCCCAGAAAACCCATTACCACACATGCAAAACCGAGTCTATTTCTCATCTATTCTTTCAACTTGACTGAACCGCTAAATTAGTTGAATTTCTAGTGCATTTAGAGCAGAAATTAGGCGCAAAATTCCCTTAATCTTGCCCTTGAATTTAATATGACTTTAGGACAATTGAGCACTCGAATAATGCAATACACATGCTAAACAGAACCGAGTTGCACTTCCTTTTGGAGGAAAAATACAACGAATACTGCCGAGCAGAATTTATTGCGGATGACCCGATTCAAATTCCGCATTTGTTTGAAAAACAAGAAGACCGCGAGATCAGTGGATTGATTGCCGCCACCATAGCTTGGGGACAGCGCCCCACCATAATTCGCAATGCAAAACACGCGATGGCTTTGATGGGAAATGATCCCCACCGTTTCGTTTTGGAACACAGTGAGCTGGATTTACTCGATTTAAAATCGTTTGTGCATCGCACATTTCAATCGGAAGATTTGGTTCATTTTGTTCGGGCGCTGCGGCATATTTATACCACGCACAATTCGCTTGAAGACGTGTTTGTTGATGGTCTAGCACACAACTATACATCCATTTTACCAGCATTAGTGCATTTCAAGCAAACTTTTTTTGCGATTCCGCATTTGAAACGCACCCAAAAGCATGTGGCCGACCCCGAGCGTGGTTCATCTGCAAAACGCCTCAACATGTTTTTGAGATGGATGGTGCGCAGCAACGCTAGAAATGTAGATTTCGGAATGTGGAAGCGCATCTCCCCTGCCCTACTCTCCTGTCCGCTAGATGTGCATTCGGGCAGAGTGGCCCGGCAGCTTGGCTTATTGCAGCGCACACAAGACGATTGGAAAGCAGTCCAAGAATTAGATGCCGCCTTGCGCAGTTTCGACCCATTGGACCCCGTGAAATATGACTTTGCGCTTTTTGGCATGGGGGTGAATGAAAAAATTTGACCCAATTCGAGTTAAGTCTCAATGTTGAAAAACCGTTACTAAATGAGTTTAAATCGGAACACTCCGTTTTGATCTCTCCCCTATTTTCGCAAGCATGCAACTCTTAAAGGTAATCGAACTATTTGCTGGTGTGGGTGGCTTTCGGCTGGGCTTAGATGCCGTGCGAAATGCGGACAATCAAAATGCTTTTGAAACCATTTGGAACAACCAATGGGAACCCAATTCCAAGATTCAGCACGCGTCAAGTATCTATGTCGAATGTTTTGGTGCTGAAGGACATAGCAATGAAGACATCGAGCGCTTGGTGGCCGTAGATTTTTCGAGCATTCCAGACCACGATATGTTGGTGGGTGGTTTTCCATGTCAAGACTATTCGGTGGCAAACACCTTGAGTCGGTCTTCGGGGTTGATTGGAAAAAAAGGAGTGCTGTGGTGGAGCATACACACCATTTTGGAACGCAAAAAGAACCCACCAAAATATCTATTGCTCGAAAATGTGGATCGCCTGTTGCAGTCGCCCGCCAAGCAGCGCGGTCGCGATTTTGCAGTAATGTTGGCCTCCCTTTCCGATCTTGGCTATGCGGTAGAATGGCGCGTGGTGAATGCCGCAGATTATGGAATGCCCCAACGCAGGCGCAGAACTTTCATCATCGGTTATCACAAAACCTCCGAACTCTACGCTACCATTTCAACGCTAGAAAATCCATTCGACCACATTCTTTCTGATGGACCAATTGCCACGTCACTGCCCTGCGAGCCAGTAATAAAAGATTGGCCCAAGGAATATGAACTTAAAGGAACGCTGTCTGAAATAACCAACACGTTCAACGCTGCCAACGGCCCATCGCAGTTCGAAAACACAGGGTTGATATTCGACCGTAGAGTGTTTACCCTAAAAACAAAACCCGATTATTTGGGCAAGCGCATCACCCTTGGGCATGTATTGCAACCCGTAAATGAAGTTCCAGCACAGTTCTTTCTTCCCGAAAATCAATTGGAGAAATGGCGCTATGCCAAGGGTGGAAAAAGCATAGAACGCACCAGTAAATCTGGACATAAATACAACTTCAAAGAAGGCGGTATGCGTTTTCCAGACTCTCAAAATGCCCCTAGCCGCACGGTAGTGACAAGCGAGGGCGGCACCACTCCAAACAGAATGACGCACGTGGTGGAACAAGAAGGCCGACTGCGAAGATTGACACCCATCGAATTGGAACGGCTGAATATGTTTCCTGACGGTCACACCGATGGGGTTAGCGACACAAAACGTGCGTTTCTAATGGGCAATGCGTTGGTGGTTGGAGTAATTAGCAAATTGGGGCAAGCCATGCACGAAGCCATCACTACAGTAACCGAACCTGCATGATATATCCCGCTAAAGTGCTCGTGGCATGGGCTGAAGCCATTGGCGGCAATGCTGCCATTCGCGATTGGCTGCTGCGCAATGGCTACAAGGAATTGGGCTTGTTTGTGTATGCCTTGTATCTGCAAGACGATTCGCGCGATTGGTTGATGAAAAACGGATTCCCTCATTTGATGGCAACTATTCGCGGGGCCGAAGGAGATGGAAAGGCTATAAATTGGTTAAATACTCACGGATATCAACCTTTAGCAAAGGTTGCGATGGTGGGCGATGGCGATGAAGATGCCTTGCAATGGTTAAAACAGAACGCTCATGGCGAATTAGCCATTGTAGCGCTGCGGATACGCTCGGTAAAAGACCGCATTGAGCTGGACAATCAGGACCATCACAAGTTCAATCCGAACAGTTAGTATTTCGTTCTGGAAAAATCATCTGGTGATGTGACCGAAATCACAACATTAATTTTTAGTATTTGCACCTTTGTCACGTTCATTTCGAACACGCTCACATTTTAATCACGAAAACAAGATGAAAGAGAACATGGGTACAGTAGATAGAGCAGTACGCGCAGCACTTGCTTTGGTAATGATTGGGTTATACTTTGGCAACATCGTAACAGGCACACTTGGCATCGTATTGATGGCCGCAGCAGGTATTTTCTTATTAACCAGTCTTATCACTTTTTGCCCGCTTTACACTGTGGTGGGGTTCAATACATGCCCCGCCAAGAAGTAATCTTTTGAATTGCATGAACGAAAAAGGCCGCTCCTTGATTTAGGACTGGCCTTTTTATTTACCACATTTGGTGGCAATTATTTCGCCATCATAGCCTCAAGGCTGTCCCAACCTCCGCCATTCATCACGTCAATTCCCGCAGATTTCAATTGGTCAGCTGCCATACCGCTGCGCGCACCCGAACGACAGCAGGTAATGATTGGCTTATTCTTCCGCTTCAAATCATTTACCTTGCCTAGGAGCAGGTTAAGTGGAATGTTTACCGAATTGGTAATGTGCCCCGAACGGTACTCGTCTGGTGTGCGCACGTCAATAATCATGGCTCCTTTTGCGAGCATCTCTTTCACTGCGTCTTGTTTACCTACTCCTCCAAACATTGAAAATAGTCCCATGGTGTTTTGTTTATGGTTTATTGATTGATTTAATAGAACGGCACAAATTTCCGTACCGACTATTGCTTGTATCGTAACAGATGTCACACAAATTCTATCCGAACAAAAGAAGTGCGCTTAGCCAATGACACACGACATTTGAAGCGGTGAAATTGCCCAACCAGCATAGTACTTTTAGCGTCTCCATTCGAGTGAAACACATGAAATCACGTTACAAAATTCTACTCCTCTGCGTCATTGCAGCATTTGCATATTTAGGGTCGGAAGCCACATACCGTTGGTCTAGTGTAAAAGCATATCACTCCCATGGCGAGCTCAATTATTTTAGAGGTGCTGGTGTAGAACTACCTTTAGACGACAATGGATTCTTTATGGCATCGGGCAATTGCGATGGTTGCCATGGCTACGATCCCACTGCATTTGCCAATACCGACAACGAAGGCGTAGACATTAGCCCCATTGAAAGTTGGAGAGGAACAATGATGGCAAATTCTGCCAGAGACCCCTTTTGGAAAGCCAAAGTGAGCCACGAGATTACCGTAAACCCAACCCACCAACAGGCGTTGGAGGACAAATGTACCAGCTGCCATGCCCCTATGGGCAAATTTGCCTACGACCACTACAATGCTGGCCCTTACAGCATGGAAATTTTGGCGCAAGACCCCGTTGGTCAAGACGGGGTATCGTGCCTAGCTTGTCACAAAATGAGCGATGAAAACATTGGAAACACCCACAGTGGCGAGGTAAACTATTCTCCTTTGGCAGTAGCTTTTGGACCGTTCGAGAAGCCTTTTGAACCGCCCATGCAAGAATTTGTAAGCATCATACCCGTTTATGGTCAACATATAAATGACGCTGGGTTATGCGCAGGATGCCATACCTTGATTACGGAAAGCGTGGATTTGGAAGGCGCATTCACAGGAACAACCTTTGTGGAACAGGCCACCTATCACGAATGGCTCAACTCAGAATTTGCTCTGGAAGGCCCTACTTCCAAAAGCTGCCAAGGATGCCACATGCCGCGAACAAACGATGCAGTGGTGCTCTCGGCCAACTACACATTTCTTCCAGGAAGAGCGCCCTACGGAAAGCACGAATTAGTAGGCGGCAATACCTTCATGCTCAAGTTGATGAAGCAAAATATTGAGTTGCTGGGCATTCCATCCACGCCAACGCATTTCGATACTACCATAGCCCGAACTACACGCCTTTTGCAGCAACAAACCCTCGATGTGGAACTAACCATGAGTGGCTATACCAACGACTCCGCTTTTTATGAAGTGCTGATCGAAAATAAAGCGGGCCACAAGTTCCCATCTGGCTACCCAAGCCGCAGAGCGTTTATAGAATTTGTGGTGTTCAAGGAGAATGGCGATACGCTATTCAGTTCTGGAGCGTTGCAAGACAATTATGAGGTGCAGGGACAAAACGGAACTTTCGAACCGCACTACCAAACCATCACTTCTCCCCAACAGGTGCAGATTTACGAAATGGTATTGGGCGATGTAAACAATGATGTAACTACCGTATTGGAACGCGCTTTCCAAACCATAAAAGACAACCGACTTACTCCACGCGGGTTTACAACATCTCATGTAGCCTACGACACTACTCGGATTTATGGAATGGCGCTCAACGACCCTGACTTTAACTTCGATGGATTTGAGGGTTCTGGAAGCGACAAAGTGCGCTACCATATTCCGCTAAATGGCTACAATGGCACCATCAAAGCACGAGCTAGAGTGTTCTACCAACCGGTTCCACCCAAGTGGATGAGCGAAATGTTTGCCCTAAGTACTCCCGAAATTGATGCATTTCGAACCATGTATAATACTGCCGACCAAAGCCCTGTTTTAGTAGCCACGGATTCATTGCTCGACACGCAAATCATTACTTCAATAGTAACCATGAATTCCGCAGCGGCATGGAATGTTTATCCTAACCCAACCACCGATGGCATTATCCGATTTGGAACTCAAGACAATGCACCCCAACGGATAGAAGTGTATACCGCTAGTGGCAGTTTGGTGCAAACCCTATCTGGACAGGCAAGGCAAGCGCAATTGCCATCCACAGCTGGAGTGTATCACATCCGTGCGGTGTTTGCAAACGGTAAAAGTGTGATTCGGAAGGTGGTGCGGAGATAATTCGCTAGTAATACGGAACAGAGATAGCAAACCGCGGTGGATGCATACATGCTCAAACCAACCCGTTTAGCCTTCCTATTACCTACAAATACTCAGCCGAAATTACCTTCAAGTTAGCATCCAATTCATAACGCTTGGGCTGGCCAGTGGGCACTTCCACCTTTAGAATTTCTTCGGATGTCAGTTGCTCAAGGTGCATGATAAGCGCACGCAAACTATTGCCATGTGCAGCGATAATGATGTTCTTTCCCGCCTTTAGTTCGGGAGCAATCACCTTGTCGAAATAAGGAATAACGCGGGCAGCAGTGTCTTTTAGGCTTTCACCACCTGGAGGCGGCACATCGTAACTTCTTCTCCAAATGTGCACTTGCTCTTCGCCAAACTCTGCGCGCGCTTCGTCCTTGTTCATGCCTTGTATATCGCCATACATACGCTCATTTAAGGCTTGGTCTTTCACCACCTGCAAATCGGTTTGGCCTGTTACTTCAAGTATGTTGACCAACGTGTTTTGCGCACGTTTCAGATCCGAAGTATAGCCCTTATCAAACCGATAGCCTTTCAGTTTTCCGCCAGCAGCGCGTGCTTCTGCTATGCCTTTTGGAGCTAGTTCCACATCTACCCAACCCGTGAACCGATTTTGAGCGTTCCATTCAGATTGTCCATGGCGAATGATGATGAGTGTTGACATTATATAGAATTACGAATGATGAATTACGAATTACGAATAACAAATTAACTGCCAGAACCTTTCTCGGTGATGCGTTTCAAATGGCTTTTAATGGAGCGCTGGCGGTGTAAATTTAACCTATCAATAAAGGTTTCTCCCTTCAAAAGTTCAATACCATGAAGCACCCAGCGCGCTGCACTTTCGGTGAAGATTTTGCTTTGCGGCCGCATCTTTTCATCCAAAAAAGAAACCTCCACAACCGAATGGCGCTCTATGCTTCCTTCGTAGTTGGGCACGCAAAGGTCAGACTCTAAGGCTGGAGTGAGGGGATTGATCAACGCCACTATTTCCGGGTTCACTAAAATTTGGGCCAACGACTGCCCTGTTTCATACTTATCATACTTGGTTTGAATAGACAGGACGCGCACGTTGACACCCACATGTTTTGCTGCAATGCACGGATGGCGCTGCTTTAGTTGCAGAGCTTGCATGGTTTTAAGCAAGTCGTCAATAGGTACATTTTTACCCACCGCAATGGCTTTGGTGCTATAAATAGGATCTCCAATAATGGGAACAATCATGGACTTAAGGTCAGCAGTTGGGCGCTAGTTTACCGGAATTGAGCTCGATTCAACGCCATTAAAACAATTACCCATTCGCATAATTGCGCGCAAACTGATAGAGCAACCGCACGCCCACGCCCGTTGCACCTTTGACGCGGTAGTCGGTGTCAGACTCCATCATGCTTGGTCCAGCAATATCCAAGTGAATCCAAGGATAGTCGGTAAAATGGTGTAGGAATGTGGCGGCAGTAATGTTGCCTCCAGCCGCTCCGCCAATATTCTTAATGTCTGCCACATCGCTCTTGATAGCTTCGTGAAATTCGCGCCACATAGGGAACTCCATCAACCGCTCGTACACCTCTTCGCCACTGCGAATAAGCAGCTCTTTTTGTGGAGCCTTATCGGCACACATGGCGCTACCATGATGTGCCGTAATGCGAGCAGCAGCACCCGTAAGCGTAGCCAAATCAATGACCAATTCGGGCTCATATTGCTTGGCATAATGCAGTGCATCACCCAAAATCAAGCGGCCTTCGGCATCGGTATTTTGCACTTCTACCGTTGCACCACTCATCATAATCAGCACATCATCGGCCACAGTGGCTTGGCCATCTATGCGATTGTCGGTAGCGGGAATAAGCCCAACCACATGCACTGGAAGGCGGTTAGTGGCAATGGCAGTAATGCTACCAACCACAGCCGCAGCGCCAGCCATATCGCATTTCATGCCCTTCATATTGCCCCCGTGTTTGATGTCGTAGCCTCCAGTGTCGTACGTTACGCCTTTGCCCACAAACACCATGGGATGGCTGTTGATGGCACCATCCGGTTTGTATTCCAGAATGGTGAATGTTGGAGGTTCAACACTGCCTTTATTCACACCAAGAAGGCCGCCCATGCCCAATTTAATGATGTCTTTCTTGTCCAACACCTTCACCGAGAAATTAGACTTTTCGCCCAACTTGCTTATGCGTTTGCTCAGTTCCGTAGCTGTGAGCACTGCGGGTGGTTCGTTCACCAAATCGCGGGTATAGCAGGTGGCAGATACAAGGTTTGCCAATTCATCCAAATCATCCTGACCAATGGAAAGGTCAGACACATTAAGGGTTTTCAAGCTTGTTGGCTTGGCTTTATCGCCAGTTTTATAGCGCAAAAACTGATAATTGGCCAAAGCCAAACCTTCGCACACTTGCAGAATGTATTCTTTCTTGATGCCACCGCTATTGATTAACGTGGCTTCGACAACACCATCTGTAGCTAGCAATGCCCGCACTTTAGCGCCCAAAGCGCGATAGGCTTGATTGCGATAACTGTTTTCCTCCTCCAATTTGGCTTTCACAACGATGATGGTACCCGTTTCAGTAGGCAACGTATAGACCAACTCATCTTTACCAATCTTCTCTTTCAATTTGGTAGCAATGCCTTCGGGCAATGCGATTCGCGCAATGTCGCCTTTTATAGCAATAAGGTGAATAACCACATCGCCTAGTACATTGGTGCTGGAAAATTGGATTGGAGAATACTTCATTTTCAGATAGTTTGGTTGTTGTTTTTAGGGCGCGCAAGGTAAGAAAGGGATATGAGTCGTGAAGTTCAAAAAACTGCGTAAAAGGGCTTAGAATTAACTGAACCTTGGATTCTCGACTTTTCACTTCAAAAACTAGCCCACCCATTTTACATTATTCTCGTCCTTCAATTCCAATCCTTAGAGGGTATCTTTGCCGCCTATGGAAACAATTACGTTATTAAAGGGAAAGGAAGTATCGCTACTACGCAGACACCAATGGGTGTTTAGTGGCGCAATAGGAAAAACATCAGCTAAGCCAACAAATGGTGCTGTGGTGCGGGTAGAAGCTGCCAATGGTAGGTTTCTTGGTTTAGGCCACTATCATGATGGAAGCATAGCCGTGCGCATTCTCAGTTTTGAAGATCAGCCCATTGATGCTGCCTTTTGGAATCAACGCCTAGCTGCTGCATTGCTTTTGCGCAACGCCACAAGCCTACCTTCTGCACAAACCAATTGCTTTCGCTTGGTGCATGGCGAAGGCGATGGCCTTCCGGGTTTGATTATAGATTTGTATGGAAAAGCTGCCGTTGTTCAGGCCCACACAGCGGCTATGGCCTTGGCTGCCGATAGCATTGGCTCAGCATTGCAGCAGCTGAAGGGTTTGACATTGGACACTATTTACTTGCGTGATATAGCCGGCAAGTCTGCCCGTTTTCTTATGGGTACCGCTGCCGAAAATGTGGTACTTGAGAATGGACTTAAGTTTAAAGTAAATTGGGTGGAAGGGCAAAAAACAGGCTTCTTCCTCGATCAGCGCGACAACCGAGCGCTCCTAGCCGAAGTGGCAAAGGATAGAACGGTGCTCAACACATTTTGCTACACAGGTGGATTCTCAGCCTATGCACTCAAAGCTGGAGCCACCAAGGTGGTAAGCGTGGATGTAAGTGCCAAAGCCGTTGCATTGGCAGAGGAAAATGTGGGACTGAACATAAAATCACCCAAAAACCATGAAGCAGTGTGTACCGATGCCTTCAAGTATTTGGAACATGCCGAAGGTTTCGACCTCATTATCCTAGACCCTCCCGCTTTCGCCAAAGGAATGAAGGCAAGGCATCAGGCTATTCAAGGCTACAAGCGATTGAACGAAATTGCATTTAAACAGATTGCTCCAAACGGAATTCTATTCACATTTTCGTGCTCGCAAGTTGTAAGTCCCGAATTGTTTGAGAAAACAGTTTTCTCAGCGGCCATCAATGCAGGTCGAGAAGTTCGAATTCTAAAACGACTTGGGCATCAGGCTGATCATCCTGTAAGTATTTACCACCCAGAAGGCGAATACCTAAAAGGACTCATGCTATACGTAAGCTAGAAAGGCGCTAAACATAATTCGTGAGTGCAAAAGCTTTGCGACTTATACATGTCCACTTACGCCTTATTCCTAGAGACTGATGTCACAATCCAATACTTCATACCGAAACATTTGGAAAGTTTCCTATCCGCTAATGCTGAGTGGATTGGCTATGACGGTTATTAACGTAACCGACATGGCTTTCCTTGGTCGGGTTAGCGAGGTGGCTTTGGGTGCCGTGGGTTTGGCAGGCATTTACTACTTCATTTTTTTGATGGCAGGTATTGGCATCGGCATTGGCGCTCAAATCATCATAGCTCGACACGATGGCGAACAACAGCCCGAGTGCATTGGCCCCGTTTTCGACCACCTATTGTATATAATGATAGCCATGGCGGGTTTGCTGTGGGTACTGTATACGCTGGTTACGCCTTCCATTTTGCGCTTGGTCATTACTTCTGATGCCATTTACCAGAATATTCTGCTATACATGGATATCCGGGTTCTTGGATTTTTCCCCACCTTTATTTTCTTAGCCTACCGCTCTCTACTTACAGGCATAAGCACCACCAAAGCAATTTCATATGCCTCGGGAATTATGGCGCTTAGCAATGTGTTTCTAAACTATCTGCTGGTCTTTGGCAATTGGGGTTTTCCACGCCTCGAAATAGAAGGTGCCGCTTGGGCATCACTCTTTTCAGAAATAATTAGCCTCATCATTATTCTTGGATGGATGGCGTGGACTAAAAAAGGCGAGGCATTTGGCTGCCATCGCTTCCCAAAGCCTTCTCGGCCTATAACGCTTTCAATATTGCAACTTGGTGTACCTGTTATGCTTCAACATGTGGTGGCATTATGCTCGTGGTTGGCTTTCTTCACCATTATTGAAAGCATGGGCGAAAGGCAGTTAGCTATTTCAAACGTAGCCCGCAGCGTGTATTCCGTACTTATGATACCACTCATCGCCATATCTCAAGCCACCCAATCGCTAGTGAGCAACATTTTGGGACAAGGAAAACCCGAGCAACTTCGCCAGCTTATTTCGCGACTCGTTATTCTAAGTCTAGCATGCTCCACTGTGCTGCTGCTCGTCAACTTGATAAATCCATTTTTACTGCTCAACATTTTTACCAACGACTCCTTACTCTCATCGGGCGCTATTCCTATTGTGTATGTGCTATCGGTTACAATCCTATTCTTTTCTGTGGCAATGACCTTATTATCCTGTGTTTCGGGCACTGGAGCGACCAAAATGGCACTTCTTATAGAAGTTACTACCCTAATCTTCTATCTCATTTTTGTGGTGTTTACAGTTAAAATTTGGCATTGGCCGCTTTACCTAGTTTGGTCAGCCGAATTCGTGTACTTCATTATTATAGGACTACTATCAGCCTTATATCTTTGGAGCGGAAGGTGGAAAACAGTGAAAGTGCATGAATAAGGAACGTATTGTATTTATGGGAACGCCCGAATTTGCTGTAGCATCTTTGGCTGCGTTAGTCAATGCTGGCTGCACTATTGTGGGCGTTATAACCGCTCCAGATCGCGAAGCTGGCCGGGGAATGAAACCTCGACCATCGGCTGTAAAGGAATATGCCATGACTCAAGGGCTTCATATAATGCAGCCCACTAACCTAAAATCTGAAGTGTTTCTTGAAGAGTTACGGAGCGTGAAAGCTACGTTACAAGTGGTTGTTGCCTTTCGAATGCTACCCGAAGTAGTTTGGAATATGCCTGCGAAAGGCACGTTCAATTTGCATGCATCGCTATTGCCACAATATCGCGGGGCGGCACCTATCAATTGGGCTATAATAAATGGTGAGCGCGAAACGGGTGTCACTACTTTTTTCCTGCAGCAGCAAATTGACACAGGCAATATAATTCTACAAGAACAGCTGAGCATTGGAGAAAACGAAGATGCTGGAAGCCTCCACGACCGCCTAATGGCGCTAGGCGCACAATTGGTGGTAGAAACTGTGAACCGTATAGCCAACAACAAGGTACTGGCAATTCCGCAGCGTGCTTCGGGCGAACCGTTACGTGACGCTCCTAAAATCTTTAAGGAAACATGCACAATAAACTGGAATAAGTCAGCTAGCGAAGTACACAACCATATTTGCGGCTTATCGCCCTATCCAGCTGCGCAAACGGTCTTTTTCAAAAACGACAAAGAATATCCCGTTAAGGTGTTCCGCACTGCCCTTTCGGTTTTCGAATCTAACACCGCTCGTATTGGTAGCTCACAAACAGATGGCAAATCATTTCTTCACATTCGGTGTTCGGATGCATGGATTTCGCTACTCGAATTACAGCTAGCTGGCAAGAAACGTATGCCAATTTCCGAGTTTCTAAAAGGCTTTGATGCTACTGAAATGCAGACATAGCGAAAAAAGCTAAGGGTTACACGTAGCCAAGTATGCTCGAAAGCTATTAAAAACTCGATTTAACCCAGTGGTTATCAACAAAGGGCGACTTTTATCAACAAAATTGCATTTTAATTACGCAAAGCCGCACCGCATATGGGTTCGCGTCTATATTTGTCGCATAAATCATTGTTAAACTCATTAAAAACATTATCATGAACAAAGCAGAACTAATTGAAGCAATTGCAGCAGCAGCTGGTATTTCTAAGGCAGATGCCAAGAAAGCTCTTGATGCTTTTGTAAGCGCAACTTCAGGCGCGTTGAAAGCTGGTGGCCGTGTATCTCTAGTAGGTTTCGGTTCTTTCTCAGTTTCTAAGAGAGACGCTCGTACTGGTCGTAACCCACAAACTGGCAAAGAAATTCAAATTGCAGCTAAAAACGTTGTTCGTTTCAAAGCTGGAAGCGAATTGTCTGACGCTGTAAAATAGTCTTTAGTTTTTAAAGAGTTTTTACTCGAAAAGCTCTGTCCCTTATCCCGAACAATCGGGAAGGGACGGAGCTTTTCTCTTTTAATAAGATAACCACATCCATCCATTAAAGCATCTATTTAAACGTAACTCATGAGCCGACAAAGCAAAATTGACGCATTCGACCCCAGCGGTTTTAGCCTAAGTGAATCTGGAATCTTCGGACTTCCCTTTGACCGTGATGATGCCCAATTAGTAATTATTCCTGTACCTTGGGATGTTACAGTTTCCTACTCGGATGGTACTGCGGGAGCTCCAGAGGCAATTTTAGGAGCATCCAAACAAGTAGATCTCTTCTACAGCGGTATTACAGACGCATGGAAAATGGGCATAGCTATGGAAGATGTACCCTTGGAATGGGCCGACCTAAACCGTCACTATCGAAAAAAAGCACAGCAAATTATTGATTTATTGGCCGATGGCAACGATTCACAAAGCAGCGACCTTAAAGCGCGATTGGCAGAAGTGAATGAGCAATGTGCCGATTTGTGTGAGTATGTGCGCAATACTGCCCTGGCTCTTATTGCCGAAGGAAAGAAAGTGGCGTTAGTTGGAGGCGACCACAGCACACCACTTGGACTAATACAAGCCATGGCGCAGCATTATCCTGAATTTGGTGTGTTGCAATTGGATGCGCATGCCGATTTGCGCGATGCATTTGAAGGTTTCGAATACTCTCATGCTTCTATTTCGTTTAATGCACTTAAAATAAAGGAACTAAAAACATTAGTTCAAGTTGGAGTTCGCGATATGTGCGAAGCCGAAGTCAATTTAATCAATGGCTCAAATGGTAGAATAGTGGTGCATTATGATGCGCAAATGAAACAGGCACGGTTTGCTGGCGAACTTTGGAATACGCGCTGCGAGGCTATCATAAGCGATTTACCTCAAAACGTATATGTAACAGTTGATATTGATGGCTTAGACCCAAAGCTTTGCCCAAACACTGGCACTCCAGTTCCTGGGGGACTTGAGTTTGAAGAAGCGGTACACTTAATCCGTAAAGTGGTGGATTCTGGGCGCACCATAATTGGGTTTGATTTGGTGGAAGTTGGACCCAGCGAAAACGAATGGGATGCCAATGTTGGCGCGCGATTGCTGTATCACCTTTGCAACCAAATGGGGCGTTCCAACGGCCTATTGCAATGACAGAATCCTACAAACAACAGGTGATTGACGTGTTATTGCCATTTGTGAGCGACAATAAGAAAGAGGTGTTCGAGGCTTGTCTGCGCGAACGAACCCGTTATCTAACCGTGGTGCTTGAAGATATTTATCAGCCACAAAACACCAGTGCAGTGCTTCGAACATGCGATTGTTTTGGGCTGCAAGATGTTTATGTAATAGAAAACGACCACGCTTACGATATAAATCCAAACGTAGTGAAAGGCGCTACAAAATGGTTGCATATTCATAAATACTATGAGGAAGAGCATAACTCGCAGCGTTGCCTCACCGATTTGAAGGAAAAAGGCTATCTACTTGTGGCTACTTCGCCAAGCGCAAAAAGTGTAGAGTTGCACAACCTGCCTCTCGACAAACCCATTGCATTGATGCTAGGAACCGAGAAGCATGGATTGTCCAAAGTGGCGCTCGAAATGGCGGATGTCTGCATCACCATTCCCATGTCAGGATTCACAGAGAGTTTGAATTTATCCGTTTCGGGAGGAATTTGTATTCAGAATATTATGCATCGCATTCGCCAATCGGATGTGCATTGGCAATTATCAGATGCAGAAAAACTCGATTTGCATTTGGAATGGGTGCGCAAAGTGGTAAAAGATCCTGGCGCAATTGAACGCAGAATGCTTGGACAGAATCCAGAAAAGATTTAATAAAAAGACTGCTTTTCGCGCACCATATTTCTCAGAAGTACGCTAGCTCGATAGCGCTCTTCATGATATTCCGCATAAAGCGCATCCATTGTTGCAAGCACGTTGTGCAAGCCAATTTCATCGGCCCATTGCAGCAAACCTTTTGGATAATTTACTCCTTTGGTCATTGCCAAATCTATATCCTTTACCGATGCCACTTTCAAATAAACCGCATCAATAGCATGATTTATAAGATTGCTCAGCACCCGATTGGTTATCGTTTTCCCCAACTCATCGTTGGTCTGTGGGGCAATTTGCTCTTGGTTTTCAGAATAATCATAGTAGCCTTTTCCCGACTTTTTGCCCAACAAACCTGCTTCAACCATGCGTTGTTGGCTTAATGATGGACGATATTTCGAATCTTGATAAAACGCATTATAAACGGTGGAAGTGACTGCAAAATTGATGTCGTTCCCAATTAAATCCATCAACTCGAACGGCCCCATTCGGAACCCACCATATGTTTTGAGTGCGTAATCAATGGTCGCTTCATCGGCAATTCCCTCTTCCAAAATTCGAAGTGATTCGCCATAAAAAGGACGTGCCACACGATTGACTATGAACCCTGGTGTGTCCTTCGCCAACACAGGAATTTTGCCCCACTGCCTCATCAGTTCATACATCTCTTGGGTAAGATTGGGAGCAGTAAGCATGGACGGAATCACTTCAACCAACGGCATAAGAGGCGCAGGATTAAAAAAGTGTAATCCCAAAACTCGTTCTGGACTGCGCAGTTTGCCAGCAATAGCAACCACAGGCAGTGAAGATGTATTGGTAGCAAGCACCGTTTCTGAATCGCAAATTATTTCCAACTCCTGAAACAGGCCTTGCTTCACTTCTAAATCTTCAATAATTGCTTCCACCACAAGCGTGCAGTGCTTTAAATCGTCCAAAATTCGGGTGTATGTGATGCGCTTAGCACAAGCCTTGGCATCCTCTAGGGTCATTTTTCCTTTTTCTGCCAGCATAGTAAATACCTTTTGGTGTCCACGGGCAGCACGCTCTAGCGCATCTGGATGGCTGTCGCAAAGCAAAACCTTGTAACCAGCTTGTGCGGCAACCTGAGCAATGCCACTACCCATAGAGCCCGCACCAATTACCCCAACAATTGCAGCACTATTCATGAATCCTTTATCCAAGTTATCCTAAAATAAATTTCTACTGACCTGTAAATTGAGGCAAGCGTTTCTCTAAAAAGGCTGCAATACCCTCAGCGTTATCTGCTGTTCTTCCAGCCTCGCCTTGCAGGTCGCGTTCTACTGCCAATTGCCCTTCCAAATCAGTACTTAAGGAATAGTTGAGGGCTTTTTTTGTAAGTCCGAGACCACGTGTTGGCATTTGCGCCATGCGCTTGGCCAATTGCAGGGCTTCGGAATAAAGTGAATCATCGGCACAAACTTTATATACTAATCCCAGTTCTTTGGCTTCTTGCGCGGTAAGCTTATCGCCCAACATCATTAATGCTGTAGCGCGATGAAAACCCACAATTCGCGGCAGAAAATAGGTACCGCCTGTGTCTGGAATGAGGCCAATATTGATAAACGACTGAATGAATTTGGCACTTTCGCACGCCATCACAATGTCGCAGCAAAAGGCAAGATTGGCACCTGCACCAGCAGCCACACCATTAACTGCGGCAATCACCGGCTTTTCTATAGCCCGAATTTTGCGTACAATTGGGTTGTATTTGGTTTCAACATGTTCCTCAATGGCTGCCGAATTGGGTGCTATGGCTTCGGCTAAATCTTGTCCAGCACAAAAGCCTCGACCCTCACCAGTAATCAACACTGCGCGAACCTCTTCACTATCCATGCAATAATCAAGAGCAGATTGCACCTCCATAGCCATATCCACATCGAAACTATTAAGTTTATCTGGCCTATTCAAACGGATTACTGCTACGTTGGCAACAATGGAAAATTCAATTTTACTGTATGACATACTTCGATTTTCTTATTCGGCTAAAGTAAATGTTGATTTCTGACTTAGCGCATTTTTTAGTTTCTCAACTTATCTAAATCAGCCATCTAACCCATAAAACTCAATCATAATGAAACGGATTCTTTTTGTAGCACTTTTTAGCCTTACGCTTTGGACCCCAACTGCATTTGCACAAGGCGAACCGATGTATACCGGTGCAGGTGTAGTTGATATGCTGAAAAAAGTGAATGAAGTGGTAGTAATCATGACTGGTTATGAATACACCTACAATGGTGAATGGCTTCAAACCATGAAATTGGAGGATTCAAACACTGTAAGTTTTACTCGTGGACGAGTAAAGCACTCCTTCGATTTTCGAAAAATAGCGATGATCCAAGACGAAGGACGCTACATTAAGCTTTGGATAAAATAATCCGCTAGTTAAGCATATAGGCCACTTCTAGCTTGAATTCTGGAATGGAGGCATTAAAGATTTCGCCTGTTTCGGTGCGAACCATTTGGTAATACCCTTTCATGCGTCCAATGCCTGTAGTCAGGTTACAGGCACTTTCGTAGGTGAATGATTCGCCAGATGAAAGAATAGGTTTCTCGCCAACCACACCTTCGCCATCAACGAGGGTATGCATGCCATTGCTGTCAAATATTTCCCAATGACGGGCCAATAATTGTACTTCAAAGTCGTTGTGATTTACTACCGTTATGCGATAAAAAAATACATAATACCCTTTGTCAGAATCGGAGAATTCGGGTTTGAAGGTGACACGTGAAGAAATGTTGATACCTTGAGATAGCTGTGTCATGAGGTTTTACTTCGTATAGGTTAGTTATCCAAATATATTCGGCCTTGACGCCACATATCTACAGCACGAAACCAGTTGTCCTTATACAATTGTGATCTTTCGAGGCGATAATCATTGTCGGAAAACGGATTATTTACCCGAACAAAAACAAAGGTTACTGAGGTTGGGTTCCCAGGTTCGCCATAAGTCCATTGCTCGGAACTGGAGTTTTTGTAAAGCGTGTTAGGTGGGCCAAAAATGAGGTAGACCATACCGCGATCGGAGCGCCAACCTTCGGTGAAAGAAGAGAAATACGTGTTGGCGTCCTGCACTCGGGAATAATATTTTTCGATGAGAATACGTGCTCTATCTGCATTTCCTGCCAAAGCCAACCAAAATCTATCCACTTCAGCTTTGGGAAAATCGGCTGAGGTAAGCTTTTTAAACTCTTGATTGCTATTTATGTAGCGCAGAGGTGCAATGAGGTCATCTACCTCAACCACTCTAGGAAATCCATCTCTAAACCGATAAAGCGTTAATCCATCTCGTGTGCTATCGTTTACTTGAATATGATACATGCCCGCCTTGGGGAATGCAATTGGCGCATCCAACGAAACAACAAAAACACTATCGGGTTGATAGTTAAATGGTGCGGGGCCTTCTGTTGAAAATGGTGGCTTGGGCAATGGGAAATCGCGGGAATAATACAGCACTCTGGCTTGGGTGATGCCCGAAGTATGGATGATTCGAATTTGCTCGTCTTTGGCCAAATAATCTTTGTAGAAAGGGATGTTTTCATTGATTTCAGTGACGTTAAAAAACTGTCGGCAGTTAGTATTGTTTCTATCTATGCCTAAGTATTTACGTGAACGAGTGTTGCGTTTGAGGTCTACCAAATCTAACTTGAGCAACGCAGTAGCAGACTTAGATGGCTTGAAACGCAGAGTTCCTTCAATGTATCGATTGGTGAGCGCAAGGACGCTATCTTGAAACAATACAACGGTACTATCTACTACGATACGGCTTTCCAATTGACTATAAACTTCATACCTCAACCGGAATTCGGCTGAATAGTAGCCGCTGGCTGAGTTTTGCAAATAGAGCAGCTCGCTTGAAGCAATGCGAAAATTGAGTACAGAAACTGAATCGTTTTGGTGCGTTACCCGAAACTCCGGGTTGAGAACAGTGGCCTTTTTATCGTAGATGAAGGCTAGGTTTTGATCAGACAAGCGTTCGGTAGAATAACAGCCGCAGAACACTAAGATTGCCACTGCAAGAAGAGAAGCCAACCGTGTATCAAGTCCTATCATTTTGTATTTGCTCACCAACTGGGTAGCGTTTGTTTGTTGTGGTTGCCAAAGTACGTAACTGGAGGGATATAAACTTAATGTGTGGATGTGGTTGTATGGTGAAGATAGGCAGATAATTGGCCCATTTAATCTCTCAATGAATGTACTTGTCTATTCTAGAAACTAGTAACAGACAAATATACTTGCAAAGGACAAATACTTTATTGAAAGTTTAATGCTACCAGAAGACTGCTAACAGTTCCAACGAGTTACACAAGTATATTTTTGTTCTCTAATAAACATTGCAAAATATCTACAAATTTAATAATAACAAAGTGCTTTATTGATAATAAAAACCATCTTTTTAAATAATTTGAGTTCCGTTGTGACCACCACCATCATCCTTAAGCAATGAAAATACATCTGAAAATAGAGACTCTTTCCTGTTTTATCCGATTGATTATTTGATGAACCTTGAAAACATTAGCCAATGAATAATACCTACTTTAGTAAAAACAAATGGCGTAAGTTAACCTTAGGAAGGCTATTGGTTGACTTCATCAAGATTTCGAAGTCTTACATTTGAGCGAATAACAAGAATATTCTTTCGGTTCAAAATGAAAAAATTATCCGTTCTCGCCATACTATTTGCTTTTGTGGCCTGCGCCACGGTGCCCGTAACTGGTCGCAAGCAAATGAACCTTCTGCCCGAAAGCCAATTGGTGGGCATGGCGCTAACGAGCTACAACCAATTTCTATCGGAAAATCCAGCTTTGCCTATTTCTAATGCTCAAACAGCCCAAATAAAAGAAGTAGGTGATCGTATATCTAGAGCCGCTACAAAGTATTTGCGTTCCAAAGGCGCAGGCGATCGGGTTTCGGGCTTTAAATGGGATTTCAATTTGGTGAAGAGCAACGAGGTGAACGCTTGGTGCATGCCGGGCGGAAAGGTGGTGTTTTACACAGGCTTACTTCCCATAGCCAAAAATATAGATGGCATTGCCGTAATAATGGGACACGAAGTGGCCCACGCCATAGCCCGCCATGGCAACGAGTGCATGAGCCAAGGCCTGATGGTGCAAGCGGGCGGAATGGCGCTAGATGTGGCGCTTTCGCAAAAATCGGCTCAAACCCGAAGCCTCTTTGCCCAAGCCTACGGATTAGGGGCGACCGTAGGCGCTGTGCTTCCATTCTCGCGCTTGCACGAAAGCGAAGCCGACAAGCTGGGATTGGTGTTTGCTGCCATAGCTGGCTACAATATTGACGAAGCCGCGCCTTTTTGGCAACGCATGAGCAAGGTGGGTGGTGGCAGCCGTCCACCCGAATTCCTCAGCACTCACCCCGACCCTAACAGCCGCGACAAAGACATTCAAGAATATCTACCTACGGCAAAAGCGATAGGACGGAAGTATAAGCTTTAGGGCTTAACTCGAAATTCCTTTGATTTGCAAACGCAATTTCCCGCTCTGGTATTCCATCAGTAATTCTAACTGCACTATTTTCCTTGACACGCGCTAAGACCGCTTCTTTACCATGAAATTTGAAGATTACGATATAGACGAAGGCGTTAAGCGAAGTCTTGATAAACTAGGATTTAAAAAACCCACCGATATTCAATTTAGAGCCATACCGGCCATATTGAAAGGCGAAGATGTTTTGGCTATAGCCCAAACAGGTACTGGAAAAACAGGCGCTTTTGCCATTCCTATTATCAGCACATTGCAATGGCGCAAGCGGCCCGATAGGCCAGATGGTGTGAAATGTATAGTGATGGCACCTACCCACGAGTTGGCTTTGCAGCTCACTGGGGTATTCACTTATTTGAGCAAACATACCCGCGTCACCACGCTGTGCATTCATGGCGGGGTAGACCAAGACCCACAAATTGCTGGGTTAAACAAAGGGGTCGACATTCTTATAGCCACTCCCGGCCGTCTTTTCGATCTTGTGAGCCAAGGCCATTTGCGGTTGCATCGGGTAGAGATTTTGGTGTTGGACGAAGCCGACCACATGCTCGACCTCGGCTTCATCAAAGACATCCGCGACTTGGTGAACAAATTGACCAATAAGCGCCAAACCTTATTCTTTTCGGCCACAATCAATCCGCACATAAAGGAATTGGCCAATTCGTTGGTATCGAATCCCATTCGTATTCAAGTTTCGCCCAAAGATCCAGTTTCGAAAAATATCACCCATTCGGTGGCATTTATCGGCATGGACGACAAGCGCTACTTTTTAGAACGCGTGGTGACTGAAAACCCCGAAAGCAAGATTTTGGTTTTTGTGCGCACCAAGGTGCGGGCCGAGCGTGTGTTCAAAGCCATGGAACGGGTGAACATAAAAACCGTGACCATACATAGCGATAAAGACCAAGAGGAACGTGCCGAAGCGATGCAACATTTCCGTGCAGGCACCATTAAGATATTAGTGGCTACCGATGTGAGCGCACGTGGCATCGATATTCCCGATGTGGATTATGTGGTGAACTATGACCTGCCGGACAAGCCTGAAAACTATGTTCATCGCGTTGGTCGCACAGGTCGTGGAATTAAGAAAGGCTTGGCTGTTTCGTTTTGCAGCCTAGAAGAAACAGATATGTTGGAGGCCATCGAAAACTTTGTGGGCAAACCCATCAATCGCGTACACATGGACAAAAGCGATTATGCCCAAACCATTGACTTTAGCAGTGAGCACGATTGGCGCACCCTTATCGCTAAAGAAGAAGAATTTCAATCAAACCTAAAAAAGAAAAAAGGAAAAAAGTAGACTATTTGCACTTTATACGGTCAAGTTTCCAATGGTTTCTGTCCATTTCCCCTTCCTTTTGCATGTTTCGCTCGAACTGTTAGCTTTGGGCACCTTTTAAGCATTTAACTTTTCGTTCACCTTAATTTTACCATGGAACAAAAAATCTGGCATCAGCACTACCCCCAAGGCGTACCCACCGAAATCAATCCCGACAGCTATCCAAGCATCTTAGCTGCTTTTGAAGATAGCTGCGCAAAATATGGCGACAAAGTGGCGTTTGAAAACATGGGCGTTTCGCTCACATTCAATCAGCTGAAACAACGGTCGCACAACTTTGCTGGATGGTTGCAAAAAAACACCGACCTAAAGCCTGGTGACCGTATTGCCCTGCAAATGCCCAACCTTTTGCAATACCCAATTTGCATCTACGGCTCAATGCTGGCAGGTTTGGTAGTGGTGAATGTGAATCCACTCTACACCTCGCGAGAGATGGAGCACCAATTCAATGATTCGGGTGCCAAGGCGTTGGTTATCGTAGCTAATTTCTGTAACGAATTGCAAGAATGTCTTTCTAAAACAAGCATCAAGCACGTTATCGTTACGCGCATTCCCGATTTGTTTCCGCAGCCCAAGCAGTTTATCGTCAATCTGGTGCTGCAATACGTGAAGAAAATGGTGCCTGCCTACAGCATCGCCAACACAATTGATTTTAGAGAGCTTGTAAAAGACCATGGCTTGAAATGCAAACCAGCCACTTTGAAAGGAAGCGACACTGCTTTCTTGCAATACACGGGTGGAACAACGGGTGTTTCTAAAGGAGCCATACTTACACATCGCAACGTGATTGCCAATATGGAACAGATGAAAGCTTGGATGGGCGGCACGTTAAACGAGGGCGAAGAAGTGATTATCACTCCGCTACCGATGTACCACATTTTCTCACTTACAGTAAATTGCTTGGCGTTTATTTGCCTTGGCGGTAAAAATGTGTTGGTTACCAATCCGCGCGATATTCCAGCATTCATCAAAGAATTGAAGGCGCAAAAATGGACGGTGATGACTGGGGTGAATACGCTTTTCAACGCATTGCTAAACAATGACGAATTCAAAACCATCGACTTTAGCAAGGTGAAAGCTGTGATTGGCGGTGCAATGGCTATTCAACGCCCCGTGGCCGAAAAATGGAAACAAGTGACTGGCAATATCTTGGTGGAAGGCTATGGCCTGACTGAAAGTTCGCCTGTAGCATCTGCAAATCCACTCAATGGTTCAGCCCGAATTGGAACAATTGGAGTTCCTGTGCCAAGCACCGACATGAAATTATGCGATGAAAATGGCAAGGAAGTAGCCATAGGCGAACGTGGTGAAATTCTTATTAAAGGCCCGCAGGTTATGGAAGGCTACTACAACCGTCCCGAAGAAACTGCCAACCAAATTAAAGATGGATGGTTGCGCACGGGCGATGTGGCGGTGATGGCTACCGATGGCTATTTCACTATTGTAGACCGCATCAAAGACATGATTTTGGTGTCTGGTTTCAATGTGTATCCCAACGAGGTGGAAGAAGTGATTGCTGCACATCCAAAGGTTTTGGAAGTAGCGGCAATTGGAGTTCCTGATGAGAAATCATCTGAAGCGGTAAAAGTATTTGTGGTGAAAAAAGATGCATCACTTACAGAAAAAGATATAAAGGACCATTGTGCCGAAAACATGACCGGTTACAAACGCCCGAAATATGTGGTGTTTAGGGATGAATTGCCTAAAACCAACGTAGGCAAAATTTTACGCAGAGCACTTCGCGAAGAAGAGCAAGCGGCAACCAAGTAATCCCTTGTTGCAACTTTTAATAAAGGAGCGAGTCGTTTGGCTCGCTCCTTTATTGTTCGCTTAGTTTCTGAGCAATGAAAATTCGCAGCTACGCGAATGTATATAATGGGCTAAAACGCCAAAAATGTTCATGAACCACCTCATCTAGGTTCATAAGGTGTTCACAATCGGTTAGTAGTCGGTTAGTCGATTGTGCGCAAATAGCGCCCAAAAAATTAGGTTGGCACGTCTCCACTCCCCTATCTTTGACATATCAAATAAGAGATAAAAGGCTGGCCGCAAGGTCACCTCCAAAGAAGTCTCACGGGACAGTCAGAGGAGAATCGTCAAAATCCAAAGTTCAGCTTGCTGAATGATGGTAAGGTTGAAAGGAAAGAAATCTGCTTGCAGAAAGAAGACCAAGAGGCCAAATGAACCAACAGCTTGCTGGTGGGGAATTGCAGACAAAGCCAAAATAACTGTAGTTTGAAGCCCTCATTAGGTTACGGCCTTTTGAATCGTTAAACGGAGATTAGCTTCAAGGCTGGTCTCCGTTTCTGTTTTGGGGAATATTGAGATTTTGAGGCATTGCCAATTTCAATTTGCGCCTATTTCAACTCCCAAGCCACTCCCACATATAACTCGCGGCCATGGATGGGGCTGTAGGAATAGGAGGTGTCGAACAACGGGCTAAAACCGATGTTGGCATTGGGATCATTGTATCCCGTTAGAGGAGAAACAGGCTGTTTGTAGTCCATAATGTTTTCCATTCCTGCAAAAATGCGCAACGAGGCTTTGTTCCATGTATAGGTTATTTGCAAAACATCCAAGTAAAAAGGCTTGGATGTTGTGGGGCGCGAAGTGGGCAAAGGCAACCCTGAAGCATCCAAATCATACACTTTGGGCAAGTGCATTGGGCCTACAAAATTCATGGTATAGGCAAATTCGAGGTGTGCCTTTTTCCACCGATAAGACAACACCCCATTGCCCGACCATTCGGATGCAAAATTTAAGAACGTAGATTCAAACTGACCAGCTGCATTGCGCTCGGTTTGCTTGGCGTTCAAATAATTGAACCCAAGGCGTATGGTAATTGGAAAAGAAAAACTGTGATTAACAGCAGCACTAATGCCCCACGATTGGACGTTTCCATAGGTGTTGCCATAGATTATTTGCCCAGGACTGTCGTAGTTGGGAATAATACGATTGGTGAAATAGGTGTAAAATCCATCTACATCTACGCTGCCCTGCGCTGTGCCAAGGGTGTAGATATGGTTGAAATTGAGTGCGGCATTGTATGATTGTTCCGGTTTCAATTCATCTTTTAGAACCACTTCGCGCTGACCAGTAATGAAGGCATGATCTTCGGTAAATAAGTTGACCACCTTAAATCCTGTACCCAAATTGAGGCGAAATGTAGTCCACTGTCCTGGGCGATATTTTAAGTTGACACGAGGTGAAAACACCTGGCCATGCACCGAATAATAGTCTAACCGCACGCCACCCAGCAATTGCCAAACGCTTGGTTTTATGGTCCATTCGTCTTGCAGAAATATGCCGGGTATAAATTGACGTTCTGGTTCTATGGCCGTAGCAACGGTGTTGTCGTCATAAAATTGAAAGCGCCCGGTGAGTCCTGCAGTTAAATCATGCTTTTTTATCGCCCGATTCCAAATTAGATTTCCAAATGCTATGTATTGCAAAGCGAGATACTGATTGGCGCCATAGTAGCTATCCTGATTGTGATAGCTTGCTGAAAAATCGAACCGAAATCGCTCTTTGAAAGGAAGTTCGTAGGTTCCAAACAGTTCTGCGCGATGGGTGTAAATGCTTTCGCCATAAATGCTGTCGCTACCACGCAGTTCTCTGTAGGCGCGGTCTTTCAAAAATGCCTCTACACCATTGCGTCTATCTTCGAAATAATACTTGCCCATAAGCTGCAATTTGCGCTGCTCTTTACGCTTCAAAGTCCATTTGGTGAAGGCGGAAACACGTTCCATGTTGACGATGTCTCCGAAACCATCTTCATTGTCATCGTCATATAAATCTACTGTTCCCACATTGGCACCAATGGTTCCGTTCCACTTGCCCACTTTTGGCGACCACGCAATGTTTCCGAAGGTTTCCAGGTGAGATGTTACCCGAATATCGGCAGCAATCAACGGTTGGTCTTGAGGGTTTTTAGTAATAATATTGATGACACCCGCCATAGCTTCCGACCCATAAAGCGTAGAATTCGGGCCTTTTATCACTTCAATTCGATCAATCATTTGCCTCGGAATGCCATTGAGACCATACACCGAAGCCAGATTGCCATATACAGGACTACCATCTACCAACAGGGCGGTATACTGTCCAGGAAAACCATTGATACTTATGCTATTGGTGTAACACACGCCACAACTTACCACCTCTTGAACGCCATTTATCAACTTAAGTGCCGACATTAAATTGGTAGGTGAAGTGGTGCGTTCAAGTAACTCGACCGTAATCACTTCCACTTTGACGGGTGATGCTGTAACGAAACTCTCTTTCATAGTACCACTCACCACAACTTCCTCCAAACCGAGCACATCTGGCATTAGCGCAACTTTCCCCAATGCCACATCCGAACCGTTAACCGCAACCTTCACCTCTTCTCGTCTAAAACCAATGGCGCTAAACAACAACACGTGGTTGCCGTTGCCCACTGCTTTAAGGGTAAACTTACCGTCTACATCAGCGCTTGTACCTACGGAAGTGCCCTTCACTACAATGTTTGCAAATGGCACAGCCTCAGCACCACTGGTTACTTGGCCTGTAAGGACATGCTGCGCCCAAGCCACATTCGTAAGAAAATATAAGAGTAACGTCAGGATTTTCACAGTCGCAAAAATACATTTTTAGACTAATCTAAATTATTATTTTGAAGGAAGTAATTCATACTTTTGACGCATGGAAAACTCCTTTACCGAAGAGAACTACCTAAAAGCAATTTTTAAGCTATCGCGAAAAAGCGAATTGGGCGTAAGTACCAATGCTTTGGCAGAACGCATGGATACCAAAGCTTCGTCTGTAACCGATATGATGAAACGGCTATCGGCCAAAAATTTGGTGGATTATCAAAAATATCAAGGGGTAATTCTAACCGAAAAAGGCAAAAAAATAGCCGTTGACATTATACGGAAACATCGATTGTGGGAGGTATTTTTAGTTAATCATCTCAACTTTGGTTGGGATGAAGTACACGAAGTGGCCGAGCAGATGGAACATATCAACAGCTCACTTTTGGTGGATCGACTGGACAAATTCCTCAATCACCCGAAGTACGACCCTCATGGTGGACCAATTCCCGATAGCGATGGAAATTTCCCAGCACCAGCGCGCATCAAACTGGATGAACTGCTTGTAGGAAAAACATCCAAAGTGCTTGGCGTGACCGAGCATTCGGATAGCTTCCTCGCATATTTAAAGAAAGTGGGGTTGAATTTGGGACAAGAATTCAAGTTGATGGACCGCCATGATTTCGACCGGTCGGTAGAGTTAAATATCCAAGGTGAAGTGCTTCATGTCAGTCATGACGTAGCCAAAAACATATTTGTAGCAAACTAAAACATGGAACAATTTCAGCAATGGTTTTTGGGATTAACCCCAGTAATGCAAGCCCTTATCGCCACCACTGGCACATGGCTGCTTACCGCTGCGGGGGCATCGCTAATCTTCTTTGTAAAAACAATGAATCGCCAATTGCTTGATGGCATGTTGGGTTTTACGGGCGGAGTGATGATAGCAGCCAGTTTTTGGTCGCTGCTTGCCCCTGCCATCGAAATAAGTGAGCAAACCAACCCCAACTTGCCCAACTGGCTTCCCGCAGCTGTTGGCTTTGTGGCTGGTGCGCTATTCTTATTCTCTTTGGATAAAGTACTGCCCCATCTTCATATCAACTTTCCGATTGAAAAGAAAGAGGGAGTAGACACCAAACTGAAGAGCCCACTGCTATTGGTGCTGGCCATTACGCTACACAATATACCCGAAGGATTGGCAGTAGGTGTGGCTTTTGGTGCAGTGGCGCATGGAATTGAAGGTGCTTCGATAGGTGCAGCCATTGCGCTTGCGATAGGCATTGGACTGCAAAATTTCCCAGAGGGATTGGCCGTTGCTGCCCCAATGCGCAGGCTGGGTGTGAGCCGATTTAAGAGCTTTTGGTATGGACAAATGTCGGCCATAGTGGAGCCAGTAGCTGGGGTTATTGGCGCTGTTGCGGTAATCTATGCGTTGCCTGTGCTACCCTATGCCTTAGCATTTGCAGCAGGGGCCATGATTTATGTGGTGATTGAGGAAGTAATTCCCGAAGCCAATATGGATAAATATGCCGATACCTCCACGCTTGGCTTTATAGCGGGTTTCACCATCATGATGATTTTGGACGTGGCCTTGGGCTAATCTACTAACTCATATTTCTCCCTGCACGCCTCGAAACAAGGATAGTTGAGAATGAGATTTTCACCTTCCATCACGTAGGTTATCACGAAAGCACTGACTCCACAATTGTCAGGAGTGATTGCCATTTCAGCTGAAGAATAGGTTGCAGTCGAGCCTACTTCTGTGCTGGGATTCATTTGACATAAAAAACCATTAGACATTAGAGTTCCATCCGCAAAAAACTCAATGGTTTTGTCGCTATCCACAGGTTCAAACTGGCCACTACCATCACCTGGGTCGGCCAATACTTCAATCAAATGCCAGCTATTTACAAGTTCGGGTGCTTCGTCTTCATCACAGCCATTTAGGGTTAATGCCAACACACCTAGTGAAAAGAGAAAACCCTGTTTCATGGTTTAATTTTAAACGGGAACAACTTCAGCGTAAAGATCGAAATATTCGGCACCAGTGATGCGCACATCTGCAAAATCGCCAATGCGCAAGTAATTTCCTTCGGCTTTCACTAGCACTTCGTTGTCCACTTCAGGCGAATCGAATTCTGTTCTTCCCACAAAAAACTCACCTTCTTTTCGGTCAATCAGCACCTTTAAAACTTGACCAATTCGGGCTTGATTTAACTCTTCCGAAATCTCCTGTTGCGCTTCCATAATGCGTTCGGCCCTGCGCGCTTTTTCCTTCTTGGGCACATTATCTTCCAACAAATAGGCATGGGTATTTTCTTCGTGCGAGTAGGTGAACACGCCCAAACGCTCGAATTTGGATTCCTTCACCCATTGCAACATGGTTTCAAAATCGGCTTTCGTTTCGCCCGGATAGCCCACAATTAAAGATGTGCGAATGGCAATGCCCGGCACCTTTGTTTTGATTGTCTGCAGCAAACGGTCTGTTTTTTCTTTGGTGGTGCCTCTGCGCATGGATTTGAGCATGGTATCAGAAATGTGCTGCAACGGCATATCCAAGTACTTGCAAATTTTAGGTTCGCGGGCCATCACTTCCAAAACATCTTCTGGAAATCCTGCCGGAAATGCATAATGCAAGCGAATCCATTCAATGCCATCTACTTGGCAAAGGGCGGTGAGCAAATCGGCCAATCTTCGACTTCCGTAGATATCCAAACCATAATAGGTAGAGTCTTGTGCAATAAGCATGAGCTCCTTGACGCCTTTTGCGGCCAGTTTCTTGGCATTTTCCACCAATTCTTCGATGGGAGTTGATACATGTTTACCGCGCATCAGCGGTATGGCGCAAAACGAACATGGCCTATCGCAGCCCTCCGATATTTTGAAATAAGCATAGTGCGATGGCGTGGTTAGCAACCGCTCGCCCACCAGCTCATGCTTGTAGTCGGCACCAAGTGCTTTGAGCAATCGTGGCAAATCGCGCGTGCCGAAATACTCATCTACATTGGGAATTTCCTTCTCCAAATCGGGTTTGTAACGTTCAGAAAGGCATCCTGTAACAAACACTTTCTCCACCAATCCATCCTTTTTGGCTTGCGCATAGCGTAAAATGGTGTCAATGCTTTCTTGCTTGGCATTGTCAATAAATCCGCAGGTGTTTATCACCACGATATTGGCGTCATCGTTGGCCGCCTCATGTTCGGCATCCATATTATTGGCTTTCAGTTGGCCCATAAGCACTTCGCTGTCGTATATATTCTTGGAACAGCCAAGGGTGATTACGTTGATCTTATTCTGCTTTAGTGTTTTCGTTTTCATATCGGGCGGCAAAGATGGGGATATTCATTCGCTCAGTACCCTACAAAATGTGCTACCAACATCGATGCAAAAGGAAAATGACCTTAACACTTGATGCCCGACACACAACCGAATGCAAGCAGTTATAGTTTGTGACTTTTATCGAACTTGGTGCCTCGAATGAAGCATATATTATTTTACGGTTCGGGAGCGGTTAACTTATCGTTAATGGGGTGGATAAACCGCTCTGAATTGCGCATCACCGTTCTGGCTCGGCCCAACTCCGCTGCGCAACTACGGGAACATGGCGTTGAGGTGGAACTGGGAAAATTCATTACCAAAGTGCGCCCCGAAGTGGTTACAAGTCTGGATGAACTGGAGCGCCCTGACCTTGTGGTTATTGGGGTAAAGGCATACACGCTAGACACTGCTGCGGCCGATATTCGTGCCCATTATGGACGAGAAATTCCCGTGCTATCGGTGCTTAATGGGGTTCGTCATATTGACTTTCTAAGATCTAAGTTCACCAATGTGTTGTTTGCCACCATCTGTTTCAATGCCTATCGAAAATCGCCCCATCGGGCGGTGGCCATGTCGCGCGGCCCTATTATCCTCACCTATTCGCGCGCTGCAGAAAAGGAAGTGAGGCGCGAAGTATTTGCCCTCCTAAAAGGCCGCGTTGAAATACTGCAAAGCAAAGATGCCATGGATGTGGCCTGCAACAAACTGATTGTGAACTTGAGCAACGCATTAATGACCATGGTGGCGTTTCACAACAACAGAGATTGCGAATTACCTGCGCTGCAACACATTATGTCGCGCATGATGTGGGAAGGCGTAACGGTGATGCGGGCCCACGGCATTCACGAAACCAAAATTCCGGGCCTACCCACTTGGCGCATGATGCTATTAAGTCGCTATCTGCCTCAGTTTATCACCGTGCCAATTCTTAAGAAAAAATTGTCCCTGTCTGCCATCAACAGTATGGCGCAAGATGTGGAAGCAGGCCAAACCACCGAGATTGAAGAACTGAACGGACACTTCATTTCTATGGCTTCCAAGGTAAAAGTAACCATACCTTACAACAAAGCCGTCTATCGTATATTCAAAGAATGGTTGGCAGATTCAACCGAGCCATTAACGCCTTCCGAATTACTAGACCGCATTAAGTCTGTTCCTAGGCGATAGCGCAAATGATCGCATAGCACCAGCAACCCTTTGTCGTAGGTAATGTTGTTGGTAATAATAACATGCGCCTCATCTCTGTAAGGCTTCAAAAATTTCTTGTACGATGGCAACACATGGTGGTCCCATTGATAGCGCACAGTTTGCTCCGAGTATCCCCGCTCTTCGGCATCGCGTTGTATTCTGCGTTGCAGCTTAATTTCCTCCCGCACATCCAAATACACCCGCAAATCCAGCAAATCGCGAATTTCTTTGTAGTGAAACACAAACAAACCCTCCACCACTATGATGGGTGCGGGCTGCACAGTGATTACCTGCGGTTCTTTGCCGGGCGTGTTAAAGGTGTATTCTAGTTTTTGGATGGCCTCTCCGCGAATTAGCGCCTGCACATCGCGCTGAAACATAGCCTGATCTATAGAAGTGGGCAAATCGTAGTTCACCTCGCCTTGACTATCGCGCTTTTGCTCCGCTTTGGGTTTGTAATAGTTGTCCTGCGACACCATGCAAATACTCCCTTTAGGCATCTCCTCTTCCATTTGCCGCAAAAACGAAGTTTTGCCCGAAGCGCTGCCGCCCGCTATACCTATCACGTATCTTCCTTGGGCAGCGTGCTTCATCAATTTTTTGGCTGTTTATAGGTTTTGGCTTGTTGCGCCAAAAGTAAAACGGATACATTCGTTTATCCTATCAATAATTGCTTTGTTTCAGATTTAAAGAAGCTTAGGAAATTCCCAGTGAGTGCCCTACCTCCCCTTCCCCCCCTTTCCACTTTTTGCTGTAAGTTTGCCGCACTAGCATGAGCATGGCACCACGCATTATACTGGACAGCACCCAACTGTCGCTATCGGTAGAACGGATTTGCTATCAGCTTATAGAAAACCACAACGATTTTAGTGCAAGTGTGCTTATTGGGTTGCAACCGCGCGGCATTTATTTGGCCCGCAGAATTCACGCCCGTCTTGTGGCCCTTACCGGCAATGCCAGCCTTGCCCTTGGCGAACTAGATGTGACCTTTAACCGCGATGACCATCGCAGCAGGTCCGAGCCTATTATTCCATCGCCCATGCGCATGGACTTCCTCATCGAAGGAAAAAAAGTTATCCTTATAGATGATGTGCTCTACACCGGCCGCACCATTCGCGCAGGTCTAGATGCCATGATGGCCTTTGGACGCCCTTCGCTGGTAGAACTAGTGGTGCTTATAGACCGCAGATTTAGCCGCCAACTGCCCATAGAAGCCAACTATGTTGGCAAGCGCATAGACACCATCGTTTCGGAGCGCGTAGAAGTGCGCATTTCTGAATATGGACAAGATGATTCGGTAAAACTTTATTCGTCTGAAATAGAATGAGCGGACTTTCGGTCAAACATCTCCTTGGCATAAAACAGCTGACCACAGCCGATATTGAACTCATATTTAAAACGGCCGACAACTTTAAGGACGTCATCAACCGCCCTATAAAGAAAGTTCCGTCTCTGCGGGAAATTACTATTGCCAATCTGTTCTTCGAAAACTCTACCCGAACCAAACTATCGTTCGAATTGGCCGAGAAGCGCCTTTCGGCAGATGTAATCAACTTTTCGGCCTCTGGTTCTTCGGTCAAAAAAGGCGAAACTCTTGTGGACACCGTCAATAATATCCTTGCCATGAAAGTGGACATGGTGGTGATGCGTCACCCTGATGCTGGTGCAGGTCAATTTTTATCACGTCATATAGATGCAGTAATAGTAAATGCAGGCGATGGAGCACATGAACACCCTACTCAAGCGCTTTTAGATGCATTTTCTATTCGCGAAAAACTAGGAAGTGTCGCGGGCAAAAAAGTTGCTATTATCGGAGACATTCTCCACTCGCGCGTGGCGCTCTCCAACATTTTTGCGCTTCAAAAATTGGGGGCTGAAGTTAAAGTATGTGGTCCGGCCACGCTCATTCCCAAACACATTCGCGCGTTGGGTGTAACAGTAGAACCCAATTTGAGAAAAGCATTAGAATGGTGCGATGTGGCCAATATGCTGCGTATTCAGCTAGAGCGGCAGGATGTGCAGTATTTCCCATCCCTAAGAGAATATTCGCAGAACTATGGCCTCACTGGCAAAATGCTCCGCGAATTGGATAAAGAAATCGTGATTATGCACCCTGGGCCCATCAATAGAGGGGTAGAAATCACTTCTGATGTAGCCGATGGCAAAGATTCCATCATTCTAAATCAGGTAGAAAATGGAGTAGCCATTCGCATGGCAGTGTTGTATTTGTTGGCAGGTCAAATTATTCCCAGAGAGAATAGATAACCATTTTGGATAAAACTGTTTATAAGATTGAAAAATTTCTAATTTCGCCCCGACTATATTTAGCGCATGAATTTCGAGATAGAAAAAAAAGAGGGTTACGCGGTAGTTCGAGTGATGCTCGAAAAATTGGATAGTCAGATTTCACCTGCCCTCAAATCTGAATTAGTTGTTTTAAACGCAGATGATTTCAAAAACATAATCATCGATTTAACGGACACACGCTATTGCGATAGCTCTGGTCTTAGCGCAATTTTGGTAGCCAACAGGCTTTGCAAAAACTCAGGAGGCACCTTTGTGCTTTGTGGTTTGCAGCGCTCTGTGTCTAAACTTATATCCATTTCGCAGTTAGACACAATCCTCAACATCACTCCAACCCTGCAAGAAGCAGTAGATTTTCTTGCTATGGAAGAAGTTGAGCGCGACCTTGATAATGACGAATAAATTTCTTTACTTTTGTACCGAACCTTTAACCAAAAACCAAATCATGAAAAAAGTTCTACTTTCTCTTACCGCTGGCTTGTTATCAGTAACGATGGCATCAGCACAATGTGTTCCCAATGTTCAGTTTGCAGATTCAACCTTTGGTCTTTGGCCAGATAGCGTTCCATTCTTGAACGCTGGACCAATGGGCGGAGTCGCTTTCAGTTCACAAATTGACCTCAAAACATTTGTTGACACAACAGTAACTGCTGTTGGCCAAAATGTTGTAATTTCTATTGATGCTTTTAAAATTTTAAGCGTGTCAGGTCAGCCAGCTGGATTTACTTGGTCTGCTGATGGTCCAACATGGAACGAGACAGATCAGACTTGGTACAACGCTGGAACTTCTCCAAACCTTACTCCAGTGCAAGGTTGCTTGTCAATTTTGGCTGACGCGGCTTCAACTGCTGCTGCAGCTCCTGCAACTGGTTTCACTGATTACCCATTGGTAGTTACTGTTGACGCCCGTATTGCTGCTACAAGCATCGATCTTAGCTTTATCGGTATCGGACCTGGTGCCTTCTTGAGTGCAGTACCACCGGCTGTTGGTGGTGGTGCTTTTGTTATTGAAACCTATGTTCTTCGCGTTTATGCTGCAACTGGAGTAGCTGAAATGTTGAACACTTCACGTTTCGAGCTTGGTCAAAACTACCCAAACCCAGCTGCTGATGAGTCTGTAATTAGCTTTACTACTCCTTCTGTTAGCAACGTTGAGTTCCGTGTTTACAACATGCTTGGAATGTTGGTTAAGTCGCAAGACATCCTTTCTGAGAAAGGTCTTAACCAATTAAAAGTTAACACTCGTGATTTTTCTGCAGGAATGTATGTTTACACTATGACTAACGGTGGAACTACTCTTACTAAAAAAATGACTGTGAAATAAGCTTCGGCCAAACACATTGAAAGCCTCGAACCTTCTAAGGTTCGAGGCTTTTTTTTGTCTTCATTCCTCAAATTTCACGCAGTGGAAAAGAAAGTACTTCTTATTACGCCTCCATTTACGCAGCTAAATACACCCTACCCTGCGACCATGTATTTGAAAGGATATCTGAACACTCAAAGTGTTTCGTCCTTTCAAATGGATTTGGGAATTGAAGTGATCCTTCAATTATTCTCTTCGTCCACGATGACGTTGCTTTTTGAAAAAGCAGCATCAAAATGCACAGCACTTTCAGAAAATTCAGTACGGATTCTATCCCTTAAGTCAGATTATATACGCACTATTGATGCAGTAATTGGCTTTCTACAGCATAAAAATCCTACCCTGGCCCATGCCATTTGTACTGGTAATTTACTTCCAGAAGCATCTCGTTTCACTCAATTGGAAGATTTAGAATGGGCATTTGGCACCATGGGCACGCAAGACAAAGCGAGCCATCTCGCCACATTGTACCTCGAAGACATTTCGGACTTCATTATTGAAGCTATTGATCCGCATTTCGGTTTTAGCCGCTATGCTGAACGATTGGCTATTTCGGCATCAACGTTTGACGAACTGCAAACAGCGCTTTTCGCGCCTGAAAGCATTGTGGATAGCTTGATGCTGGGCATTTTGGACGAACGCATAAAGCAAACAAACCCATCGTTCGTAGCGCTATCCGTGCCCTTTCCTGGAAACTTGTATGCTGCCTTGCGATGTGGAAAATGGATTAAACACAACTATCCAAGCGTCCGCATTGCCATGGGCGGTGGGTATCCGAATACTGAACTTCGCTCCCTTTCTGACCCTCGCGTATTTGATTATTTGGACTTCATCACGTTAGATGATGGTGAAACTCCGATAACGCATTTGCTCGAATACATAGATGGCCTCCGCCCAATTGAAAACTTGAAGCGAACTTTTGCGCGAATTGAAGGAAAAGTAACGTATTGCAATGCCTCAAAGACTCCTGATGTTGCTCAGTTTAACGTTGGAACACCCGATTACTCAGACCTTAAGCTAAACGATTACTTATCGGTGATCGAAGTGGCCAATCCCATGCATCGCATGTGGAGCGATGGCCGCTGGAACAAACTCACCTTGGCGCATGGTTGCTATTGGGGAAAATGCACCTTTTGCGATATTTCTCTCGATTACATTCAACGCTACGAACCAAGTTCTGCCAAGCTAATTTGCGATAGAATTGAAACCATCATAGCGCAAACGGGAGAAAAAGGTTTTCATTTTGTAGATGAAGCCGCTCCTCCATCGCTAATGAAAGAGTTGGCGTTGGAAATTTTGCATCGAGGACTCATCATTGTTTGGTGGACCAATATCAGATTTGAAAAAAGCTTTACGCCTGACTTGTGCATCCTACTTCGCGAATCTGGATGTATCGCAGTTTCTGGTGGGCTAGAAGTAGCCTCAGATAGATTGCTTCAATTAATAGATAAAGGCGTCACTGTAAATCAAGTTGCGGTGGTAGCAGACAATTTTACCAATGCTGGCATTATGACGCATGCCTACCTAATGTATGGATTCCCCACGCAAACAGCTCAAGAAACAATAGACTCGCTCGAAATTGTGCGGCAAATGTTTGAGGCTGGAGTTATCCAATCGGGCTTTTGGCATCAGTTTGCTATGACAGCTCATAGTCCAGTAGGAATTGACCCAAAATCATTTCAAACAGAGGTAGAAAACAATACCCTGGGAACTTTCGCAAACAATGAAATTGCATTTGTTGATACCACTGGAACAAACCATCCTCGCTTTAGCAAAGGCCTTCGAACTTCACTATTCAACTTTATGCACGGAGTTGGATTTGAAATTCCATTAAGCGATTGGTTCAATTTTCGGGTACCAAAAACTAAAATAGCGCCAAACCAAATCGAAGCTGCAATTACCAACTCACCAACATTAGAATTGAAGCCTTCATCTAAACTGGTGTGGATTGGTGGTCAGGTTGAAATTCGAAAAATCTCAAATTCAAAATCTGACTTGGTTAACCTAGTTGCAATAAACAAGCAACAAGACATAACAATCACGCTAGAAGCAAAGCAAGCTGAATGGCTTCTTGCAACTCTAGATAAAATCTCAGCGCGACAGGGAAAAGCGAGTACCATTAGCTTAATTCAATCCGATTTCATGGAAAAAACTGGGTTATCGTTCGAACCATTCTTTCACCGCAATGAAGTAGAGTCACTTCGACAAAATGGTTTATTACTCATTTAAAATGGAACTCTAGAATCTTCGCGAAACCAACTCGATTAATTTGAATCTTAGGAAACGAGGCTAGGTGTTAAAAAATAAAGCCGAAACACCCTAAAGTGCTCCGGCTAATCTGGAAATTTTTCCCTCTGTTGAGGGGGCATCACACATCCAACCCCTATTAAACGTGGTCGGCCATTCCAGAAGATAACTCAGCCTCTAAACCAGCGGCATTTTTCACAGTAATTGTTATTCTATTAAATCCAATGTACCCTGCACGTCTTAGGTCATTCAAAACTGCCGTAACAAATTGCCTTGAAGCGCCCGTTAAATTGGCAATATCTTGATGCGTCATGTAATGCGAAAAAACTACGCCAGCATCGGCTGGTCTCCCCACTTTTTTAGCGTAACTAAGAATAAAGTCTATCACCCTAGAACGTGAATCTTGAAATACATAAGCTTCAAAACGCTTCTCAGCTGAACCAACACGAGCTCCAAGTCCCGTCATTATTCTAAACATTAAATCCGAATTTTCTACCATAGCTTGCTTCAAATCAGCAACGCGTATCGCGTAATACGTACATGAACCCCTAAATGGAATTGCAAACTCGCTTCTCAAATCCTCACCTGTCAATCCAAGTTCACCAAAAACTTCCCCAGGCATAACTATTGACTTTAGTACTTCTTTACCGTCTAGATAGAAATTACCAATTTTAACTAATCCTTCCTCTAATATAAAAACATGTTCAGCTGAATCGCCAGCTTGATACACAGACGAACGTGATGGTCTGTACTTAATAACGCCACCAGCAGCAAGCTTTTCCAAAATTGCTACAGGTATATCCTTAAACAAAGAAATTGATTCAAGATGAATTACAGTGAGTTTTTTATCCATTACATTAAGCTTTTGATTCGTTAAAGGTCTAATAAATTATCTTACAAAATTAAGTACGTAAGTGAAAATTTCATTTTCACTAAGTGTTTCACGTAATTTATTGATTTTGCGAACAATAATTTTTCAAATTCATCTATTTCTTCCGTCAAATTTGAGTCATTCCAATCAATAATGAAGTTGACATTTATATTGCTAACTCCTATGAAACAGAGAAAATGGTTTTATAACCTGCCTTTTAAAATTCAATTTATCTACTGGGCGTAATAATTAACTCGACTTATTCTTTAACTCATCTTTAATAAAAATTGAAAATTTTGGAAAGACTAAAGAATATTCCAAATAGCGTTTAACTTTGCACGTGCTTCTGCTGTAGAATTACCGATGGCACACCATATTAATATTCGAAAAGCTCCATTACAGGAGTTTACAAGTTCAATCACCTTTAACCGCACTGCTATAGCACGTTTCTACTCTTTCTGATCTGTTACTAACCTAAAAGAGAGAAATCATGCGACTGACTGCACTGAGTGATTATCAGCTCATAAAGCTGTACATCAATGGAAACGAGAGGGCAATGGGCGAAGTTATAAGCCGTCATAAAGACCGTCTGTACACCTATCTTATTCTTTTATTGAAAGACCGTCAGTTGGCTGATGATTGTTTTCAAGACACCATCGTTAAGGTAATTGATACCATTCGAGCAGGGAAGTACAATGATGAGGGAAAATTCAAACCGTGGATGATGCAAATTGCGCACAACATTGTAATTGATTATTTCCGAAAACAACAAAAGATTCGAATTCAGCATAGTACAGATGAATTTGACGTGTTCTCCGTAATCGGAAATGGAGACCTTTCTGCGGAAGACAAGATGGTGGAGGAGCAAATTCATACTGATTTGCGCAGATTGGTGGCTATGCTACCCGAAGATAAGCGGGAAATAGTGCTTATGCGGGTTTATGCAAAAATGCCGTTCAAGGAAATTGCATGGGTAACTAATTGCAAGCTAAGTACCACCATCGGCCGTATGCGAGTTGCACTGTCATTATTGCGCGGACTAATGGAAGAACACAATGTGAAATTGGTTGCGTAAAAAGAGTTAATTCAAGATAGAGAACCTGCGCTTCATAGGAGACTATATCGCGCAGGTTTTTTTATTCCAATTTAACAATGGACTCTTTTTAGATATCCAGCTACTTTTACTTCATGCTATTACCCAGTTCAAACACCTTCGAAGCGCTTCGGCAGCTTTTTCGCGAACATCTTCAATCTGTGCATGAAATTTCCGAAATCGATTTTTTGTTTCGGATTGTGATGGAGGAAAAACTGGGTATTAAATGGAATCAACTTCTGCTGACAGAGCGGTATTCCGAAAGTGACATCAACTTGGTAAGCCCCATACTTGAAAAATTGATTGATGGCAAACCATTGCAGTATATTCTTGGCTTTACAGAGTTTTTGGGATGCAAATTGAACGTGGATTCTCGTGTTTTAATTCCACGTCCAGAAACAGAGGAATTGTGCGATTTGATTCTGAAAGGAAACGCAAAAACTTCAGTTTTGAATGTGCTTGATATTGGTACGGGAAGTGGTTGCATTCCAATTGCGTTAAAGCGTCATGCCCCACAATGGGAACTTTTTGCTATTGATATTGATACCAATGCAATTCTGCTAGCAGCAGAAAATGCAACCTTGAATAACACTAGTATCCATTTTTCAAGGTTGGACGTTTTACAAACCGCGGCTTTGGCAGGCGAATTTGACATTATCATTAGTAATCCGCCCTATGTAACAGAATCTGAAAAAACATCTATCCATCAAAACGTGTTTGCAAATGAGCCTCATTTAGCATTGTTCGTTCCAGATAATGATGCTTTATTGTTTTACAGAAAGATTACCAAACTTGCAGTGCAATCGCTAAAAAAAGGCGGAAAGCTGTATTTCGAGATTAACGAAAGATTTGGTATTGAAACGCTGGAACTTTTGGTGGAGTCGGGATTTCAAAAATGTCAAATCATTAAAGATTTGAGCGGAAAGGAACGTTTTGTTGCAGGGCAACTTATGGCCGCTCCTTAACTAAATGATTCCCGTTAAGAAGAAATCCATATGATTTCATTGGTTTTACTTTCAGAGATTTGAATTTTAGCGTTTTGCAATAAATCCAAGTTGCTTTAGATTCTTGAGCAGTTAAATCCAAGAGCATGTACCCATGATCAGTCAAGTTTACATAGCGAAGATGAGGGTTGCGTTTCGGGGATTTCGTTACGCTTTCCGCCATACTTGCTACAAATTTTCCTTGCATTTCATCTAAATTTCTGGACGAAATGCTTGGGGTAATAAACTCCGCTCCTATCACACCCTTACCAGTTCTTCGGGTATAAATGGCCTTGTCCATAGGATTTCGAGTTAGATCCATTCCCCAAGACGTATGAATATCTCCAGTTATGACCACTACATTTCTGACATCCTTAGACTCCAATTTTTGAAATATATAATCACGATTCGATGGAAAACCATCCCAGCCATCCATATTACGCTGCCTGTTTTTGGCGAATATGGTAAAATCCATAGCCGAAAACATCACGGGATTTCCAATCACTTTCCATTTGGCTTTGGATTTTAACAAGCCTTCAGTTAACCAATCGGTTTGAGCATTTCCAAGCATAGTCTGCTCATGCAAATGCAGTCTTGGGTCTCTAAAATCGACCATGGGTTGAGCTCGCCCTTCCAAACGACCATCTAGCATAAATAAATCGGCCAAACCTCCATAGTTAAACTCGCGAATAATCGTTTTCTGCTCAGGATTCATTATTGGCATCCATTCGAAATACACTTGCCGCGCAATGGATTTACGGACCTCCCAATCGCCTTCGTTTGCATCGTGATTATCAGCTCCGTTTTTAAAGCTATTATTCACAAATTCATGGTCATCCCAAATTAAAATAAACGGATGCAGTCTATGCGCTTCGGCCAAGTCTGCATCCATTCGGTATTGGGCATATCGGCTTCGATAGTCATTTAAGCTTATAATTTCATGTGGTGGAATGTGGGCACGCATGGCACCAGCACGAGCCCCAGATTCGTAGATATAATCTCCCAAATGAACCACGGCATCTAAATCTTTACGGGCGGCAATGAGCGCGAAAGCATTGAAATAGCCTGACTGATAATCAGCACAACTAACCACCGCAAACCGCAACGATTCTGGATTTTCAGGTGCAGTTCGCGTTCTTCCTATTGGCGAAAACTTTCCACCTACCTCGAACTGATAGAAATAAGTGACACCAGGAAGCAACTTTTGGGCTTCTACATGAACAGTAAATGCGGATGATTGATTGGCAATCACAATTCCTGAATCCACAATATTGTCCAACGCGGTGTCGGTAGCTATTGACCATTTTACATTGTATTGGAAAGTATTGTCAGTAGAAAAAACCTTCGTCCACAGCACTACTTTATCTTGCCTTGGATCACCAGAAGCTACACCAAAAGGAAATAAACTACCCGATTCTACGGCTTGTTTCACTATTTCGGAATGGAAAAAAGCCTGAGCAATGACTGTGCAATGCAAGCCAATAGACAGCGCAATAATAAGGAACGGTTTCATTTTTGAACTTCGAATTGAAAAGCCGAAAATAGGGTCTTATCTCATGGTTTTCTTATTCTAGTTTCTCACCTTTACCACCTAAACAATTACCAATTTCTGCATGACACCAGAACAAGCTCAACTTCGCATTCTCGAACTTACAACAGAGCTTGACACGCACAATCATCGCTATTATGTGTTGAGTCAACCCAGCATTTCAGACTTTGAATTTGACAAACTACTGGAAGAACTGATTCGATTAGAGCGGGAGTTTCCTCAATTTGCTTCACTCAACTCTCCAAGCCAACGCGTGGGTGGAACTGTGAACAAGTCATTTCCTACGGTGGTACACCGCTATCCAATGTTGTCGCTTTCAAACAGCTACAGTTTTGAAGAAATGCGAGATTTTGATGCGCGAATTCAAAAAGGAATTCAGAGAAATGTTGAGTACACATGCGAATTAAAATATGATGGTGTTGCGATTGGCATTCGCTACGAAAATGGTTTTCTAAGTCAGGCCATTACTCGCGGAGATGGCGTTCAAGGAGATGATGTAACTTCAAATATCAGAACAGTTCGGAGTATTCCGTTAAAACTTCACGGCAATAATTGCCCCGAATCGTTTGAAGTTCGTGGTGAAGTTTTGCTACCCAGAAAGGAGTTTAACCGCATAAACCTAGAGCGCGAAGACATTGGCGAACCGCTTTATGCAAACCCACGCAACACCGCATCTGGAACCCTAAAGTCGCAGGATAGCGCTGTTGTTGCTGGTCGAAATTTGGATTGCTACATGTATGCAGCCATGCTTGATGGCGAAATAACAGGGTCCCAATTTGGCGATATGAAAAAATTGCAAGAATGGGGCTTCAAAGTTTCTGAAGCCTCCAGACTTTGCGCCAATCTTGATGATGTTTTCAACTTCATAACCTATTGGGATAAAGAACGGTTTTCACTGCCGTTTGACACCGATGGTGTGGTTATAAAAGTGAATGCTGTTGCGGACCAAAAAGAACTTGGGTTTACCGCCAAGTCGCCTCGGTGGGCCATTGCCTACAAATTTGCACCAGAACAAGCCGTCACTCGGCTCAACTCCATTACCTACCAAGTGGGCCGAACTGGCGCAGTTACACCAGTGGCAAATTTAAGTCCAGTGCATTTGGGCGGAACTACCGTGAAACGCGCCTCACTGCACAATGCAGATCAAATTGCAAAACTTGGATTGTGTATTGGCGATATGGTACGCGTAGAAAAAGGCGGAGAGATTATCCCAAAAATAGTGGAAGTGGTGGGCGCGCAGCGAACACTGGGCCTTGAAACTGTGGAGTTCATTTCATCTTGCCCAGAGTGTGGCACCACATTGCAAAGAACCGATGGCGAAGCCCACCATTACTGTCCAAATGAATTGGGTTGTCCTCCTCAAATTAAAGGGCGAATGGAACATTTTATCAGCCGAAAAGCCTTGAATATTGATGGTATGGGCAGCGAAACCATTCAGTTGCTTTATGATGCTGGACTAATTCACACCGTTGCGGACCTCTACGACTTGAACAAGGAAGCTATTCTTCCTTTAGATAGGATGGCCGAAAAAAGCGTGAATAACCTTCTTGATGGAATAGAAGCCTCAAAAAAAATACCCTTTCATAACGTTTTGTTTGGATTAGGGATTCGCTATGTAGGAGAAACGGTAGCAAAAAAATTGGCGCGATATTTCAAGAATATAGATGCGCTGATGGCAGCCACGCCCGAAGAATTAAAAGATGTGGAAGAAATTGGCGAGCGCATAGCCGAAAGTGTCATTGACTTCTTTTCGGATGCCAGAAACAGCGAAATTGTTGAACGCTTGCGCGAACAGGGCCTTCAACTCCATGAAAAAGAGCGCACTATCTCCGGCACAAATACCTTAGGAGGAAAGGCATTTGTTGTTTCCGGAAAGTTTGAACACTACAGCCGTGATGGTTTAAAGGAGGCGGTAGAATTACATGGAGGACGAATAGTGAGTTCCATTTCGACCAAAACAGATTTTGTTATAGCAGGAATGGAAATGGGGCCAGCCAAACTAAAAAAGGCTGAATCCATAGGTATTTCCATTATTTCGGAAGATGAATTTCAGCAAATGATTTCGCTCTGAATTAAGACTTTTCTTGCTCGAAGCTTAAGAAAAGGTAAACCCGTTGCGCCTTCTTGAGTTTGGAAATTCATTAAATAGAAACCGGAGGGAAGTTGGCTCACATCTACTGTTTTTAGGAGCATTTGGTTGGCCAATCCATTTACACTACCCGAATTCAAAACCACTCTACCCATCATATCGATAATTACGAACCTAAGTTCGGGATAAGCGTTGTCAATTATATTGTTTATATATAATTGATTATCAGATAAATAGAAGCATGGGTTTTGGGTATTTTAGTAGTGCAAACCAACGAGAAAACCTTTGACCCATGCTGCTAGATAAAGTAACTGATATTTTTGTAAAGATTGATAACTTCTGTTTGGAGTTCGAGACGGAGTTCAAACGTGCCCGTCTGGAAGGTTCCGAAGGGAAACCTTCGATGGAAAGGAAAGCTGGTCTTTGCGACTCTGAGGTAATCGCTATACTGATTCTGTTTCACGGTGCGCAGTTCCGCAATTTCAAAGGGTTCTACAATCACATCAAGAAGCTTCGGTAGGTGCGCGTTATTTACCACAGAGGAATCCTTTGGAACACTTGCACTGGCGCGGGGGAAGTAGTCGGTTCGGAACTTTTCCACTAGCGTTCCGAAACCTCGGAAGGAATGTTTAGGCGGGTGCAGGAATCCTAAGATTCGGGTACTTTGATCGCTTTTTTCACCTCCGTCCAAGTGGAATCGTGTAGGGCGGATTGGTAGGTGATGGTATCATCGGGACATGCTTGTACGATATAGGCGGCACGTTCTTTCGAGTCGGGGTGGGTACTCATCCACGAATAGAACTGTTCTGATGCGTTTGAATCATCGGATAGTTTGTATAAAAAATCGGCAAATGGGTGGGGATTTAGCTTTGCCGCGATGAGGTATTCAACAGCTTTGATGTCGGCCTCTTTTTCTAAACCTCTGTCAAAAGCCGAGGATGAAAGGAGCTTAGATGCTTCGAATATAACGTCTGCTCCACCTTTGCCCGATGCCATGGTTACAAGGACGGAAAGCCCTATTTCTTTGACGAGTTTTTTCATTACGTGATTCATCTGAATATGAGCAATTTCATGACAGATAACCCCTGCTAATTCTTGTGGGTTTTGGGAAGCAGAAATCAATCCGCTATAAACAACAAGATGTCCGTTTGGAAGAGCAAATGCATTGATGTCGTCTTTGAGCACGACATGAACTTTGATATGTTCGCGATTAAGATTGTTGCTTTGGCAAATAGTAGTAACCATACTGTCTACTGCACTTACAATAACAGGATTTACATAGCCATTTTCTGACTTATCGAACATTTTCCAAAACAAGTCACCGAGTTTTTCTTCGGTTTGGTCCACTACTTTTTCTACTCGAAACATGCCCATCCAATCTACTTTTTCAAGGCTGTACCAGATGCCAAAGAATAGTGCTACTAAGAGTGTTGCTTGAGCTACAATTTTGAGCGCCTTCATCTTTTAATAAGTAAGTCGGTCAAGTCTCCATACAGCCACCACTTTACATGTATCCCTTTTCTAGTTTGTATCAGCGCATAAATGGTTGCAACGAATTCTGTTAGGTTGAATAGCAAAGCAGTAATAATGTAGGCAATAAAGGATGAATCTATTTCACGGTCGCCAAAGATTAAGGAGATAGTCCACCAGAAACCGAAGCTATTGATAAGTAACATGGACAGCTGAGACAATAGCGCCTGCGTGCAATGCCATCTAACGAAGTAGGTTGCTTTTCTATTTTCAAGAAAAAAGATGAACGTAGCAATGAGGTTGATTATAGGAAGCGGAAGCCCTGCAATTATTGCTATCAGCGACATCAAATAGCTATTTGACGCGCGTTCGGATTCGTGCTCTCCTGGCAGTTCTGTTTGGTTTATAATCCCTTGGTAATGTTCCATATCCAGTTTAAAATGACCAATACTATTAGTGGGATTGCAATTGTGGGGCGTGCAATAATTTTCTCGGTCTTGCCATAAAACTCAATCAAGGTGCTTTGTTTGGTTATTAAATCAAATGCAGCCCATAAAGGCGCTACAAGCATTATGAGTGCGATGCATAGTCCCATTGGGTTTATTAGCATTGCATCTTGAAGATTGCCGTGCATTAATGCCATGACTGATCTAGTAGAACCACATGATGGGCATGGTATGCCAAAAAGGTGTTTGACTATGCAAACATCTACACTTTTTGTGTTTTGAAGTAGTGCAAAATAGCTATAGATAAGCCATCCATAGCCCACTGCGATGGTAACATATAGAAGCGCATAGCATTTTGCCCTACTCCAATATATCAATGCAGGAACTGTTGAAGTTTTTGATAGTTTTTTTCGCGGGTGGCTCCTTGTATCATAAACCAATCTACAATGGTCCAAATGCCAAAACCACCGCATGTTAGTAGTTTGCCTACACCCATACCTGTGTCACCAATCATGAAACGGTCTACTCCGAAAGCGCCCGCTAGTATTGAAATTATTATACTAGTTGTTGGATCTTTTAATTGCAAGGTCGAAATCATTGGCCATTTTGAATCGTCCAGAGTAATGAGTCGTTCTCTGATTCCATTAATCTGATGACTTTCGAAAAATTTTGCATTAGTCATGATAAACATATCCACTTTTTGCGATTCCATTGGTTGAGGAGTTTTTTGGTTTTCTTACTCGTAAGGCTTTTCAGAATCCGCCAGTTTTGGAGTGGTTTCTTGCTCCAATTAGTTTTCAATAGTACTAAAAATAATTGTTTCCTACTCTCATTGTCTTAAATTATCAAATTATACAAGAGCCAATTGATACTGCTCGATTTTCGCATGGTAGAAGCTTATATCAACCGAATACTTCTTCGGCCGCGAGGATTCAATCAGCCCATCGCGATTATACAGAGGGTATTGATGGCAGAAGGGCTTGCATTACAAAGTACTAGATTAAATGTAAGTTACTAGTTCAGTACTATGCAACACATAGTACCTAATTTTCAATAACTTATTGATTGTCAATATTATTATTTTTAACCGAATGCATATAACGTATAAATTCCATCCATTTTTCTTCTCAAAACAAGATTCTCAACGCGAGAAGAATTGCTAATTTCCGATAGGAAATTAACAGTAAATCAAATCATCTTATGCTTCGCACTCTGCTTAAGACTACCTTTGTGCAAACAATCATAAATCATGAAAAAACTACTTTTTCTAATACTTATTGCCGCTAGCGCAAGTCTTCAAAGCTGTCAATACAACACCATGGTAGAACGCCAAGAAGCAGTTGTAGCGCAGTGGGCTCAGGTTGAAAATGTGTATCAACGTAGAGCGGACCTTATACCTAACCTTGTTTCAACCGTTAAAGGCTATGCCGAATTTGAACAAGAAACATTGACTGGTGTAATTGAAGCCCGTGCGAAGGCCACAAGCGTTAGCATAGACCCAAGTAAATTAGATGCCAACAGCATTCAGAAGTTTCAAGCAGCTCAAGACGGCCTCTCCTCTGCCCTGTCTAAACTTATGGTTGTGGTAGAAAAATACCCAGACTTAAAGGCGAACCAAAACTTTCTTGAGTTGCAAGCGCAACTGGAAGGAACTGAAAACAGAATTGCTGTAGAGCGCAAGAAATACAATGAAGTTTCGCAAGATTACAATACCTACATCAAGAAGTTTCCAAACAACATCATTGCTGGATGGTTTGATTTCGAGCAAAAAGAGTACTTCAAGTCTGATGCTGGTGCGGAGAAAGCACCTAAAGTTGAATTCTGATTTTGAAGGCAAAAGATTTATTCGCTCCGGCTCAAATTGAAGCTGTAGAACGCGCAATAAAGGTAGCTGAAGTGGCCACTTCGGGAGAATTGCGGCTCTATTTAGAGGACAATTGCAAGGAAGACTTAATGGATCGTGCTGCGTTTTTGTTCGACAAATTAAATATGCAGAAAACGGAGAAACGCAACGGTGTGCTCATTTATATGGCAGTAGAAGACCAGCGTTTCGCCATTATTGGCGATGCGGGAATTAACGCAGTTGTGGAACCTGATTTTTGGGATTCCATCAAGGATGAGATGCTTCAGTCATTCAAGAATAATGAGTTTGAACGAGGTCTTATTGCGGGTATTACCGCTTCTGGAAAAGCCTTGGCGAAGCATTTCCCCTATGATGGAGCAACGGACAACAACGAATTATCTGACGACATCATTATATCATGAGGAATCGAATCGTTGTTTTTCTTCTTCTAGTCCTAGCTATAATTCAAAATTTTGCATTTGCTCAAGAATTTCCTGTTCGCACAAACCGATTAGTAAATGACTTCTCTTCTACCCTTTCAAAGGAGGAAGTCTATGAACTAAACGCATTGCTAGAGAATTATGAAGATTCATCTTCTATTGAAATAGTCATCGTTATGATGCCCACTTTGGATGGATATCCAATTGAAGATTATGCTTTTCAATTGGGTGAAAAATGGGGCATTGGAAAGGGTACAACAGACAATGGCGCTCTGTTATTAGTGAGCATTGCCGAGCGCAAAATGTGGATAGCAACAGGATATGGCCTAGAGAGCAGCTTGCCTGATGGCCTCGTTAAGCGTATTATAGAAAACGATATAAAACCGCACTTTACGGAGGGAGCGTATTTTATAGGATTAAAATCGGGGTCTGAGGCGATAATGCTGGCCACGAAAGGTGAGTATAAAGGCGAAAAAAAAGAAGTTTCGCAAAAATCGTTTGGACTTTTAGGTCTTATCCTTCTGATTTTCCTAGTTATTTGGATAGTAAAAGCCATGCAGGTAAAGCAATATGCCACAATGAACCATCTTTCGTTTTTGGCGGCTTGGGCCTTGCTCAACAGTGCAAGCTCTAAACACTCTGGCTCCTGGTCCGACTTTTCTGGCGGAAGAGGGCACTTTGGCGGTGGTGGATTTTTTGGTGGTGGCGGAGGTGGTGGTTTTGGAGGATTTGGTGGTGGCAGTTTTGGTGGTGGCGGAGCTGGCGGAAGTTGGTAGTTTAGTTTTCTTAATCTGTCACGGAACTTTTCTTCCAGAAAAAGGTTTTAATGAATCTTAAACCTCGTATTTTTTTGAAAACATCAGAACTTTCTCCAGAAAAAAAGAACGAAGCTGAATTTCTGTATCTCATTCTAGCTGGAATTTTCATTGCCTCTCTGGTTTCCTGCAATCTCATATTCCAGAAGTTCTTTTATTGGTATCCGATGGGATTTCCATTGTTCGAAATTTCAGTTGGAATTCTACCCTATCCTATCACTTTTTTGGTGACGGATATAATCTCAGAGATATATGGCCAAAGGCGAGCTAACGCGGTAGTTACAGCTGGATTAGTTGCCAGTGTCTTTGTTTTAGGCATGGTAACCCTAGCCAATATATTACCATCCACCGAGTGGTCTCCAGTCAGTTCTGAACTATTTACCAAAGTATTTGGTCTTACAGGTGTTTCCGTAGGAGCTTCCATGTGCGCCTATCTACTTGCTCAGTATATTGACATTCGTGTCTTCCATTTTTGGAAGAGAGTAACGCATGGAAAGCATCTTTGGATAAGAAATAATGCGTCAACGCTAACATCACAATTAGTAGACACAACGGTAGTGATGCTACTGATGTGCGGTATGGGAGTAATAGATTGGTCGCTGTTTTGGCCACTATTTGGAAGCGGATATCTGTTTAAAGCTATAATTGCGTTACTTGACACGCCTTTCATGTATTTTTTCACTTGGCTTATTCGCAAGCGATTAGGGCTAGTTGAAGCGCAAGAAGTAGTGTACTAATTGACCAACGAGCGTGTATTGAATTGTCAATTAATCACAAACCGTAAATCCGTAATATTGCATCTGGAATCTCATGCAGATATTAAACGGAATACTACATCTCAGAAGCAAGCAGCAGCGTCAGTTCGCTCTGCTTATTGATCCCGATAAAATTGAGGGAAATGCCTTAGCGAAACTTGCAAAACGCGCACAACATTCGGGTGTAGACTTAATCTTTGTGGGAGGAAGTCTTTTGGTAAAAAACTCGCTTTTTGAGTGTGTTCAAACCATTAAAGAACATTGCAATAAGCCAGTGGTGTTGTTTCCTGGCGATAATATGCAGGTAGTTCCAAATGCAGATGCTATACTCCTTCTTTCTGTAATTTCAGGCCGAAATCCTGAAATGCTTATTGGAAAGCATGTTGTAGCTGCACCGCGACTAAAACATAGTGGATTGGAGATTATCTCAACCGGATATATGCTTATTGATAGCGGAAAGCCTACCACTGCATCATATATGAGCAACTCCCAGCCTATTCCGAGAGATAAGGATGATATTGCGGCTTGCACTGCAATGGCTGGAGAAATGCTTGGTCTGAAGTGCCTATTTATGGATGGAGGAAGTGGCGCACAAAACTCCGTTTCCGAAACTATGATACAGGCAGTGTCGAGCAGCGTGAGCATTCCTTTAATTATTGGAGGCGGCATTCGCACTCCTGAAATGACCAAGGCTAAGTTTGATGCTGGGGCCAATATCGTAGTTGTTGGAAATGCCATTGAAAAAGACAGCACTTTGCTTGAGGAAATGGTGTTTGCAGCGCATTCATAGAGTGCTCTCAACCTTTTCAATTCGCTGATAGGTTTCGATGACGGTTTCTTTGGAAATTACGCTATATCCGCTTACTACAGATTACCCTCCAATTATTAACGGCTTTTTGCAGCGAATTCACAAAAGTGGATTGACTGTTGTGACCAATGGAATGAGTACCCAAGTTTTTGGGGAATATGATGCTGTTCTAGACGCATTTCGAGAAGCGCTACGACCTTCCTTTGAACTTGAAAAAGTGGTGTCCGTTTCCATAAAACTGATTAACAGCGATTTACCTCCCGACCGTTGGGATGCATCGGCATGGAGCTAGGAGATTTATTAGAATTTTCGGCTATTGCATTTGCTTTAGGATATGTAGTACTGGCAGCAAAAGAAAATATCTGGTGTTGGTTGCCAGCATTTGTTAGTTCTGCCCTCTATGCCTACATCACTTGGAAAGCACAATTGGTAGGCGAGAGCTTCATTAGCATATTCTATATGGGAATGGCGGTTTATGGTTGGAAACAATGGCATTCATCCAAGACTACTGCCCAACATTTACACATTTCTGAATGGAAAATACAATGTCACCTCTTCGCGATAGCTGTAGGATTGGCAGCCACAATTTCCCTTGGGTTTGCCTTTCAAAAGTTGTTTGGCTCTGCCATGCCCTATTTGGATGCGTTTACCACATCATTTAGCCTTATTGCTACCTATTTAGTCGCGCGTAAAGTGCTTAGCAATTGGATATATTGGATAATAATAGATGCCCTCAACATATTTCTCTATTGGAATCGAGACTTAAAGATGAGTGCAGTCCTTTATCTTTTGTACACCATTCTGGCAATGTGGGGTTATTTTAGCTGGCGAAAATCATGGAAAAAAAGCCAACAATCATTGCCCTTGTAGGCCCAGAAAGTTCAGGAAAAACCACACTGGCAAATCAACTTGCGATGCATTTTGGAGCTGAACTGGTTGCCGAATTTGCCCGAGAATACATTGAAACCCTTAATCGGGCGTACACAAAGGAGGATGTGGCATTCATCGCCAAACAACAAGTGGAATCAGAGAATCGGGCAATTCAATCGGGCAACCCAATTATTATATGTGATACAGATGTTTTAGTTGTGAAGGTTTGGCGAGCCGTGAAGTGGGGTGATACTGATTCTTTGGTCGAAAATCGCTTCAAAAACCAAGAAGAGCGATTGTATCTGCTACTCCGCCCAAACCTACCTTGGGAAGCCGACCCGCAGCGGGAACACCCAACGGAAAGAAATGAGCTTTTCACCTACTACGAAGATTACCTCATTCAAGCCAAAAAGAGCTATGCAATTGTTGAAGGCGTTGGCATGCTGCGGTTTGAAAATGCATTAAAGGCCATTTCATGGGAATGCCAACTTTAAATGAGCCAATTGGAACCTTAATTGATTTGTGATTTCAAAAACAAGAATAAACCTCTGAAGAATTATTGCGTTCTCCGTCATCAACTACCACCAAAATCTGCTAATTAAACTTGGTCAAGCTTTTACGACCTTTATGCCATGTCAACCAACGAAAAGCCCCCCATTTTTAAATCATGGACAGGCTGGTATGCTTTGCTCATACTGGTGTTGGGCGGGTTAATTCTTGCGTTTTACGCACTAACTAACTACTACAAATGAGCGCGCTAGATTGGATTGTTCTGCTAGGAACACTGTTTTCTATCGTGGCTTATGGCACCTACAAAACTCGTGGCAGCAAAGACTTAGAAGGTTACCTTAAAGGTGATAATGATGCAAAATGGTGGGGGATCGGCATTGGGATTATGGCAACCCAAGCCAGTGCAATTACCTTTCTAAGCACTCCAGGCCAAGCATACACAGATGGTATGCGCTTCGTTCAGTTTTATTTCGGGCTTCCAATAGCCATGATAATTCTATCGGTTACGTTCATTCCGATTTTTCATCGACTCAAGGTTTTTACAGCTTATGAATTTCTCGAAAGTCGTTTTGACCTAAAAACACGGACACTCGCTTCCATATTATTCCTTGTACAACGCGGTTTAGCAGCAGGAATTACCATCTATGCACCTGCAATTATTTTAAGTACGCTCCTCGATTGGAATTTAACCTTTACTAATATTCTGATTGGCTCGCTGGTAATCGTTTACACCGTTTCGGGTGGCACACGGGCTGTGGCACAAACTCAAAAGCAGCAAATGGCTGTGATGATGGGCGGCATGTTTTTGGCGGGAATCATGGTTGTTTCCATGCTACCAAAGGACATTAGCATAAATGATGCTATGCATGTGGCAGGTAAGATGGAACGGCTCAATATTGTGAATTTCAATTTCGATTTGAATGACCGTTACAATTTTTGGTCAGGAATCACTGCAGCCCTATTCCTTTTTATGTCCTATTTCGGTACAGACCAATCCCAAGTACAGCGCTATATCACTGGAAAAAGCATAACCGAAAGCAGACTTGGTCTAATTATGAATGGACTACTGAAAGTGCCCATGCAGTTCATTATTCTGCTTATTGGAGTTATGGTTTTTGTATTTTATCAGTTTCAAGAACCACCCGTTTTTTTCAATCGTGTACAATCGGAAATTTTGCAGCAATCAGAACATGCATCAGCATTTTCAACACTAGAGAAAGAGCATAGCGCTGTTTTCGAACAGAAAGAAATCGCGCTGCGTTCCATGGTTTCTGCCCTTGAAATGGGCGACACTATAACTGCAAACAAACATGCCCAACATGCAAAAGAACTATTAGCAAAGGGAGAAGGCATTCGAAAAAACGTTAAGGAATTAGTACTAAAAAACGACCCGAAAGCAGAGACCAACGACCGTGATTACATCTTCATGACCTTTGTGATGGACTATTTGCCCCATGGCATGGTAGGACTCCTTTTTGCGGTAATGTTCTGTGCGGCTATGTCAAGCACTTCATCTGAGCTCAACGCGTTGGCTTCCACCACTACAATAGATTTGTACAAGCGTTCGTTTAGAGCACAAAAGAGTGATGCGCACTATCTAAGTTCGTCCAAATGGTTTACGTTACTCTGGGGCATTCTTGCTATACTTTTCGCCACAACCGCATCACTTTTCGAGAACTTGATTCAGGCGGTTAATTTGCTTGGCTCGCTATTCTACGGCACTATTTTGGGTATTTTTCTTGTGGCGTTTTACGTACACTATATAAAAGGACAGGCCGTATTTATAGCCGCCTTAATTGCCGAAGGTGTAGTACTTTATATCCATTGGATGAATGCCGAGGGCACAGCTCCACAATGGCTCACCATGGGTTATTTGTGGTATAACGTGGTTGGCTGCTTATTGGTCGTAGCGATTGGAATTCTAATCCAACAATTCATAGGAATAAGTACGAACACCTCCACTAAAACAGTGTGATGCAATTCCTAAATTGGGAATTACCAACTTAAAAGCACACATGATTTGCAGAAGATAAGAACTAGCTAAAGTTATTTCTTAAGTTTAACTATTAACTCTTCATTGCGTTTCACGTATCCAAAGTCACCATCAGCATTGGCTTTCGCCATCGAAAGCGATTTTTCAGCAGTTTGAATTGCTTCGTCCTTTTTGCCCATTTTACCCAGCAATTCAGCTTTGCGATGCACATACCAAAACGCATCTGGATTCATTTCTACAGACTTGTTCATCCAAACCAAAGCTTGATCCAAATTCTTTTCTTTACTCATGTAATAGACAGCTGCATTATGGTAATCGCCAGCTTTTGGTTCATTTTTAGACTCAAGCAAAGTAGCACGAATAGCCGCTTCAATTTTCGAATCTATATCCATAGAAACCTGCAAATCGATAGCAGTATTCTCCCACGCTAATGAAAGAGTAGCACCTTCATCTTTGAAATTGGCGAAATCAACAGTAAAACTCTCTACTGCATCCCGAAGCAAACGTGGTTTCACTACTACGCGGGCAGCGTCAAATTCCTGTTTGTAGGCGCTTACACCATCCATTGCTGAGTCTTTAGAAATAATTACAGTCCATTCTTTTTCTCCAGGAATAGACAGCAACACATATTTACCTGCAGGTATTGCCGTTCCATTAACGTTTACTGCGTCTGCAAACTTTATTGTGGTAACAGCATTAGCTCCAGTTCTCCACACTTCATTATAGGCTACAACATCGCCAAACACTTTTCTGCCCTTCATACCAGGACGAGAATAATTGACTTCCACTTCCGTGAGCGCCACTTTTTGCTTTATAGTTGCGGTTGGACTAGGTCTTGGAGTTTGAATCTGTCCCAAAGCGTTTAACGAAATCAAGGACGAATAGGCGATGGTGGCAATAGCGTAAAATATGGTTTTCATTGTTAATGGTAAATTGTTTAGAATGGCGAAGTTAAAGTTCTAAGGCAGTAAAGCTGCGATTGCAGCAGACAAAAATGCAATTACACGAAGAAAATTATCTGAAATAAATTTACGAACTCGGATATTTGCACCATGAAATTTGAAAATCAAGAGTATCAAGTTAGTGTGGATGTTCAAGTACGCTTTAGAGATACCGATATGTTGGGTCACGTGAACAATGCGGTCTATTTAAGCTGGATGGAACTAGGTCGGATGGCTTTTTCAGACTCGAAATGGCCATTTATTGAATGGAAAAATGAAGGTTTTATTCTAGCCCATGTTTCCATAGATTATGTAGAGCCCGTGTTCTTAAATGACATTGTTCGCGTATACATGCGCACAGGAAAAATTGGCACTAAAAGCGTTCATCTTGAGTGTATTATAACCAAACAGGATAGTCGAGGAGAGCGCATTACAGCAAAAGGCCTAAACATTATAGTGGCTTTTGACTATGCGAATAATAGAAGCATGGAACTTCCAGAACATTGGATATCTGTGCTTCAGAGCTAGGGTATTTTTCCAGAAAGAGCTGGACCTACCGCACGATAGAAAAAACAAAACCCGCTCATACCTTTGTATGAGCGGTTTAACAATTTAAAACTCCTAATTCTATTTCTTCTTCTCTGGAGCAGACGCTGGAGAGGTATCATCTTGCCCATCCAACACTATTCCCAATTCCTTCACTAATTTCAAGGTCACATTATCCTCCTCAGGACCTGAAAGAACAATCGTAGATCCACTACCATCAATTGAATTAAGGATATAGCTATATCCATCTCGCTTGCGAATAGTATCCAATGCTTTGCGAATACGATTTAGTGCAGGCTGCATCATCTCATCACGTTTTTGCTGCAATTGTTGCTCAGCTTTACGAGATGATTCCTGCAATTTATTATCACTTTCCAAGGCCTTTTCTTGAATTTGGAGTGCCGAAGCTGTATCTTTTGCTGCTAATGCTTTCTGAAACTGTTTTCCTAAAATTTCTTGTTCCGCTTTCAAGTCGTCCAAAGGCTTTTTAAGGCCAGTGGCATAAATATTCAAGTCTTCATTTACTTTTTTGTTCTCTGGCATCACACCGATGATGGCGTTCAAATCCGCATAGGCAATTTTTTGAGCCAAAGACATTAAAGGAGTTATTACAACTAAAATCACAAGTAAAAATACATTCATGCTGTTTTGATTTAAATACATCTATGTTTAACCTGAAACAATATTTTTTATTTCTCTAAAAAGGAAAAAAAGAAACATGTTTCTGATTCTTCAACAAAAAGCAATGTTAAAAAGTGTACAAGCTCAAATTTCATCACTTAATCTTTTGAGGCTCAGCAGGAACACCAGTGTCTTTCACATCCATTTTATCAGGCTTGCCCGCCTTAAAGTTCCCCTCCAATTTGGCATCATCCATTAAATCACCAGCTAAATTCCAGTAAAAATGCCCACGCCCCTCCATTTTAGCAGCTTTCCACATGCCGATATACTTATCACCATTACTGTAGATATAGGTGCCTCGCCCTTCCATTCTACCTGCAATAAAAGCTCCTTTATACACGTCTCCATTTGTAAAAGAATATACCCCATAACCTTCACACTTACCCTGTCTCCAAAGCCCTGTGTATTTATCACCATTATCAAATGTATAAGTACCATTGCCGTTAAAACAATTTCCTTCTGTACATTGAGCAGAAACATCGTTGACAACTAGAAGGAGAACTACTGATGCTAAAAAGAAGTTAGTTTTCATGGAAATGAAGATTAATTAAAGTTATAAAATTATGCAAATATGCCTAAGGTTTAACGGTCATTTTCATTCTACAGTTTCAATTTAATCTGATAGTAATAAAATAGAGTTTTGGCGTTTGGATTGGGATGGATTGTAAACATGATTCGCGCTAGCAGGCGATAATACCACCCCATCAAACCAAAAAAGGCTCCCATCCAAATATGGAGGCCACTGAAAAAGTGGCTGTTTATCAAAAGAGGCTGTTTTCAACTTAGAAAACAGCCTCTTTTCTTTAAAGTATTTGGGTCGGGACGCACAACTACTCTCGTATAGTCGATTCTCAGAGCCTTTATTTTATTTTTCTAAAGAGTTTAAAATATTAAAGGACTTTTTCAGTGCCCTTCAAATATGGATGGGAGCCTTTTTTATATTACCTAAAGCTGGTTCTCTTCGATTCTAATCAAAGATAACTTCCATTTCTACCCTCCTATTTTTCTGTCTTCCCTCGGGGGTATCGTTTGGATAAGCAGGTTTTGTCTGTCCAAACCACAATACATTAAATTGACTGGCATTCACCCCTTTCATTCGAAGATATGCTTCCACCGCTCTGCTTCTTTTTTCTGAAAGCTTCATGTTCAAATCGGGTTTTCCAACATTGTCTGTGTGTCCGCTAATTTTTAACTTGTAATTGGTTTTATTCACAAGCAACTCTGCCAAATTAGCCAAAGATGCATATGAACTTGGTTTGATGATATCCTTACCTGATTCAAATTCGAGATTGGAAAAAGCTGTATTAAGTACCTCCTGCTCTTTTTCTTCAATTACTGGACAGCCGCGATTTTCTGGTGGACCAGGTGTGCGCGGACAATCATCCACATGATCAAATAGACCATCACCATCCGTATCGGGCCATGGACATCCTTGATTCTCTTTTGGCCCAACAATATCAGGACAGCGATCATCATTATCTAATACTCCATCACCATCTCTATCCCCAAATGGACATCCGTTGTTATCTACTGGTCCAACAACATCTGGACATTTGTCCACGTTGTTCAAAACACCATCTCCATCAGTGTCTGGCCATGGGCAACCTTCGTTGGCAGGATCGCCAGCTACCTCTGGGCATTTATCAATATTATCGGTTACTCCATCACCATCGGTGTCCTTCCAAGGGCAACCATTGTTTTCAATTGCTCCTGCAATATCTGGACATGTATCCATATTGTCCAAAACGCTATCGGCATCTCTATCGCCCCATGGACAGCCCTTATTCTCAATTTTACCTGATTCATCTGGACAATTATCATCCTTATCTGCAATGCCATCCCAATCGCGGTCTGGACAGCCGCTAAAGATTTTCAATCCATATTCGTCCGGACATGCATCTTCCAAATCGGCAACACCGTCACCATCCTTGTCGCTAATCTTGGGCTTTTTATCTTTGTACCCAAATACCATGTTCAATCCGCTGTGGAAATGGAAATTCTGAACATGTTGCGGAATGATTGGGGCTAGGATATTATCCATGGTGAGATACCATTGAATTGGCCCCAAGGTGAGCGAAAACCCAGCGCCAAGGTTAGCAAAACTGCGATTGTTGTACATATAATTAGCAGAAATCGCGAAGACGTGCCCAAAACGCTTGGTGTAATTGATAGATACCGCAGGCTCGAAATGACCCTTAAAAATCTCACCATAAAAATCCAATCCAACTCTATTGTTCTTGTTGATATTGTATGCACCACTCACATAGATACGAGAAGGCAATGAAGTGGTATAAATTGTTCTTGCCGAGTCAATCTTAAAGGTGTTAGCAATTGAATCTCCAAAATTCTCTAGATAATTGGTGCTGTCTTGATCAATAAACTGAACCAAATCCAATCCTTGGTAGGTGAAGTTGGCATTATCCATCACATAGTTCACAGGTTTTTCATTCCAAAATATCATACCCAAGTCGAGTGCACTTGCCGCTAATTCCCACTTCTCGTTGATTTTGTATTGACCACCTAGGTTAAAAGCAAACCCATGATTGTTGCGATTGAAAAGGTAGCCGGTCATGTCGCTACCGAAATTATCCAACTCCCCATCGAATAGTCCAGAACTGTTAACCCTGAAATTTGATGTAGCAGTGATATCAAAACTATTCCTATCCGTAAAAATGCTAAACTGACTATTGTCGGACGAAATATTCTCCATGCCATAGAGGTACTTGATCGTAAGACCAACATTCAGTTTCTTTTTCAATAATGTTCTTGCATAGGTAATCCCATATTCACGGTAGTGAGTTGCATCTAAATCAAGATTGCTAAAATCTACGCGCTCACCCAAAAATGCTCCATTTCCTCTCCACACAAAATCAAGTAGCGATTTAGGGATGGTGGCTTTGGTTGAAATACGCTCGGTGACATTGACATAGATGAAATTGTTCTTCTCCTTCCCGAACTTGAAACTGAAGGACAACAAGTCGAAATTGGCATTGACACTTAAATAACCCGTGTTGCCCATTTTTTCTATTGCATTGCCAATGTTAAGATACAGGGAGTCCCCATTTTTCTGAACCAAATCTGAATAGGCAAATGCACTGAATCCTCCTGCAATATGATTGCTAGAAAGCATGGGCAATCCAAGATGCCATTTGCTCTCTGGTATGTACGCAGGGTTGATGTAGTTCCGCTGGGGAACTATAGTCATGCCTTGAATAGTGAAATCGTACTGCGCTTGTGCATTAAAAAACCCAAGCGATAGGCAGATTGCAAGTAGGAATGCGTATAAGTTTCTCATGTAATAAGGATAGAATATTGGGGTTAACTACAAAGTATATTATAAATCCTCCAAGTCGGAAGGACTGGCTTTCAATTTTACTTGTAGCCCAATGCGTACCTGCAACCTATCATCACCATAAATGCGGATATTATCTACCGCATCATTTGTAGATATCATGTCGCCATGAATTATCATGTATTTCGCTCCAAAAATGCTAGCTACACGTGAACTATCAATAGGCACATCATTGTTTGTATTTACTGGAGATATCACTTTGCCATTGGCATCAATAGGTCCAGAACGCAATACAAACGAACCATCTGCCAAGATGGAATCTATTACATTATACAAGCTATCTGTGAGATACAACTTAAGAATGCCGTCCATAGGGAAGCCATTCACAGTGTTTATGCGCAATAATCCTCTTTCTATATTTCCTTGCAGATTGGACAGTTCCCCCAACGGATATTCCAAGGTATCTTCCACAATAAAGTGATTCGATTTGCCCCAAAAAGGCAGTTCGGCCTCTGCTTTCACCTCCACTACACTATTGCGTGATGCAAAATTGTACACCTGCCCGTTGGCATTCACTTGCGAATCGAAATCGTGATGCAGACTATTGAAATTGCCATTCACCAGCGGGTTAATATTGCTATTGTCACGCGTGAAATAGAACGATTGAATTGATGAATCGCCCAAAGCAGGAGCAGCGGCTATTGTAAACGGACTTGGCATAACCTGACCATAATTGAAATTGATGGTACCCGCCTGACCTTCTCCATACAACTGTTGAACACTAACCTGAATTGGCACACCAATCGTATTTTTTACTGTTAAGCGCAGGCGAGGGTCTTCGAAATAAAGTGTTCCATTATCCAGCAAATCCATTTGTACTACTCCACTCGGTATCTCCAAAGCGAATTGGCCAAAATAGCCATCAGCAAAAGCCAAAACAAGGTCTGAGAACCCTTGGGTGATTGCTACACTGTTCGCTGTGGTAGGATTTGCTCCACCGCCATCTTGTAAATTTAATGTATAGATAATCGGTAGCGTGTTGGTTGGACCACCGTTATCTAAATCCAATTCATAACCCGCCAAATCGACTGTAATACTTTGAGAAACCAAGCCTCCTGTGTAATTAATCGGGATAGATTGCGAAAATGACACCCCATTTAATCTCAACTCTGGCAAAGAAACTAATAGCGAACCGCTATGTTGAAAATTGCTCAACAGGGCAATGTTTAGGCTTCCACTTTCCAGCACCAATGTACTCATTTGGCTTCCTGTTGTTCCATTAAATACTATTGGAAACGCAACATTCACTATTTTCTGTACCTGTCCAGATAAATTGAAGTCCGCTACTTCACCACTATTAAGAGAAATGCTTTGGTCGATGCCCTGTGTGCCCGGTATCTCCAAAAAGTCGTTTAGCGTTTCCGAAAAAACAGTTCGGGTATACACTAGAGTAATGAAATTGTCATCGCCATATGTGTAGTAGTTATTTTCATCATACCCAACAATATCTGCTGCCGTCAAAGACGAGAATACCAACGGAAACGCCAAGTCAGGATTCCATTCGAACAAATCCTCTTGCATGGTATCCATGTCGAAATAATCTTCGGTACACGATGGAAGTACCATAGCTACAATGGTTAGCAAAACAAGTGCAGCTAACGAGTGGGTCTTAAATTTGGTCATGGAAATAGCATTAATGAATCGGACGAAAGTAACTTTTTTGCGCCTAATCAATTATGAGTATTGACAACCCTTGATCTATGCCCGTAACCACCAATCGCTGGGCTGTGGGCATGGCAACAACATCAAACAGAGATGAACCATTAAGCGGAAATCCTTCTAGGGGCACACCCGTAGCATCGAACAACATTACTTGGTTATCTTCTGGAAAGGAATACCCAATGCCAAAACGATTTTTAGCCAACTCAATGGAAAAAGGACCAACAGCACCGGGTGATAACCGCTGTTCGAAAATCATTTTTTTCGAGGCAGCAAACACCATCAGCACATTGAGGTCGGACAACACAAACTCTGGTTCGCCATCGGTATTCAAATCTGCCACCATAAACTGATGTTCTGGGCTGCATTTGAGGAATTCAATTTGCTTCACCTTTCCATCCAAACCAATATGATGCACTGTGCCTTGCGTATCGGTAACGTAAAACCCTGTATGCTTCTGATTTTTGGAAGAAAAAGGTTGGATAACGGCATTACTAGATAGTTCAATTTCTTCTTTAATCGCAACGCGTTTTGCACCTGTTCTTTCCAACAGATGGATTTTACCGCTGCTCTCTGCAACACACAGGTAATCTTTCTTTTGTGCCGAAAGATGGGCTACCGCGGTAGTGACAGGTGAACTTGTTTTCTCAAATTTCCACCCTTTCACCTGCTTGCCATCTATCCCAAAGTTGTAGACCCGTTTATTTTTGCAGGCCACAAGTAAGCGATATTCATACTTACCGTCATAATCTATGATTTGCATGGGTGCAGACAAAGGCGATTCTAGATTGACGGGAAAACCCGCCACATCCTTGCCGTTTCTATCCCAAAGGTGGATTTGTTTGCTGGTGCTAAAGAGGTAATTGAGACTGGCATCGGCTTTGGAGCCCACCTGAACTGCCTTGCCTACAATGGGCTCGCTTAGTGCGCGCTTAAATAATTCTTGGCCCGTTTGGTTGAACAAATACACATTACTCGAGGCATCTTGAGCAAAAACCTCAGGCTCTTTCGATAGATGATTGCGCATCCACAATGGGCGCCCTAGCACTTGAGCATCCATACTTGCTACTGATTCGTTACTTGATTTACTATTCCAATCGGGATTGTATTGCCAATACACATTGGCGTAAAACGCTTTGCCGGTGCTACTAAACTGTGCTCCAAAGGCTGGCAATTGCTCAAACAACTCCTGCAAATTATTCCACATACGTGCGCCATCAGAAGATAGGTGCGCTTGTATGACCTGCTTTGCCTGCGACAGTCTATTGAAGCTAAACACATTGAACGATGAGCTAAACTGTTCCATAAAGGTGGCAAACTTGGCATCGGTGGCTAGGGTGCGGTCGGCTTGCAACTGAAGAACATAGGCTTGAACCGCTTCGGCTGTGCTCCCAAAAATGATGAAGTCGTTGTAGCGAGTAAAGTAGTTGCCCTCTACATCCGCCATGGCTTCTCCAAATATGAGTTGCAACAATCCAGGTATAGGCATAGCCCGAACTGTGGCTGTGTCTGAACCTGCCTTATCTGCCAAACTATGCACCAACTTGTCTGCCAGTTCGGGCGAGTTCACTTGAAACAACGCAAATGCCTTGCCCGACTTTTGCACCGATGAAGTACCCAACACACAGGTGCCAAACTGCTTGCCCATCCACGGAAAGAAATGTTGGCGCACATCGACCTTAAGGGCCGCATTCAATGTGTCCATGCGTTGTTTATACGCGACAGCTGCATTGCGCTGCTCCAATTGCTGCACATAGTCGAGCTGCAACTTTTGCATATCGCTAATGCCAAACATTAAAAAGGAAGATGTCTGATCAGGTATGGCCGACTGAAAGGTGAGTTGTTGTGGTTTTTGATTATGAAACAGCCCAAGCAATGTGGGCAACGAATCGGAGGTGTAGCTAAACCCATTCATTACGGAGCCTTCGGGTTCGGTGCTTACATCAAGGGCAATCCAATCGCCCATTTCATTCCATAACGAAGAGGCACGGAATAAACGCAAGGGCAGGCGCACAAACAGATTCATTTGCACGTTTTTGCCCGCTGCTGTGCGCGCCATTTGCAAGCGCTTATCGGTATGCAATGCTTTGCCAGTTTCTAATGCTTCGAATGACTGTGCTAACAACTTCGGACTATCGCTCACCACTATAAACCCTTGCACAGCGGCTACCGACAGTCCCCAAGCAGCATGGGTAAGCACGCTATGGATTCCTATCTTATAAGCCTGAAATGCTGAGGTAGCCAACACATTCTCGAGGATTATCTCCAAGTCTTCCGCAGGAATAGCTGCCTTGGGTTGAATTACCGTAAGGACATGCATGCCCGAATCTCCATGCACCGTGTGGAATGAATGCAACACAGATGCACCTTCTAAGCTAAGTTCGCCCCGAACCAACGAATCGAGTAGCAAACTGCGCTGCATTGGCACACCGAAGGATGGTGCCGATAGCATCAATTGCGCATAGGGCAACTCCATCAACGGGGTGATAGCAGCGCGCATATCTGCAAACTCCAAAAGTACACTGGCCGAAAGAGGCACTGCTTCCAGTGGCTCTACATTACGCTCTTCGGCAGTACTGCCCCAAAAATAGACCCCAACACCAACCGCAATGGCGATGACTAGGACAATGCCTACAAGAATGAGATTACGTTTCAAAGGATTGGCGAGCCTAGATTTCGTTTGTTCGAACGAGATGAACGCAAATTTAACACAATCAATGGGGAAGTACCGACTTTAGACAGCTTTTGTAAGAATGATTAATACTTCAATAACGCCTCTATGGCTTTTGCCACTTTTTCATCTGACGGTATCATTGCAGTTTCTAAGGTGCTATTGAGCGGAATGGCAGGCATATCTTCCGAACCTACAACCCTCACTGGCGCATCTAGCGCTTGAAAGCAGTTGTCGGAAATGCGCCCTGCTATGCTTTGTGCAAACGAGTTAGAAACTGGTTCTTCAGTAACCACCAAGCAGCGACCATGCCTACGCGCTGTAGCATATATTAGCTCTTCATCTAACGGTTGCAACGTTCTTAGGTCGATAACCTCCACTTGGCCTTTGAATGCCTTTGCCGCATTCTTGCTCCAATACACTCCCCTTCCGTATGTAATTATGCCAATACTTTCGCCCTTTACAATTGCTTCGGCCGTGGCTTCAAGCACTACCCTACCCTTTCCAAATGGAATCACATAATCTTCGCTGGGCTCTATGGTTCGGGCTTCTTCGGTGCCTTTGATCTTGCTCCAATACAACCCTTTGTGTTCGAGCATCACTATAGGATTGGGGTCGTAATAAGCAGCTTTCATCAATCCTTTCAAGTCTGCTCCCGAACTAGGGTAGGCCACTTTGATGCCCTTGATGTTGCACAACACACTTTCTACACTACTGCTGTGATAAGGGCCTCCACTACCGTAGGCCCCAATGGGTACACGAAGAATACAGCTTACAGGCCATTTGCCATTGCTTAAAAAACAGGAGCGACTTACTTCGGTGAACAACTGATTAAGTCCCGGCCATATATAATCGGCAAACTGCACTTCTACTATGGGTTTGAGCCCTGCGGCACTCATGCCCACAGTGCTACCAATAATAAACGCTTCCTGAATGGGTGTGTTAAATACCCGATGATCGCCAAAGGTTTCGGCAAGAGTGGCTGCTTCGCGAAACACACCTCCCAATCTACGGCCCACATCTTGCCCATAGAGCAAACATTCGGGGTGCTTAGCCATCAATTCGCGAATGGCAAACAAGGCGCTATCTACCATTACGGTAGGTTCTTTGCCTGCGGGGCTGCGCTCTCCCACTTCTTCTGTGATAGGTGTTGAGGCAAACACATGGGTAAACAAATCTTCGGGACGTGGGTCTTCGAAGGTCAGTGCTTTTTCATATTCTTTTTGCACAAACGCACGGGCCTCCGCTTCTATAGCCAGCAATTCTGCCTCGGCAAAGTCTGCTTGCAGCATGGTGGCATGTAATAGTGGAAATGGGTCGCGCTTGGCATGGGTGGCCAAATCTTCGGGAGTGCGGTAAAAGTCCATGCGCACCCCAGAGGTATGGTGGTTGAGCAATGGCACTTTGGCATGCACCAAAATGGGCCTACGTTGCACCCTCACGGTGTGTATGGCCAGCTGCATAGTCGTATAGCATTCCACAAAATCGCTGCCATTAATGGTGAACACTTCCAGCCCTGGAAAGCCTTTGGCATAGGCCGTGGCATCCATAGCACGTATTTCATCGGCATTGGCAGATATGTCCCACTCGTTGTCTTGCACCACATAAATAATGGGTAATTGCTTAAGCACCGCCATTTGCAACGCTTCCGACACTTCGCCCTCGGTCATGGCGGCATCACCAATGCTGCACACCACAATGGGTTTTAGCGATAGGTTGGCGTCCAGCTTCATAGTTTCGCGATATTGAATGCCCATGGCTATGCCTGTAGTAGGAATTACCTGCATGCCTGTTGCGGAACTTTGATGCGCAATTTTGGGCATGTCATCGCGCTTCAAACTGGGGTGACTGTAGTAGGTGCGACCGCCAGAAAAAGGGTCATCGCGCTTGGCCAATAGTTGCAGCATAAGCTCATGGGGCTGCAACCCAATGCCCAACAATATCGAATCGTCCCTATAATATGGGGCTACAAAATCTTGAGGCAGCAATTGCAGCGCCACTGCAAGCTGTATGGCTTCGTGGCCACGGCTGGTGGCATGAACATATTTGCTGGTAATCCTCGCGTTTTCTTCATACAGAACCGTCATAGCTTTAGCGTTACACATGAGAGTGTAGGCCTTTTGGAGCAATTCGCGCGGCAGGTCAACTTTGTTTTTTGTAACCGATGTCATGCAACAAAAATAGGGGATTGAGGAATGACGAATAATACACTTTAAGGGATAGTGTCTTTTGCTCCTTTAATCCCACTAAAATGTGTGCAAAAAACTTCTTCCTCAAAACAAAATCAAACCCCTTAGTCTGCTGAGCAACACACAAACAATGCACGCATTCTATTAAATCTATATATTAGCCCCATGAAAAAACTTTTCCTCTCCATCGCTATTGCCTCCATGCCTTCATGGACATTTGCACAGGGCACTATTATAGAAGATACCCTAATTCTTCACCTCACCACAGCCGACATTGATGTGCTGCTGTCGGATGCAGGTCTGCCATCAGGCATTTTACCCTTGGAGTACGAAGTAGATGTGCATCGCATAGTATATGACACTCCCGACCCGAACGGCAACCCTACCTATGCTTCGGGCTTGGTGTTTATCCCTACCAATGTGCCTTGCCCCTTGCCACTTATCTCCTATATGCATGGCACTAAGGTTATAAAAGAAGAAACGTTCTACTACCTGCGGGACGAATGGTTTTTGGGCGCAGTAATGTCATCGTCAGGTTATGTATCGACCATGGCCGATTATTTGGGATTGGGTTTTAGCCCGGGGTTCCACCCTTACCAACACAATCGCTCGCAGGCCACGGCTACCATCGACTTATTGCGGGTAGCCAAATCCATTTGCGCGGCTACCGATGCAGAGCTTAATGGACAGTTGTTTCTTACAGGATATTCTCAAGGTGGACACGCCACTTTAGGTACGCATCAAATAATTCAAGAAGAGTACGCCAACGAGTTTACCGTAACCGCCTCGGCACCCGGCAGCGGCCCCTACAACCTTTCGGGCAATCAGTTTGATATGGTTGCTGCGCTTGAGCCTTATGCTGTGCCGGGCTATTTGCCGTATCTTATCTTGTCGTATCAAAGCGTGTATGGCGATTGGTACACCGATTACTCCGAAATTTTCACGCCTCCCTACGACCAAACGCTTCCTCCCCTATTTGATGGTACACATAGCTTTGGCGAGATAAACGAAGCAATGAACGATACACCAAGATTGATTATTGTACCCGAATATGCCGATGCATTTTTTGGCGACCCGAATCACCCAGCCATGGTCGCATTGCGCGAAAACGATGTGTACGATTGGGTGCCCGAGGCGCCAGTATTGCTCAACTATTGCAGTTCTGACCAAGAAGTGACCTATCTCAACGCCTTGTTTACCGAGCAATGGATGAATGATCTGGGTGCTACCAACGTTACTTCCATAGAACGATCTAGCACCCTAAGCCATTACGAATGCGCACAGCCTACCTTGTTGTTTTCCAAAGGCTGGTTTGACAGTTTGGTAGAATGGTGTCCTGCGGGTGTAAACGACCGCGAGGTGATGATGGATGTGAATGTGCAGCCCAACCTTGTTCAGGATGGGTTTATTCGCCTTACGAATAGCTACCCTGTAGAATTGACGCTTACCGATTTGAGCGGCCGCCAACTAATACAACGCTCAGTACGCGATAGCAATGCTGCCATTCCATTGCCCAATGGTGCTAGTGGCATGTTTTTCGTAACGGTGCGAAGCGGCAACTCTCAACGCGTGCAGCGAATTGTGGTGTTGTAAAATCTAGTTGCTTTTTAAACAAGAAAAAGGTCCAAAGGAAAAACGATTCCTTTGGACCTTTGGTTTTAAGGGTAGTGACTTAAGGTTGTGTAAAACAGAAATTACCCGGAATTACCCCCACATTAAACGTGTCTATAGCCGCACCTGCATCGGTGTAGCAATACACTTTGCCGTTTTGGTTGTAGTCTAACGGGTCGGAAGTGTAGATAGTGCTGGCAGCTTTATCCACCCCAAGTTTGTAATAGTAGCCTGCAATTATGGGCGTTGAAGGAATCGTTTCTACATCAATGGAGCACGCATATACCCCACCATCAAGAAAATAGAGCATGGTGCCTGCTGCATTGGTTTGCAAATTTCCGGGATAGCTATCCAGTGAAGTGAAATCTAAGCTCAACTCCATGTCTAAGTTAGCTGGATTGATTCGTGCCAATTTGGGCAACTCCACTTGAAATCCACCTGTAGTTAGCACCCACAATTTGTTGTTGGCATCCACCGTAAGGCTCGATGGTTCTTCGCCAATCATAACACTATCGGTAATTTGGTCGGTAGTGGTATTGATGCTATATACATAGCCGCTACCAGCGCCTGCGGCAAACACAGTGCTGTCAATTACCACCATCTCTTCCACCCAGCCATTGGTGGCAATAGCGCCAGTAATGGTGAGGTTTTCTGGGTTAAAAATGGTGATGGTGTTGGAATACAAATCACTCACGTAGGCTTTGGTATTGCTCACAAAAGCTATGAAGCGAGGTGAATTAAGTCCAGAAATAGTACCCGCAGAAGTTAAATCGGAGAGGTTAACCACTTCAATTTTGCCCGAATTGTTGACTACGATATAGCCTTTGTCGCCACGCACGGCCATAGACTGCGCCACATCGCCCAATGGAATTTCGTTCACAGCAGTGAATACATCGTTAGTCAATGTATCGTTTACCTTATTAAAGAACGACAGCGAAGCATTGCCACCACCAAAATTGCCTTCGTTGAGGATGAATACCCCATTGGTAAAGGAGTTCACATCCACCGTTGGGTCTTCGGTATCCGAATCGCAAGAGGTTAATACAAAAAAAGAAAACAAGGAAAACAGCAGGATTTTTTTCATGATGATTATTGGTTTGATTGGTTGTTTTTAATTGATTTAGGTTTAAGATGAAAAGGTGTAGGATAGTGTAACTCTAAAAGCTCTGCCCGGCATGGGGCGCCAAGCAATGGCTTGGTACTGTTGATTGAAAAGATTGTCGATAGCCCCACCCAATTGCAGGGCATGCTGCTTTATTGGAAGGCGATAGGAGGCCGAAATCCAGCTAACATGAAATGCAGAAAGACTACTCAAATTGTCGGATGAGGTGTAGCGTTGCCCTGTGTATTGGAGGCCATACATGCCCACAAGCCCTTTCCATTGCACCGAAAGATGGCCTTTGGCGCTGTGAATAGGGGTGTATATCAATTGTTTTCCAACGGCTTCATCGCTCGGGGTCATACTTTGGGTTACGGTGCTTTGCGTGAAATCGTATTCGGTATGCAACGACACCTGCACTTTACGAATAGTGGCACCCAATTGCAGTTGCAGTTCAACGCCCTGTGCCAACACCTTGCGCATGTTTTTCGGGCTCCAAATGCTACCTGCTCCTGGGGTCCACAAAATCCAGTTGTCCACCTCGGTGTGGAAATAGGTGGCGTTTACATCGAAATTGAATTTGTCCCAGCGTTTATAAAACCGCATTCCTGTTTCGAACGAAAAGCCTGTTTCGTTTTTCAAATCAGGGTTGCCGCCCGGAGTCCAATAGAGGTCGTTGAGGGAAGGTGTTCGAAAATTACGCGACACATTGGCCGATATTTTCCACCATTTTAAGGCATCTATCTCCACCCCTGCTAAGGCTTGCACAGGGCTAAATTGGGCGTTTATCAAATCTTCTCGCGCCATAGCTTGTGCACTGAGCCATGAGGTTGGCGCATACGAAAGAGAGGCGAATAGCGCTTGCCAATGGCGCCAAACAGTCTCATGGCTATATGCTGAGTCCGAAATGGCGCGCTCGCTGCTATGGTCCATGCCTGACTTGAGCTCCAATTTTCGCGAAAGTTGATAGCGATAGCGCACAATAGTTTTGCTGGCTTGGTAGAGGTAGGGATAGCGGTAGTGATCGTTGCCATAGTATTCCTGCTGCCCTTGGATATAGGCAGTTGTGACCTCCAACAGCGATTTTGTACCCACACGTTTGTAACGCAATGCCAACCAAATATCCCTATCCCAAAGGGTTTCTTTTGTAGATGCCATAAGCATGGTGGCAGGGAGCAAGCGGTTGGTTTCTGATAAGCGAAAGTGCAGTGCCAGACCGTTGGCCTTGTTTAGCGCATAACCAATGGATTGACTTACACCCCAAAGCTGCATGTCGGCATGTTCCATAGTGCGCATGGGGTGGTTTAACTTGCCCAAATCGGTGTAGTTAAAATCGTTTTTGGCTTGGCGATAGTTGAAGGACGTGTTGGCCCACAGCTTGTTTTTGCGCAGTTGCACTTTAGCACCAGCTGAATAGCTATGAAACGAGCCCCATTCGCCCGAGACAGTTGCAGTGATACCATTGGCCAATCTTGGGGTATGTTCAATCAACTCGATGGTGCCACCAATACCGCCAGAATGATGGGGCATAGCCGCTGCACCTGATAGCAGGCGAATGCCGCCCAAACCGTTAATCGGCATGGCACCCAAATCGCTCACACCCAGCATGGGGTCGTTGATGGAAATTCCCATCCAAACCACTTGGGTGTGGCCCGCAGTGGTACCGCGCATGGAGAAGGTGGCAATTCCTCCCGGACCATAGGCACGCACCTGCACATTGCCTTGCAGTTGCAACACGGTTGCCACATCTTGATGGGTGCTCAGTTGCAGCAACACACTATCGGTGGTGGTTTGCTTGGTTCCTATGGCATTGGCAATACGATACGCATCCACCCGCACCTCGGGATAGGTTAACGAATCGGTGACCTGAGGGAATGCAGAAACACACCACAGGCTAAAAGCCGCGCAAAAGAGGACTACTCTTATCATGAACATTTTTCATTTCCATCCTTTCTTCCCGAAGGGGGTGGAAACATGATGCTTGAGGCAGGTCTTCTGACTTGTTCTACTTTCTATCGGGCCTTCCCATTGCGCTTTGCAACAGTGGCACTGGTTATTCAGAAAGTTCCTAATTCAATACATGAACTAGGATAAAGAACTTACAGCTGCGGGAACAGTATCCGATTCTCACGGAATTCCCATTTTAATCCGTCCCATTCGAAATGAATGTTCAAGAACCAAAAGCGGGGCAAATGTAGAAAGGTTATCGGAACAAAACGGTTATCTTTTTTTTGTACCAGTAGAGGCAATGTACCAAAATCTCATGCCAGGATACTGTTTCACGCAAAGTGGCTAAGACGCTAAGAAAACGGGAGAAACAAATGGAAGGAATACATATTAAATGGAGTACATCGCAAACTACATACTTGGTAATTGTAATTATTAGAAACTTTGCGTCTTCGCGGCTTTGCGAGAAAAAATCTTCTCAATATCGTACAACGTGAAAAACAAAAGCGTTACGGTAATGCCCGCGTATGGGGAATCAGTCCAACCGAAACGCCACCTGCCCCACGCGTACAGTTTCGGTGCCATTGGAAAGTGTTTCGCGCAGCAACAAATGGGCTGTAGCTGGCAATTCCAACACTTCTTTCATGTTCCGGATGGCGCCAGCAGGCACAAAATGCTCGTGCAATTGAGGCAATAACTCGCTGGCTGTAAAAGCGCTTGCGGCATCTTTCAATAGTGCCATAAGTTCCTCGCGGTATTGCAAGCGGTGTTGCACAGTGGCGTACTTAAGGTCGGTGCCCAAGGCTTCTCTACCAAGAATTCGGCACAACTCCTGAAACTGCTTGTCGCTTCCTACTGCCAACACTAGCATGCCGCCATCTTTGCAGGTAAGAATTTCACCATAAGGACAAATGTTGGGATGCACAGAGCCCGAACGCGTTGCAATTTGCCCACCCATCAGCCAGTTGGTGGCATAGTTGCTTAGTGCCGACACGGCAGCATCGAAAAGTGAAGTGGTAACATGGCAGCCTTTACCAAATCTGGCCTTATTGAATAAGGCGAGCAGTAATCCTTCTTTTAACTGATGGGCAGCAAGAATATCGATAATGGCCAACGGAAATTTGAGTGGCGGACGGTCGGCAAAACCATTCATTGCCATGTAACCAGCCTCTGCTTGCAACACCACATCGTAGGCTGCGCGAGGGTCATCGTCACCATAGCCCGTAATACTTCCGTAAATTACTTCGGGATTGTATGCTTGCACAGAATTATAATCCAACCGTAGTTTTTTGTCGTCACCCGGTTTGAAATTGCTAACAACAACATCCGATTCTCTTGCTAGCTGTAAAGCTTTGGCGTGTCCTTCTTCCGATTTGAGGTCGAGCAAAAGATGGGTTTTGCCCCAATTGACAGAACAGAAATAGGCAGAGTGATTTTGGTTTTCGGGCTCGGTGGCAAGTTTCCACGATCGGGTTATATCGCCACCTGTGAGTTGGTTTTCTATTTTGGTAACTGACGCGCCAAGCTCAGCCAAAAACGTACCTACCGAAGGGCCAGCAAGCACCGAGGCCAACTCCAGTACCTTTATACCACTTAAATCAGTTCTCGTGTTGTCGGCCAAGTTGCTCATTACTTCCTTTCACTTTCAGTTCCATTTCAATAATTTCCTCTTGCTCTTGCGGTGAAAGTTGGCGGTCGTATAAGGGTTTCAAATCGGGCTGACCTGCATTTACCCATGCAGTATACCACAAACTCCCTACGGCAAGCACACTGGCGCGCATTCTGCGTTCTACTTGGCCATTTAGCCGGTTGTGATATTCGCGCGAATACTCTTTGGAATAGACCTGCATCAAGGCTTGCCCGCGATTTTCCATCGCATATTTCATATCGGTAGGAAAACTGGCATTCAGTTCGCGTTCAAAACGTAGAACGCTATCAACAGCATTGTTGCTGGCCTCTACCACTTCCCAAGCAAAATTGAGTGGGTCTTCAATGTATTCTGCTCGGCCTACCAAAAAGTCATACTCATCCGAAAACAACTCGGGCAATCTACTTTCCCAAAACCCATGAATGCCCACTTGGTCGGTCATTTTTCCGTTGTAATTCTTGGTGGTGTGCAAGGGCACATGCGCATCGCCCACATAATGCCCAAGCTCTGTAGAGTACTTTAAAATGTGGTCGAGATTGCCCTCTTGAAATGCTTTTGTGAGGCGAAACATCATAATGTCAATGTGCCAAGGCACTATTCCGTAGGCTTTCAGGGTGTCTTCGCTGTATTTTGCTACGGCATCTTTCCACAAGCGCGGCATGGTTTTAAATGGGTCATCCTTGCTGTAGTGATCGATGTCAATATAATGGCGTGGCGCCTCATCTTTGCCAATATATCTGCGTTTATCGGGGTCAATGGCATGCTCATAGATGTAGTTGAGATTTCGCTTGTAAAGCCCAATCATCTCCTCTGGCAAGGTGAATATGGCCAGTTTATTGATGGTTTTGTGCCCAAAAAAACCCCATGGAAAAACCATGTTTTGCCCCATTAACATGAGGGTACACGTGAGTAGAATACGGGTAATCCAAACCTTCACCATTGGTGGGCCAAGATATGAAATAGAGGTAGTCTATTCGTATGAACATATTCTTAACAATATGGTTTGGGTAGTCACTAGAGTAAAGAGGTTTATTCGCAACCTCCTCTTGTAATACCTAACTTTGCATCCAATATAGCAACATGAGCGAAATCGAGATAATATTGGATAGTGTAAAGGATGCCATTGAAGATATTCGAAATGGCAAAGTGGTGGTAGTAGTGGACGATGCCGACCGCGAAAACGAAGGTGATTTTGTAGCCGCAGCAAGATGTGCAACACCTGAAATGATAAACTTCATGGCTACGCATGGTCGCGGGTTGATTTGTGCGCCATTGGTGGAACAGCGTTGCGAAGAGTTGGGTTTAGAACTTATGGTGAGCCGCAACAGTGCAGCATTCGAAACGCCATTTACAGTGTCGGTTGACCTAATTGGTCATGGTTGCAGCACAGGAATTTCGGCAAGCGACAGAGCCAAAACCGTTAAAGCACTCATTGACCCAACTATTCGCCCAGAAGAGCTTGGAAAGCCCGGTCACATTTTTCCTTTAAGGGCACGTGTGGGTGGAGTATTGCGCAGAGCAGGCCACACCGAAGCGGCTATAGATTTGGCTCGCTTGGCAGGTTTTGAACCAGCAGGCGTGATTGTAGAAATAATGAATGAAGATGGCTCAATGGCGCGGCTTCCTGAGCTTACCGTTATTGCCAAACGCTTCGGGTTGAAACTCATTTCCATCAAAGATTTAATTGCCTACCGTATAGCAAACGAATCCCTTATTGAACGTGAAGTGGATGTGGATATGCCAACAGAATGGGGCAATTTTAAACTTCATGCCTATAAGCAAACTACCACTGGACAAACCCACCTTGCTTTAGTGAAAGGTACTTGGGAAAAGGATGAATCCATATTGGTTCGCGTCCATTCTTCGTGCGTTACAGGCGATATTTTCGGCTCATGCAGGTGCGATTGTGGACCTCAACTTCATGCAGCTATGCGCATGGTAGAAGAAGCAGGCAAAGGCGTTATCGTTTATATGAACCAAGAAGGCCGTGGAATTGGCCTAGTCAACAAGCTGAAAGCCTATAAATTACAGGAGCAAGGAATGGACACGGTTGAAGCTAATATTGCACTAGGCTTCGATATGGATGAGCGAGACTATGGTATTGGTGCTCAAATTTTGCGCGATCAGCAGGTCAGCAAAATGCGTTTAATGTCAAACAATCCTAAAAAGCGCACAGGTTTGGTTGGATATGGCTTAGAAGTGGTTGAAAACGTGGCCATCGAAACCGATGCCAACGACCATAATCGATTTTATTTGGAAACAAAACGAGATAGAATGGGGCATACGCTCAAGGTTTCGAAGTAGTACAACCCTTGCTGCCACTTGGTTTTCGAACATTTTATAGAATTAGTTGATGTACGTTGCAATTGAAATCGCAAATTCTATATTTGCAGCCGCGTTTTTAGGACGTACGATCTGGTAGCTCAGCTGGTAGAGCATAACACTTTTAATGTTAGGGTCCTGGGTTCGAGCCCCAGCCAGGTCACACCGAAAACCCGTTATCTTAATTGATAACGGGTTTTTTGTTGACCTTTTTTGAAAGGCTACATTTGTGTGATTTTACATTCAATCTCTCCCAATAATGCGTTCGGAAAGTTTCACCTTCTTAAAGAAATACTTAAATAACGCCTCGCCAACAGGCTTCGAATCTTCTGGCCAGCATCTATGGTTAGAATACATCAAACCTTATGTTGACGAGCATTTTTCGGATACCTACGGCACTGTGGTGGCTGTCATTAATCCCAAAGCCAAGTATAAGGTAGTGATAGAAGCTCACGCGGACGAAATCTCGTGGTTCGTAAATTATATCACTAAGGAAGGACTTATTTACCTCAAGCGAAATGGCGGTTCAGATCATCAAATTGCGCCTTCCAAACGGGTTAACATTCATACGAAAAAAGGAATAGTTAAAGGGATTTTTGGTTGGCCCGCTATTCATGTGCGCAATGCTTCGAATGAAGAAGCGCCTAGTCTAAAAAACATCTTTTTAGATTTAGGATGCGCTTCTTCCGAAGAAGTAGAGAAACTTGGTGTTCATGTGGGTTGCGTTGTCACTTTTGACGATGAAATGATGATGCTTAATGACCGCTACATCGTTGGGCGCGCATTAGACAATCGAATAGGTGGATTTATGATTGCGGAGGTTGCACGATTGCTCAAGGAAAAGAAAAAGAAACTTCCTTTTGGACTGTATATCGTAAATGCTGTGCAAGAAGAAGTGGGATTGCGTGGAGCAGAAATGATTGCGCATCGTATTAAACCCGACTTGGCAATTATAACAGATGTTTGCCACGATACGCAAACTCCAATGTACGATAAAAAAGCGCAAGGAGATTTAACTGCCGGCAAAGGGCCTGTGCTAACATACGGTCCATCGGTGCACAACAATGTGTTAGACCTCATTTTGGAAGTGGCAGAAAGCAAGAAAATTCCATTTCAACGTGCTGCGGCAACTCGCGCTACTGGAACGGACACCGATGCGTTTGCCTACTCAAGTGGTGGCATCGCTTCTGCACTTATTTCGTTACCCTTAAGATACATGCACACGACTGTTGAATCGGTGCATAAAGATGATGTAGAAAACGTGATTCAACTAATATATGAGACCTTAACTCAGCTAAAAGACAACCACGATTTTAGCTACATAAAGTGATTCGATTGGACGATTTTTGACCAGTTGAAACATCGATTTCCTGAAACAAATGGACGTCCACTCGCTTCTTATTTCTCTGCACAATTTACAAAGCAAAGGCACCGAATTATATCCAAAAGGTATATTTCCATCCCAGCGGTTTCAACCCAAATTGGGTCTAGTTCGCGAAGACGACAATGTGTTTTTCACCGCCTGCATTGTGCATATCCTGCAAGAGTTGGCGCACACATTGGAGCCGAATGAGCGAGCCATAGCCCAGCAAATTTGCTCATCTGCTCGAGCTGCTTATCCATTGTACAAGAACAAAGACGGGCGAGACACTTATAATTTCTGGAGAATACAGCCTAGTGGTCATTTTCCAAACGGAACATTTATGCATCGATTTGACCATTTTCGGATTCCAGATGATATAGATGATACCGCGCTTATTTTCCTCACCGAAAACGCTTCAAAAGAACGTGTTGGATTGCTGCGCGAAACATTAAAAAAGCACGCAAACTTAGCCTATCAACAAGCCAAAAATCCACCAAGGCACTATCGAAATCTCAAGGTGTATTCCACTTTTATTGGAAAGAATATGTACATCGAATTTGATGTGTGTGCCTTAAGCAATTTGATGCGACTCATTCTCAAACATTTCCCCCATGATTTAAACGAATACGACAGGGATACTCTCCATTTTATCTCCGAAGTGGTGCGAAACGATGAATACGAGCGCATTCCATTTCAAATTGCACCCCAATATACCACTACGCCCATAATTCTGTATCACCTAGCGCGATTGCTATCCTATCTGCCACCCGAATACAGTCAGATTCAGTCCAAAGTAATGACGGCACTACAATCGTGGTTGGAGAAATTGCCCATAGGAATGGAAAAATTGATGCTAGAAAACGAACTGTTAAAACAAAATGGTTCGATGGCACCAACAGTTGTCTATACCCGTGATGTAACCAAAAACAAAGACTTCTTTTATTTTATTGCTGGATTGCTTACGGCCTACGAAGGAGGCCAATTGCAAAAAATAGCCGAATCGCCTTGGACACACTTACGCTATCGCAGCGAAGCATTTAACCTTGCGTTGCTTTTGGAAAATGCTGTGTTGCGTAGAAACCTATTGCCCACTCAACCGATGGCATAAAAAAAGCGTCCCTCATTTCGAGAGACGCTTTTCATTTCTTTCCAGGAAATAACGCTTATTTCTTAGGCTCTTCGCCTTTGATTACGTCAATCAATTTTATGTCGAACAACAATACTTCGTTCGGGCCAATGCCGCTACCTTTTGGACCACCATTTGGTCCATAAGCCAACTGACCAGGAATAAACACTTTATACTCCGCTCCTGGCTTCATCAACTGCAATACTTCCGTCCATCCTGGAATAACGCTACGCAAAAAGAACGTTACTGGCTCGCCACGGTCCTCAGAGCTATCGAAAACTTCACCGTTCATTAGTTTTCCAGTGTAATGCACTTTCACTTGATCCATAGTAGTTGGAGCTGTGCCTTCACCTTCTTTCAAAGCAATGTACTGCAAACCGCTTTCTGTGGTTTTAACATTTGCTTTTCCAGCATTTTCAGCCAAAAACTTCTTGCCAAGTGCTTCGTTTTCTTCGGCTTTCTTTTCGCTCAATTTTGCAAAGTAGCCTTGTACTGCCATTCCAGCTTGCTCTTCGGTCATCACCGCATCTTCGGTAATCAATGATTGGCGAATGCCTGCCAATAATAAATCGAGGTTGAAGCTGCTGTCGATTCCTTCCGTGCGGAAATCCTTTAAAAGATTAGTACCAACAGAAACACCAATAGCATAGCTCGCTGAATCTTCAGAAGAAGCAAGTGTAACTGGTTTAGAATCTTGTCCCTCGCAAGAGGAAAGTGCGGCAGCCATAAAAACTGCGATTGTGATTGATTTTGTCATTGGTTAAGTTTCTTTTTTTAAATCGGGCGCAAAAGTAACGGTATCATCGCTGTTTCAGTAAGTTCTGTTTGATTTTTCACGAATATCATTTGCTAAAAAATGTTTAACCCTTGATGGCGATAACTCTTGGATTTCAGACTCATCATAGATAGCCCATTTTCGTTGGATGTTTCGTCTATTTGCAGCCTTAAATAGCAACCCATGCGCATACTCGTATTTCTGGCGTTTTTTATTCTTCCAATAATGCTGCAAGCTCAGCAATATCAAGTTTTGTCGCCCGATGGAAAATTGAAAGCTGAAATAAATGTGGCAGGAAATATCCATTTCCGCTTGTATAGCGGAAAGCGCATTTTAATGCATTCGCGCCCAATAGGCATGACCTTAAAGGGTGGAAAAGCACTAGGAAAAAGCGAAACCGTTGTAACTACCGAAACTGCCAACGTAAGGAGAACTGTTCGTCCGGTAGCACCAACCAAAAATTCCACTATTAAAGAAGAGTTCAATGGACTTACGTTAGTCTTAAGTAGCGGACTTCAGATTGAATTTAGATGTTTTGATGATGGATTGGCCTATCGTATGACCACAGTTTTGGATGGCGACATCAAAATTGAAGAAGAGCAGATGGGATTTGAAATTGTGAACGACCCGGATTGTTGGTTTCCAAAAGAAACGAGTATGTTCTCGCACAACGAACACAAATTTGAAGAAACATCGAACCAAGTGCTTGCAAAAGGAAAAATGGCAAGCACGCCAATTCTCTGGAAATGGGGAAAAGGCCCACTTTTGCTTTACACAGAAACCGACCTTCGCGATTACCCCGGAATGTACCTCAAAACCATTGGTTCCGGAGGGTTCACTGCTGTGTTTCCAAAAGTGCCTGCCACCTATTTCAAAGTATTGGACAGGTGGGTTATGTCTGCATTCAAACGCGAATATATTGCTAAGACATCAGGAAAACGCTCGTTTCCATGGCGCATATTTATAGTCGCAGATACTGATGCAGAGTTGTTGAATTCACAGTTGCCCTATTTGCTGGCTAATGCCCATAATGATGTGGAACCGACCGACTGGATTAAACCCGGTAAAGTGGCTTGGGATTGGTGGAATGCCAATAACTTGAAGGGCGTTGATTTCGAACCAGGAATCACCACCCAGACCTACAAATACTATATAGATTTCGCGGCTGCCAACAAATTGGAGTATGTAATTTTAGATGAAGGATGGTACAAACTAGGGCATCTGCTGCAAGTGAAACCCGAAATTGATATGCCCGAATTGGTGCGCTATGCCGAAAGTAAAGGTGTGGGCATTATTCTGTGGTGCGCGTGGAAAACATTGGACGACCAGTTTGACGAAGCATTTGAACAATTCAGTGCGTGGGGCATCAAGGGTGTTAAAGTCGATTTTATGCAACGCACCGACCAATACATGACCAATTTTTATGAGCGCATTGCAAAAGAGGCATTCAGAAGAAAAATGTTGGTCGATTTTCATGGCGGGCATTGTCCTAAAGGATTGCAGCGCACCTATCCCAATGTGCTCACATTTGAAGGTGTTCGCGGTTTGGAGTGGAACAAATGGTCGAGTCAAGCCACTCCAAAACATGACTTAACCCTTCCTTTTACCCGTATGATGACTGGCCCAATGGATTACACGCCTGGAGCCATGACCAATATTGCAAACCCGAAAAAGCATCGCGCCAATTTCAAGAATCCAAAAAGCATGGGCACGCGCTGCCACGAATTGGCCAAATACGTCATTTTCGAAAGCCCTTTGCAAATGCTAGCCGATGCTCCAACAGCTTATGAAAAGGAAGAGCAAACCATGAAATTTCTGAAAGCGGTTCCCACTGTTTGGGACGAGACTGTGGTGCTATCTGCCACAATTGCCAATCATGTAGTAATGGCACGCAGAAAAGGTGATACGTGGTTTATTGGTGGAATGACAGCCAATGAGGGGCAAACCATCTCTATAGATTTAAGCTTTTTGGGCAGTGGAAATTTCGCAATGGACGTTTGGCGCGATGGTGACGACACGTTTACCAACGGCAGCAGTTTCGTTCATTTTAACGAAAGCAGTGTAAACAGCAGCATGAAATACGTGATTTCGATGGCCGAAGGTGGTGGCTGGGTTGCCGTGCTTCGCAAAAATTAGTTGCATTTAAATCGATTAAACAAAAAAGGCTGACCACGCGGTCAGCCTTTTTTGTTTTAAGAACTTGAAAAAACTACCCTTTCACGCGCTCCACATAAGCAGCTGTACGGGTATCAATGCGAATCATTTCACCTTCATTCACAAATAGCGGAACACGAATTTCAGCTCCTGTTTCTAGTATTGCAGGCTTCATGCTGTTGGTTGCAGTGTCGCCTTTTACGCCCGGTTCAGAGCGTGTAATGAGAAGCTCAACAAATGTTGGTGCATCAGCAATTACCGCAGTATCGCCTTCAAACCCAACTTTTACAATCATTTCTGGCTTCAAAAACTGCAACGTTTCGCCAAACAACATTTTAGCGATATACAATTGCTCGTAGGTCTCTTGGTTCATACAAACAAGGCTATCCCCTTCTTCATACAAATATTGTAATTCATTGTATTGCACCCTTGCTATATCAACTGATTCGCCCGAACGATAGCGATATTCATAGTTTCTACCCGTTGCGATAGATTTCATTTTCACTTGATAGAAGGCACCTCCTTTGCCCGGCATGGTATGTTGCTTTTCGCTCACCATGCACAAATCGCCATTATGACGAATGATAGAACCTACTTTAATGTCTGATGTTGTTGCCATTTTGCTTTTTTTATGCGCGGCAAAAGTAAGAATGGTTGGCTAGGTGCAAAAAATGGTTAGTCCACAATAAAAATCACCATTAATTGATTGCTTCACCCGACCCAATGCACCTTACAAATAACGCCTTTGCACAACGGATACATGATGCTGCACATGGCCAATCAATATAAACGCGATGGCGCGAGCGCTTATGCCATGGGTAGGACCTTTGCCTATAATGGCACTTTCAGCATCCGTCATGTGCTCAAAAAGAAGTGCCGTAGTTCTCCTAACGGCCAAAAATTCTTCCAATAAACTATCCATCGACCTAGTGCTCACGTCCGTAGCTTCGGCATATGCATCTTCGTCAAACGGTTGCAGTTGGGTAGCTACATCGCCTCTAGAAGTTACCAAAGAGCGATAAGCAAAAACGCGTTCCGTATCAATCAAATGCATCAGCACCGTTTTAATGCTCCATTTGCCACTAGCATACGAAAAATCATGCTTCTCCTTTGATATTGAACCAAAGAAATGCACCACTTTCGTAGTGCTTTCTTCAATTAAAAATGAAAACTCTCCCGCTGCAACTTGGTCTAAATAGCGTTGGAAGTACGGGTCGTATTCGTTTGTTGTTGGTCTATTCATCTTAATTTGTTATTCTAATTAGTTATCCAGCAGGTGACGAAAGTCGGAAAGTTTAATCTCGTTACACTTAGAAATTCAATCTGAAATTCCAGCTATTTCCTCCCAAACACTTTCCCCAATAGTTCTGAAATACGAGCAATGGGATTCTCGCGAATCAATCGCTCTTCTTCG
>CAMDOM010000003.1 GCA_945903645.1 Chryseobacterium gleum
GAGCAATATGGAGGAATGGGCATTAGCGATTTTAGATACAATACGGTTTTCACCGAAGAGCTGAGTCGCAGTGGTGCTGCGGGTCCTGCGGTGGGCTATCCGTTGCACAACGATATTGTGCTTCCCTACATATTGGATTTTGGTACGGAAGAAATGAAGCAGAAATGGTGTCCGAAAATGGTTTCGGGCGAAGCTATTGCAGCTGTAGCTATGAGCGAACCAGCAGCGGGCAGCGACTTGCAAGGTATGAAGTGCTCTGCCGAGGATAAAGGCGACCACTACCTTGTGAATGGGTCTAAAACCTTCATCACCAACGGTTACCTCTGCGATATTGTGGTTACTGCCGTTAAAACCGATTCATCGCTTGGCGCCAAAGGCATTAGTCTGTTGCTCATTGAATCTACGTTTGAAGGATTCACCAAAGGCCAACCGTTTCATAAAGTGGGTTTGCATGCCCAAGATACCTGCGAGCTTTTCTTCGATAATGTGAAAGTGCCCAAGGCAAATCTCATTGGCAAAGAAGGCGAAGGATTCAAATATTTGATGCACGAATTGGCACAAGAACGCTTGGTTGTGGGTATTGGTGCTGTTGGCGCTGCCGAGGGTATTTTTTGGAAAACATTGCAGTACACCAATGAGCGCAATGCCTTTGGCCGTTCTATATCCAACTTCCAGAACACTCGTTTCAAATTGGCCGAGATGGCGTCTAAAATCACCATGGCACGTTCGTTTCTAGACCAATGTACAGGACTTCATTGCGAAGGAAAATTAGATGCAGCAATGGCTAGCATGGTGAAATACACCACTACCGAATTGCAATGCGAAGTGGCCGATGAGTGCTTGCAATTGCATGGAGGCTACGGCTACATCTGGGAATATGATGTGGCACGGGCTTGGGCAGATGCGCGCGTGCAACGCATCTATGCAGGCACCAATGAGATAATGAAAGAACTCATTGCGCGTAAATTCGTGGGCAAATAGAAATAGTTTTAAGTCAGAAGGCATAAGTCGTAAGCACGAGGCATAATCCTCACCCTCAATCCTCATTCGTAATTCCTAATTTCTCATTCGTAATTCCTCCAAGTGGCTAAATATGTGAAATGGTTAGGTGGTACGCTTGGTTGGGCCTTTGGTGGGCCAATTGGAGCGCTGCTTGGGTTCGCCTTAGGAACCATATACGACAACGCTAGTGGTGATGTGGTGCAATGGAGCGAAGACGATGGTTCGCGCGAAAAGGTGAGGCCGCAAACTACGCGTGCCGATTTTGAAGCGTCATTGCTCATTCTTACAGCCGCTGTTCTGAAAGCAGATGGTGCGGTAAAAAAATCGGAGCTTGATTTTGTAAAGCGCTTTTTCGTAGTCCAGTTTGGAGAGAAACGTGCTGGCGAGTTGTTGCTTTCGCTGCGCGATATGCTTCAAAAAGAAATTGAAGTGGCATCCGTTGCTCGCCAAATCCGCAGTTTCATGGATCAGGCTTCGCGGTTGCAGTTGGTGCATTATATGTTTCAACTGGCCAAAGCCGATGGCGTTGTGCACAGCCAAGAGGTGGAGCAAATAACCCAGATTGCCATCAATATGGGGTTGAGTGCTGCCGACATCAATTCCATCAAATCGATGTTTGTGTCGGAAACCAAGGAAAGCGCTTATGCCATATTGGAAGTGGAACGCTCTGCTACAGATGATGAGGTGAAGAAAGCTTACCGCAAAATGGCGGTGAAATATCACCCCGATAAAGTGAGCCACTTGGGCGAAGAACACCTGCGCATGGCCAACGAGAAGTTTCAAAAGCTTACTGAAGCATACGAGCAAGTAAAGAAAGAGCGTGGAATGAAGTAAATGCTTTCGGTAGTGTTGAAAGCCTATTCCAAGTTGACGTGCGCTCCCACGGCATCTTCAAAAAAATGATGCAGCACTAAGGTTTGCTCTGCGCCTATGTTTCTTCCCATTCGGGCAATGGCCCAAAGTGCGAAAGCAACAAACGCACAAATGGGCAAATAGGCGAAATAACTCAAGTCTTGGTGAACCCACCACTCTGACATGCCAGCAATGGCAATCATCAGCGCTACAATGCCAATCATTGCTCGTCCGTAAAAGAAGAATGCCCAAACGCCAGGGTCAGGTCCATATAGCCCGCGAATAAGCGTTCCATCATCTGTTTTTTCGAAGGAAACGCTCAACTGTGGCGACCAAAAATGGCGCTGAGAAGCTGGAATTTTGAGTACAATGTAGCCTTCTACAAAATGCCCCACACAAGGAGAATCGGCAGCATTGAGGCGCTCTTTAATACGGGTTTCCACATCGTCAGGAACACAATTGCATTGCTTTCTGAAACGCGGACGAACGGCAATTGCTGGCATGGCGTGGGGTTTTTGAAGTGTACTTCCGAAACTAGCGGATGCGGTTCATTCAATCCATGACTTAAGTCATGGATTGAATACGTTCAAACTTCGAACAAATCAATATCCTTTATTATTACTGACAATGAATCCGCTACTTTTCGCAAGCGATTTCATTCAGCGTTTATAAAGCATGGTCAAGGCACATCGCCACTTCATAGTCCACAAACCATTCGGCATGATTTCCATGTTCGTATATAACCAAACCACGCGCAAGAACAAACGCATGTTGGGCGAGCTTTTCGATTTTCCTGATGGAACGATGGCCATTGGTAGGTTGGATGAGGATTCGGAAGGGTTGCTATTGCTAACTACCGATGGAATGGTGAGTGAGGTGGTGCGCAGCAAAAAAGTGGAAAAGGAATACTATGCCCAAGTGGATGGGGTTATTACAGACGAAGCAATTTCGAAGTTGCAGGCTGGTGTGGCCATTGGGCACGATGGAGGTAGCTACATTACCGCTCCTTGCGCGGCATTTCGAATTGAACCTTCTCCAGAATTTCCACCACGAACCAAAAAGATTCGAGACGAACGCCATGGCCCAACCTCTTGGGTTTCGCTAACGCTTACAGAAGGCAAGTTTCGGCAGGTGCGCAAAATGACCGCTGCTGTTGGGTTTCCTACGCTTCGCCTTTTTCGCGTGCGCATTGGCAACATCCACTTAAATGGAATGCAGGCTGGCGAAGTGGTGGAAGTAGATGCATTTGAGGTTTAGCTGGGCGCTAAATCCCTTGCAAATTCAATGTATCAGAAGTCCAGGATTTATACCAACGTTAGTACCTTTTCGAATAAACACGGCTGGCACGCCAAGCGGTGCGCGAATTTCCTGCCACCGATTGCCTAGAAATGTGGTTCCGTAAAACAAATGAATCCACTCTCCTTCTGGGAAATAGCCGCTAACTGTGGAAGCGCCTTTTTCGGTTACGGGCAGCACCAGCAAATCATCGCCCACAAAAAACTGATAGTTCGTGTTAAGGCATTCTGGGTCATTTGGACAAACTAGCCACGGATGGCGAATTACGGGAATACCTGTTTCTGCCGCTTCCGTAATCAGCTTTTGGAAATAGGGTTTTAGTTCGAGGTGAATTTTGGCGAAACGCGCAAAGAACTGCTGCGTCTCGTTGTCAGAATAGTACTGCACCATATCTTTTGGAAGTAACCCTTCATGGGTGCGATAAATGGGCGTGAATGCTTCAAATTCAATCCAACGAAAAAGCAATTCCTTGCTTCTCAGATACTTTTTGAAAATGGGATAGTTGAGTGCGGTATACCCTCCAATGTCCGAATGATTGATGGCAATGCCCGAAAGCCCAGACGAAAGCATGGCATTGATAGCAGATGGCAATCCATCATTTGGTTGAAAACTCACCATCTGATCACCTGCCCAAAAGAGTGTGCTTATACCCGAAGAACCTGTCCATCCACTCCGACTAAAGAATACCACTTCGCCTTCCTTGCCTGCTTCTTGTATTGCCTCTCTATTTAGCAAGGCCCAATCTGCCGCAAACCGATTGTGGTAATCTTTTGGGGCAATACCCGAATGTAATTTGGCATCGAAAGGCGACCATTCTGCAAAGTCGGCCATCCAACCGCTTAGCCCATTTTCAATCATATTGGTGGTGATGATGCGCTTTATCCAGATGCGCGTTTCGGGATTGGTAAGGTCTAAAATGTAGCCGTCAAACCCACCAAACGGAACGAGATAGGGCGTTCCATTCGCGTGATGAATAATCAGGTTGCGCTTCAAAGCCTCGTTGGTCATCGCAGTGCCTTCGAGAAGAAATGGATTGATGTAGCCCATCACCTTTATTCCTTGCGCATTCATTTCTTGGCAGAATTGCTTGAAATTTGGATAGGTAAGCGTGTCAGGCTGCCACTCCCAATGCAAACGCGAACCAATAGGCGTTTTCTTTTTCCCTACCCAATCTTGAATCCAAATGGCACTTATTGTATTGCCGAATCCTTGCGCAGTTTTAATGCGTTCGCGCACCACATTTGCGCCACCTTGAATGCCTAGAATTGTTCCATACGTCCAATCTGGAAGAATAGGCATTCGTCCTAAATGCTCAGTTACTTGAGTGATAAGTTCTTTGGGAGATTCTGCTTTCCACACTCGAAGCTTAATTTTATTGTCGTGCACTTTTAAGCGCACTTTCCCCGCTTGGCTTAAATCAATCTCCGAAAAACAATCGTTTTCAATGAGATAGGCGAAATTTTCGGAGCTAATTATAAGTGGAATAGGGAGGTAGGAACTAAACTCATGGCCACCCGCACCTACAATATTCGCAATTCCAGTAACCGACTTATCGCCTCTTCCAATTCCGTTTTCTTCCACCAAAAACGGTACTTTTTTTCCAGTAAGCTCTACGTGACTAAACTGCTCGCCACCTCCAAAAAATCGGGTGTTTTTCGAAACATCAAATTCTAGAACTGTGACTGCGACACGCGGATTTTTAGAGGTTACGGTTACTGTTAACGCCCCATTGCTGGCGGCAACAGCCCAATTGGCTATCATGTCCGACTTGCCTTCATTGTAACCCATGCCTTCCTTCACTTTAAAGGACCCTAGCTTGCCTTTGTAAGTGACTGTAGCATCAGAAAATTGGACTTTGGAGTTCAGCAAAAAAGGGATGTCTTCGCGATAGATGCTGGTTTCATTTCCGCTAGCCATAATTCGAAATTCCTGCCCGTGCAGTTCAGAAACGCACAAAAGCCCCGCTAACATGCAAGTAGCGAGGCTTCTGGAAAACGAGATTCTACTCCAATTCATATTTACTCAATCATTACTTTTTGAACCACGCTGTTTTGACCATCAAGACCTGAGAGTTGAAGCAAATACATGCCGCTTGGTAGGGCTTCCAAATCGAAGTCCAAACGGTTGGCATTCGTAATATTCATAGCAATTACTTTCCGTCCGTCTGTTGTGAATACTTGTGCCAAACGAAAGCCTTTGTTATCGCTCCATGTGGCGCTAAACTTTCCGTTTGAAGGCTGAGGGAATACTTGTATCTCGTTTGATTCAATTGCAGCAATTCCTGTGGTTAGAGGTAGAACGGAAGTCCAAGTGAAGTTCTTTGGGTTATCCAAAGTATCAAATGATAATTCTGCCAATGCTAGCCCAGATTCTTTACCAATCCAGCTGTAGGAGGTGGAAGTATCTTTACCAGTAAGGCTGGACTGCAATGACCAAGGACTAAATGAGAATAGTTTTGTCCAAACCGAATCTACGGTATAGTCTGTGGATTTCACGCGAAGACAATCGTATGTGCCTATTGGTGTGGTTAGTTGGCCGTAGCCATCTGTGCTATCATATACATGGCCATAATGACGAAGTCGAGCAGCATTCACACTCAAAGGAATTCCAGCAATGGGTACCGAAATGTTGTAGGCAATGGCTTCGAAGTAGTAGGTATCATCTGAAGCATCATCGTAGTTACGTGGCAAATTATGTACTGTTAAAGCATTGCTAAACGGAACCACAACTGTGCTGCCATTTTGCAATAAATCGCCTGCGGTTCCAGTAGCAAGCATGCTATTGGCCGAAGTTGAGAAATACAAATAAGACGTATTATCGTTGGTCATCGCCAAATTGCTACCGGTAAATGTGGAGGCATTTGGAGTAGAGGCTGGCGAAACGATGCTTGTAGTGAACGTTTCGCGGATTACTGGTGCAGGAAAAGACCATTGTTGATTTGGACCCGCAGGTCCAGGACCATACTGCGCTATCGTGTCGCGATATCGGGTTATTTGTTCGCCAATTACGGGCAAATCGCTGGCTAAATACGAAATCTGTCCTTGAGCCAATGTTGAACCGCCAAGACATAATACTGTGAACGCGAAGTAGAGTTTTTTCATGATAAAAGTGTTTGATTGAGGTGCACTAAAGTATATAATATCGAAGCGATATGAACGCGTCAAACCTGCCTTCGCTTTAATACTTTTGCGCCTCTTAAAACCAAAACTACAAACCATGAGCGCAACCGCTAATCCTAAATGTTTCTTTGATATTGCCATAGATGGAAAGGCCGCTGGCCGCATCGTTTTCGAACTTCGTGCTGATGTGGTTCCAATTACTGCCGAAAACTTCAGGGCATTGTGTACTGGAGAGAAAGGGTTTGGTTTTAAAGGAAGCAAGTTTCACCGCGTTATTCCTGAGTTCATGCTTCAAGGTGGTGATTTTACCAACCACAACGGAACAGGAGGGAAGTCTATTTATGGCAATAAATTCGAGGACGAGAATTTCACGTTGAAGCACACAGGTCCTGGAATATTGAGCATGGCAAATGCTGGTCGCCACACCAATGGTTCGCAGTTTTTCATCTGCACAATTCCATGTGGATGGTTGGATGGTGCTCACGTAGTTTTTGGTCAGGTAACCGAAGGAATGGACGTGGTGACCAAAATCGAATCGTTTGGTTCACGTTCAGGCGCTACTTCGGCCTTGGTTACGATTGCCGATTGCGGTCAGTTGTAAGGCGTTAAAGTCAGTCTATTTATTTTAGAAGGTCGGTGTTTTTAGGCGTATCAAGCTGAAGGCAACTTCGTACCTTGACGAGCCATGTTGCTCAATTGTCACACCCATTTTAGCCTGAAATATGGCATTCTTTCTCCTAGGCAATTGCTGGAGGAAGCTCAAGCAAAAAGGTGGAAACGTTTTGTGCTTACGGATATCAACAATACATCGGCAGGCCTCGATGTGTTGCGCATGGCGCCTGAATATGGCATAGAACCACTGCTCGGAATTGACTTCCGGAATGGCGCGCAGCAGGTGTTTGTGGGCATTGCACAAAACAACGCAGGTTGGCAGGAATTGAATAGTTATCTCTCTCAATTTCTTGACGGAGAGCAGAAGGAGATTCCAGCTCGCGCTCCAAATTTTCAAAATGCATTTGTGGTTTATCCCATTCAAACCGAAGTGGATTTTGAATTAAAAAACCATGAATTCATTGGCATTTCTATGGCCGAACTGCGGCATCATCCATTCTCGCGTTGGAAAGGAATGGAGGAAAAAATGGTGGTGCTCAATCCTACAACGTTTCGCAATAAGAGCGACTTCAATGCCCATCGATTGTTGCGAGCAATAGATTGCAACAGCCTGCTCAGTCGTTTGCCCAAATCGGAGGAAGCAAATCCGCAGGCAATCATGCCCTTGGAAACGGAACTTGAAGATGCATTTGCTGCATATCCTCAAATTCTATCCAACACTACGCAATTACTAAACAGCTGCACTATTCATTTCGATTTCGGACCTGATTTTGGGCATAGAAATCAAAAATGCTATTTGCAAAATGAGGAAGAAGACATTGCCCTGCTTCGCAAATTGGCTTATGATGGAGTGGACTATCGCTACGGTCAATCGCCTGAATCCGAAGTTATTGAACGCATCGAACGCGAACTCACTACCATCCAAGAAAAAGGGTTCGTTTCCTATTTTCTCATCAGTTGGGATATTGTTTCCTATGCCCAATCGAAGGGCTATTTTTATGTAGGACGCGGAAGTGGTGCCAATAGCATAATCTCTTTTCTTTTACGCATTACTGATGTCGACCCGATTCAACTGAATCTTTATTTCGAGCGATTTATCAATCTATTTCGAAGAAATCCACCCGATTTTGATATCGATTTTTCGTGGAAGGATAGGGAAGATGTGACCCGATATATTTTCAACAGGTTTCCACATGTAGCGCTTTGTGGTGCTTATGTCACGTTTCAAAGGCGCTCGGTGATTCGTGAGTTGGGGAAAGTTTTCGGGCTTCCGTCAGAAGAAATTGTTCGGCTTCAACGAGAAATGACAGCCATCGACCGCAATACCCAACTCATTTTGCATTACAGCGAATTGATTCATGGATTTCCCAGTCATTTGAGTCCGCATTCCGCAGGAATTCTCATTTCAGAGAAGCCTTTGCATACTTACACGGCCACATTTCTTCCGCCAAAAGGATTTTCTACGGTTCATTTCGATATGATAATTGCCGAAGATGTTGGGCTTTATAAGTGGGACATTTTGGGGCAGCGAGGTTTGGCCAAAATCAAGGATTCACTTTCCATAATTGAAGCCAATAAACCAGATGCTCAATTTGATATTCATGACGTGCGAAGCTTTTATGCTGACGCGAAGTGCAATGCGCTTTTGGCTGCTGGCAAGGCAATTGGCTGCTTCTATATTGAGTCTCCTGCCATGCGGATGTTACTCACCAAACTTCGCGTGGACGATTACTTGGGGTTGGTGGCAGCCAGTTCTGTAATCCGTCCTGGCGTGGCACAAAGTGGCATGATGCAGCAATACATCCTGCGTCATCGCTACCCTGAAAAACGCAAAGAAGCGCATCCTACCTTGCTCGAAATAATGCCTGAGACTTATGGCGTTATGGTGTATCAAGAAGATGTGATAAAGGTGGCGCATCACTATGCAGGGCTCAATCCGTCACAGGCCGATGTGTTGAGACGCGGAATGAGTGGGAAATTTCGAGGTCGAGAGGAGTTCTTCCAAGTGCGCGAGCAGTTTTTTGTGAATTGCCAAAAAATGGGTCGAGAGGATGCGTCCACACAAGATATTTGGCGGCAGATTGAAAGTTTTGCAGGTTATGCATTTGCCAAAGGCCATTCTGCCAGCTATGCAGTAGAAAGCTACCAATGCCTATTTCTGAAAGCCTATTTTCCGTTGGAATACATGGTTGCCACCATCAACAATGGAGGTGGTTTTTATTCCCAACAAATCTATTTGCATGAAGCGCGTATGCATGGTGCGCATGTAGAATTGCCCTGCGTTAATCTGAGTTTTTCGGAGTTTACTATTAGCGGAATCACCATTCACATTGGTTTGGCTTTCATCAACGGAATAGAGACCGCCATGTTGGATGCTTTGATTGAGGAAAGAACCGAGAATGGTGCTTTTGCTGATTTGCGCGATGTTGTGGAACGCGTGCCCATTTCGCTCGAACAATTGCTGCTACTTATTCGGTCTGGGGCATTCCGATTCACACAAAAAGATAAAAAAACGCTTTTGTGGGATGCTCATTTTTTGCTTGGAAAAGGGAAGAAACTTTCCTCAGAAAGCAATCTGTTTCGAGTAAAACCTCAAGAGTTTGTGCTTCCCAACCTGTGGTATCATGAATTGGAAAACGCCTATGATGAAATTGAATTGTTGGGTTATCCCGTCACGGTTTCACCTTTCGATTTGGTGGATTGCGAAGGTCAACCTACACTAACATCAAATCAATTGGCAGAGAATGTTGGGAAGGTGGTAGCTATTTTGGGATACCGCGTTCACGTGAAACAGACCAGCACAAAGCAGCGCGAGAAGATGCATTTTGGCACGTTGATAGACCTTGAAGGGAATTGGATTGATACGGTTCATTTTCCAAAAGCAGCTGCACAATTCCCGTTTAGAGGGCCAGGAGTGTATAAACTTCGAGGAAAAGTGACCGAAGAATTTGGCCACATTAGCTTGATGGTTGAGCAATTGGAACGCTTGCCGAATCTGGATTTAGGCTCGACAAATACTCGGTTAAGCGATAAGATTACCAGTAAGCAACGGCAATAGTTTTGGATGCCAATTGCCCTTAACGAAAAGCCTACTTTTGCAAAGCATCGAATGAAGATATCGGCCTCAGTTTACGCAGACCAACGCCAAAATTTGGCGGCTACGGTGCATGAGTTAGAGTTGTGCCATGCCGATATGTTGCATGTGGATTGTAAAGACAATCCCGCCATTTTCGATGATATTCGAACGCTTCGAACCTTAACCAAATTGCCCCTTGATTTGCACCTCATAACCGCAAATCCATCACGGTATTTTGAGTTATTGGAGGATAATCCAGTCGAATTTCTCACGCTGCAATACGAAACCTTAGATAAAGGTGCGGCTTTGCCCACTTTGGGTTATACCAAGTTGGGTATGGCTTTTAGCGAAGGTTCGGACGTTGCGTTGTTTCTTCCTTTCGCCCAGCAATGCGATTTTGTACTCATTATGGCTACAACTCCTGGGGAGAGTGGAGGTTTGTTTCGTACGGAAAGTTTTAGAAGAATCCGCGAGTTCAAACGGTTGTTTCCAGATAAACGGATTCATGTGGATGGTGGAGTAAATGCCGAAGTGTCATTTATTCTCAGAAATCTAGGAGTGAATTGTGCCGTTAGCGGTTCCTATTTGTTTAAGGAGACAACGGTTGGTGGCGCTATGCTTCAACTTCGAAATGGAGTGACAGACTCGCATTATCGTGTTTGCGATTTTATGCGCGGTATGGAAGAGACTCCAGTTTTAAACGAAGATGGGCTAACTACCGAACGCATTTTGACCAGTATAGAAAAGGCCAAATTGGGATTTACGCTAATTACTGACACAGCAGGATTGCTAATGGGCATGGTGAGCAATGCCGATTTAAGACGTGGAATGTTGAATCAGATAGACGATTTAAACGCCCTCCATCCAGAGCATCTTATCAATAGAAATCCTATAGCTGTGCACGAAGAATTGATCGTGAAAGAACTGCTTGGGTTCATTCGCAGACAACCAATTTCAATCAATTATTTGCCTGTGATAAATGCCCATGGTCAGCTCACAGGCTCGTTAACATTCAATGACCTTATTAAAGGAGAAGCATGATTATTCAATTGAAGAGTGGAATTAGTAAAGCTCAATCCGAACAATTGGCGGTTGCGGCTGACGCATTTTGTATTAGCGAAGGAGGGAAGTTTGTGTTGGTGAATAGCTCAAGCGAGAAGGGATTGTTGAAAGAATTGGAACCTCACACAGATAAGTTCTTTGAGTTTTCGAGCGATATGCAGTTGGCAAGTAGAGAATATCGTTCTGAAACGCGAACCATTCGCTTCGGAAATTCAGTGATTGGTGGCACAACCAATCATACTGTTGTAATTGCTGGCCCATGCTCTATTGAGAGTGAAGGACAAATTGTGGAGTCGTCCAAATTATTGAAGGAGTTGAACATTGGAACATTGCGCGCAGGATGCTATAAGCCGCGCACTTCACCTTATAGCTTTCAAGGAATGGGTCTTGATGGGCTGAAGTTGCTTGCTAAAATGCGTGAACAGTTTGGACTCAATATTATTACCGAAGTGCGCGATGCCTCGCAAGTGGATGAAGTAATTGAATATGCCGACATTGTTCAAATTGGAGCAAAGGCAATGTACGATCAAGGTATTTTGCGCAAATGTGGCAAGGTGAATAAGCCTATCCTGCTTAAGCGCGGTTTTGGAAGCACGCTACAGGAATTGGTACAGGCAGCCGAGTTTATTTTGTCTGGAGGCAATCAAGACGTGATGCTGTGTGAGCGGGGCATACGCACGTTCGAAACCAAAACGCGATTTACGCTTGATTTGTGTGGAGTTTCCTATTTAAAGGAATACACGAACTTGCCAGTTATTCTAGACCCATCTCATGCTATGGGTTATGCGTATGGAGTTCCAGATTTGGCGCGTGCTTGCACCGCAATGGGTGTAGATGGTTTGCTCATTGAAGTGCATCCAACGCCAAAAACTGCCAAATCTGATGCGTCTCAGCAGCTAAATCACAATGAGTTCCGTGCGCTGATGGCTACACTGCATCCCATTGCAGCTGCTGTAGGAAAACAAATTGTTTAAGCGAATTAGTTTGCCCTAAGGCCATAAAAAAATCCCTTTTCAGATTCTGAAAAGGGATTTTTTTATGAGTGATATCCTTGTCGGATATTATTTCATGCGTTTCTCTTTGATACGGGCTTTCTTACCAGTGAGTGCGCGTAGGTAGAAAATACGTGCTCTACGAACCACACCGCTTTTGTTTAGTTCTATTGAAGTGATGCTAGGAGTGCTGAACGAAAATACACGCTCTACACCAACACCACCGCTAATCTTACGAACTGTGAATGTCTCCGTTGCACCAGCACCTTTACGTTGAAGAACAACGCCTTGAAAACGCTGTGGGCGTGTTTTTGCACCCTCAGTGATTAGGTATTCTACAGTAATGGTGTCACCACCTCTAAAGTTCGGATGCTCCACCCGTTTGTTGTAACCGTCTCTTACTATGTTTATCAGCGCGTCCATTATGTTCTTTATCGCTTGTTTATCTCCCAAAAATGGGATGGCAAAAGTAAATCTTTTTTCTTTTGAATATGCGGTATTAAGAAATTCGTATCAAATTCTGTTTAACCGATTAAACTACCTCATTTTCCGCTCGTTACATGAAGATACTTCAATGTCCCAAGCGCAAGAAAATACTGACCCGAGAGGTATAATGACATATTCAGAACCTGGTCGTATTCAAAATCAACCACAAATTTGTTCCAAGCAATTACGCAATCGGAAAGAATGAAAAGTACCGCGCCAAATAGAATAATACGATAGTTCTCACTTTCTGTATGCCCAGCCCGCAATGCTGCAATAATGCCCATAAGGGTAATTACACTGGTGTAAGCCAACACTGGAATGTACATTTCGCTCAGCCCAGCCTGTAATTTCCAAAAGAATAATGCTGTGAAAAGTATGAATGGAACTGCCACCAAAACCGCTTTTGGAAGTTGAAATGGCGCACTAGATTTTTTGATGCTACCAATAAAAGCTGCCGCATAGCCTAAATGAGCAATTAGGAACGCACTTAACCCAATGATGAAGAGCAAAGGATTTTCTCGATCAAGCATCAGGGCAATGTCTCCAAACCAAGAGAATAATAATCCAAACTGCATCAACTTGTAAAATGAACTTGTTCTATCGGTTGATAACTGGTAAAGCATTCCCATTAAAATGGGCATAAACAGAGGTTTTACGATTAAATGCAGTATATTTAATTCGAATACTAGCACGAGAAGATGTAATGCAGTTACACCGAAGTACAAGAGACTAAAGTTCTTTAGGGAAAGGGTCATTTTATATTGATTAGAGTTCTCAGTTGGGATTTGAATTTCTCAAATGACGCACAATTCGTGCAAACCAAATGAAATTTAGCAAGGTGAAAATTGCGCTGTATTGCAGAATGGAATGAAAATGTGGCGATTGCCAAAAGAGTAAAGCTACGATTAGTGTTATCAGTATTCGTCCGTATTCAGCGGCAATTATCCAAGGTTTGTTTTCAAATAGTCCACTAAGGTTTATCAATCCAAATAGAATATAAGCTGCGCTAGCACCGGTTTCTACGGCATTCATACTTGCTTCAAAAAACAGTAGTGCTGTGCTAATACTGAGCATTACAAGAAACATGACGGCCATATAGATAAGATGCTGTCCAATGGCGTCTGTGTTGTACTTGTGATAGGTTTTTAGATTGATTTCATGCGGCTTTTGCGGTCCTCCAAGGTATTCGGGCTGCCATCCAGGAGGCATCAGAAATACCAGAACTTTATCCTTAATACCATGCGCTTTTTTGGATAGATTCCATAAGTCTTTCCAATAGTGGACGTTGGCCCATAATGGATTCCAGCTATTTAAAGGTGTTGTAATTCCATAAACAACTTCTTCTTCTTCCTCTTGAAATGTGCCAAACATTCTATCCCAAATAATGAGCGAACCCGCATGATTTCGGTCTATATATTTCGGATTACTACCATGATGAACTCTATGGTGTGATGGCGTATTGAGTACCCATTCCAAAGGTCCCATTTTTCCTATGGTTCGCGTATGAATCCAAAATTGATACAGCGTGTTGAAGGAGTTCATCGCTAGAAACATGACAGGCGAAAATCCGCACAACGCCAGAGGTAAATAGAAAACCCAAGAAAAGCTATTTTGAAGCCATGACTGTCGAAGTGCGACTGATAAGTTGTATTCCTCGCTTTGATGGTGCACCACATGCGCTGCCCATAATGCATTGATTTCGTGACTTAAGCGATGAAACCAATAGTAGAAAAAATCCACGGTAAGTAGAAGCAAGACCCAATTTAATACTGATTCATCAAGCGTGAAAAACCGATAGTTTTTATAGAGATGCAGGTATCCAAAAAAGAGAGCAGTTTTTAAGAAAATGCCAGTTAGTTGCTGACCAACACCCAAGCTAATGTTGGTGATCGTATCATTAAAGCGATATAAGTTGCTGTTTTTCCAAACAGAATACGCCAATTCGATTCCTATCAATAGGAAAAATGCTGGAATGGCTAAGGCGATATAATTCACTTCCATTGTGGTAAAAGTAGAAAACTAATGATGCGATTTTAGGTATCTAAATTATTGACTTTCAGCAAGGATTACAGTCACTTGTCCGAGTTTGAAATTTCAGCACCAAAAACACACGCTATGTAAATCTATCGGGCTACATTTGCTCAGATGAAGCGATATCTACTCGATATTTCATTTGTGGTTCAATTGCGCACGCGATTGGGCGCCTATTTTCTTCAACGCGAAGCAACTAGCATTATACGTGCTACCAATAGCATTTCGTTGGATAAGGCTGTGAAATTGGGCGTTCTGTTCTCAGGTGAAGACGAGCAAACCTTCAACACAGTGAGTGCCTTTCTCAAGGAATTGCGTGCTAATGGTAAGAAGGTGAAGTGTTTGGGTTATGTGGCTAAACCGCTTGCCGCAGCATCATTGCGGTCTAGTCAAGATTTGGAGTTTTTTTCGCAGGCGGATCTCAATTGGCATTTCCGTCCAGAAAGCAGTAGGGTTCGCAGCTTTATTGAAGAACCGTTTGATATTTTGATTGATTTGCGTATGCAAAGCAGCTTGTCAATTCTGTATTTGGCGGCTTTTTCAAAGGCAAAATTTAAAGTTGGCGATTTTAGCCAAGAGAATGAGCCTCATTATGATTTGATGATTGAACGCAGCGAGGAAATTGAATTGCGCGATTTTATAAAGCAAATCAAGCATTACCTAGGCATGTTGGATGCTGGCAAATAATGGAGAAGTTGAAAATTCAGGATAAGACGCAATTGATGAAGAAATTTGGCGGAACAGGAGTTGCTATGGTCACTCCATTTGACGAGAAAGGGCAGGTTGACCACACTGCATTGGCTCGATTAACCAATTTTCTGATAGACGGTGGAGTGGATTACTTGGTGGTTATGGGCACCACAGGCGAAAGTGTTACCCTTTCGAAGCAGGAAAAAAATGAAGTTCTCCAAACAGTTTTAGCCAACAATGGTGGTCGATTGCCAGTGGTTTTGGGAGTTGGTGGAAACAACACGTTTGAGATTTGCGGTGAATTGAGTTCACTATTCACCAAGGGATTGTCCGCAATTCTTTCGGTTTCGCCAGCATACAATAAGCCTACTCAAGGTGGAATCTATGCACACTATGAAGCGATTTCTAAAGCAAGCCCGTTGCCCATAATTCTTTACAACGTGCCAGGACGTACTGGTTCCAATATGCTGGCTTCTACTACATTACGGTTAGCTAACGATTTTGAAAACATTATTGGCATCAAAGAGGCTTCCGGTAACTTGGAGCAATGCATTGATATTTTGAAACGCAAGCCGCACGGTTTTTTGATGATTAGTGGCGATGATAATTTGACGTTGCCGTTAATTGCTTGTGGCGCAGATGGCGTAATCTCAGTAGTTGGCAACGCATTTCCGCAAGCGTTTTCCGATTTGGTTCGCGCAGCTTTGGCAGATGATTATACCACAGCGCGCAGTATACATTTCCGTTTGTTCGATATTATAAATATGCTTTTTGCCGAAGGAAATCCAGGCGGAGTAAAGTGCGCTTTGAATGTGATGGGCATTTGTGAAGAGCACATGCGCTTGCCTTTAGTCCCTATTTCTGAAGAACTACGCAGCAAATTGACTGCTGCCGTTCGTGCCTATGCTTAAAACGCGTAGGTAGCAGCCTTGGCGGTATCTCCAGCCCATTTTACCACCACCTTGCCTTTTGCTCCTTGACGCAAGGGAGAAAGGTTGAACTTCAATTTTTCGCGCACAATAGACCTGCAAGGGTCGCTTTCTAAATTGATGTGTTCTAATTGAAGCAGTGCTTGCGGTGGCAAACTCTTCATCATAGCACCAGAGAAATACATTTTCCAATCGTGCGATTTGCAACCACCACTGTATTGCACATCCACCAAAAGCGTATCTCCTGAAACTTCCCAATTCGACACGGTGAAGTCTGTAGGCATTTTCCGATTAGCGGCCTCCGCATCCACTTGAATTGTTCTCCATTTTGGCGGTTCAATCTTCTGATTCATGCCTGTCGATTTTGAAGTGGAATCGTTGGATTTGCAGCCCAATGCGAGCAAACTAAAAGCGAAAAGGATGGGAAAGTTTCTCATTTCAAATTTCAAAATAAGGTGGTTCTTCAACTATGAATTCGCCAAGATTTCTTCCACTTTTTTCTCTAGCGCTTCACCACGCAATCCCTTGGCAATAATGCGCCCTTCGGCATCAACCAAAAAGGTCATTGGTATGCCTTCCAAACTATACACGGGAACAAAACTCGACTGCCAAAACTTCAATTCAGAACCATGTTTCCATGTGAGTTTATCATCTTTAATGGCTTGCAACCACGCTTCTTTATTCTGATCTAGCGAAACACCGAATATCTCAAAACCTTTGTTTTTAAATCGATTATACATCTTCACCACATTCGGATTTTCCATTCGGCAAGGTTTGCACCACGAAGCCCAAAAATCGATAAGAACCACTTTGCCTTTGAAATCGGATAGTTTTATAGGTTGATTATTAGGGTCTAGTACAGCTATTTCAGGTGCTAATCCGCCTTCGGTGGTGCGCTGTGCGGCTTGCTGTTGCGCTTTCATATCTGTTAAACGGGCGTTGAAAGTGGTGACATATTCAGATTTAGGAAGACTTTCTGCCAATGCCTTCCCAACTTCTTCAAACTTGTCGAAGTGCTCTTGTGGGCTCAACGATTGAACTGCTGAAAGAGTGGTAAGACTTCCTTTGTTTTTATCAATGAAATCATAGACGAATTTAATTTTCTCTGCCTGTTTTGCATTGAACAACGGCTCGATTGTTTTCATCAACGAATCGGCATTTGTTTCAGTACGCTGCTGTGCAAAAAGTTGACGCAAGCTATCTGTTTGCTCATAGTTTGCACGCATAAAACGGTCTAATTCGCGAACGGCCTCAGATCCAGCCGAACCTTTCAACTCATAGCTTTTATAGAAATCTAGCGCATTGCCAGTTAGTTCCACTTGTTCGTCTGGCGCAAGCTGAAGAATAACGTAGTTGTTAGCACCTAAGCGCAGGCGGTAAAATCCAGGTTCGGCAATAGTTGTTGCTATTTTAAACTCGCCATCTTCGGATATCATCATGGAGTCGAGACCAACGACAGATGTGGGCGTTAATTGCTCCAATACAGCTTGTTCGCCCTCGGCATTGGTTATTGTTCCTTTTACGTAAGAACCACTATTGCAGCTTGAAAAAGCTATGCTAGTAAGGCATAAAACTAGAATTGTGTATTTCATTTTGATGAAGTAGATGGTTGAACTAGGAAAAACAAAGGTGTGACTTTTCATTATTTAAGATTCATGTCATGTTGAATCTGCTTGACTTTAGCTTTAAGCGAGGCACGAACTTCCTCAAACTTTAATCTAGACTCAAGCGGAGCATTTACACTGAAATAGAATTTTATTTTAGGCTCTGTACCCGATGGACGGGCTGTGACTACCGTGCCATCTTCGGTAATAAATTGAAGCACATTGGAACTGGGCAATCCAGTGCTAATAATGCTTCCATCTTTCAAACACGTAGATTTTTTCAACTTAAAATCATTTAGCCAAAGCACTGGCGACTGCGCCAGTTGCAGTGGTGGATTACTGCGCAAGTCGTCCATCATTGCGGTAATTTCTTGTTGACCGCTTCGGCCTTCTTTTTTAAGGCTAATTAAATCTTCGTGATACAATCCATGTTGCTCATAAATATCAATGAGCACATCATACAGACTTTTGCCTTGAGCTTTTGCCCAAGCGCACATTTCGGCAATTAGCGTGCAGGACAAAACAGCATCCTTATCGCGCACTAAATCGCCAGAGAGATAGCCATAGCTTTCTTCTCCACCACCAATAAATTGCATTTCACCCTCATACTTCAATATGAGTTCTCCAATGTATTTGAAACCTGTGAGCACATTGAAACAGGGTACATTTTGAGCTTTGCTTATGCGTTCAAAAAGGTCAGTTGTAACAATGGTTTTGGCAGTAAATTGCCTACCGTTCAGTTTGCCTAATTCGCTCCAACGCGTTATAAGGTAATGGAGTAGGAGCGAACCTGTCATATTGCCATTGAGCAATTCAAGTTTACCTTGTGGATTACGGACAGCAATTCCAACACGGTCGGCATCTGGATCGCAACCCATAACCAAATCGGCACCTAATGCTTCGGCTTGCTCCATAGCCATTTGCAATGCTTCGGCCTCTTCTGGATTAGGCGATTTTACGGTGGGAAAATTTCCATCAGGCACAGCCTGTTCAGGAACCACATGCACATGTGTGAAGCCCAATGCGCTCAAACAACGCGGCACCATGGTGATTCCTGTGCCGTGAAGCGAGGTGAACACAATGCCCAAATCGGCTTGAGATTTTACCGCCTCAGGAGAAAGACACAAAGAAAGCACACCCTTTTCGTAGGCATCATCTACCTCTTTATCTATACTAGTAATTAGGCTTTCATTGGCGTTCCACAGCACATGTTCAGGACCAGAAATGGCCTGCACTTCGGTAATTACGTTGGTGTCGTGCGGGGCTACAAGTTGGCCGCCATCTTCCCAATAAGCTTTGTAGCCATTGTATACAGGAGGATTGTGCGAAGCCGTTATTACAACTCCGCCTTTGCAACCAAAATGCCTGATGGCAAATGAAAGTTCGGGTGTAGAACGCAGTTCAGAAAATAGATACGCACGAATGCCATTGGCCGAAAAAACTTCGGCTGTGGTGCGGGCAAAAAGTGCGCTATTGTTTCGGCAATCGTAGGCAATTGCAATGCTTATTGGGCCAGAAAATGATTTCTTCAAATAATTGGCAAACCCTTGAGTTGCCATGCCAATGGTATAGATGTTTACGCGATTGGTGCCAGGACCCATTATGCCGCGCAATCCACCAGTTCCAAATTCTAATTCGCGGTAGAAACTTTCAGTAAGTTCATCTGGATTGTTGGCTATCATATCCAAAACGGCATCGCGAGTAGCTTGGTCAAACGCTGCGCCTGTCCATTGATGGGCTTTATCTAGAATCGATTTTTCCATGAGAGGATTTTAATTCGGGGGCGCAAAAATACACTAGCTCATCTTGCAGGGACGAAAAGATTAGGGAGCTATGTACAGCTTCTGAATCCGCTTTTTTGGTCCAGGACAAAAGGCTGTGTGGCAATTCATGCATTGGTCTACCATGGTATTGAACCGAAAAACTGAAAGCGAATCTTCAGTTTCCAATTGGAGAGCGGCATCCAAGTAGGCATTGGCAAAAGCGGTATATTCAGCAGTTTTTACGGTTGAATCTGTTGGTATAGCAGAGTGAATTGTAGTGAATTGACGTAAACCCGTGGGTACTTCGCCTCGCTCCACTTGGCCTTTTATGCGCAAACCATCAGCAAACATTTCGCGCATTAACAAGGCTAGTTCGCTGTCGCCATTCGGGTTTAGTGGTTTGGCTTTGCAGGCAGGTTTGCTAGGGTCATTTGAACAAGACGAACAGATTAACGCAAGTACAAACAGCCAAGCATTAGGAACACTTTGTATGGTCATTTCTGGAAAAGTCTGAATTGCATGAAATTTTCGTCAAAGGTATTCGGGACCAATCGCCATATTATCGTTTGCGATATTCTTCTTTAAGTCAAATAAAGTTGGGTTTAGAAAAGATTTATGATTTTAAAAAGTCAAAATAGCACTGTTATTTCAATCGATAAAATGCTTTGAATCCATCGAGCCAACCATAAGTGAATCACGCAGTCTTAACGTGAAAATTACATTTCGTTAGTGCGCTGCGAAGTACTATTGCGCATCAATTCGGTTGGTCAACATTTGAGTTTAACGGTAAGATATTTTTGGTGATTCCCAGCACAAAAACACGCGAATTAAAGCGTGGCTTAGGATTGGTGTTGCTCGCTATTTGCTGGTGGTCTAGCGCTGCTGTGTCGCAAACTATAATCGTGAACGAGGTTTCGAACGGGCCAACGGGCAACCAAGAGTATGTGGAATTTGTGGTGGCCGATAACAACTTGACTTACAGTTGCACCTCTACAGCGCCACCATGCATCGATTTGCGCGGATGGATATTTGACGATAATTCGGGTTATCACGGCACTGGTGGCATAGCAGCAGGTGCCCTGCGGTTTTCGAACAATGCCATATGGGCTTGCGTTCCCATTGGAACCATCATTTTGATTTATAATGGTTTAGACCCAAATGTAGATATGCCTCCAGACGATGTGAGCTTGTCTGATGGCAATTGTCGCATCATCGCGCCAGCCAGCAACAGTGTTTTGTTCGAAGGAAATATCGCCACTCCTGGCGCTGTAAGTTGCAGTTATCCAGCCACGGGTTGGGTAGCTGGTGGTGATTGGACGTTCACCTTTTTGGCCAACTCGGGTGACTGCGCTCGAATTGTGGATTTGTCTGGTTGCGAGGTGTTTTCCGTGTGTTGGGCCAGTTGCAATATCAATAGTCCCATCTATTTCGAGTCGTTGGGCTCGGGTTCGCAGAATGTTTGGTATTTTAACGATGGCAATCCCAACGCCCAAATCAATTGGAGCGAAGGTTCTGCATCTGCCGGAGGAGAACAAACTCCCGGAGCGCCAAACAATGCTGCGAATGCAGTCTATATCGCCCAGTTTAGCAACAACTGTTCGCCCATAACACCCATTCAAATTAGCAACGTTAGTAGCACAGATACAGACTGTGGATGTGTGGGCACAGCTTCGGTTTCGGCATCTGGGTCTATTCCGGGTTACACATTTCAATGGTCAAATGCAGCTTTTGTACCCATAGGACAGAATACCAATGCGGCTACCAACCTTTGTGCTGGCACTTATAATTGCATCGCCACTTCGGCTATTGGTTGCGCTGACACAGCCACGGTTCCCATTTTGGATGTTGGTGGCGCCACCACAACTGCGCAGAATGTGCAAGTGTGTACCAATACCAGCATTACTTATCCAGACGGTGTAACCGCCACAATTGTTGCTCCTACCTCGCACACATCCACTTTGATTGCCGTTTCTGGTTGCGATTCCATTATCGTTACTAATGTAACGCTTTCCCCAGCTTTTTCAGCCACAGTGCTAGTGTCGTTGTGTACAGGAAGCGGCTATGTTTATCCTGACGGAACTACAGTTTCAAATCTGCAAACCAACCAGTCGCAGGTGTCCAACTTGATAGGCGCATTAGGTTGCGATTCTATTATTACTACCACCATAACGGTAGCCAATGCTATCACTTCTACCCAAACTATTGATGTGTGCATTGGCGAAAATTATACCTACCCAGATGGAACACAATTAACAAATGCCATTGTAGATCAAAGTCATACTTCCACATTTACAACCGCAACGGGCTGCGATTCACTTGTGGTAACCAATGTGGTGGTACATCCTTTAAGTGCTAGTATTGTCGATGTGGAACTTTGCGAATCTGCTTTAGGACCTTACACTTTTCCTGATGGAAGTACAGTCGTGTTAACGGGAAACTTGACCCAATTGTCGCAGCTCACTAGCGTTTGGGGTTGCGATTCTATTATTACCACTGCGGTAAGCGTTTCTCCCAGTTATTCGAGTACTGAAAATGTCGAATTATGCTCTGGCAGTTCCTACGTTTTTCCAGATGGATCTTCGGCTTCAAACATCATTGCTCCTCAAACACAGGTTTCGGTGCTTTCAAGTGTTTCGGGTTGCGATTCTACCATAACCACCGACATTACAATTACCAGTGTTTTGCAGAATACTCTGGATATTCCAATTTGCCTTGGGGCCGATTATACTTTTTTGGATGGACTGGTGGCTCTATCTGTTTTGAGCAATGAATCGCATACCACCACTTTCAATAGTGTGCAGGGCTGCGATTCGTTAGTAACAGAAAACTTATTAGTGTTGCCACTAAATGTTACCAATCAGAGTGTCGCAGCATGTGAAAACAGCACTGTAACATATCCAGATGGTACTACTGGAGTAATTACCGCAGATGCTTCCCATACATCCACTTTTATTAGCGCCCAAGGCTGCGATTCTCTTATCATCACTTCTGTTGTGATGGATACTCCCATAGCCACAGTAGTGCAAGTTGCTCTTTGTGAAGGCAGTCCTTATGTGTTTCCTGATGGAAGTGCCATAACGGTTATGGCCAATTTAGTTCAGGTTTCCAACCTCCAAGCAAGCTCTGGTTGTGATAGCACAATTACTACTTCGGTTACAATGCTTTCGCAATACGACACAACTGTTGTGGAAGCACTTTGCATAGGTGACGATTTTACTTTTCCTGACGGTGAGGTGCTTTCCAATATTCAAGCGGATACCTCGCATGTTTCCTTGTTGAATTCCATAAGTGGTTGCGACAGTATGGTGCAAACTATACTTACGTTGGTTAACACTCCGGTAGCTTTTTTCACATCTACTGCCGATAGTGTGGAAGTGCAGTTTGCGCCCGAAATTCAGTTTTTTGACGCTAGCACAAATGCGCTACAAACAGAGTGGGTCATTTACGATAATCAAAACGAAGAGTTGTTTTCTTTCTTGGATACATCTGTCGTAGACTCAGTGTTTTCGTATACTTTTCCTGAAGGTTCGCTTGGAGTTTATACCATTTGCCTAACCGCCACTTCGCGAAGTGGATGCAGCGAGACTTACTGCGATTCTATTCCTTTCGAATTGCATATTGGGGTTTACATTCCAAACGCATTTACACCTGATTTGGACGGAACAAACGAAGTGTTTCGCCCCATGCTGTCTGGTGTGGCACTTGTGAGTTACGAGCTCTTAATCTTTAACCGTTGGGGGCAGTGCATTTTCGAATCGTATAGCTACGAAAAGGGGTGGGATGGAACATATTCTGAAAACCCTGCGCAAATTGGCGTTTACACGTATCAACTCACTTTTTCGGGAGCGCACAGCAATAGGATTTATACGTATGCAGGCCGAATAAACCTGATGCGGTAGGGCAGCAAAGCGAGAAAATGAAATAGCACTAAGCTGTTTGCTTCTGCGCATCTTTGCCGTTGCGAAAGCGCATACATGGTTCGTTTCTCATCCTTTAGGGCATTGGCTATTGTGGGGCTGCTGTTGGCCTTGCATCTTCCTTTTCTCATATCAGATCCAGACCCGATGGTTTCTGAACTTAGTCGCGGCCCTTGGACTGATGAAGGTTTGAATACCATACAGATACGCAACTTTGTAAACCACGGGTACTTGTCGCTTTCGGAGTGCGATAATTTGATTAAGACCCCGTTTTTCGGTTTTGTGCTCGTGCCGTTCTACTCCTTGTTGGGCACTGATATTTGGGTTGGACGTGCAGTAGTTCTCGGAGCTGTGCTATTGGTTTTATTTCTCCTGTTGGTGTATCAGCCTACTCGAACTTTCGCTGTGGCGTTTGCATTTCTTGGATTGTTGCAGTTTCACCTCTTTCATTACACGCATTACAGCATGGCCGAAATGATGGGTGTGGCCTTTATTCTGTTGGGCATTTTTATGATGCGTTTGGCGTACGAAAAGGAGCAATTATCCTGGCACATTTTGGCCGCAAGTGCTTTTGGTTTGGCCTTTCTAAGCAAGGTGACATTTGCTTACGCACTTTTTATCCCGCTTATTGGTCGCTTCTTTCTGTTCCTGTCAGAGCGAACGCGCAGACGCGACAGCATTCGCAGTTTGGTGGCAGATGGCGGAATTTCGCTAAGCGTGATTTCGTTTTTCGCAGCTTCATTCTATTTCAAATGGTTTTTGCGATATAAAGATGTGTTCGATTTGGTTAAAGCCAATCAAGGCAACAACCGTTTTGATTTGAGCACCGCTTGGGAGCGAACTCAGTTTAATTGGGACAATTTTATCGCTATAGATGGAATCGCGCCATTTTTTGTTTTGCTTGCCATTACGATGCTTGCCATAATTCGCACATCCGATAGAAGTCGAGGCGATAGAGCTATGCTGTTTGGTCTGCTTGCTTGGATAATGTTAGAAGGCCATCGCTTTTTATTGGTCAATCCGCCCACGCGCTATCTCATTCCATTGTTTGCTTCGGTCTTGGCGTTGTCTGCATTTGGCATTACTCAATGGAAAGATTCCAATACCCGAAGAGTAATTGGAGTTTGCGTTATTGTTGGGTTTTCGTTTTACAACCTTTCTTTCTACACAGAGAGTCTAGCCAGACGCACATTTGTAATGGATGAAATTGGCAGCTACTTAGAAGCAACCAACATGAAAGAATCCACGGTCTTAGGAGTGTGGGCAACTGGATTGGCTGCAAAAACAGAAGCACACACACTCCCTGTTTGGAATAATTTCATGAATTATAATGACCCAATTTTTACTTATAAACCGCGTGTAGTCATTTCAGAAAGCAACGAAGCCGAAAGCAGCCAAGCATTTATTTCTCAGGATATAAACCTAGAAGCAATTTCCGATAGCATCCGTCATTTCGATATTTGGCGCTACCATGTCAACATTTATTGGATATCGCCCGAAGCGTGTTCTATTTCATCAAACTTTGCTAAGTAATTTCGAATTTCTATTATGAGACTGCTGCTTACTGTGTTTTTAGTTTTGTCAATGATGGGTGCGCATGCTCAGCGCGTTCATAAAGAGCGACTGATTTACAAGGCCTATTCTGACACTATTATTAAGCCACGAGCTTGGGGTTTGGGTGGGGCAACTGTGGGGATTTGGGTCGGTTCAGTGGTAGGTCTTAATGAGCTTTGGTATGCGAATGAACCGCGATCTTCCTTTCAGTTTTTTGATGATAATGCCGAATGGGCTTTGATAGATAAGGGCGGCCATTTCTTTTCAAGCTATGCCATTGGATATTATTACACCGATATTATTCGTTGGGCTGGATTCAATCGCAAAACGAGTATTTGGGTAGGTGGTTTTACGGGAAGTTTTTACCTTATTGGGATTGAAATGTTGGACGGATTTTCTAAAGAATGGGGATTTTCATACGGAGATTTTATCGCGAATACCTCGGGTTCACTCGTGTTTATTGGACAAGAGTTGCTTTGGAATGAACAGCGCATTACCCCTAAAATATCCTACCATCCTACACATTACGCGCAGTATCGCCCAGATTTGTTAGGGTCAAATTTTGCGGAGCGGATGATGAAAGATTACAACGGTCATACCTTTTGGCTTTCGGCCAATATCTATTCATTTCTTCCAGAGGAATCGAAATTTCCGAAGTGGCTTAACGTGGCTGTTGGATATGGCGCGACTGGAATGCTGGGCGGTCGCCAAAATTTGCTGGTGGATGATGACGGTGTTGCATTACCTCGGTTTGCTCGGCAACAGCAATTTTTGCTGTCATTGGATGTGGATTTGACTAAAATTAGAACCAAGAATAAGTGGTTGCGGTCAATATTTAAGGCAGTTTCTCTTATAAAGTTCCCATTTCCGGCAATGCGAATTGGTACCGAAGATGGAGTTAAATTCGAACCATTCTATTTCTAAGTAATGTTGAAAGTAGGGGAGAAGGTGCGCTATTTGAACGATGTGGGAGAGGCCACCGTGAAGCGCATTCTTAGTACCACAACTGTGGAAGTGGAAGATCAATTTGGGTTGGTTCATCCGCATCCAATAAATCAACTAGTGCCCGCCAATCGCGATAGAGAAGCCACATTAGAAATTGCGAAGAAAGTAGTAGAGAAAGCGATTCTTCCAGCCAACTTACCAGTTGAACCCATTATTAATATATCAGAGCAACAAGCGTTGCCGGAATTGGCGTTAGTTTTTGTTTCTGACAATGCTACTGCTCCCGAAATGGGCGATTTAGATCTTTACTTCGTGAATAATTCAGCATTCCACATGCTGGTAAACGTATCCGCAAAAGAGGAAATTGGCTTGTTTAGCTTATTTCATGGAAAAGTGAAATCGGGCGACATTCAGATGGTGCGACCCATAAGGCGTCAAGACGTAGATATTTTTGGGACAACGATGGTCGATTGTGTCTTTTTTCAAGATGCCGATTATCAACATCGCGAAGCATTTTCCGCGTGTATTAAGTTGAAAGCAACGCGTTTTGTTCGGTCAGGAAACTATGTCCCAATTGCCGAAGTTAGAGGCTTGTCTATGGTAGTTGCTGTGCAGCAAGCACCTAAAATTAACAACGCGTTACCAGCTTATGCTTCATCGATAGCACCAAATCGTATTGTTCGTAAATCTTCAGATTTGCAGGTGTTTGAGGAAGAAGTTGATTTGCACATTGAGCAATTGACAAGTGAATTCAGTTCAATGTCTGACCATGAAATGTTCACCTTTCAAATGCGTCATTTCGAAAATCGTTTGAATTATGGGCTAACCAACGATTACGTCAAAATCACATTTATACATGGAGTTGGCACAGGTAGGCTGCGCGATGCTATTCGAAATGTGCTGCGGGAATATAAATTAAAATTCGAAGATGGAGCGTTTCAAAAGTATGGTGTTGGTGCCACATCTGTCAATCTAAAATAGCTTGGCGCCAAAACATTTTACCTTTGTGGAGGCTTTATCAGAAGCGGTGAAAAATCGTATAGGACAATGAGTAATCACATTTCGAAAGGAGAAACGCATTTGCAAGTTGGCGAAATTCAGGATGCGTTGCGTTGTTTCGAACTTGCAGTTGAGCTATTGCCTGATAACCATCGTGCTATTTATCTAATGGCGTTATCTCACCTCAAATTGGGTCAAGAAGCCATAGCATTGGTGCAATTCAATAGGGCATTGGAGCTCAACCCCGACAACCCAAACTATTTGTCAGATTTGGCGGTAACAAAACTGCGTTTGGGAGATAAGGAAGGTGCGATGCACGACTTGAATCGCTGTGTGGAATTGGATTCCAAGAATAGCTATCGTTTTGCTTTACGTGCTTTTGCACGCAATGGTATGGGCGATGTGGAAGGCGCCATAAATGATTACCGTAAAGCAGTAGAGCTAGATCCAGAAGACCCAATTGCATTAAATAATTTGGGAATGGCTGAAGAATCATTTGGCTACACCGATAGTGCTAAAAATCGGTTTGCATTAGCTGATGAAATGAGTGCTAAGTCGAATTTCCCAAAGGATCATACAATCGATTTCTCCAAGAAAAAAACGCAACTAGCAAATACAATTGAGCTTCCTTTGACTGAAAATATTGAACCCAACGCTCAAGAAAATCAAACTTATTGGAGCACTATTGTTAAGGTGTTTTCGGAGAAACAACAACGAGACGAATTCTTTCAATTTGCCAAGAATCTTTTTAAATTTGAAAAGCATTGAATTTCCTTCATCGTCTTAAATATTATCTCATTGGAATTGGACTCGGTTCTCTGATGGTGTACATGATGCTGGTGAGAAATAGAGAAGACTTGCCAGTTTGGACGCCCAATGACAGGGTGCTCCAGGAACTAAGGCTTGCCGACATTACCATTGCCCCAAGCATTGAGTTGCCTTTTAGCGATTCGCTGCTTGACGAGCACATTGAGGAAAGTTCAGTGCTTTTTTCTGAAAGTGATGTGCGCTCAGGAGCTTGTCGTACGTATCAACTAGATTCAGACACAGAGCGAATGCGATTTCAAATTTGCGACAAAGAGGTACAATTGGTTGCCTATGCTGCAAAGTGACTACAATTTTGTGCTCAGAACAGCATTTACAGGAGTTAGATTTTAGTTGCGGATGTATTGCCGTTTCCGTACTTAAGTAAACGCTTATTTTTGCGAAAAATAATAAGGAGCGCATGGCCAAAGTAGAGGTGTTTATGCCCAAGATGGGTGAAAGCGTAGCAGAGGCTACCGTTATTCGTTGGTTGAAAAAACCTGGCGATCGCATTGAGGCAGATGAGCCAATAATGGAAATCGCTACGGATAAAGTGGACTCCGAAATTCCTTCGCCAGTTGAAGGTGTTTTATCTGAGCAATGTTGCGCAGACGGAGATGTAGTGCAGGTTGGAGCCAAAGTGGCCGTTATTTCTAGTGAAGTGACGGAATCAACAGTTCCTTCGCCAAAAGTGGAAGATGCGCCCACGGAAGCAGCGAAATCAGTTGCTCCTCTTAGTGAGGCTGCTCAAGCTCATATTATCCCAGTTGGCGATGTGCCAAAGCATTCAGAATCAGGTAAGTTTTATTCTCCATTGGTTCGAAATATCGCTAAAGAAGAAGGTGTTTCCGTTACTGAATTGGAGCAAATTAGTGGTTCCGGTAAAGAAGGTCGCGTTACGAAATCAGATATTCTTGGGTATCTTAATAATAGAGGGCAAGTACAACCAGAGCAAAAGGTTCCTGCTTCGGTTAGTCCAATAGCTGTTGCGGAACTTTCTAAGCCTGCTTCAGTGGCCAAAGTTCATGTTGCCCCGTCCGTGTTCATTATGCCCGGTGACGAGATTGTGGAGATGGATCGCATGCGTAGGCTCATTGCCGACCATATGGTCATGTCAAAATCGGTGTCTGCGCACGTTACAAGTTTCGTTGAAGCAGATGTTACCAATCTCGTTTTGTGGCGCGATAAAGTGAAAAAAGAGTTTGAGTCTAGAGAAGGAGAGAAGTTAACTTTTACTCCAATTTTTGTGGAATGCCTTGTCCGTGCCATCAAAGATTTTCCAGGGGTAAATATTTCTGTTGATGGCACAAACATTATCAAGCGGAAATCAATCAATATCGGAATGGCAGCCGCGCTTCCTTCTGGTAATCTGATTGTTCCCGTGATTAAAAACGCAGATCAAAAGAACCTAGTTGGTCTTGCTGCCGAGGTGAACGATTTGGCAAATCGGGCTCGTCAAGGAAAACTCAAACCAGAGGAAATTCAAGGTGGAACCTACACACTTACTAATGTGGGAACATTTGGCAATGTAATGGGCACGCCTGTCATCAACCAGCCTCAAGTAGCCATCATGGCTGCTGGTGCAATTCGCAAAAAACCAGCGGTTATAGAAACGCCATCAGGCGATGCAATTGCCATTCGTCATATGATGTTCCTGTCGCATTCCTACGATCATCGCGTTGTTGATGGTTCACTTGGCGGGATGTTTGTTCGCAGATTTGCAGATTACCTTGAAAATTGGGACATCAATAGAACTATTTAAACTTTTTCACGTATGCCGTTCGTTCGAAAATTGAATCCATTTTCGAGCATAGTTTCGGTTCACTTCGAAAATTTGATGAAAGCACTTATGACTAGACAACTACTTCTTACCTCAGTGCTTTTATTCCTGTTTTTTGGTTGTGTAATTGGTCAGGTTGATAAGGAGGCCGAATTCAAAAGAATTTATCCAATTGCCACAAATCAACTTGCACTAGGCCAGACCCAACAGGCTCTAAAAAACTTATTGTTGCTCAGCGACTTGAGTCCTCAAAATGCAAATGTCAATTACAAAATTGGTATTGCATATCTCGGCATAAGCGGTGAAAAACAAAAAGCGGTTCCTTTCTTGGAAAAGGCAGTGGCATCCACAAGTGCATCTTACAAGGACAACTTTAAAGAAACAAATGCTCCGTTAGATGCAAACTTTTATTTAGGCCGAGCATATCATCGTAATCTGGAGTTTGATAAGGCTATTAGCGCCTATAAGCAGTACCTAAGCGAAGGCAAAGTGTATGATGAAGATGAAAAGGCATCTGTGAAGATGTTGATTCAAAATTGCCAAAACGCCAAATTGATTGTGGAATCACCTTTAAGTGCTGAATCAGAGCCAATTGGAGAGAACATCAATTCTGTATTTGACGAATACGCTGCTGTGGTTGACGCAGCTGAGAAAACTCTGATTTTCACATCAAGAAGGTCAAATAGTGTTGGAGGATTAAAAGATTTGGATGATAAATTCTTCGAAGATATCTACATCTCAAAGAAAGATAGCGTTACTGGAGTTTGGGGAGTGCCTGTAAGTATTGGAAATCAGATAAACACAGACGGTCATGAGGCATCAATAAGCCTATCTGCCGATGGAAATGAGCTGTATATCTATCGCGATGATGTTGGTGATGGCAATATCTACGTGTGTAAGCGGTCCAACAACGTTTGGGGTGAACCCATCCAACTTAATGCAAACATCAATTCTCCCTTTCGTGAGTCGCATGTGGGTGCCTCATCTGATGGCCAAATACTTTATTTCACGAGCAATAGAAGTGGTTATGGTGAAATGGATATCTTTTTTAGCAAACGATTGCCTTCAGGCGATTGGGGAATTGCTGAAAATCTTGGAAGCAGGGTAAATACTAAATATGATGAAGAAGCACCTTTCATTCATCCTGATGGTAAAACGCTTTTCTTTAGCTCAAAAGGCCACAATTCAATGGGTGGTTTCGATATATTCTTTTGCATTTTGCAAGATGACGGAAAATGGTCATCTCCATTTAATCTCGGTTTTCCTATGAATACACCTGATGATGATTACTTTTTTGTAATGTCTACAGATGGAAAACGGGCATACTATTCATCAACGTCTTTTGATGGCAAAGGAGGTAAAGATATCTATATGGTGCGTCTCGACACCGATCGCGAAGAACCAGTTACTGTGTATAAAGGTGTTCTAGTGGAGGATGAATATGGCAATTTTCCTGTGGACGTAACCATCATAGTTACTGATGTTTCTAATGGAGAAACCTATGGCGTTTATCGTCCTCGTCCAGATAATGGAAGATTTGTATTTATTCTTCAGCCAGGAAAAACATATGAAGTAGTCTACGAAGCTGGTGGATATGAATTGAAATCAGAAACCCTTATTGTACCGCAGGAAACTGCTTACAGGGAACTAAATCGAGCGATTCAAATGTCTTTTGAAAGACTAAATACAGAGTAGGTTTAAATTATTAGTATTCATTGACCTTTTGGAAGGTTTTATTTTAACTTTGGCCGTTTACAAAAAAAATGAATCTATCATTCAATGGAGTTTTAATCCTGAATGAGTTAAGAATAAGATGAAGCGATTTTATTTTGGTACGCTTTTGTTGTTGGTGGGGTTTTCTTCTTTCGCTCAGCCATATGGCGATTCGAAATACAAGCAGAAATTAACAAAAGCAGATGCCCTTATTTTTAATGGTGCCTTTGCCGAAGCTTTACCGCTTTTAGAAGAATTGCACGCTACGGATACATCCATTGCCAATGTGAACTTTCTTCTTGGTATTTGCCATCTCAATGGCACCAAAAACTATTTGCAGGCTATTCGTTTCTTCGAGAATGCCTCTCGGGATGTATCCAAAGATTATACTGAGGTCAATTGGAAAGAGCGAAAAGCTCCAGGTCTTACCTATCTGTATTTAGGTAGAGCTTATCATTACCTAAACCAATTCGATAAGGCGGTATCGAACTACTATAATTACCGCTCTTTTATTGATATTGATGATTTAGAGACCTACAACAAGGTTCGTATGGTAATTAAACATGCGGAAAACGCAATGGAACTAATCAAAGTTCCCGTAAATGTTGACATTACAAATCTTGGAGCAACCATAAATTCTGTCTACTCGGATTATTCGCCAATAATTTCGGCAGGTGGGGAAATATTAATCTTTACTTCGAGAAGACCAGGAGGTACTTCTGATGCAAAGGATAAGGACGGTTCTTATTTTGACGATATCTACGTAAGTAAGCGGTCAGCAAATGATACTTGGGGTAAACCAATGCGCATTGGCGGTGGTATTAATACGGTTGGACATGAAGCGGCCATTGGTATTTCTCCAGATGGACAAACCTTGTTTATCTATAAAGATGATAACGGTGATGGCAACATTTATCGAAGTGATTTGAAAGAGAGCGAATGGTCAGCTCCTGTCAAAATGGAAAGCAATATCAATACTTCCTCATGGGAAACACATGTTGCTGTTTCGCATCAAGGAGATATGTTGGTGTTTACATCTAATCGTACAGGCGGCTATGGAGTTAGAGATTTGTGGTATTGCTTGCGATTGCCCGATGGAAGTTGGGGTCTTGCACAAAGTATGGGCAGTGTTGTAAATACACAGTTCGAAGAAGATTCTCCTTTCTTGGCCTTTGATGGCAAAACGCTCTTTTTTAGCTCTCAGGGTCATACCTCGATGGGAGGTTTTGATATTTTTCGTTCGGAGTTTGTGGAAGGAGCATGGACTGAACCAGAGAATTTAGGTTATCCTATCAATACAGCAGAAGATGAAGTCTTTTTCGTTTTAGCCGCAGATGGAGAAACGGCTTACTACAGTTCCAGAAAAGTTGGTGGTTTTGGCGATACAGATTTGTATACCATGCGATTGAATCCGAAACAGGCTGATGTCATGACGGTAGCCAAAGGCCAAATGTTGGTTCCCGCAATGAATTATGTAAATCTCAAAGCAAGTATTGTTGTTCGAGATGCTGCTGGAAATGACGTAGGAAATTACCTGCCGAATCAATATTCAGGCTATTACATTCTCTTGCTTAATCCTGGAGAAAAATACACTGTCGAGTACAGAGTGCAAGGATATGAGTCGATTGTTAAACAAATATCAGTTGACGAGAATACATCCTATAACAAGATTTTGCGTCCTGTAGATTTGGATACAGTTGTGTTTGGCGAAGATTTGCTGGCACTCCAAGATAAGAAACGAGTAACAGTGGAGGAGACACAATTAGCCGAAGCTAAAACGAAAGAACTGCTTCGTTTGCAAGAAGAATCACTTTTGAATGCTGAGTTGGATGTTAAGAAGTCAGAGGAAGAAATGGCAAGTTTGGAGAAACAGTTTGCGATTGACGAAGAAAACAGGAAGCAAATTGAAAGGGTAAACGAGTTAGCTCTATCTGAGGCTGAAGAAGCGGAAAGACAATTAAAGGAGGAACAAGCCAAACGCAATACGGCCGAGTCTCAGTTGATTCAGACTCAAGAAGAAATAGCTCAGAAAAAATCTAGAGAGCGTGTTAAAAAGGAGCTAGAAGCTAAGGCTCGAGCAAAAGCCATTGAAACAGCTAGATTAGTTGCTGAACAACAAGCATTGGAAGCGACCCAGGATCCAACTGCTCAATCAGAAGAGACTAAAACTGAGCAAGTGGTGGAGGAAGTTATTTCTGCTACAACCGTAGGGGAGATTCAAAAGGATGAGCAACTAGCTGAAGCCTTAGCGAAAGCTGAAAAGGACGCGCAGCTAGCAATGGAAGAATCTGCGCGGCAAGAAGCCGAGAAGATTCGTATTCAGAATGAATTGTCTCAAGCCCAAGTTGTTGAAGAGGCAAGGATAGCAGCAGATGAATTACTGAAAATTAAACAGGAAGAGGATGCTCTAGCCAGTGAAGCCATTGAAGTCCCAATGGTGGAAACAGCCGAAGAAAATGCTCAAAAAGAATTAACTCCATCTGAGGAGGAAGCGCGTAAGAGAGAGGTTTTTAAGAGGAGATTAGAAGATTTAAAGAAGAAAAAACTCGAACAAGCCGCACCACCAGTAGTTGAAAATGCTTTTCAAACAGTAGCTGATACGGTTCAGAAAGCGGTATCTGCTGATGAAACTGTTGAGAAAGAGTCTGACTCAATCGTACCAACTGAGGTTCAACCGACTATTGAACAAGAGATTGTTTCCAACGAAATAAACGAGCAAGTTGAAGCAACTGCAAGTTTGGTGGATGATTCATTAAAATATCTCATCGAAAGAAAACAAGCAGAGGAATCGGAATTACTTGCTAAACAGCAGGAGGAGATTCTTGCACAGCAGCGGTTAATTGAAGAGGAAAACCAAAGAAAAATTAAGGAAGCTGAAATCAGCGAACAATTATTGATTGCTAAACGAGAGGAAGCAGAGTTACGTGCTCAACAAGAGAAAGAATTAGAGGTTAAGTCGGTAGAAGGAGATGATGAAAGTGTTTCTTTAGAGGAGAATGCAAAAACACTTGAGAAGTTAAATGAAGATCGCTTGAGTAACGAACTGCGGCTGCAAAAACTTAAGGATGAATTGGCTAAATTGAAGGAGGAGGCATTAGCTAAAGAAAGGGAAATTGAAGCAAGACAGCGGGAAGAAGATGCGTTGTTGGCTAGGCAGCAAGAGGAACTTCGCGTGCAACAGCAACTGGAGCAGGAAGCTACTGAACGTAGATTGAAAGAGGAAGCTTTAGCGAAAGAAATTGAGGAGAAGAAACGGTTGGAAGCTGAATTGTTTTTAAAACAACAGGAGGAAATTATTGCTCAACAACGACTAGAAGAGGAATTGGCTGCTAGAAAGTTGAAAGAAGAAGAGTTGGCTAAAGAAATTGAAACCAAGCAACGTGAGGAGGCAGAATTAGTTGCAATACAACAGGAAGCTGAGCGGGTAACCCAGCTTAAAATGGCGGAAGAAGCGAAGGCACGAGAACTGGAAGAAAAGCAACGTGAGGAAGCAGCATTGTTGGTAAAACAGAGAGAAGAGGAAATTCTTGCTCAGCAACGATTGGAGGAGGAATTGGCTACTAGAAAACTGAAAGAAGAAGAGCTCGCCAGAGAAATTGAAGATAAGCAACGTGAAGAGGCAAAATCATTAGCAATACAACAGGAAGCTGAACGGTTAGCCCAGCTTAAAATGGCGGAAGAAGCGAAAGCAAGGGAACTGGAAGAAAAGCAGCGAGAGGAAGCAGCATTGTTGGTAAAGCAGAGAGAAGAAGAAATTGCTGTGCAACGAGCGCTACAAGAGCAAGAACAAGCTCAAACTTTAGAGTTGAAGCAACGGAATGCTGCTGAATTGTTGAAGACGCAACAGGAGGAAGAAATAGCGAAGCAGCTTGCTGTAAAACAGGAAATAGAAAATAAATTAGCTGAAGAAGCGTCAGTAAAAAAACTTGAAGAACAAAAACAATCGGAAGCTCAAGTAATGTTAGAGCAAAGTGAGGGGAAATCTAACAATAGTCTAGAGGCAAAACAAGATATTCAAGGTAAAGTTGATTGGGAAGCAATTGCTAAGGAGCGCCAATTAATCATCTTGGCGTATGAAAAAGATAAGCGCGAACGAGCAAAATTAGAGATTGAGCAACAGGCTCAGAAAAATGTGAATGATGCAAGTTCAAAAAACAATCCCGTTCAACAAAATCTGGATGTTAGTACATTTATTGCACAGAATAAAAAACTTGTACAAGAAAATGTGGAGATGAAATCTCAGCTCGATGAGATGAATGCTAAACTAGACATAATATTGGTGGAGGTAAGAAAGAGAAATGAGATGGCCCCACCAGTTAATCCTTATGATGAAGAAGCAGTATCTGCTCTTAACAGTGGAAAAAAATTAATTCTACAAAATATTTTATTCGATTACAATAAAGCAAGACTTCGGGGAAGTTCTGAACGGGAATTGGACAAATTAGCCAATTTCCTTTTGAATAACGAGAGTATTAAACTCACAATTTCTGGTCATACTGATGCCAACGGTGAACCAGACTATAATTTACGACTTTCAAGGGCACGGGCCGAATCGGTTCAGAACTATCTTATTTCACGGGGTATTTCGAAAAATAGACTGAAAGCAATTGGTTTTGGACAGTCTATGCCAATCGCTAAAAATGTTGATGGAAACGGAGATGACAATCCAATAGGTCGTCAATTAAATAGACGTATTGAGATTAATGTTACGGAAGGTGATGCTGGTTTAATTCAGACGAAAGAGGTCGAAATTCCAGATTGAGTAAGTCGTTCATAGTATTATTCGGATGAATAGTCTAGATTCATAATTCATTTCATTGTTGTAGTTTTAAGCCCAAACAGTATTAATTGGCATCAAGTGTATTCTTTACGTGTTTTACGTAGTGTTGTAGTGAGAAATAGCGCAAAAGAATGAGTTTTAAGAGTGTTTGGTTTGTATTTCTTTCAGCGTGTATATGCACTCCTTTGAGTGAGGTTATAGCGCAGTCGAGAGACATTCGACAAGTGACAGAAGAAGAGCTTAACAAGGAAATTGTTGAAACTGAAGAGCAACGTGAGCAAAGGAGAGCAAAGGTTACGCTTAAAGGAGCTATGGAGCACTACTGGAATGGGAATTTCCGCGCAAGTCTGGAAGATTTTTTAGTGCTATTGGCCAAATCTCCTGCTGATATCGATTTGAATTTTTACATCGGAGCTAGCTATTTGGAGACCAATATTGACAAACGTCTAGCTATATCCTATTTGGAATATGTAGTACAGCAACCCAAGTTTCCGAAGGAAGCAATATATCAATTGGGCAGGGCTTACATGTTTGCTAACAGATTTGATGAGGCTATCATTACATTTAATAAATACAAAGACATACAAAGAGGAAAGGAGGATAACATTATCACCGGTTCGCGTATGATTGAAATGTGCTTTAATGCAAAGCAGCTAGTAAAGTATCCACGAAATGTGAAGTTTGAAAATCTTGGAAGTACTGTAAATTCTGCATATCCAGACTACAATCCTTTCATTCCAGAAGATGAATCGTTTATAGTTTTTACAACTAAGCGTCCAGATTGTTTAGGCTTGCAACTCGACTATGACGGATATAAAACACCAGATATATTTCTTGCCAGAACGTCAAAAGGAGAGTTTCGTGAAGCGCGCAATGTTGGTTCTTCCGTGAATACTGAATGGTATGAAGAAGTTGTAGGCGTTTCAGCAGATGGGGCTGAGTTGATGGTCTACATTGATAACTTTGACGGATACGATGATATTTTCGTGTCTCCTAGAAAAGGAAGGTTCTTTGATGAGTATTATGACATTGGTAAAAATGTAAACTCTGACGATATAGAGACTACTGCCAGTATGTCTACTGACGGTAGTTTACTATTCTTTTCTCGTGAGTTGGAAGAACAAACAAAAACTGGAACTGATTTATTCTATGCAAGAAAATTACCCAATGGGACATGGGGTACTCCAATTAAGCTTCCTGATGTAATTAATACTCAATATAACGAGAGTTTCCCGCACTTATCATCTGATGGTAAGACTTTTTATTTTTCATCAGAAGGACATTCGAGTATGGGTGGCTTCGATATGTTTATGTCTGAATTCGATGAAGTAACCGGACTTTTTGGCATTCCCAAAAACGTTGGGTATCCTATCAATACAGTGGATGACGATTTCAATATCTCAATGAGCACTACTGGGAGGTATGGCTATACTTCGCAATTTAGACCCGATGAAGGATTTGGTGAACGTGATATTTATCGGGTTACGTTTCTCGATGTGGACCCAGTTTATACGGTAGTGAGAGGTTCTATAACCAACATTAGGGATAGTTTAGAGCGAAATCCTTTGTATAAAGTCGGAAAGTTTGAAATTACGATAACGGATATGAACACGGATGCGGATATCGGAACTTATAGACCAAATAAGGTTTCTAGCAACTACGTTCAAGTATTGGAACCTGGCGAGTATTGCGTTTATGTTCAAGGAGAGCTTTTCTACGATACATCTGCTGTTGTAACTGTATTGGGTAAAGATGCTCAGGTGAGTGACTTAATAAAAGACTACACACTTCGTCCTGATCCTGATGCCATTAGTCGTGCAGGGTTGCAATCGTCAGATGGTGGCGCGATTTATGCCATGTCTGGTAGTGATGATAAGACCGCACGACTGTGGGAGTTGCCGTCAGGAAAACAGGTTCTTAAATTGGAAGATACTGATAAAGTTAGTGCTGTAGCTTTTTCTAATACGGGAAAGTATGCTGTTACAGGAACAAACAATGGCCAAGTGACGCTTTGGACCATCCCTGATGGGGGAAAGTATAAAACAATGAAAGGACACAGGTCGGTCATTACCGCTGCCGAGTTTACCCCAAATGGGAAATATGTTTTAACCTCAAGTGAAGATTCTACACTTCGTTTGTGGAACGTGGAAACTGGCGCAGTTGAGAAAACTTATTTAGGTCATGAAGCAAAGGTTAATGGTCTATCTATTTCATCTGACGGAAAACAATTTGTTTCTGTGTCAGAGGATGGCAACGCTTTGATGTGGGAATTAATGACCGAAGAATTGGTAGGTGTGTACGATGGTCATAAAGGTGCTGTGAATGCGGTCGATTATTCACCAATAGGAAACTTTGTTGTGACAGCAGGCAATGATGGTACTATAGCGAAGTGGGATGGAGCAAGTTCCGCAAAGCAATTAGAATTTTCTTTGCACAGTTCGCCTGTAAATGCTGTCAAAGTTTCTCCTGATGGCACAACTATTGTCTCTGGTAGTAAGAATGGATTTCTATACTCCTGGAATGCATTGGATGCTAAGGTTAAAAATGCCATGATAGGGTTAAGTTCTGCAAATACTGGAATTTTTATTTCGAAGAATAGCGAGTATGTAATTGCTAGTGATTTGACCAATACACCAAAGGTTTGGCAGCTTGGTTCTGGACATGACGTAGTCAGTTTAGTTGGTCATTTCAAAGGAATAAACGATGTTTGTTTTACTCCACATATAAAATTCCCAGAGAAAGTATCATCACCTTCAATGCGTTCTGAACCTGTTACAAGCACTGAGCTTGAGGGAGAAATTATTGCACTTGAAAAAGAGCTAGCAGAGATTGAAGTTCAAAGTGGTATGGGATATGATCCAACATTGCTTGATGCCAACGTAGACGGAACAAAAATTTTAAAAGTAGGACAGAAAATAATCTTGAAAAGAATATACTTTGATTTCAATAAGTTTAATATCAGGGATGAATCGATTGTAGAATTATATAATCTTTTGGTATTCATTACGTCAAATCCGTCTGTTGTTGTGCAGATTTCAGGCCATACCGATTCTAGAGGAGCCGATGATTATAATTTAAAGTTGTCTCTAAATAGGGCAAAAAGTGTAGTTGCATGGTTAAAGGACCGTGATATACCATCAAAACGGATGACGGTAAAAGGGTTTGGTGAAACACAGCACATAGCGCCAAATGACAATCCTGATGGAAAAGATAATCCAGACGGTCGTCAAATAAATAGACGTATCGAGATTACCATTGTAAGTGTAGGCGGTGATAAGTTAATAACCACGGTAGGAAAGTAGTCATGAGTAGTTCACGAATCTCCTTTATTTTCGGATGGACTATTGCAGTATTCTTCCTGTTTAATATTTGTGTTTCACTCGTTGCTGTAGGTCAGTCAAAGACCGCTTCCCTAAAGGATACTTTAAAATCGAATATTGTAGGACCGCTTGAATTTAAAGGAACAGTAGAAGAACTTGAGAAAAGCATAAAGGGAGCAATAGTTACTGTGTATGAAGATGCAGATGGTTCAGGAACTACTTTAACAGAGCTGAAGAAAATTGTCACTCCCGGAAATGGAGAATTTGCGATAAAGTTAGAAATCAACAAGCTTTACGTGATTAGGTTGGAAAAGACAGGGTATACAATGAAAGGGATTGACATTGATACCGATGTTCGAATGGCCAGACCCGATAATACCAAAGTCCCTTTGTTTGAATTCAAGGTTGATATGGTTAAAGATACAGATGGATTAGCCTTTAGGAAATCTGTAGCTAAAGTATTCTATCAGATAAAACGAAACGTCTTTGAGTATGAGTTGGATTATACCAAAGAGGAAATGCAAGAGGAAGAGCAATTGCTTCGCGAACAAGAGGAAAAACGTAGACTTGCTGAATTGGCAGCTCAAAAGAAGTTTGAAATTGACGAGGCAGCCAAAATACTTCGAGACCAGGAAAATGCAACTATTGAGGATAAAATTAAAGCTGCTATCACCATAGGTAATGAAGATAAAAAGAGGACTATTGATGCTTTAGTTGAGATTTTTCCTCTTAATGACACATTAAGAGTTAAGAAAGCAGATGTCATTTTTACGGAATTACAGAAAGAACGGAAAAAAGATGGTGCTACATCTGCTACAATAAACTATAATTCTCTCTTTTCTGCAGCTAATGCTTTGGAAGCCAGTGTTGTGGAAAGTATCTCAAAAGAGCAAGTTAAAAAGATTGAGGAATTGCGTGCGGTAAAATTGGAAGCTGAAAAAAAGAGTAATGCCACAATGACTGTTCAGCAGCAGGCTTTGGAATTGGAAATGCGGGAGAAAATCGCTGCTGCAAACGTAAAGGACGAAGAGCGTAAAAAGATAGAGGAAAAAGCTAAAAACGACAAAGTTTATTACGCTATTTTCGATTCGAATGGAGATCGCAAATTGGCCATTGCTGGATTACTTAAAACTTTTCCTAAAGGTGATTCCTATGCTGAAAAGAAAGCTGAAGCTATTTATTTGGAATATGAGAAAACAAGACTAGGAGGTACAGCGCTATCAAAGATGGACTTTTCAAAATTATTTGCCGCAGCTGATGTTGCAGAACAAGCGGCAATTAAAGAGGAGATTGGAAAAGCAGATACTAAAGATAGAATAAAAACGGAAGCCTTCCTAAAGAAAGAGGAAGAATTAAAATCTGTAGAGCAAAAGCAAAAAGCAGACATCATTCTTTTGGGGTTGAAGACCGAACCTAAAGACGAAGCGTCACAACTTGCTGTTTTTGTTGAATCCTTTCCGAAAAGTGATCCTTTTCGGCAAGAAAAGGCTCAGGCAATGTTTGAGGAATACACAGTGCAACAACAGTCCATAAAGAAAACTGGAAGTTCAACTACGGCCTTAGATTTTAGTTCAATGTTTATGGCAGCTGAAGTAGCCGAGAAGGAAGCCGCACAGGTACAGAAAATGCAGCAGGCGAAGGAAAAAAATGCTGAACAAGATAAAATTGAGAAAATAAGAGAAGAGGTTAGACAGGAAAAAATTCTTTTAGGTGAACAAGCCGCTAAGAACGCTAAGCAAGTTCATTTGGCGAAAATGGGCGAGGCTAAAACCCAAAAGGAGAAAGCAATAGGGCAAGCGTTAGAGTTGGGTGTTGGTGATAGGGCGAAAACCGTACAGGCCATTATTAGCACTTTTCCGAAAGGAACCGAGTTGCCACAATTGAAAGCTGAGGCCATTTATGATGCATATCTTGAGGAAGGTAAGCGTATTAAAAGTGCTGGTGTTGCGGGAGCTAAGCTAGACTTTGCCGTTCTTTTTCAAGCTGCGGAATTGGCAGAGTTAAAAGGATTAGAGCGTCAGTATGAAGAAAAACAGGCAGTTCAAGAAAAACAGAATATTGCTTACGAAGAGAAACGGATAGATAAGAGTAAGGAGGTTTTACAAGAGAAAGCAAAAGAAGCTACTAAGGAACTCGCGGTAGCTGAACAGAAATATACCCAGACGGCTCAGCAAGTAGAGCAAAACAGACAAGCTAGAATTAAGGAAGATCAGCTTAGAGCTCAAGAAACTCAAAAGCAACTTGCGATGGAGCAAGCAAAGCGTGATGCCCTAGATAGAGAGAGCCAAAGTACTGTTTTGGCGAAGTTAGAGGCAGAACGTAAATCTAGATTAATAGCTGAGGAGGCAAATAAGGAGCGATTGGCTTCAGCTAAATTGGAGGAGCAACGAAAGTTGGAAGCAGCTGCTAAGGCTGAGGCTGATAAACTCCTTGCAATTGCAGAGAAGGAGCGTGCCTTGGCCAACGCTGCTAAAAAACAAACAGAAGAAGAGCAGCTCAAAGAGCAAGCGAAACGTGATGCAGCAGTATTGCTAGCAAAAGCTGAAGCGGACAAGTTGCGAGTTGCAAAAATGGAGGCTGGTGCTTTAGCATTAGAGACTAAAGCAATTGAAGATGCTAAGGCTGAAAAAATCCGAATTGCAACTAATATGGCAGAAGCCAAACCAAAGGCTGAGCGAACTAAGGAAGACGAGCGACTGCTAGCTCAGAGAGATGCAAAACTTAATACCGAAATCAAAGCTCTGGCGATTGCCGAAGCAAGTAAGGATCAGGAGGAGCAACGATTAAGATTTGAGGCACAGAAGGCTGCTAAGGCTGTGGATTTAGCCGCAGCAAATGAAGAAGTTGACCGTATTGAAAAGGAAAAACGGATTCAGGCTGAGGCCGATAAAATTCGCGCAGCAGAAGATCTTGCTAAAGCCAAGATTGAGGCGGAACGTCTCAAAGAAGAACAACGATTGGCTGCTGAAGCAGACAAGATTCGCATAACTAAAGAGTTAGCTATGTCTAAAGCGGAATCAGATAGGGCGAAAGAGGAACAACGTTTGAAAGCTGAGGCCGATAAGTTGAAAGCGGCAGCGGATATAGCAAAAGCAAAGGCGGAAGCTGACAGAATTAAAGAAGAACAACGCCTAGAAGCTGAAATCGAAAAGGCATTAGCTGATGCCGAGAATGCCGAAGCTAAAGCCAAAGCTGACAAGGCAAGGGAAGAGCAACGCCTTAAAGTAGAAGCGGATAAAGTTCTTGCGGATGCTGCTTTGGCCGATGCTAAAGCCAAAGCTGATAAGGCAAAAGAAGAGCAACGTCTTAAAGTAGAAGCGGATAAAGTTCTTGCGGATGCTGCTTTGGTCGATGCTAAAGCCAAAGCGGATAAAGCAAAGGAGGAACAACGTTTGCAAGCTGAACGCGACAAAGCGGATGAAGCAGCCAAGATTGCAGCAGATAAAGCAGCTGCAGAAGCTGCTCGCTTAAAAGAGGTAGCAGCGGCTGAAGAGGCCAAACGAAAAGAGCAAGAAGCATTGCGCCTAGCAGCGGCAGACAAGGTAAAAAAGGAGCAAGAAATTGTTCGTCTATTGGGCTTGGCAAAACAAGAGACTGTCAAAAACAATCCAGCTTCTGCCATGTCAGCATACCAACAAGTACTCGTGTTAGATGGAGCAAACAAAGAAGCCCAAGCAGGAGTAAGTGCATCTCAGCTGGCATTGGATGCTCTAGCTTTAGCCGATGCTGAAAAGAAGACCTTGGACAAAAACTACGCAGATTTGGTGGCTAAAGGAGAAAAGGAACTTGCTACCGGTGCGTTGGCCGAAGCTAAGAAGTCCTTTAGTTCTGCTAGCGTATTGAAACCAACGGACAAAGTGGTCAAAGATTGGCTTGCAGAAGTGAAACGCAGAGAGGATGAAATTGTTGCTGCTGCCGAAGAAAAGCGTTTGTTGGAAAGACGGTATATACTATTAATGCAAGAAGGAGCGCAAGCTATGGGAGCTAAAAATTTGGCTGTTGCCAAACTTAGATACACCGAAGCGGCACAGTTGAAACCAGAGGAGGCAGAACCATCAAAGAAATTGCAGCTCATAGCAGAATCAGAGCAACAGGTTGCCTTTGCAGCGGAGGATAAACGTAAGCGTGAAGAAGAAGCCAAACTCAAATTTGCAGAGCAGCAGTTGGCTGAAGCTAACCGCCAAAAATTGTCAGATGCCGAGCGCAAGAAAGCAATTGAAGAGGCCGATGAATTAAAGAAGGAAATTCAACAATCGGCTACATCTGCTGAGACCGAGCGTGCAAAGCAATTCGATTTGATTAAAGAAAATGTAGAAAAGCTGAACCTCAATGCTGAAGATCAGCGCAAAGCTTTCTTATCTGAACTTTCTAAACTTTATCCGCAAGGAGTTACTGAAGAATCTGTTGCTGGAAAGGGTTACAAATTGCTTCGCAACGTAATCAATCAAGGTGGTGTTGTTACGGTTTATGAAAAACGTACATGGGACTGGGGGGGTGTGTTTTACTTCAAGAATGGTGATATAGACATTAACGAATCACTGTACAAATTGGAGTTAAAAAATGTAGGTAAGTAGTTGTGCTAGACCAGCGTGACAATTCAATACACATATGAGAGTGCATAATAAAATGTATAAGTTGTACTTTCTACTTTTTATAGGATTCGCATGTGTATTTAATGCTTTGGCTCAGGAGCCCAAGGACGATGGAATTAAAGGTGCAACTCCAATGGTTTTGGCTAAAAACTACTTTGATATTGGTGACTACAAAAATGCATTGCCTACCTATCAAAAACTTCTTGCTGAAAAACCAGAAGATGAATTTCTAAACTATAGAGTAGGCTTGTGTCATCTGCGTCAAAACATAAATAAAAGCCTATCAATTCCTTATTTGCGTAAGGTGGTTAGTATGAAAAATTTTGACAATGAAGCTTTATACGAAGCTGGTTTGGCATACATGTTTAACGAAAATATAGATAGTGCCCTCTTGTTTTTTAACAAGTATAAACTCATTGCGGTGGACCCAATCAAAATGGTTGAGGTTACTAGGCAAATTGAATTTTGTGGAAATGCCAAGAAATTCATGAAGGAGCCATTGAATGTCACCTTTGAAAACATTGGATCTGAAGTGAATTCAGAAGGGCCGGATTTTAATCCTATGGTGCCTTTAGACCAGTCGTTTATGGTGTATACCACCAAGCGCGAAAAAGGTGTGATGGGCAATAACTTGGATTTTGATGGCTATAAGCCGCCAGATATTTTTATGGCTTCCGTGAAGAATGGAGAATTTACCAAGGGAAAAAGTGCTAGTGCATTAGTTAATTCTGAATGGGTGGAGGAGCTGGCGGGCATGTCGGCATATGGAGAACACATGTTTCTTATGGTAGATAACGTGGAAGCATCTGATGATGTTTGGGGCACTGTCTATTCTGGTAGATCTTGGCCAAAGCCTCTTCCATTAGGGCCAAGTCAGAACACAGAAGATATTGAGCAAGCTGCATCGTGCAGTCCAGATGGACAAACACTTTATTTCTCGAGGTTTAGCACCATAACTCCAGGCTTTGGAGAGTTGGACATTTACATGGCGAAACGATTGCCAACTGGAGATTGGGGTATTCCTACCAACCTTGGCCCAACGGTTAATACGCAATATAACGAGAGCTATCCAATGATTTCGCACGATGGCAAGACCCTTTATTTTTGTTCTCAAGGGCATAGAAGCATTGGCGGATACGACATTTTCAAAAGTGTTTGGGACGATAAAATGCAACGTTGGGAACGTCCCGAAACCCTTGGTTATCCTATAAATACCACCTCCGATAATTTTGTGTTTAGTCCCACTGATGACCCGCGTGTTGGCTACACATCGCAATTACGTGCAGGTGGATTTGGCGATTTGGATATCTATCGCGTTATTTTTAATGCCTTTCCAGAGCGATTGAGCACAGTGGTTTTGGATATTGATGTGGTGACAGGTCCTAAGAAGGACTACCTGAAAGTGCATGAATGGAAAACTGCCGATGGTCAATTGAAATGGTTTCCTGCAAGTATTGAATACCAACCTACCGATAGACCTGAATACACATTTGTAACCACCAAGGACATTGAAGTAAAAGATGGCGAAGCTTACGAGTTTACAATTATTGGTTCAGTTGCAGGTGGAGAAGTAGGGAGATATGATGAGAAAACATTTCCGAAGGGAGGTGATTTTACATTGGTAGACGTCCGTTCAAAGAAGATTAAAGTACCGTTGAAAGGAGTGAAACCAACAGTTACATCGCTTAAGGGCAAGAGGGAAGTGAAGGTGGAAGTTAGTGTGAAAGACACCCAAGGCAAAGAGGTAGGTAAGTATAAACCCAACTATAATAAGGGTCGCATTGTGGCTGTGCTTGTTCCGGGTCAATTGTATGAATTCACAATTCAATCAAAGGGATTTCAGGAGGTGAAGGAAAAGGTATACGTGATGGATTTGGGTGATTATAAAGAGATAATTACTCGTAAGATTACACTGCTTGAGAATGGCCTTGAAATGCCTGTAAAGTAGTTTCTTCCTCGTCCGTTTTTGTGAATGGATTACTCATAAAGCAACATAGACGATATGATAAACCTGACTAGACCTCTGGCGTTCTTCGATTTGGAAACCACTGGAGTGAATGTGGCTTACGATAGAATAGTGGAGATTTCCATAATCAAAATGAACCCATCTGGAGAGGAGGAGGTCTACACCCGATTGGTGAATCCTGGAATGCCTATACCTGCCGATGCAGCTGCCGTGCATGGCATAACGGATGAGCGTGTGGCCAACGAGCCGCAATTTAAGTCCTTAGCTCCTGAAATTATTGCTTTTATTGGCGATAGCGATTTGTCGGGCTATAATTGCTTGAAGTTTGACGTGCCTCTATTGATGGAAGAATTGCTGCGTAATGGTTTCGATATGGACATGCGCACTAGAAAAGTGGTGGACGTGCAAAACATTTTTCATAAAATGGAACAGCGTACCTTATCTGCTGCCTACAAGTTTTATTGCGATAGCGATTTGCAAAATGCCCACAGTGCTGAAGCCGACACCCGCGCCACTAAGGAGATACTGGTGGCCCAATTGGAGCGTTATGCCGAATTGGAACCCAACGTGGCCTTCCTTCACGATTTCGGGAAACGTGGCACTGCCGTAGATTTTGCCGGACATATTATTGAAAACGAACATGGAATTCCCGTATTCAATTTTGGGAAATTCAAAGGGAAAACTGTGGTAGAAGTGTTGAAACAACAGCCTTCCTATTATGGATGGATGATGGAAGCTCAGTTTCCGAGCTATACCAAAAAGGTGCTTACAGAACTTCGCATAGACGGATTTAACAAAGGGTTGCTATGAAAATTGTTTGCATTGGGCGCAACTACGCAGAGCATGCCAAGGAGTTGAATAATCCAATTCCTGCCGAGCCGTTGTTTTTTATAAAACCCGATTCGGCAGTGCTACGCAATAACGAACCATTTTATCTCCCCGATTTTTCAAAGGATGTGCACTATGAAGCTGAGATTTATGTGCGCATTCACAAAAAGGGTAAAAACGTTCAAGCCAAGTTTTCTCCAAGTTATTACAAGGAAATAGGCATTGCCATAGATATGACCGCTCGCGATATACAGCAACATTGCAAAGAAAAAGGTCTGCCCTGGGAAAAAGCCAAAGGGTTTGATGGATCGGCACCCATGAGCGAAATGCTGCCGCTTTCCGATTTTGAAAACATACAAAACATTCACTTCGAGTTGCACAAAAATGGTGCAGTGGTGCAACGTGGGTGGACAGGTGACATGCTTTTTCCTGTGAACCGAATTATTGAAGAAGCTACTAAGTATTTCATGCTAAAAATTGGCGATATCATTTTCACCGGAACTCCAGCAGGAGTGGGTAAGCTCGAAATTGGAGACCGTTTGGAAGCCTTCATCGAAGGAAAAAAAATGATGGATTTCTACATCAAGTAACCTTTTCTTTTGTTGTCTGAAAATGAGCCTTCCTTTTTTATTACAAAGTGCCTTAGTAGTATTCATTTTTATGAATGTGATGTTTGGGCTAGCCCTTTGGCTCAAAGATAACAGCATTGTGGATGTGGGTTGGGGATTAGGCTTTATGCTCATTGCAAATATTGGATTAATGCATTCTGGTTTGGCGCTAATGCCCTGTTTGGTCTACAGTGCCGTTATGCTTTGGGGCTTTCGTTTAGCTACTTATATCTATGTTCGAAACCACGGTAATGGCGAAGATTATCGCTATGCGGCATGGCGCAAAGAATGGGGGAAGTATGTAGAATTGCGGAGCTATTTTCAGGTGTTTATGCTGCAAGGCGCACTTATGTTGGTGATAGCCTCGCCTTTATATGCCGCGTTTTCTTCCAACGAGCAATCTTTATCGTGGAATGTGGTGAGTGGATTACTGCTTTTTTTGGTTGGATTTTATTTCGAAGCGGTGGGTGATGCCCAAATGAAAGCCTTCAAGGCCAACAAAGCCAGCAAAGGAACCATAATGCGCTCGGGGCTGTGGAACTACACCCGGCATCCCAACTATTTTGGCGAAGCCCTTCTGTGGTTTGGCATTGGACTAATGAGTTTTAATTCAACTGTGTGGTATTTGAGTATTGTTGGACCTGCGGTACTCACATTTTTGCTCCTCAAAGTGTCGGGTGTGGCCCTGCTTGAACGCAAGTATGATGGCAACCCCAAGTATGCCGACTATGTGCGTACCACCAATGCGTTTCTGCCTTGGTGGCCTGAGAAGTAGGCGATGCCAAGTAGGTGGAAATTTTCAATTCTTGAATTTTTTACAGTGAAAATTTTTAGGTGTACCTAGTCAAAAGTGAATCTCATTCCTACTTTTGCCGCTCATTTAAGCCTTTTACACACCATGCGTCATTTATTTCTTGCCGTTGTTAGTGCAACGGTATTATTCTCGTGCAATCAGCCTCCTGTTGTCGAAAGCACTGATGCTGCCCTTGCCGATTCGCTTGCTGGCTGGTATGGCGAAGAGTTTGCCATTGCCGATGTTATTCCTGCTGGGCAGTTGAATGCCATTCCTACCGATTCGCTAAAGAATGAGGTGATTATAGAATCTGAGATATTGGAATGCTGCCGCAAAAAAGGCTGCTGGATGAAAGTAGACATGGGCGATGGCAAGTCGATGCGCGTTTCCTTTAAAGACTACGGTTTTTTTGTGCCACTTAATGCTGATGGCCGCATAGCTACCATGAAGGGCTACGCTACTGTTGACACCGTTGATGTGGAAATGCTGCGTCACTTTGCCGAAGATGCGGGCAAATCGCAAGATGAGATTGACGCCATTACCGAACCCGAATACGAACTCACCTTCGAAGCTACGGGCGTTTTAATTAAGTAATAAAACCTTACCAAAAGAAAAGGGCGGCTTGCTCCATGGAACCCGCCCTTTTTTATGCCATAGGAAAGTGATTACCCTTTCAATAGTTCGTCAATTATATTTTCTACGGTAATGCCCTCGGCTTCGGCTTTGTAGTTCTTCACAATGCGATGGCGAAGAATAGGGTAAGCCACAGCACGCACGTCCTCGATATCTGGCGAAAACTTGCCGTGCAAAGCTGCATGACATTTGGCACCAATTACCAAATATTGCGAAGCGCGAGGTCCAGCACCCCAATTCACATACTCGTTCACTTTGATAGTGCTCATAGCTGTATTAGGTCGCGATGATGCGGCAAGTTTCACTGCATATTCATACACATTATCTGCCACAGGTACCTTGCGAATCAACTGCTGAAAACCAACAATCTCCTCAGCCGATAGCACAGGTTTCAGGTCTAATTTAGCATCAGTTGTGGTTCGTTTCACCACATTCAGTTCCTCGGCAAAGGTTGGATAATCCAACCACACGTTGAACATGAAACGGTCGAGTTGCGCCTCGGGTAGGGGATAGGTGCCTTCTTGCTCAATAGGGTTTTGCGTGGCCAAAACAAAGAATGGATTGCCCAATGCATAGCGTTTTCCACCTGTGGTGATAGCGCGTTCTTGCATAGCTTCGAGCAACGCGGCCTGTGTTTTTGGGGGAGTACGGTTTATTTCGTCTGCCAAAATAATATTGGCAAACAACGGGCCTTTGATAAACTTGAAGCTGCGGTTTTCGTCCAATATCTCCGTCCCAATAATGTCCGAAGGCATAAGGTCGGGCGTAAACTGAATGCGACTAAATTCTAACCCAAGGGCCTGTGCAATGCTATTCACCAATAGAGTTTTGGCCAATCCCGGTACACCTACTAATAGACAATGGCCATTGCTGAATATACTTATGAGCACATCGCGTACCACCTTATCCTGACCAACAATAGTTTTTCCAATTTCTAAAGTAAGGGTTTTGTAGGCCGATTGCAGGGCTTCCATTCCTTCCACATCACTTTTATAGGTCATTGTTCTGCTGGTGTTTTAGTGTGCCACTGGTGAATGAAATTACAGTCCTTAAAATTGTCATCAATCTTAACATACGTTTTGCCCACCTTACTATTTATCCATTGTTCTATCACTATGTTTTGCTTATTCACCAAAGCTGCCGCCTGAATCTTTTGATAATCATCTTGAAGGTTGGCTAAGTGAGGCTCAGTGCGCGATTTAAGGAAATACAGGTTGTACGATTCCTTTCCATCTGCCGACATCGATTTCACAGGGCGAGATACATCTCCAGCCTTCATGTTATCAACTGTTAAAAAGAGTTTTTGGTCGATAGAACTGAGGTCTTCCATGTCAAACTTAGAAGAAGATGTCTGCGGATTGTACATCATTCCTCCATTTATTTTACTTTCCTCATCATCTGAATACTTCCCGGCCACGGCTGCAAACGTTACTTTTTCTTCCTTTATTAACGTATAAACACTATCCAAAAATAACCGCGCACGTTCCATATCTAAAATTGAAGTTTTGGGTTTGATGAGAATGTGGCGCACATTTACTTCTTCGCCCCTGCGCTCTATCATTTGCATAAAATGAAAACCAAAAGCGCTTTCAAATACTGGAGAAACAGAGTCTTCTTCTAATCGAAATGCAATGGCGTCAAACTCAGGAACCATCATACCACGTTTGAAGAAACCAAGTTCACCCCCTTTTTTGGACGAGCCTGGGTCTTCAGAGTACAAGATTGCTAATGCTCTAAAACCTTCGCCTTTTCTCACGCGCTCGCGCAATTCCAATGATTTGGATTTGGATTCGGCCTTTTGCTCTGGGGTTACTTCGGGGCGTTTCATTATGCGGCCCAATTCCAATTCGGCATTGATGCGCGGCAAGCTGTCCTTTGGGATATTCATGAAATAGGTTCTCACCTCGGCTGGGGTTACCTTCACATCGCCCGAAATTTTCTTTTGCATCTGTTGGGTAAGCAGTTGGTTTTTTATCAATCCACGAAACTCTTCTTTGATTTCAAGGATAGATTTCTCGTAGTATTCCTCCAATTTTTCTTGCGAACCCAACTGAGAAATAAAGTAACTCAACCTTCGGTTCATCTCATCTTCCACCTCGGTTTCGCCCACTTCCAAACTGTCCACTTTTGATTGATGTAGAAGAAGATTGCCGTATAGAAGTTCTTCTAAAATAATGCACCTGCTATCGTCATTTGGTTCGTAGCCATTCGATAGCATTTGTAGATACTGCGTTTCTAGCTCAGATTGTAAGGTAATATTTCCTCCCACAACAGCAATTACGCGATCTATAGCCTTGCGTTGAGCTTGTGCCTCTGGTATTAAATTCAACAAAAGACCTAGGATGAGCAAAGTAATCTTAGATGTATTCTTCAACATAGGAGTTAGTCGGTTATCAGAGTAAATTGATTCTTGTTCAGCGCTTCGTTAAAGATATCTTTCTCCAATTTCTTCACTAGTTCTAGCTTGCGTTTGTTCAATATAATGTTGGCAATATTGCTGCGGATATAGTCAACAGGTGCAGGTGTGTTTTTTTGCTTAAGTTCCTTCACATACACAAAATAATGTGCGCTCGAATCTTGAAATTCCACAAATCCTTGACTTCTGAAATTGTCATTCGACATGTGGGATTCCACTGGAAATTGCTTCACCAAATTATTGAGTGGTATCCATCGATTTTCGTTCAAATGCATGGCCAAGGCATGTTGCATGGCCAAGTCTTCTAAAATTGTTCGCAGCTCTTCATCGGAAGAACGCATCCATTTTCCCACATTATTGAGGCCGTTTGTTTGCTTTCCAAACTTTACAAAAAGAGCTCGAACAATATCTTCTTGCAGTTCAAAATCTCCTTTATTGGATTCGAAATAGGCGTCAATCTCAGGACTAGTAACGGTAGTATCCATTCGCTGACGCACCCATTCGGTTTGATACAAATAGATGATTAGCGACCTGCGATATTCATCCAGTTGCTTCTTTACATTCTTTTGTTCGTCACTCAAATTGAGTTCAGCACGGTCAAGCAATAATTGTTGAGTTGCCCATTGCTGAATGAAATTATTAGCAAACAAAATGCTGTCTTCTTTGCTTAAACCTGTTGGCATAGCTTCTAAAAGTTCGTCCAAATGCAGCACATGGTCTTTGGCCGTAGCAATAGGTTTTCTCGCGGTTTCTTTTTCAAAGAGACCGCATCCTGCAGCCAATGGAAGCAGAACAAACAGAAGAGCTTTTATCCTTCTGCTTTTCGAAATCATTTTATTTTGCTCAGCAGCGTATCGTCTGCTTTATACTTGTATTTGGAGCGCAATTCTTTAATCCATTCCTGCTCCAAGTATTGCTGATATTCGGCTGTGACTAACCCTCTAGCTTCTTTCAGTGTCTTAGTAGTTGGGGCAAGCACTTCTTTTACCACCACAATCACTTGATTTTCTCCCACTTTGAATGGGCCTTGCACACCTTTTTCCCATGCCACATTTTTCAGCACTTCCTCATCTTCCATTTGATATTTTCCTACCTCAGCACGAAGATTTAGTTTGGAATTCACATTGTAGGCTTTTACAATTGCTTCGCTGTCCACTTCGCCTTTCTTGAATTTCTTTTTCAATTCGGCCAACAACGGTTGAAGAATAGAGTCCTTTTGAACATGATAGATTTCAGCGTCCAATCTTTTCTCCCACATGAATTTGTCTTTACTCTTTTCGTAAAAAGCTTGTAATCCTAAAGTGTCTTTTACTGCTTTTGACCACACTTTTTGATCAGTCAAATCAAACAAGAGAATGCCATCACGGTATTCTTTCAGCAATGCTTTGTATTCGGGATATTTTTTCTCCAATTGCGATTCTTCGAACGCTAGAACACTTTCTTCTACAAATTGCGCATAAAACCCATTGAGCAACACACGTAAATCCTCAGGCTTTCTGCGGGTTTGTTGTTTGCCTACAAATTGAGCTAAATCAAATTGCGTGAATGACTTGTTACCCAATGTCATTAAAGTTTTGGTAAGTACTTTGGCAGTATCAGCATTCCATTTTCCTTCTAAAACTCTCGCGTCTAAAAACTTAGCAAGTTCATCTATTGGTGCTGCAAATTCTTTGAAACCAGCTTCTTTCTTCACGCGGTCGATCACGACAGTTCGTGTAAGTTGCGAACGGCTGTCTTTGCTCACTTTTGCAGTAAGGTCATCTTTGGTAGCCTCGAAAGTTGGAACAGGAATACGTTGCAACAATTTGATGATGTGCCAGCCGTATTCTGTTTCAATTGGTTCAGATACGTCTCCAATTTCTTTCAAGGCGAAAGCAGCTTTTTCAAATGCTGCTACCATGCGGCCTGAACCAAATTGTGGCAATTCGCCACCTTTAACAGACGAACCTTTATCCTCTGAATACTTGGTTGCAAGTTCTTCAAAAGTGCTTAGACCTTTGCCCAAAATACCTTTCACTTCCAACGCCTTTTCTTTGGCCTTAGCCACATCTTCTGCTGTTGCTTCTTTACCTGTTTTAAGCATAATGTGCGCTACCTTTAGTTCGCCCAACGCATCACGCTTGCCATTTATTTTCAAAATGTGATAACCAAAACGCGTTCTTACCGGTTGGCTAATTTGTCCAACTGGCGTGGTAAAAGCCGCTGTCTCGAAGGGATACACCATCCGCATAGCTGAGAACCATCCTAAGTTGCCACCATTTTCGGCAGCTGATGGATCTTCAGAATTCTTTTTTGCTAACGCTTCAAAGTCTCCTTTCAAAGCAGCATTGCGCAATTCCACAATGCGATTGTAAACCGCCAAGGTGTCTTTTGGCAACGCATCAGGACCAACTTTTAAGAGAATATGGCTTGCGCTCACATCTTGTTTCATACGTTCGTACGCCTCTTTAATCAATGCTTCTGATACATTTTTGTCTGTCAAATAAGGCTTAGCCAATTGTTTCTGATAGCCTTTTAGCTCTTCAATGAATTTTTTCAAAGTATCCAAGCCCAAAACTTCGGCTTCGCGCACTTTGAGACGGAAATTGATGTACAACTCCAAGTATTCCTTTAAGTCGGCAGGGTCTACAGTTGCTTCGCGATTGTTCTTTCTATACACTGCCTCAAATTCAGAAAGGCTAACGTTTTGACCATCAACAGTGAGAAGAATTGGGTCTTTCTCTTGAGCGAAAGAAGCAGTTGTGCCAAGAAGAATAGAGCAAATGGAAACGACAGTTAAAAATTGTACTCTCATATTAAGCTTAGGTTTTTTAAGTGTGCAAAAGTAAGATTCCTGAACGGGAAAAAACAGGCACCCAAAAGTGCCAAAAAGTGGTTCTGAAAATGAATGAAATCCATGCTTAAAATCGCCAGCAAAGGCTATGGACTATAATTGGGAGCCTCGCTTGTTATAGTGATTCCGTGCGGATGACTTTCGCGAATACCAGCACTCGAAATGCGGATGAATTTTGCTTTTTGAAGGTCGGCTACGGTGTAAGATCCACAGTAGCCCATGCCAGCCCGCAGCCCTCCAATAATCTGATAAATTACTTCGTGCAACGTGCCTTTATAGGGCACACGGCCTACTATGCCTTCGGGTACAAGTTTCTTCACATCATCTTCCGAATCTTGGAAATAGCGGTCTTTCGAACCTTTTTGCATAGCCTCCAATGAGCCCATGCCGCGATATGTTTTGAATTTTCTACCTTCAAGAATTACGGTATGTCCTGGAGATTCTTCTGTTCCAGCAAACATGCTTCCTGCCATAATGGTATCTGCACCAGCGGCCAATGCTTTTACAATATCACCCGTAAAACGCAAACCACCATCTCCTATAACAGGAACACCTGAACCTTTTATGGCTTTTGCAACTTCTAATATAGCCGAAAGTTGCGGTACCCCAACACCTGCAATCACCCTAGTGGTGCAAATGGAACCTGGGCCAATGCCCACTTTCACTCCATCAGCACCATTTTCAACGAGTAGTTTGGCAGCTGCTCCGGTGGCGATATTGCCTACCACTACTTGTAAGGTTGGAAATTTTGCTTTTACGCTTCGTAGTGCTGTTACAACTCCTTTTGTATGCCCATGTGCGGTGTCAATTACAACTGCATCAACTCCTACTGCTTGCAAAGCGCTCACACGATCTAGCATATCGCCTGTAATTCCCACTGCCGCTGCAACGCGCAATCGTCCAAACGAATCTTTACATGCATTGGGACGGAGCCGTGTTTTTATCAAATCTTTATAGGTGATTAGGCCAACGAGCTTGAAATTGGCGTCCACCACAGGGAGTTTCTCGATTTTAAATTCTTGTAAGGTGGCTTCAATCTTGCCCAAATCGGTAACATCCTTAGCTGTAACTAAGTTTTTGGAGGTCATCACTTCGGCAATGGGCCGCGTCATGTCTTTCTCAAATCGCAAATCACGATTGGTGACAATGCCCACTAAAGTCCGATTTTCATCTACCACGGGAATACCACCTATTCGAAATTCAGCCATCATTTTGAGGGCGTCCGATACTAACGAATTGGCCTCTAAAGTCACGGGATCTATAATCATCCCGCTTTCTGCCCGTTTCACTTTGCGCACTTCTTGCGCTTGGGCTTCGATGGACATATTCTTGTGAATCACCCCAATGCCACCTTCTTGCGCCATGGCAATTGCCATCGCAGCTTCGGTCACGGTGTCCATAGCTGCGGACACAATAGGCACTTTCAACTCAATTTCTCTTGTGAACCGACTGCTGATGTTTACATCTTTTGGCATCACCTCCGAATAGGCTGGCACTAAGAGCACGTCATCGAATGTCAGTCCTTCGCCATGGAATTTCTCTGGGTCGAGCGTCATTGCTTTGAATTTCTGCTTGCGTAAAAATTCGTGCAAAGATAACTTTCCAAACGGAGGCTGAAAGGATGAGTTTTTGGTTGAAAACAGCACTTGATTTGAAGGAAATAATCTCGATTAGAAAATTCTAATTTTGACCAACATCCAAGTTCAGTTTATGCAACCCGAAGTATTTCAAGCTCTGAATATCCATAAACGGTGGGAGGTGGTGCGCTCGCAAGGAATTCCTGTAGCAAAGCGCTATTATCGTGGATTTGATGTGCAGCTTTACGCTTTGGGATTGATATATATCGAAACTTGGAGTCGCGCTGGACTTTCAATGATTGAATGGATTGAAGTGATGCCTACCCAGCGCGTGGCAGATGTTTATGGTGCGGACTTAAAAGAGATATTGAATTCATGAAAAAGAAACAGGTTTTATTTTCGATGATAGTGTTGATGATTGCCTTCATTTGGTCAGGCTGCGAAACATTTACAGACCTCGGGTTAAAGAATGCCAATTGGGAGTTGTACAACATTAGAACGCCCAATGCTGACTACAATTTGATGGCAATTCGCATGCCCGATTATCGCGATAATGACCCCGCCTATCGGTACCACATTCAGTTTTATGATGGAGACCGCTGCACGGGAACTTACTATGCTGCCGACACATTGAACTATGAAGTGGAAGGAACTTGGAGCTTGCCTCAGCATGATATTTTGCGCATTAAGCTGGACGGAGTAGTGGACGGTGATTTTCTCATTTCCAAACTTGAAAGCCAAGTATTTTTCCTTTCTACCGAAAAAAATTATCACGGCATAGTTGGGTTAGAGCCAGCGTTTTTTCCCATGGATATGTACATTAAACGGAGCTATTAGCCCATATCATTACCATGGAAAAAATTTACGACCACATTATTATTGGATCTGGCTTTGGCGGAAGTGTGAGTGCTATGCGCCTTGCCGAGAAAGGGTATGATGTATTGGTTATAGAAAAAGGTAAGCGCTGGAAAAACACCGATTTCCCGGAAACGAACTGGAATGTGCGCAAGTTTTTATGGTTGCCAGCGCTTCGTTTTTTTGGGTTTATGCGCATTGACATTCTGAATCGCATTTTGATATTTAGCGGCAGTGGAGTAGGAGGCGGCAGTTTGGTGTATGCAAATACGCACATGTATCCGCCCAACGCGTTTTTCGATAATCCTATTTGGTCGGGTATTCGGGATTGGAAAAGCACCTTGGATCCATTTTATGCCAAAGCCCGCTTTATGCTGGGTAGCACCAAGTATGAAAAAGAAGGCCCTGAAGACCGCATCCTAAAGGAAATTGCCAAGGACATGGGCAAGAGCGACACCTACGCCCCTGTAGACCATATTGGCGTGTATTTGGGGGATAGCGGCAAAGATGTTGATCCATATTTCAACGGATTGGGGCCCAAACGCAGAGGCTGCATTGAATGCGCGGGTTGCATGGTAGGTTGTCGCTACAACGCCAAGAATACGCTCGACAAAAACTACCTGTGGTTTGCTGAGCAATGGGGCGCCAAAATAGAAGCCGAGCGCGAAGTGACTCGGGTGGAATATGAAGATGGGCTCTATTATGTTACTACCGTTTCGTCTACCTCATTTTTTGGGAAACAAGAACGCACCGTAAAATCTAAAGGCATTGTGTTTAGTGCAGGTGTGTTGGGCACATTGCGATTACTTTTTAAACAGAAATTTGATTTAGGAACCTTACCAAACCTCAGCGACCAGTTGGGCGCCAATCTTCGCACCAACAGCGAATCGCTTTGCGGAATTGCTGGTATTCCCGAAAAAATGAACCATGGAGTGGCCATTAGCCGTGTGTTCAACCCTGATGAACATACCCACATCGAGTTGGTAAAATATCCCGACCGTTCAGGAGCTATGGGACTTTTGGCTGTGATGGCTGCTGGCGATGGCCCAGCATTGATGCGCACCTTGAGTTCATTTTGGAGTTTTATTTCTCGTCCATTGCGTTCCTTTCGAGTTATGCAGAAAGATTTCGCCAAGTATTCCATCATTCTCCTAGTGATGCAAAGCCTCGACAACGCTTTGAAAGTGGAGTGGAAGCGGGGAATTTTTGGAAAGAGCCTACACGTGAAAGACAGTAGAGGCGAGCGCGCCCCGGCCTACATTCCAATTGGGCAAGAAGTGATGCACCGCTATGCCGAGAAATCGGGCGGAGTGGCGATGAACAACATGGGTGAGGTGTTTCTAAACATGAGCAGCACGGCTCATATTTTGGGCGGTTGTCCTATGGGGAAAGATGTGTCAACTGGCGTGGTCAACGACCGCTTCGAGGTGCATGGCTATACCAACATGCGAATCCTCGATGGCAGCATTGTGCCTTGCAATTTGGGTGTAAATCCAAGTTTGACCATCACCGCTTTGAGCGAATACGCCATGAGTCTTGTTCCCCAAAAAGAAGGTAGCACCTCCCTAAAATTGGAAGAACGCATGGCTGCCATCGCCTAATCTCTCCCCTTAATCCCACAAAAAAATCCCATCCAAATGAATGACTGGGATTTTTTAGTTGGATGGATAACCGATTAGTTAAGCTGAATGGCGTAGTCGTTGCCATTCACTGTAACCACAGCATCGTTGTCGCAGGTGCCATCGCCAAAATTGATGGTTTTCACAGGCTTATCTGTTTTGGTTACTTCAACAATACCAGATGTTTTCCAACTGCATGCTTTCACTTTGCGCACAGGCTCTAAGATAAGTGCAGTGAAACTTGTACCGTCAGATGATTGCGCACTGTGGCTTCCGTTCACAAGATAAATATCGTCCAAGCGCTGTGGTGTGCCAAAACCTTCAATCCATTCGCGGGTGCGGTCGGCTTGCCATTGCAGCACTTCGCCATCATCTTTGGTAAGCGTGGCATCTACCGTAATAGTAAACCAGATATTACCATCGGTATTCAATCCTTCGTTAAACACCGTTTTCGTGCCTTCCACTTGGGTGCCATCTACCACATAGTTTGTAGTGGTGATAGTGTGCAAATGACCTGGTTCAGCATAGGGGCCGGTGTAGGTAACCGTAACCAAACCACTGCGCATACGGCCATCGTTACCCATACAGCCCGTACCAAAATCAATGGTCAATACGCGAGGTTCCGATACCGTATCGTGTGTTTTTATGGCACAGCTGCTATAAACAAGTTGTTCATCCTCCAATTTGTACGAAATCAATTCGCCTGTGGCAGCCTCATCGGCCATGTCATGCAGGTCATCAAACAGTTGTTCGCCAAGGGCGCTGTCTTTCGCATCCTTCATGCTTTCTTCCACATTATCCTTATTACAACTTCCTAACACAAGCATTAAGGTGCTTGCAACCATTAACGAACGAAATGCAATCATGGGCTTTTTCATGGTGTTTTGTTTTTAGTTATGGGGCTAAGACGCACCCGATGGGCAATGGTTTAATGGGGTGGTAAAGAAAGAAGAAAATTATTGGGATTGTTCTTATCCAATCGTGACAATAGGAGTGGACTCAGTCTATTGAACACTCTGGATAATCGGGCAAATGCCCAGCACCAATTCGTTCGCAGGTACTGCAACGGGACAAATGCCCAGCACCAATTCGTTCGCAGGTATTGCAACGGGACAAATGCCCAGCACCAATTCGTTTGGAGGTATTGCAACGGGACAAATGCTCAGCACCAATTCGTTCGCAGGTATTGCAACGGGACACTTGGCTCAACTGCTTTTACATTTGCCTCAAATCCACAGTTCAACGCCTATGGCATTTCGCATCGCAATTTGGTTCATCCTATATATACCCTTTATTAGCCTTGGGCAAAGCGAATTTCCAGCGCCATGCCATAGCGTTAACAGCACCGTAAAGGACAGCACCATCAGCCGCATCGCTTTTGGGTCGTGTGCCAAGCAAAGCAAGAATATGCCCGTGCTGCTCTCGGCCAAAGCGGCCAAACCCGATGTGTTTATTTGGTTGGGCGACAATGTTTATGGCGATACGGATGATATGGCCGTGATGCGCGCCAAGTATAACGAGCTTAGTTGCAGGCCAGAGTTTAAGGCGTTGAACAGCACCGTGCCTTTCCTAGCCACGTGGGACGACCACGATTATGGGCAAGACGACATGGGCAAAGAATACCGCTTCAAGGAAGCATCGAAAGTGGAGTTCATGCAGTTTTGGAACGAACCAAAAGACAGTGAGCGGTATGCCCACCTAGGTATCTATCATTCCCGAATAGTAGGGCCAGTGGGGCAAAGGGTTCAATTTATTATGCTCGATACCCGCACTTTTCGCGATGCTATTTTACCAGCGCAAGGCAAAGGGACAAAGCATGATTATCGCCCGCACACCGACACCACGCCAACCATGCTAGGCGAGGAGCAATGGGCCTGGCTGGGCAATGTGCTGCGCGAGCCTGCCGAATTGCGCATCATTTGCAGCAGCACCCAATTTGGAATAAGCTACAATGGCTACGAGGCTTGGGCCAATTTTCCGCACGAGCAAAAGCGCATGGCGCAATTGGTGAAAACCACCCGTGCCAATGGAGTGGTGTTTATTAGTGGAGATGTGCATTGGGCCGAAATGAGTAAGTATGAGGCCGAGGGCTGCTACCCGCTGTATGACATTACCAGCAGCGGCATCACCCAAACTTGGCCAACAGTAGAAGGCAATACCAATAGAGTAGGGCGCGTTTTTAAACCAAATAATTTTGGATTGATAGATATAGATTGGAACAGCGAAGACCCGCACCTGCATTTTCGCATTGCCAACCGCAACGGCATTCATGTGCGCAACCATAAAGTAAAGCTCAGCGAATTGAAGTTTTGAGGGCAGATTGGATTTATTTTCTGCTTCGTCCACTATTCTCCAACTTCTCGCGTTGGTACTCCTACTTTTGGAATCTCGCTAGCAATTCTGCTTTGGGGACCAATGCAATCACAATAAAAAACTACAATCTCCATGGAGAAGATTAAAATACTTTGGGCTGATGATGAGATGGATTTGTTGAAACCTCATCTGCTTTTTTTGAAAGAAAAAGGATTTGAAGTGAGCACAGCTACCAATGGCGATGATGCCTTGGATTTGTTTGATGGCGACACGTTCGACATTGTGTTTTTAGACGAAAACATGCCCGGAATTTCGGGTTTAGAAACCCTTTCGCGCATAAAAAACAAGAACAGCTTGGTGCCTGTGGTAATGATTACCAAGAGCGAGGAAGAGCAGATTATGGAAGATGCCATCGGCTCCAAAATCTCGGATTACCTCATCAAACCCGTCAATCCGAACCAGATTCTGCTCACCATCAAAAAGAACCTCGACACCAAGCGTTTGGTGCGCGAAACCACGAGCCACAACTACCAAAAGGAGTTTCGCGAAATAAGCATGAAACTCAGCGACCGCCTCGATTATCAAGAGTGGAAAGAGGTGTATAAAAAGCTGGTGTTTTGGGAATTGGAACTGCAACGCAGCAAAGACGAAGGCATGGGCGAAATTTTGGCCTCTCAGAAAGTGGAAGCCAACAATCAGTTTTTTAAGTGGATAGAGCGCAACTATCAGGAAATTATAAATGGCAAGATGGCCGCAGCGCCAGTGCTTTCGCACACGCTGTTCAAAACTGCTGTTGCGCCAAAACTGGGCAAAGGCAAACCCACGTATTTCATCGTTATAGACAATCTGCGTTGGGACCAATGGCAGGCCATTCGCCCTGCTGTGCTCGATATTTTGAAGTTGGAGAAAGAAGATATGTATCTCGGTATTCTTCCAACAGCAACGCAATATTCGCGTAATGCCATCTTCGCAGGATTAACACCTTTGGAGATTGAACGCAGGTTTAAGGATAAATGGGTGGATGATGAGGACGAGGGTGGTAAGAATCTTTACGAGCATGAGTTCCTTGCCGATCAGTTGCAGCGTTTGGGCCTCACCATCAAGCACAGCTACAACAAGATAACCAACAACTCTGCGGGCAAAAAGCTGGTGGACACCTTCTCTAACCTGAAGCCCAACGACCTGAACGTGATTGTATACAATTTCGTGGACATGCTATCCCACTCACGCACCGAGAGCGAAATGATACGCGAATTGGCCGATGATGAGCCGGCCTATCGCTCGCTCACCATGTCGTGGTTCGATCATTCACCGCTAAAGGACATGATGGAACTGATTGCAGAAATGGACGCCAACGTAATCATCACCACCGACCACGGCACCATCCGCGTAAAGGAGGCCAGCAAGGTGGTGGGCGACCGCAACACCAACACCAACCTGCGCTACAAGCAAGCTAAGAACCTCACCTTCGAGTCCAAGGACGTTTATGCTGTCAAAAATCCGCACGACATCCAATTGCCCAAGCAGAATGTGAGCCAGGCGTTCATCTTTGCCCGCGAGGATAAGTTTTTCGCCTATCCCAACAACTACAACCACTATGTGCAGTACTACCGCAACACGTTTCAGCACGGAGGAATTTCGTTGGAGGAAATGTTGGTGCCGATAGTGCATTTGACTTCGAAGTAAAAAGAATGCACCGCGAGAATATCCCTTTAGCCCAAACTAACTTCTTCAACCGCCTCATCCTCGACCTGATTAGCGGCAAGGATGCAGTAAAACCGTTCTACGGCCTTCCTCATACTGTGGAAAGTTATGATGCCAAGATGCAAGAGCGCAGCAGTTTTCCTATGGATCGGGCCACGTTGGTCGATGTATTAGTTCAGCAATATGAGTCCATCGGTGGAGCGAAGGATACGGTGCTTTCCAATATCAATGCGCTGCGCGAAGACAAGACATTCACCGTAACCACTGGCCATCAGCTAAATATTTTCACCGGACCGCTTTACTTCGTTTACAAGATATTGCACACCATCTGTTTGGCAGAGGAACTACAAAAGCACTACCCGAACAACCGTTTTGTGCCTGTTTATTGGATGGCCACGGAGGACCATGACATTGCGGAAATTTCATTCTTTCATCTTTTTGGGAAGAAATATGAGTGGAATACCACCCAGACAGGCGCCACTGGAAGGATGCAAACCACTGGGCTAACGGACATATGCGATGATTTGGAACAGGTGTTCGCATCTCAACCGCAAGGACTCAAGTTGGTGGGGCTTTTTCGTGAAGCATATTCTCAGAAGAACTTGGCACAAGCCACAAGGCATTTTTCCAATGCATTGTTCGGCCATTATGGGCTTGTTGTGGTGGATGGCGACAATGCCTCTCTCAAATCGCGCTTTGCAGATGCTATGCTTCGCGATGCCTTCGATGGTGTTGCTTTCAAGGCGGTGACAGCCACTAGTAGGCAACTCACTGAGCTGGAATACCATACGCAAATAAATCCTCGCGAGATTAATCTGTTCTACTTGGCCGATGCTGTACGAGAGCGCATCGTTCGCACCGACACAGGTTTCCATGTGTTGCACACCGAGCTGCGTTTCACAGACGAGGCATTGCGTAGCGAGATAAAGGCACATCCCGAAAAATTCAGTCCCAACGTGGTGCTTCGACCCATATATCAAGAATGTGTGCTGCCCAATTTGGCCTACATCGGTGGCGCGGGCGAAATGGCCTACTGGCTGCAACTTAAAGATGCTTTTGGCTCGATGGGGTTCAGCTATCCCTTGCTCGTGCTTCGCAATCATCTGTTGCTTATTGATGGCGCATCCTCATCGCGCATGGCAGAACTAAACCTTGTTTCTCAAGACCTTTTCCATCCCGTGGAAGACCTCACTCGCGCGCACGTGCTGGAGACCGTGCAGGCCAACATGGATCTGACAGACGAGCAGCTATTACTCACAGAGATGTACGAAAGGCTGAAAACTACAGCATCAGAAATAGATGCCACGCTTCTGGCTTCACTCGATGCTGAGTTAATCAAACAGCGTCAGACTATCGGGCAGTGGGGAAGCCGCTTCTCACGTGTGCTCAAAAAGAAAAATGAGACATCGGTAGATCGTATCCGCAAATTGCATGCTAAGCTATTTCCAAACAATTCGCTACAGGAACGGTACAACAATTTGCTGCAGTTTCATCCAACAAATGAAGCCGATCTCATATCCAAGTTACAAGCCTCAATTGAACCATTTGCAACCGATTTGGTAATAGTGAGCGTCTAAATGAATTGGCTAGGCTAAATACAGCCAAGCAACAGCAGTATTTAGAACACCTTTGGAGCGTTTTTTGAATTGTTGAAATTGTAGCAATTCCGAGCGCGATTCCGTGCATTTTTTGATTTCGATTTGAATCCAGCACGGGTAAATTCAAAAGTCATAGCTATTTCGTGCGTGCCAGCTGTATTGCCCGCCAACTTGGAAATAGTCAAGTCGTAGCTGTAGCCAATTTGATACATAAAGGTTTTTCGCTTGTCACTACCACGCACGCCAATGTTTAACATGATTGCGTCAGAATCATCCGATTCCAAACGCATTTCATTTCGATACCACGCACCAATCATCAATGGCTCGCATAACGCATACACGCCCACGTTTAGCGTAGAAAGATTGCGCTGGTTCTCGTACATAATGTTGGGAGAGATGTATACAGGAATCTTCGCTTTGCGTTTTGTCACTGGGAACATCATCGAGTAATGCACAACAAATTTCACGGGAAGTTTTTCTGTTCTTCCTGTCAGCGATTCGTTTGGGGACGTAATGTGATGGGCCGCAAAGCCCAAAGTGTTTCCAATTACTTTCCGTGTCTTCGATTTCCCTTTGCCAGGCATAAAATTGAATCGTGCTAAAATGCCAGCATTGAAATCGGGCATTTCTACCTTCAAGTTTTCGGGCCGAGTGGCGCTTGTTGGTAGTGTATTTCCATTGATTGGGTGCAATTGATCGCTAAACACAAAAGCGCCCCAATCATTTATTTGTTTGCTCATGTAGGCCGCGTCCAAGCCAAAGTGAATGTCGAACATACGCGGCAACACAATCAAACGATAGGAATACATCAAACTATAACGCTGAGTTTGTAATTGACCTTCGCCCTCGTTGCCCACCACGGCTTGAAATCCTATTCCGCCAAACAGAATCGGGTCACCTATGTCAATACCCGCTGCGTAGGTGCTGAAATTACCTGGAACACTTGTCCACAATTTTCGGTAGTTAGCATGAACCCGAACACCTTGGTCGGCCCCAGCAAATGCAGGGTTAATATAGGTCCTTGCAGCAAAAAACTGCGTGAACGTTGGGTCTTGAGCAGATGCATGCTCAATGGTCAGCAACACAAGAAAAAAACTATACAGTAATAATCGCATCATATCTGGAACGCTTCGAACAGGTCAACTTATACTGAATAAAGAGGAATTCGTTACAATCATGCGCAATGGAATGCAAATGTTACAATTCTTTGAAATGGTGGACAAATTTTCTTTAAAATTGATATGAACCGAAAGTGGAGTATAATTTCGCGGTTGTGAAGATAGGCGCTCTTTTTATATCGTTCGTTTTGCTTTCCGTGCTCTTAATAGCCTCGTGTGACGAGGCTATGGATACCGAACGGCCGGTGGTGAGTATCCTTTCTCCGCTTGATGGCGCCACGGTTTCTACTGCCGATGGAATTCAGATAAACGCATCACTTACTGACAATGGCGAATTGTTGCAATACAAAATTGTTGTTTCAGGAATCGATTCGCTCAATGGAATAGCAAAAGACAGCACCCTGCGCATGGTAATTATTGGTGGATTGTCTGGTTCACAATTCGATTTCAACGAAACTATCAACTTACCCGATGCTACGTTCAATGGGTTTTACAACGTAATTTTTACCTGCTTAGACAACGAAGGCAATCAAGCCAATAGCGATACTATTTCGTTGCGAATTGTGAATGACCTCGATTCGGTGCCTCCTGTTTTCAACATTGGTGGTCTTCCTGCCTTGGCCGATACGCTACGATTGGGTCAGGGATTTACACTTTCCGGAGGAATTACGGACGAAACATCGCTCAATTATGTAACGCTTCGCATCAAAAGCGATGATGGTACTTATACAGTCTATGTTTTTGACTTTACCGTTATTCTTGATAATACGGTGAATCTAGAAGGGAATGGTGGCTACTTTTTGGTAGATACCAATTGGGCCGAAGGACCCTACACCGCTTATTTTACTGCTTGGGATAGCCTCAATGGTGTTGACCATTCCATACCTTTTTACGTCAAATTTGATTGACCTTACCATTCATGGCAGAAATGCACACACGAAGTTTTGTTTTTGATTTTGATAGTACGCTAACGCAAGTAGAAGCTTTTGAAGAGCTCGCGGAAATAAGCCTCAAGAACGACCCCGATAGGGAGAAGAAAATCCGTCAGATTGGCGAAATAACTGATAGAGGAGTGGATGGCGACATCACCTTTACGGATTCATTGGAGCAACGCCTCAAAATTCTTCATGCGCGCGAGGAACATTTGGAGGTTTTAGTGAAGCGATTAAATCGAAAAATCTCCAAGTCCATTTCTAGGAATAAGGAGTTTTTTAAGAAGTATGTAGACGATATCTATATCGTTTCATGTGGGTTCAAAGAGTTTATAGACCCCATTATGGCAAGCTATGGCATTCCTTCAGATAGAATTTTTGCCAATACATTTCGGTTCGATAAAAAGGGAAATATCGTTGGCTTCGATCGCGAAAATGACCTTGCAAAACCCGATGGCAAGATTGACCAACTAAAGAAAATGAAGTTGCCTGGCGAAATACACGTCATAGGCGATGGATTTTCTGACTATCAAATGAAAGCCGCAGGAATTGCGCACAAGTTCTATGCCTTCACAGAGAACATTGCGCGTAAGAACATTTTAGACAAGGCAGATTACATTGCCCCAAGTTTGGATGAGTTTCTCTACGCAAACAATCTTCCAGGCTCCATTTCCTTTCCCAAGAATAGAATCAAAGTCCTATTGCTAGAGAATATTCATCCCGATGCCGAAACCATGCTGCGCGAGGAGGGCTACACCGTAGAGGCCATTTCCAAAGCATTGAACGAAGAGGAATTGTGCAAAGCGATAAAGGGCGTTCACATTCTAGGAATTCGGTCAAAAACGAAAGTTACCGTTAAAGCGCTTCAAGCAGCCGACAAACTGATGGCTGTTGGTGCATTTTGCATTGGCACCAATCAAGTGAATTTGGAAGCTTGCACCAAAGCTGGTATTGCTGTGTTCAATGCACCATTTAGCAACACAAGAAGTGTGGTGGAAATGGTTATTGGCGAAATGATATTGCTAATGCGCGGCACATTTCCTAAAAGTGTTGGATTGCACCAAGGCAAATGGGACAAATCGGCAAGTCATAGCTATGAAATTCGCGGCAAGAAGTTGGGTATTGTAGGCTACGGAAATATCGGTTCGCAGCTGTCGGTGCTTGCCGAAGCATTGGGAATGCAGGTGTATTACTATGATGTGGAAGAGAAGTTGGCGTTGGGAAATGCCAAGAAAATGAACTCAATGAAAGATTTGCTACGCAAATCTGATGTAGTAACCCTTCATGTGGACGGCCGTGCCGAAAACAAAGGTTTGATTGGTACTCGCGAGTTTAAAATGATGAAGGATGGAGTTATCTTTCTAAACTTAAGTCGAGGCCATGTGGTAGATATAGACGCATTGCGAAAGCACATTGTTTTAGGAAAAGTGCGTGGTGCGGCTGTCGATGTATTTCCGAAAGAACCAGGGTCCAATAGCGAACCATTCGAAAGTCCACTGCTTGGGCTTCCTAACGTAATTCTTACTCCTCATATAGGAGGTAGCACCATAGAAGCCCAGAAAAACATTGCAGTCTATGTTCCTGATACGTTGATTAGCTATATCAATACGGGCAACACCACTACAAGTGTAAACCTGCCTCCAGTTCGCGTTGCGGAAATGAAAGGTGCGCATAGGCTATTGCACATTCACGCCAACGTTCCAGGCATTTTGGCGCGCATTAACAGCATTTTCTCGCACTACAACATCAACATACTCGGCCAGTCGTTAAAAACTACAGACAGTATTGGTTATCTTGTAACCGACATTGATAAGTCCTATGACAAGGATGTGATGAACGAGCTGAAAGCCATCGACCACACAATCAAACTAAGGGTGCTTTATTAAACTGAACCCATTTTAAGACTTTTCTGGAGCAAAGGTTAGCGATGCAGAATTGATGCAGTAGCGCATTCCAGTTGGGCGTGGTCCATCTGGAAAAACATGGCCGAGATGTCCGCCACAGTTGCCACAAAGCACCTCTGTTCGTGTCATTCCGAAACTTCGGTCTACGTGTTCTACTATTTTTCCCTTTTCCGCCTGTTGATAGAATGCTGGCCAACCACACCCGCTGTCAAACTTAGAACCTGATTTAAACAATACGTTTCCGCAGCCAGCACATAAGTATTCTCCATCCTTAAAATGCAAATCATAGGTTCCAGTAAATGGACGTTCGGTGCCTTTTTGCCGAAGTACGCGATATTGCTCGGCATCTAGCTTCTGCTTCCATTCCTCTTCGCTCAATTTTATGGGAAAGTTGTCGTCACTATTATTTGTCATGTTCATCTTTTTATGCACTGAATAAACAATTGGCGCAGTCTTTGGTTTAGCGGTGCAAACGTGGAAAAATTTTCGAACTTTGAACCACGAATTCATAACTAACACTTAAACGATGAAAAAATTAGCGTTACTCTTTGCCCTTGGTGTTTCTATTCCAGTTTTATCTATCGCTCAGCAAGCTGGTGCGCAGATAAAGTTTGAAAAAGAAGTACATGATTACGGTACAATTATGCAAAATGCGGATGGTGCTACTGCTTTTGTTTTTACAAACACAGGTTCAGAGCCATTGATTATTTCAGATGCGAAAGGAAGCTGTGGATGCACAGTTCCAGAATGGCCAAAAGAACCAATTGCTCCAGGAAAGAAGAGCAGCATCAAGGTTCAGTATGATACCAACCGTGTTGGAGCATTTCAGAAAACGGTAACGGTTACAACCAACGGTTCAGTGGAGCCTATCGTTTTGAAGATTCAAGGGACTGTAAACGCAAAAGAAACTGCTCCAGCAGCAGGTGACGGTCACGATCATAGCGATCCAAACCACAAGCACTAAGCGTTTTAGATTAATTAGAAAGGGTCTCGAGACATTGGCGTTTCGAGACCCTTTTTTATTGCGGTAACTGAAGTTGTATACTATACTTTAGGTTGTAGATGTAATAGCCCAAGTCTTGGGCAATGAAGTTAATTGTGGTTCATACCTTCAGCGAGTTCCACGCATTGTGCTTTTCGTTTAACTCGATTCCTTTAGAGTGCATTTGATTTCAGTTGAGGGACTTTGATGCTTAAGATTAGGAATGAGGTAGAGTAGTTTAGGAGTGTTGGTATTTGTAGTCAATAAAAAAGCCTCAATCCATTTCTGAATTGAGACTTTGTCTATGCGGTTGTTTAACTGCTAGCTACCAAAATCGTCAAACGAAACATTCTCTTTTGGCACACCCCAATCGTCACACATCTTGAGGATGGCTTGGTTCATCATTGGCGGGCCACAGAAGTAAAACTCAATATCTTCTGGTGCTTCGTGCGCATTTAGATATTGTTTAATAACTTGATTATGTACAAACCCAACGAATCCGTCTCCTGCAGTATCGTTGATATCTTTCTTTTCAATCCAGTTATCCTCTGGTTTGGCATCAGAAAGAACCATGTAGAATTTGAAGTTCGGGAATTGTGCTTCAATCTCACGGAAATAGTGGATGTAAAACAATTCAGCCCTCGACCGACCTCCATACCAGTAAGTCACCTTACGACCAGTTTTCAACGTTTTGAAGAGGTGATAAATGTGCGATCGCATAGGAGCCATACCAGCACCACCACCAATGTAAAGCATTTCTGAACCTGTTTCCTTGATGAAGAATTCTCCATAAGGGCCAGAAATAACTGCTTTATCCCCAGGTTTTAAATTGAAAATATAAGAAGAAGCAATGCCTGGGTTAATGTCTGCCCATTTATTATTTGCCCGGTCAAAAGGTGGAGCCGCTACACGAACATTGAGCATGATGTGGCGACCTTCGGCAGGGTAGGAGGCCATAGAGTAGGCACGAACTACTTCCTCATCATTCTTCATCACCAAACCACGCATCGCAAATGGCCCTTCACTCCAGTCTTTCTCGAATTTGGTGGGTTCTCCTGGATGGTCTTTCGGGTGTGCACTCACGTCCATGTCAGCGAATTTCACTACACACTTTGGAATCTTGATTTGGATATAACCTCCAGCCTCATAGTGCATATCCTCGGGCAATTGCACCACAAACTCCTTGATGTAGGTAGCTACGTTGTAATTGGAAACCACTTCGGCCTCCCATTCTTTAATGCCGAAGACTTCCTCAGGAACCTGTATAACCATATCCTGTTTCACCTTCACTTGGCAGCCCAAACGCCAGTTATCTTGAATCTGCTTACGCGAAAAGTATGGTGCTTCTGTAGGTAGGATTTCACCACCTCCTTCTAGCACCTGACATTTGCACATGGCGCAAGTGCCACCACCACCGCAGGCAGATGGAAGATAGATTTTAGCGCCACTTAATGTAGATAACAGAGAGCTACCTCCTTCCACAGTGATTTCTTCTCCACCGTTAATCTTAATTTTAACTGGACCATTAGAAGCAAGTTTGGCCTTTGCGAAAAGCAATAGTCCTACTAGTACAGCTATTATAGCCATAAAAACGGCCACTCCTACTGTAATGATGAAAGTGATGTTTAGTAGTGTCATTTCCAATGAATGTTTTTGGAGGTGATCAGATTGTGATGCCCATGAAGCTCATGAACGCGATGGCCATAAGTCCAGTAACAATGAATGAAATCCCTAGTCCCCTTAAAGCCGGAGGCACGTTTGAATAACGGAGTTTTTCCCGAATTGCTGCTAATGCGATAATCGCAAGAGCCCAGCCAAATCCTGAACCAAATGCAAAGATTGTGGCCATGCCAACATTACTAAACTGACGTTCTTGCATGAATAATGCTCCACCAAGAATCGAACAGTTTACTGCGATAAGTGGAAGAAATATACCAAGCGAAGCATAAAGTGCGGGTGAAAATTTTTCAACTGACATCTCCACCAACTGCGTGAATGATGCCACAACAGCTATAAACATGATGAAACTAAGGAAACTCAAGTCCAGCGTTGCATATTGAGGCCCTAACCATTCTAGCGCTCCAGCCTTCATGAGGTAATTTTCAATTAAATAGTTAATTGGAACAGTGAAGCCTAACACGAAAATAACCGCCATTCCTAGTCCAACTGCTGTTTTTACTGACTTAGAAACGGCCAGATACGAGCACATGCCCAAGAAGTAGGCAAAAATCATGTTCTCAATGAAAATCGCTTTTATAAATGCATTAAAATATTCCATGATAATTGAATCGTATGGGTTAGTTCTCGATGAGTTTTGTATTTCTACTGCGTTGGAACCAAATTATACATCCAACAGTAATCAATGCCATTGGAGGAAGAATCATTAAACCGTTATTGACATAGCCTGCGGCATAGAAAGCATCAGGCACAATTTGAATGCCCCATAGTTTACCTGATCCTGTAAGTTCTCTAATAATTCCAATGACTACCAATATTAGACCATATCCAAGTCCATTTCCTATGCCGTCCACAAACGAAGGCCAAGGTTTATTCGCTAGTGCAAATGCTTCGATACGTCCCATAACGATGCAGTTAGTAATGATCAGTCCCACAAATACAGAAAGCTGCTTGCTCACATCATATACGAATGCTTTTAACATCTGGTCTACTAGAATTACCAACGCGGCAACGATAACCAACTGAACGATAATACGAATACGATTGGGTACGTAATTGCGAATCATGGAGAGTACCAAATTCGAAAAACCAGTAACTACCGTAACTGAAAGTGCCATAATCACGGCCTGCTTTAATTGCACTGTAATTGCCAATGCCGAACAAATCCCAAGTATCTGAACAGTTATCGGGTTGCTATCATTGAAAGGATCGGTGATAAGCCTAAGGTTCTTTTTTGAGAACATTGGCTCAGTAACTTGCTTTACTGCTATTGACTCTTCTGCTACTGCTGTGCTCATGAGTTAAATTTATTTAATGGATTGCGCAACTAATGTATCTACAACTAGGCTATCTAGCGCCAAACTATCTACCGCAAGACTGTCTAACGGAAGTGCGGAAATATCTATAGAGTTAACGGAAGCTTGCATTTCTTTGAAGTATTTGGTATAAATCTTCAAAGTATTTGATATCATAGCTGAAAGTCCATTGCTGGTAATTGTGCCTCCTGAAATTGCATCTACACCATGCATATCGTCATCGGCAGCACCACCTTTCACTGCTTTAATTGGAGAAAACTCTCCAGCATCGTTGAATATTTTTTTACCAACAAAAGGAGCTTGAAACCAGCCTGTATTTATTTCCGCCCCTAGACCAGGAGTTTCGCTCTTGTGGTCAAAAGATGCACCTTCTACTGTGATACCATCACTAGAAATCGCCATATATCCCCATATTGGCCCCCAAAGTCCAGTGCCAACCATTGGTACAATATAAGAACGCTTTCCATCTCTAACACAAACAAAGAGAGGATACTCTTTATACTTATCTGGTTTTTCCTTATCCTTATACTGAGCAAGCACATCAATCTCGAATGCTTCTTGAGAAGGCGCGTCCTTAATATTTCCTTCTACGTCCAATACATAGGATTCTTTGATTAAAGCCGTATAAGCACTGTCAGCCTGAAGTGCAGTAGTTTTTACACCTACAGATGATAAGACGTTCTGCATCTTTTCAATCCTGACATTGGCGCTCTGCATAGGTTTTAACCCTTCAGAAGCCAAAGCAAGTAGAACGGCAACAACTACCACCATTACAGTGGAGAAGGCAAAAGTGTATTTATTGCTATTTATATCGAGTGCCATGATGAATCAAGCAGTTTTAACTGTAGCTCTTTTAAGTCTTCGTGAGATATTTGCTTGAACCACATAATGGTCAATAAGCGGTGCCATAACATTCATTAGCAGAATTGCCAACATTATGCCTTCAGGATAAGCAGGGTTAAACACGCGAATCATGATGGCAAATATCCCAATTAAAAAGCCGTAAATCAATTTACCTGTATTAGTTTGAGCGGCTGTAACTGGATCGGTTGCCATAAAAACAACGCCAAAGGCAAACCCACCAACAATAAGGTGCTGCCACCAAGGAAATGACATCAATACAGTAGCACCAATGGCATTGAAAATCAGACCCATTACTGAAGCTCCAGCAACAGCGCTAAGCATTACTCTCCAACTACCTATACCAGTAAATAATAAAATTGCCGCACCAATAAGAATGGCAAAGGTGCTTGTTTCGCCTATAGAACCTGGAATAAATCCAAAGAACATATCAGAAACGCTGTACACATTGTAATCGACTGGTACATTATTCGCAAGCTCACCGAGAATAGTTGCACCACTGTAAGCATCTGGGGTATTTGTGGATGCTAACGCACCGTGAACCCAAATTTTATCACCGCTCATATAGGTTGGATACGCAAAGAAAAGGAATGCACGGGCAGTCAAAGCCACATTCATAATGTTCATTCCCGTTCCTCCAAATACTTCTTTGCCAAATACAACTGCAAAAGCAGTAGATAAAGCTACCATCCATAGTGGGATATCAATAGGAAGAATCAATGGAATCAGCATTCCTGAAACTAGGAATCCCTCTTCTACAGAATGGCCTTTTTTCATTGCAAAGGCGAACTCAATTCCCAAACCTACAGCGTAAGATACCACTACAATCGGAAGTACTTTCCATGCACCCATGGCAATCATTTCCCAAAATGTAGCGCTTTCTAAAAGTCCTTGCGCTCTAAAGTGTTGAAATCCTGCATTATACATGCCAAACAAAAGGCATGGAACCATAGCAAGGATTACCGTGCTCATGGTTCGTTTCAAATCTATCCCATCTTTGATATGAACACCGCGGTGTGTTACTTCCTTTGGTGTAAAAAGGAAAGTCTCGAAGGCGTCAATAGCTACCAAGAAACTACCGTGTTTCTCAAATTTGCCTCCTTTTTCAAAAGGATGTCGAGCTTTCTCAAAAAAATCTTCTAAGAACTTCATCTTATTCTGTACGTGTTGAATTGGTTAACCGCACTCTTTTTCTACCAAGGTAAGACCCCCGCGAATAACCGCTTGAACAGGAGTCTTCGAGGTGCATACATATTCGCAGAGGGCGAAATCCTCGTCATCCACCTCATAAATGCCTAAGTTTTCCATAGATTCAAAATCGCCTATCATTACGGCTTTCACCAAATGCTGAGGATAAATGTCCATAGGAAATACGCTTTCATACTCTCCAGTAGTTACATAGGCTCTATGTTCACCGTTGGTATTGGTATCTAACCGATATTTTTTGCTTGGCAATAACCACGAAAAATAGGTTCGACTTACAGAATGCTTGTTTAGACCAGCTCCGGCCCACCCGTCAGTAATAAAGAACTTTGGATGATTGCCTTCTGGAATCACAGTTATAGTACAGTCAAAGAATCCCAAATGTCCTTCAGCTCCCACACTAGTACCAGTTAACACGTTGCCACTGATATAGCGCAAGTTTCCATCTTTCACGTGTCCTTTGGTCAGGCTTGCAATTGGTGCTCCTTGAAGTACTTTGTAGTATTTCGGAGCAACCACTTCAGATCCTACTAAAGCTACAGTTCTACTTGCATCATAATGTCCTGAAAGAAATGCTTTGCCAATTAGCGCCACATCTTGAGCAGCCACTGTCCAAACAACTTCTCCTTTATTTATGGGGCTTATATGGTGAATTTGAACACCAACGTTACCGGATGGATGCGGGCCAGTTATCCGGTTAATTTGAACACCCTTCGCACCTTTCAAAACCTCAGATGTGGTGTGTTTACGGTGAAGCGTAAGGTGCACTTTACCTGAAGTCAACTTGCTTAATGCGTTCAGACCTGTCTGAAACTCTTTGTCTTTGCCATGAAGGACATAATCCAAATCAGCGGCAAGTGGAGCGCTGTCAAATCCTGAAATAAAGATTGCTTTTGGTTTATCCTCAGGACGTGCTGGAGTTCCATATGGACGTCTTTTAATAAATGCCAATAAGCATTGGTCAATTATTCTTTTCAGAACGTCATCATTGCTCATTATGCTCGGATCAGCAGCGGGAAATTCAGCATAACGCGTTTCCTTGTCTGCAAGGATTTTAACACCTAGAATGAGGCGTTTGTCTCCACGAACCACTTCAACCACTTCACCACTTACCGGAGATGCGATTTTTACATCTGGGAAATCTTTGCTAAAAAACAAAGGAGCACCAGCTTTAACTTCGTCACCTTGCTTCACCAACATTTTGGGAGTAAGATTTTTGAAGTCTGATGGTTTGATGAAGAATAGGTCTGAACGCTCGGCTGACCCGGTCACTTTTTCGGCCTCTCCTAATAAAGGAATATCTAGACCTCGCTTAATACTGATGTCTTTTGACATAATTGGGATACGGGATTTCTATCTTGAAAAATCGCGGCAAATTTATACGAAAGCTTATAGCGCTTCGGACTATAATTCAATTAAGTCTAATTTAGAATGAATCTAAATAATGGGTGATAATTGGAGATTGAAAGCACTTCGAAGAAATAACCTTTTACGTGGTTTGGCTTACCTTTGACCTTCAATGAAAGTTATATTTTTTCAATGGTTTTTGACCGCAGTTATTCCGACAATAGGGTTTATAACTCAAGCTCAAGAGGATGATTATGTGGATGATGGTTTTGTGCGCTATGAGGACCGTGTTTACAATCCTAGTATCCGAACGGTCCTGTTCCAAATAAACAATGTAAATCTAAGTTTGCCAGTAATCGGATTGAATGATGGGCAGCAACTGAACCTTCGTTTTGACGATTTGCGAGCGGAATACAGTGATTTATCATACACGGTGATTCACTGCGACAGAAATTGGCAACCGACAGATATTCCTGCAGCCGAATACATTAGTGGATTTCTTGAGGAGAATATCTCGAACTACAGGTTTTCCCTAAACACTACTACGAGTTACATCCATTATTCATTTTCATTTCCGAACCAAAACTTTAATCTGAAACTATCGGGTAACTATTTACTCTTAGTTTATCAAGATTTTGATCGACAGAAGCCAGTTATCACCCGTAGATTTAGGGTGTATGAGAAGTTGGTGGACATTGACGCCTCGGTGCGAATGCCTGTAGAGGTTGAAAAAAGGAGAACACACCATCAAATTAATATGAAAGTGCTTCATCCCAAGTTTGATATTCGGAATCCAATGGGCGATATCGCTGTTCATATCCAACAGAATTACCGTTGGGATAATATGAAAACGGACAGTAAGCCAATATTCATTCGGCCATCCGAGCTTGCGTATGACAATATGGGTGAAATTGTTTTTGAAGGAGGAAATGAGTTTCGATGGATTGACATTCGTAGCCTTCGGTATCAGCCATCTAATGTGAAAACCATTTGGCGTGACCAAGATTCGTTGCTTACGCATGTTTTTTTAACAGACGATCTTCCCATTCGTAAGGGTAATTACGTGGCTAATTTGGACATGAATGGAGCCTATGCGATTGAATTTAGAGAAGGTAACTATCCCGATACCGAGTCAGATTATGCTATGGTTCATTTTCGATTGCTGTATGATGAACCTCCTATGAATGGTGGCATCTACATTTTTGGAGGATTAACGGATTGGATTATCAATCCCAAGTTTAGAATGGAATACAACTACAAGGCAAAAGCCTACGAAGCGAATATGCTTTTGAAGCAAGGCTATTACAATTATCAGTACATGTTTCTGGAAGACGGGAAAACCGAGGGTAGCACAGAAATGATGGAAGCTTCGTTTTTAGCCGCTCGACAGATTTATACGTTTTATGTATACCACAGACAGATGGGCACCCGCTACGACCGTCTCATTGGGCACGATATTATTGGTTCACAGAACTAAGATTTCCTAGTCCTCACTTCTTTTCTTTCTTCGATTAACTTTGATGCCCCTTCAAAATAAAGTTGAAGCAGGTGTTATGGTGCGTTTAATATTGTCCTGTATTCTAATCGGTTGTATTGCTCCAGTTCAATTGAGCGCGCAACAATTGGGACAAGCAATTCGCGGTACCGTAATAGACGAAGACACCCATGTGCCCTTAATAGGTGCTTCAGTAATTGTTTTGAATTCCTCACCACTTAAAGGTGCTACCACAGACGTTGAAGGAAGATTTTCCATTCCAGGCATTCCGGTAGGAAGGCATTCCTTACAAGTTCAGTATATGGGCTATGAACCGCGAGTAGTATCCGAAATTAACTTGGGAAGTGCTCGCGAAGTTGTATTGGGAATCACCTTGATGGAATCCGCTCAAAAATTGGAAGAAGTTGTGGTGAAGGCCAATAATCAAGGGTCAGAGCCGAATAATGAAATGGCCGTGGTTAGCACGCGTTCATTCAGTTTAGAACAATCAGACCGATTTGCGGCCAGCATTAACGATCCATCACGCATGGCGCTTTCGTTTGCTGGGGTCAATTTAACAAATGACATTAGCAATGAAATAGTGATTCGAGGTAATTCGCCACGAGGGTTGCTTTGGCGAATGGAAGGAATCGAAATTCCTGCACCCAATCACTTTAGTATTGATGGCGTAAATGCGGGAAACATCTCCATTTTGTCCAATAATTTATTGGATCAAAGTGATTTTTCTACTGGGGCTTTTCCAGCGGAATATGGTAATGCGCTGTCAGGAGTTTATGATATTGGATTACGAAAGGGAAATGATCAAAAACGCCAATACACCGTTCAAATTGGATTTCTTGGCGTGGAGGCTTCTGCCGAAGGTCCGTTTGTAAAAGGGAAACGGTCGTCATATCTCATCAATTATCGTTATTCAACGTTGGCGCTTTTCAAAGCAGCTGGCGCAAATCTGCAAGGTGATTTGTACACATCATTTCAAGATGTAAACATGAAACTAAACTTCCCAACCAAGAAAGCTGGGGTGTTTTCAGTATTTGCAATTGGCGGCTTAAGCAATGCCTATTTTGAACCACAAGCTGATAGCTCTAAATGGGCTGCTAACGGAGTTTGGGATCAGGACAGAGTGCGACAAGACAACAAGATGAGCTTTTTGGTTTCGGGTGTCACTAACCGCTATATCATCAACGAGCGTAACTATGTTAGAAGTACATTAGCTTTTACTCATAATGGCAGCACCTTAATTCATAGCTACTTAACGGATAGTATGACGCTTGAAGAGTTTTGGAATTTGAATATTAATAATAATGCATTTCGCGCTGCCGTACAGTTCAATACCAAGCTAAATTCCAAGCATCATCTTCGTTACGGACTTAACTATGACCTGCTCAATTTCACCCTAAATGACCACAAATTGGTTTGGGAAGATTCATCTTTTGCAGCAAATGGAATTGGTCATTTCCCGCAAGTTTATTTTCAACATAAATTTAGGATTCTTGAAAATTTTACGTTAATAACTGGGGTTAATGTTAGCTATTTTGATGTGAATCAAAGGATTTCGGTAGAGCCACGCTTTGGAATTAATTGGAAACCTCACCGAAGGCATTCGTTGGGATTGGGGTTGGGTTTGCATAGTCGCCAAGAAAATTTGTCATTCTATCTCGTTCAAGCCTCGTTTACAAACGATTACATAAATAAGTCTCTCGACTTTAGCCGAGCATTTCATGCTGTACTGTCGTACGATTTAATTATTCTTCCTAGGTTAACCCTTAAGAATGAAATATACTTTCAGTACCTTTTTGCGGTCCCAGTAAATGCGGAGAAACAAAATTCATATTCCTCACTCAATGATAATAATGCTTACCAAAGGAGAGCATTGAGCAACGAAGGAATTGGCATGAATTACGGGGCGGAAATAACCATTGAAAAAGGCTTTTCGAAAAACTGGTATGCCATGTACACCTTATCGCTGTATGATTCGCGCTATCAAGGATCTGATAATATTTGGCGCAATACCAAATACAATGGAAATTATATTACCAGCCTTACCGCAGGCAAAGATTTTCGAGTTGGCAAGGATAAGAAGCATGTCATTGGGTTGAATATGAAGCTGTTTTGGGCTGGTGGAAATCGTTATACGCCAATAAACGTTGAAGAATCCATTGCACTAGGTGAACAAGTTAGAGATGAAAATCGAACATATGAGCGGAAGGTCGAAGATTACTTTCGCTTAGATACTCGTATTCATTTCCGTCAAAACTTCAAGAAATTTGCTTGGGAGTTTTCAATAGACATTCAAAACACCACGAATAAAAAGAATGAGGTGAGTCGAAAGTTTAATCTAGAGACATTAACTGTGCAGAAGAAGTATCAGCAAGGTTTATTGCCCGTTGCCCGGTTAAGGTTGGAATTTTGATTATTACAATTCCTGTTATACGAGTATTTTTGCGAAAGAATTCGATGAGTAACCGTTAAGTCTGGTAACTTTAATAGATTCAAGATAGTTTGTAGTAGCATGAAGCATTTCAACCTCCTATTTTTATTTGTTGTTCTTTCTTTTTGCACTGTTTCCGGACAAAAGCGGTCTGTTACAGTAATTGAAAATAACGTGATGTTTAATTATACGATCACGCGATATGTGCCTGTTTGGGAAATTCAATCGGGCAAAAATGAACAAGAAGGATTGCTGTCGCAGCACAAACAGTTCTTTAAAGAAGCCACTAATACAGGGCTTCAATCGCTCAAAAACCTGTTGTATTCAAAAGCCTTAGTTCCTGATGATGTGAAGCGTATGGATGCTAAAGCCATGGAATCCTATCTAGCTTCCAATCGGTTGGTTATACACTACCGGATTCAATACAAAGAGCACAGCATTTTCTTGGCGCATTTAAATAATAGTCCAGTTCGTTCTGTTATTCCTTTTCGTATTGAGGGTAGCAAGTGGATTCTCGACCCTGAGTTTGCCAATACAGAGTTTTATGCGCTTCTTAGCAATCTTGAGTTTGACCCTTATATGGGTTTGAAAGAAGGTGTTGTAGTGTGTTCCTTTGGCTTTGAAGAAGTAGTTGATATGGAGCGTTTTTACGACTATTCGGGAAATCGAAACAATCTAGCTATAAAATCAGCTACAATTATAGATGGCCGTTTTGGTGGAGCTTTGAAATTAAACGGAGCAGAAGTTGGGACAGCGTCTCTGAAAAATAATATGCCTTCGAAAGATAGGTTTAAGGTGGATTTTCATTTCCAAATCCCCAAAATGGTGTACAATACCGAAAAGATAAGAGGTGTTGTGAGTTTGGTAGGAAGCAACGAAAGTGCTTTGAAAGTGGAAGTAGTTGGAACCAAATTGCGTTTGTCTTATCCAGCCATAGCGGGTGTTCAGCGTTTAGAATGGAACTATACTCCCGAGTCGTGGGCCCACATTACGGTTGAAATCAACTCTAAGGGAGTTAGCGTTAGAGTCGATGATACTGTTGTAAGCTCTTCATCAGTTTTATCTACGCTTTCATTAGAAGGTGGAAAAGTCCAAATTGGAGCTGCCAATGGCGTAAAAGCCAATATGGACGAATTCCGCATCATCAAATAATAGTTCTTAAACCCTTCCGAAACATGCTGCGGCAAAATGTTTTGGAATTGCTATTTTTCGGATTCAAACTCCGAAACTTATGGGCATGGAAATGACCGATTTAATTGCCGTAGCCTCACGGTTTGTAAACAGCACAAGAAGTCATATTTTTCTTACGGGCAAAGCAGGAACGGGAAAAACAACCTTTCTGCACAACCTAGCGGCAAGCACCCACAAAAAACATGTAATTGTGGCTCCCACAGGTATTGCTGCGCTCAATGCTAAAGGTGTAACTATTCATTCTCAGTTTCTGCTACCATTGGGCACCTTTATTCCAGAGCGTGAAGCACCGTTGGATTTAGGAATGCAATCCAATTTCTATACGCAGCGCACATTGTCTGCGAAGCATCCATTAAACAAAATAAGAAGGCAAGTGCTTCGCAGTATCGACCTCATTATTATTGATGAAGTCAGTATGTTGAGAGCAGATGTGCTCGATGCGATTGATTACAGAATGCGGTCGGTACGCAACAATTTTCAGCAAAGTTTTGGGGGTGTCCAAGTTTTGATGATTGGCGATCTGTATCAATTGCCACCAGTGGTAAAAGATGCCGAACGCGCCTGCATGAACCGTTATTACCGCAGTCCACATTTTTTTGAAGCTAAAGCGCTACAACAAGATGGATTTGTATTTATCGAGTTAGACAAAATCTTTCGGCAGAAGAGTGATAAGTTCATAGGATTGCTCAATAATCTGAGGAACAATACCGTCACAAAGGAAGATGTGGTTCTACTCAATGAGCGGTTTATGCCTGAAATGGAAGGCGATAAAGAGGAAATAATTACCATCACTACCCACAACTATCGAGCGGAAGAATTGAACCAGAAAGCGTTGGCTAAACTTGCAAAGCCTTCTTTTTTCTTTAACGCACAATTGGAAGGCGAATTTCCGGAATCGGCATACCCAGTCCTTCAGACCATTGAATTGAAGGTGGGAGCGCAGATTATGTTTGTAAAGAATGACACCTCTGCTGGGGTCTATTTTAATGGGAAACTTGCTACGGTGGAATCCATTGATGACGATGGTGTAATGGTAAAGCTCGCTGGCTCAGGCATTCGTTTTTCCTTACGAAAAGAGGTTTGGGAAAACAAACGCTATACCACCAACGAGAAATCGAAAGAGCTAGAGGAAGAAGTGATTGGCACATTTTCGCAATATCCCATTCGGCTTGCGTGGGCAATCACGGTGCACAAAAGCCAAGGGTTGACCTTTGAGCGGGCTATTATTGATGTGGGCCAAGCATTTGCGCCAGGTCAGGTTTATGTGGCATTATCACGGCTCACTTCGCTGGAAGGACTCATTTTGCGTACTCAAATTTCGCCCAATGTGGTATCTACCGATAATGAAGTGGTCGAATTTTCGAAGCGAAAAGACACACAGGGCGAACTCATTCCCATTCTTAGACAGCGCCAAGCTGCCTTTGTAAATTCATTGCTGGAAACCACTTTTCAGTTTCAGGATTTAGTTAAGGAATTGGAACAAATTCAGCAGAAGCACCAAGTGGTGCAAGAATTTGACAATGCTGAAATGCGGAATACCTTGACCTCTTTGGTAAAACAGATGATTGCAGAAAGCGAAACCACAGCGCGTTTTAGGCAGCAATTAGCTTTTCTACTGCAAAGCAACGATGACGCAAAGCTTAGCGAACGTCTAATTAAGGGAACCGATTATTTTGAGGAGAAAGTAAAAGTTTGGGTGAAAGAATTGCTGCTACACATTACCGAAGTAAGTCAACTTTCCAAAATAAAAACCTATCAATCGGCACTTGAAGAGTTGGATTTAATGCTGATGAAAAAATTGGAAGACCTGCAGAAGTCTGAGTCCATGGCACGCTGTATTTTGAGCGGGGCCGATATTTCTATCTCTCCTGAATTTGACCGTAAAAGAAAACGGTTCAGAGAAACATTGCTAGAGGAAGTGACTCAAAAGGTGGCTGCAAATCCAAAGAACAGCGCTCGAAAAACGGGTAGAATTCGAAAGGCCAAGGATGTTTCTGCGGTTAAAAATCCAAAAGCGGAAAAAGGTGACACCTATCGTGAAACACACGAATTATTAAAAGAGGGATTAACGATTGCCCAAGTGGCCGAAAGGCGTGGTTTGCAAGTAACTACCATTGAAAGTCATGTGGCGCGATGCATAGCTGATGGCAAGGCAGATATTAGCAGTTTCCTGACGCCAAAGCAATTGGATACCGTTTTAACGGCAATCAAAAACTCTAGTGAAGCTTCTATCAAGGCAGTATTTGATGAGCTAAAAGGCAAATTTAGCTTTGGTCAAATCAGAATGGTCTTGGCAAGCAGTGCACGCGAAAAACAGGAAGAATAAACCAGATTTCGCGAAGTAGATTCCTTCGCTTAAGGAATAACCACGCGTTCAGTAGCTTTTAAACTTTCGCTCTGCAATTGGCATATGTAGGTTCCTGATGGTAGGCCAATCGCTCCCAAAACCAAAGTGTGTTGACCAGCTGATTGGATGCCATTCATTGCTGAATGCACCAATTTGCCTCCCATATCAAATAGGTCAATTGCCACTATCTGAGATTGCGGAAGGGTGAATTTAAGTTGTGGAAGTCCAGCATCGTAAATAACGCGTAGTGCGGCAGGTGCTGAATTTCCTATGATTCCAACTGATGGATTCTCAAATCCTACAAACAACACTTGATTGCCGCCAGGAATAGCCAAGGTGTCCGTTTCGTTGGCATAGCAAATATCCGCTGGGCTACTGATGCCCGCCACTGTTATGATTTCTGACGAGCTGAAATCGTTGCTGTAGCGCGTAATGCGCGCTGGACTCCAAGAGGCTACATACCAATTGCCCGCAGCATCGCGGTCAATTCCATCTATGTTGCCAAGTCCAGTTGCGGCAACAAGGGTGGTAACTGCATACGTGGTCAAATCCATTGCTTTGATAGGTGCATTGTTGGTTCCCCAATTCACAAATACAATGCGGTTGTTGGCACCGTCATACACAATGCCATTAGGCTTGTTGGTTTGGCCTAAATCATTTTGATCTGCAACCATTGTATATGTTGGGGATGACAGATTAGTAATGTCAATTTGGTAAATATCGTAGCCGTTAAAATCGCTTGCCCAAAGGCGATTACTTCCATCAGACCCAAGGCCATTAAGAAAAGAAGCGCCAGAAATATTCAAATCCATTACTTGCATGGCAGATGTTAGGTCGTAGCCTTTGATGCGTGTGCCCGTTATGGCAAAGAGCGTATTGCCTACTACCTCCATTCCGTAGTCGGCAGTTAGACCAGTACCAAAATAAGACAATGTGCCATTGGGAGCAATTTCCACTATTGACGTACCAGCTGACGATGCTAAATAGCGATTGTTAATGGGGTCGTATTCCACGCTTTCCACTCCAGAAAGGCTCTGAGCCGAAATGGTTTGAAAACAAATGAGAAATAAAATGACTGAGTTAAGAATTTTCATAACGATGATTAAATGATTCCGTGAAGTTAACTGCAAAGAAATACCTTATAGCATCATTTAAACCGACTAGATAATTCAAGTTTTCACGATTGGCGTTTCATTCTGACAAGCGCCAATTTCATTTGCGATAATACAAAGCACAGCCCAAAGGACGCGTTTCCGGAATTGAAACAGGCATACCCTGAAGACTTTCCTTTACGGCCTGATCTACATGCATTTTGGTAACCTTTTTTTGATCAGCCCCATTGTCGTCTATAGCCCCAGAATAAACTATTCTCCATTTATTGTTGTGTTTCCAAACAACATAAGCTTGGGGGTTATAGCTCGCTTTAAACGCTTTTCCAGTTGTCTGCCGAGAATCGTAGAGATATGGAAAATTAAAACCTGCGCTGCTCGACCGTTCTTGCATGTTCGCAAAACCTTCATCTCCATACACCACCGTGTCCATCGAATTGATGGCGAACACTGGAACTCCTAGGGGACTATATTTTGCATTCAGTTCATTGATACGTTTTGTGTAAAGTTTAGCAAACGGACAATGGTTACAAGTAAATATCACTATAAATCCTTTAGCCTTTGGATAGCTTTTTAGCGATATATATTTCCCATCTACATTTTTCAGATTAAAATCAGAAATAGTGATACCAACTGCAGAAGAAGGCTCAGTTTTTGAGCTTTTAAAAGTGAATGCGCTTAATGAAATTCCCGCAACGAGGAGCGCATTTATTCCCATAAGAAGCATTTGGCGGCTCACAGTTTCACAAATTTCTTTGTGGTTGTCACTTTCGTTTTTTCATCTGTGAGAAGCACATTATACACTCCTGCTGAAAGGGCACTTATATCAAGTCCAGCATTTAAAAATGGACGTGGAAGCATCAGTATTGTTCGCCCCACAGCATTGGTTATTCTTACATAATAGACCTGCATCAATGGGTCTGAGAAAGAGAATTGAAGCCGGTTAGTTGCCGGGTTTGGGTATAAGTTATAGTCAGTGGTTGTTGCCGATTGTTCTATCAATCCTGTTGGCGTTCCAGTAACAACAAATTGCCCCATCATTCCAGCGTCTTCATGATTTGCAAAATGACAGTGATACATAAAGGGATGAATCGCATCGGAGTAATCCTCAAATTTTGCTACAAATGTTGCCGAGGTATTTCTCGGTAAATACAAAACATCTTTCCACCCATTCTCATATTCTCCAACAGCACCATTACTTCGAGATACAATTTTGAACTGCACATCATGTATGTGGAAGGTATGTCCAAAAATCTGGTTGTTAGTAATGGTCCATTTTTCAATTGTATTTACATCCACTGTTTTATTAATTGTCGCCAAATTAAAAGGAGTGTTGTCAAAGGAGAACGGTGTAGGGCCTTGACCGCCAGTCACAGTAACAGTTCGGTTAACTGTGGCGTCTGTCTCTGTTAAAAATGTGCTGTTTGCTAAAGTGGATGGAACAGCAGTAACAGCATTGCTAGTACTGCCAATAACATTTATGTGCAAAACGGTAAAATCTAAGTTGTTCAGCAAGCTCCCAAAATTTCCACTTGTTCCGGGTTCTCCACCTGGGAATCCTAGAGCAAATCCTGAATTATATGCTTTTAGATCAAGCGTAGAACCTTCAGTATCACTGCCTAAGTCGACCATAATCTCAATACGTTCTCCTACTGCGAGTATTACACGAGTTGCTTCAACAGGTGCATTTAAAAGCCCACCATCGTTACCAATGATGTGAAATGTTCGGTTATCGCTGAAACCAAGATTGTAAGCCCGTTCCATTTCCGCATTCAGTATGCGAAGTCGAACAAATTGACGGGGTAAATCAACCTCAGCATTTGGGGTTCCATTGGTTAACATGTAATCCCCATATGCCGTATTAGTGTAAACAAATGCATTATCAGAATCATATCTTCTACTGGTCAATGCCAAAGGAATATCATCTACTCCATAGGTGCGTGGGAGTACTAACGCTGCTTCTTCTTCATCGCGAACAATAATGAAACCACCTAGTCCTTTTGTCATTTGTTCTTGACTCATTTCGTGCAAATGGGGATGATACCAAAAAGTGGCGGCTTTATTCTTTACTACCCAATGTGGTTGCCACAATGCTCCCGGAGGTATAACTTGATGAGGTCCACCATCCATAACAGCAGGCAAATGGAATCCATGCCAATGCAAAGTAGTTTCGTCATTTAAAGAGTTTTGTACATTCATAAAAACCTCATCGTTTTTATTGAAGAAAAGAGTTGGACCCCAAAAAGAGTTGTTTACACCCGAAGTTATGGTCACATTACCAGGTATCAGCTGTAAATTAGACTCCATAAGAGTTAAGTTGAAAGTGGTACCCGATAACGTATCTGGTATCCATAATTCGTTATACGTTTGAGCATATAGTGCGCTATTAAGGAGGCTAATAGAGAGCGATAGACTTAGAAACAATTTGTTCATTTAATGGAATTGTTAGGATTTTCTTTTTTACTTAGACGACTTATATTTAGATTTCCTTTGCTTGCTATTTAGTTTTTACCTCTAAATGTTGCAATACAGATGATGCCGAGTAAAGTCAAATTATTGAACAGCAAAGCGAGTGCAAAAGTGCATTAGACGGATACAAACTGATGTTATGAAATTTCGGGATTCATGTTTAAAATTTTCTAAACCTAGTCGATACAAAATGTTTCTATATCTCGCTTCCTTATGATTCTATTTACCTTTCCACTCTCAAAGCTGTGACTGTAAAACAGAGAAGTCAATTTGACCAAACTCTGCAATGGCAAGAGTTTATTTAAGCTTAAAACCGATAACTTGTATATCAATTCCTCTGTCTGCATTTCCTACCAACCTAGTTTTCTCAACGAGAATCTAATCGAGCAACTTCACCATGTGGGCGATGATGCTGAGTTGCAGCATCCCGACTACAAGCAATATGTGTCGCCAGTGCAATTGCGCAGAATGAGTGCTGTGCTCAAAATGGGCGTAGCAGCTGGTGCAGAAGCATTGAAACAAGCGGACAATGCAGAAGCAGATGCCATAATTGTAGGCACAGGTTTGGGTTGCATTCACGACACACTAAAGTTTGTGGAAGCCATGTACGAGAGCGAGGAAGGTACCCTTTCGCCTACTGCATTTATTCAAAGCACGCACAATAGCATTGCTGGACAGTTGGCTTTGCTGCTGGGCAATCGCAACTACAATATGACCCATACGCAAGGCAATCTCTCGTTGGGGTACGCACTTTTGGACGCGCAATTGCTGCTTGCCGAAGGCGATGCTGCCCAAGTGTTAGTAGGCGCTGTGGACGAAATGACCGAAGACGAGCACGCTATGATTGCTGCCTTGGCCGAGAAAATGCAAGTGTCCATGCCCGTTTTGGGAGCAGGTAGCGTATTCTTTCATCTTTCATCAGAGAAAACGTCAACTACGTTTGCGCGAATTGTCAGTATCAAAATGGGCCACAACGGAAAGGCCGATGGCTTGCTGTCTATTCTTGCCGAGGCTGAACTTATCCTAACCAATACCGATTCCTTTTTTAATGAAGCCGAAAATGTGCGCTACACCGATTTCTGTGGCGAATTTTTTACGGCCTCGGGCTTTGGGTTGCACCTTGCGGTTCAGTATCTAAAAGCTCGTAGAGAATTAACGCGGGTATTGGTGCATCATCGCTTTGTCGCGCAAGAAATTGGAATTCTCGTAGCGCGAGCGTGAACATTCACCGCCTTAATATCATAGCGTTTGGAGCCTTGCTCATCCTAGCGTCTGCCGTGGCGTTTGGCTACGTAGGGGCTTGGGCATTTGTGCCGTTGGCGCTAGTGTATGTAATCACCGTAGGCTGGGGCGTATTCGACATTGGTTCGCAGTTCTTTATCCGAACCGTTTGGAAAGGACCAAAAGGCCAAGTCACATTTACGTTTGATGATGGCCCACATCCCATCTATACTGCTCAAATTTTGAACGTTTTGGAAGAAGAAGGTGTGCAAGCATCCTTCTTTTGCATTGGCAAACATGCCGAGCAATATCCCGAATTGCTGCGCCAAATAGATGCGCAAGGCCACGCCATTGGCAATCATACATATTTGCACACGCATCGATTGGGTATAATGTCTTTAGCTGGGGTTCGCGAAGAAATTAGTCATGGAAAGCGTGTGATTAGCCAAATTATTGGCAAGACACCTCGTATGTTTCGACCTCCATTTGGAGTTGTGAATCCTAAAATTGCCAAAGCTGTCGCGGTCGAGTGCGATGTGATTATCGGTTGGGATCTTCGCTCGCGTGATGGCGTGGCATGCTCCGAAAAGCAGATTCTAAACCGTGTGATTCCTAACCTTCATCGTTCTAGTTTGCTGCTATTTCACGATACAAATGCGCATACCGCTGGTGCATTGCGAAAGGTTATTCACCTTTGCCGCAAGAATGGCACGGAAATCGTGTCGTTGCAGCAACTCACAGGTGTAGCACCGTATGCGGAACATGAATAGGTCTAGTATGCTAGGATTTCAGATTTCAGATTTGAGACTTCAGAGGTTTAAGGGAGTTTTTCTTCAATCTGCATCCTCGCTAGGTTTCGGGATTCTACTTTCAGTTTTAACCTTTACGGCCACAGCACAAGATTTAAAACCACTTGCCGCTACCAATCCTGCCTTAGCTTCCTTGAAAAAAACGCTGGCTGCTATGCAAAGCATCCAAGGCAAGATTCGGCAAGAGAAATCGTTTGCTTTTTTAGAGGACAAGTTGGTTTCCACGGGCAGTTTTAGCTACAAGAAAGAGAACAAACTGCGTTGGCAGTTCAACGAACCCATCGAATACATTATCCTGATAAAGGAAAACAGTATGCGCTTGCGCGAGGATGGCAAAGAGAAACAATACAAAGGCGTTGACAAGATTTTGCGTCAGGTGAAGGAAATTATTCTTGGATGCATTGATGGTTCCATCATCACCAATACCAATTATAAAACGGTATTTTTCGCCAATGCCACCACCCTCAAAATAGACTTGCAGCCTAAGGATAAGCAGTTGCGCGAGTTCATTCAGCGCATTGAGGTAGATTTTGAGAAGAAGGACACGCGTCTAAAATCTGTGCTGCTCACCGACCCATCTGGTGATGTTACGCGCATTCTGTTTTCTGATATTCGCATTGGTCAACCCATCAATGAGGGCACTTTTACTGATTTTTAGTCTGTTGCTTTCTGCGCCTGTTTGGGCGCAACAATTGCCCGTACCCGAGGTGTTGGCTGCTGGTAGTGATGCTATTTACAAAGCAGATTTTCGGGTAACGGGCACAAGCATGAATGGGTATTTGGCCGTTAGTCACAAGGGCAATCATTTGCTGCAAGTGTCGTTCAACTCGGTAATGGGAACCAACTTGCTCGAAATGCAATGGAAAAATGGACGCTGGAAAACCATGTACGTCAACAAAAGCATGAATAGACGTGGCCTTATCGAAATGCTGCAAGAAGATATCATGCTGCTGTTTCTACATTTCCGCCACGATTCAAAAGCAGAAGACCGAGGTAATTTGTGGCTTTGGCAGAAGCTCGATATTCATTTGGATATGAAAGACGGGCAGTTGGTTGGTCTGCGCGTAAAAACCAAGAAGAACCTTCCAAGTCTTGAGGTGAATTACATCCTAGACAATGCTGGTGCTATGGAAGAAATGAGCGTAGCCCATGCCGGCTATCCTTTCTCGTTGGGATTGAAACCACTCAAAAAGTAGCAGGTCGAGTTAGCTAACGGTGGCGGTTCCACGCTTCAATTCCAATACGGTAATTTCTGGAGGAATTCCAACGCGGCCCATAAAGCCCAAAAAGCCTAACCCACGGTTTACGTACAGATATTGCGCTCCTTCTTGATACAATCCCGCCCATTGCTTGTACACGTATTGCACAGGGCTCCACTTAAATCCTGGAATTTCTATGCCAAACTGAAAGCCATGTGTGTGGCCGCTTAGGGTAAGGTCGATGCTTTTGTGCTCGGTTCGCACTTGTGCATCCCAATGGCTTGGGTCGTGCGAAAGGAGGATTTTGAAAGGAACGTTTTCAGTTCCTCGTGTCGCTTTGTTCATATCGCCATATTTTGGGAATCGCAACGAAGCTCCCCAGTTTTGGATTCCCACCACCGCCATTTGCTGCCCATCGCGTTCCAATATGCGATACTCGTCCATCAATAAATTCCAGCCTGCATCTCGTTGTATCGCCATCAAGCGTTGCAAATTGGCGCGCTTGTCTGCTTCGTTCGACCACTGCGCATAGTCTCCATAATCGTGGTTTCCAAGGATGGAATACACGCCAAGTGGTGCCTTCAATCGGGCCAATTCGTCTTTAAATGGCTCCACTTCCGAAGCCAAATTATTCACCATATCGCCCGTAAAAAAAATCATGTCGGGATTTTGATTCAATATTAAGTCGAATGCCTTACGGATGTGTTCCACCGATGCAAAGCTCCCCAAATGCATATCCGAAATCTGCACTACTTTCAGTCCGTTAAACGCTTCAGGCAGATTTGAGAGCACGAGCTTTTTTCGCTTAATCGTATAGTCGAATGCCGTTCGGGCCATACCATAGAGCATGGCACTAAAAGGAATTGCCGCTGTGATGATGCTTGCTCTGGCAACAAAACTTCTTCGGTCGGCCAAAAAAGGAGTGTCAGACCCTTGCACCGCTCTCCATAGTCCACTAACTAAGCGGGTAATATCCTCTCCAAGCAGAAACAAAATCCCCAATACTTTGGGTAGGGTGAGCACCATTATGGCGCTGAGCAAGTAGTAGCGCACGTACGGCTGCACGTTTTGCAGCTGCATGGCGGTTACCATTAGGACCAACGCCCCAATGCTGGTGGCCCAATAGGTGCTGTAGGCCACGGTTTTCCAGCGGGGTTCAAGGTGCAGGGAAAGTTGTTTTATGGCTTGAAAAAAATAGACATCAATTGCTAAGAGCAGCAGGGCAGGAATAAGAAAACGGAGCATTGGGATAGGATTAGTACCATGCAAACCCGCTTGGGGCGAAATGGTTCGTAAAGGTATCTATCCAAAAAACGGTGCAACATTGGTATGCGATGAATTAACATCCTTTCGCAATTGAGTTGGCCAATAAGGGTTAAATGAGAGCCTTAAATGAGCCGGGCAATGATTTTAGGTAGGGGCGGAGTGATTCTTGGTAAATACGAAATGAAATAATTTGTGTACAACGAAACTTTTACTTTCAGTGTAAGTGGGGGGCAGAGTTTGAGTCTTGTTTACAAACTATGAAATTTTGGGTATCTTGTATCAAGCCCAGAACCAAATCCTAATCATATTATTTAAAATCAAGCAGTTAAATAAATGAGGAAGTTTTGAATAAGTTGTTCCCACACCCCAGATACCAAAGCTATAAAGTAGTAAATATCTGAATTAGGGATGCCTTGATTATTAACCAAATCAGCTTCTTCTCGCTCCCTATCCGTCCGGAAACAATACTTGAATTTTCTCTGCTAAGACCTGCGAAAGCTTCATGTAGCTTTCTTGGGTCCAACCCGCAATATGGGGCGTAAGTATCACCTTTGGGCTATCTAAAAGATATTGCAGCGCTTCGGGAGTTTCGCCATCCAGCAAGTGTTCGAACGATGAACCTTCATATTCCAGTACATCCAAACATGCACCCAGCACTTTACCTCTCTCTATGGCGCGCATCAAAGCCTCAGTGTTCACCACCTGCCCGCGCGAGGTATTGATGAGATAGATGGGATTGTGCAAACGCTGGAAGAATTCGTCATTCACCACATGTTGCGTGGCCTCGGTTAGCGGAACGTGAAGCGAAACAATTTCTGCTTCTTCGAAAATGCTGCCCATGCCTGTTTCAATTACATATTCGTCTGAATAGTTTTTCTTCAACGCATCGAAGGCATAGGTGAGCACTCCAAAATTTGCAAGTCGCTTGGCAAAAGCTCTTCCAGTATTGCCATAGCCAATAATGCCCACGGTGCGGCCTAGCAATTCAACCCCACGATTTTCTTCGCGCAGCCAAAGGCCACTGCGCACTTCTCTGTCTGCATGGTTTATTCGGTTAAAGAGAGTGAGCAACATCCCAATGGCATGTTCGCCCACCGCATCGCGGTTGCCTTCGGGCGCATTTATGCAGCTAATGCCCAATTGTTTGGCGTAGGCTTCGTCTATATTTTCCATGCCTGCTCCAGACCGCGCCACGAACCGAAGCTTTGTGGCAGCATCTAAAATTTCCCGATTTATGGTGATGCGACTGCGAATAACCACCCCATCAAAAGCATTAATGCGCGAGAGTATTTCGGCCTTAGTCCATAAGGTGCCATCTTCGCATTGATGCCCCATTCGAACCAAGTATGATTCTAAATAAGGGTGAACTGTATCGAGAAAAAGGACGCGCATCTGGGCGGCAAAGTAAAGAATTCAGGGTGAAGGACTGGAAGTGGAAATGGAGCCCTATGGAAATGATTTCCAAGGAATAACAACAGTGCAGTGATGCGCTACATCAAAGCGGAATACATCATTCTTCCAATAATGAAATAGAAAAATAGGCCAATAATATCGTTGCTGGTGGTGATGAATGGGCCAGTGGCTAAGGCGGGGTCAAAGCCATAGCGCTTTAGTGCTAAGGGAATGAGGGTTCCAAAAATGCCCGCCACCAAAATCACAATCATAAGTGATAGCCCAATGGTAAGACTAAGTGCTATAGCATGCCCAAAGAAATAGGCGTAGGCCAAAATGGCTACAGAACATGCCAAGCCATTCAATAATCCTACGGTCAGTTCTTTTATAATTTTAGGCAATACCCCATCTTTACTTAATGTGTTGTTTGCCAAACCCTGCACAATAAGAGCCGAAGATTGTATACCTACATTGCCCCCCATGGATGCCACAAGCGGCATAAAAATAGCCATTTCGGGAAACACACGAAGCTGTTCTTCATGTTGGCCTATCACCTGCGAGCCCACAATACCGCCTGCCATAGCAATAAGCAGCCAAGGCAATCGCGCCCGCGACATGATGAGTGCGGTATCAGTAGTCTCAATATTCTGAGATATACCGCTCATCATCTGGTAATCTTTGGAGGTCTCTTCGCGCACCACGTCCATCACGTCATCCACTGTAATTCGCCCTAATAGACGATTTTGACTATCCACCACAGGAATAACCACCAAGTCATATTTCTCCGCAATCTGCGCCACTTCTTCGGCAGGGGTGTGCGCCTCTATGGCATGCACATCTTCATCATAAATATCTTTAATAAGCGAGCGCTCGGGAGAAATAAGCATCTTTTTTAGGGAAACTATTCCCAGCAAATGGTCTTCATCGTCCACTACGTAAACGGTATAAACGGCATCTACATCCTCGGCTTGCTTTCGCATTTCGCGCACGCAACGCGGCAACGACCAATTTACGTTTACCCGAATGAGCTCTTTGGCCATAAGGCCGCCAGCGGTGTTTTCGTCATAAAGAAGAAGGTCGGCAATGTCACTGGCTTGCTCCTCATCTTCCACCTGCTCCAAAACTTCAGTTTGGCGATTTTCTGGAAGTTCGGAGATAAGGTCAGCCGCATCGTCAGAGTCCAAGAGGTCGACATACAATGCAATTTCTTCAGAAGAAAGCGAGCGCAGAAAACGCTTGCGCACATCTTCGTCAAGCTCCATAAGCACTTCAGAGCGTTCTTCATCATTCAATAACCGGAAAATGAACTGCGCCTCTTCGAGGTTCACTTCATCCAGTATTTCCGCTATGTCTTGAGGATATAAGTCTTCAATCTTGGCAGCAACCACCGTGCTGTCGCGCCTTTCTATATCCTCCCGCAGTGCGGAAAGATATTCGCTTGTGAGTTCGAACTGCATCGTCCAAGGCAAGAGGCGTAGGTGAAACTTCTTTTTTGGTTAAAATGTCTGTAAATCCAAGGGTCAAATTAACTGGTACAAAAGTACATGATTCAAATTGGAAGAAGAACGAAATATGCGTTCTAATAAGATTAGCTTCACGTTTCTTTGCGATTAAATAACTCACCATGCAACCCACTATAGAACAGGTATTTAGTTCCATACCATTGCGGTTTCGAACCGACAATGCAGGAGATGCTAAAGCACTAATTCATTTTAGTTTTACAGATGGAACCCAGTTTACTGTGGAGGTTAATGGAGGAAAATGCACGGTTAATGCTGGGTTGACAGGTGAACCAACGTGCGTGGTAAAGTCGAAGAGCGAAACCTATGTCCAATTGGAAATAGGAATTCTAAATCCTCAAATGGCGCTTATGTCGGGCGAAGTGAAGGTGAGCGATTTGGGTGAAATACTTCGTTTTACCAAATGGTTTCGCAAGTTTGGAGGAGCAACTGAAACGGTTAATGAGAATACAGAAAGACCAAAAGCCGTTGGACCATTAGCGGGCTATCGAATTTTGGATTTCACCAAACTGCTGCCTGGGCCGCTAGCCACGCTTTGGTTGGCTCAACAAGGAGCGGAGGTAATTAAGGTGGAAGACTCGTCATCGCCCGACCCTATCCGCGATTATCCTCCTTTGAAGGATGGAATTTCGGTGTATAATTCAGCGCTTAATAAGGGAAAGCGAAGTCTTGCAATCCATTTCAGAACAGAAGAAGGTAAGGCCATTCTGCATCAGTTGGTGAAGGAGATGGATGTGGTGGTTGAGCAGTTTCGACCGGGCGTTATGCAAGCGTTTGGTTTAGATTATCAGACTTTAAAGGGGATAAATCCACGCATAATTATGGTTTCCATAACGGGATATGGTCAAACTGGGCCTATGGCACATTTTCCCGGTCATGATTTGAATTACCTGAGTTATTCAGGAATACTGGATGGCCTGCGCGATTCAAATGGAACTCCAGTTATCCCAACTTCGCAATTGGCAGATGTATCTGGTGGGTCCATGATGGCGCTAAATGCGGTAACATTAGCGCTGCTGCATAGGGAGCGCACTGGCGAAGGGCAACATGTGGATGTGGCCATGACCAATGTGTTGCCCTACTTGCACTCTTTGCGTTGGGCAGAAGAATCCGCTGCTGGTAATTTTGCGGGCCAGCTTTCTGGAAAAATGGCGTGCTACAATGTATATCGCTGCCAAGATGGGAAACACGTGTCGCTGGGAGCTTTAGAGCCTAAGTTTTGGAAACGATTTTGTTCTCTGCTAGCGCATCCCGAATGGGAGGGCAGAATTCTTGAAACGGATCAAACTGCATTTATAGCGGAAGTTTCCGCGCTATTTGGTTCTAATAAAATGCAGTTTTGGGTCGATAAATTAGAAAAAGAAGAGGTCTGTTTTTCTCCTGTACTCACCTTATCAGAAGCTGCAAATCATAGGCAATTCCAGCAAATTGGTTTTCCACCACCTTTAGGAAGTTGTCCAACGTGGCCAGCGACACCATTAGGTCAAGACAACTTTACAATTCTCCAAAGTTTGGGCATTTCACTAGAAGAAATTCACAGATTGAAACAAAATGGAGTTTTGGAATAATTAGGGAAGAACCTAAATAATGTTGGAAATCGAAAGTCGAAGGTTAGAGTTTAGTTTGCATGTAATCGATGCCTACCTTGCACCATGGATTGGTTAGAGTGGGGATATATGGGACTATTCATAGCGAGCTTTCTCTCAGCTACTGTTGTGCCATTTTCATCTGAGGTGGTCCTAGCTGTTTTTTTGAAAAAAGGGGGTGACCCTATTTTAAGCATTGGCATTGCTACTTTGGGTAACACCATGGGAGGCATGACATCCTACTGGATTGGACATTTGGCCAAATGGGAATGGATAGAACGCTACCTGCGGGTAAGCAAGGAGAAAGTGATGGAATGGCAGCCAAAAGTTAGCCGCTACGGAAGCCTATTTGCAATTTTTAGTTTTGTACCAATCATAGGAGATGCCATTCCTTTGGCTTTGGGATTCTTTCGCTCTAATGTTTGGCTCACACTTATTTTAATGACTATTGGAAAGCTATTGCGCTATATAGTAATCTACGGAGGTGTGAATTTGTTCTAATTGTGCATTGTCACAGAAGGTGAATGCATACAAAGGTGAAGATAAGTTATGTTATGGGATAAGCGTAACTTTCCCACACAAATAGTTAACCTATGATTTATGAGTTTAATGGCATGCGGCCATCCATTCATCCATCTGCCTACATTCATCCAACGGCTACAGTGCTCGGAAATGTGCAAATTGGAAAGGATGTCTATATAGGTCCTGGAGCTTCGATTCGTGGCGATTGGGGACGCATTGTAATTGAGGAAGGATGTAATGTTCAGGAGAACTGCACTATTCACATGTTTCCGGGCGCAACAGTTTGGTTGCATCAATGGGCACACGTGGGGCATGGCGCAATAGTTCATGGAGCAACTTTAGGGCGCAATTGCCTTATTGGAATGAACGCAGTATTAATGGACGATGCCATCATTGGCGATGAAGCAATTGTGGGAGCCTTGTGTTTTGTGCCCACAGGAATGGTCATTCCCAGTAGGAAAATTGCAGTTGGCAATCCAGCCCGAATCGTTAAGGATGTTACCGATGAAATGATTGCATGGAAAACGGTGGGAACTAAATTGTATCAAAGTCATCCTAAGGTTTGCCACGAAACACTTGTACTCTTAACTATGGAGGAAGTCCGTTCTATGGATGAAATAACGCCAGAAAATCCTTTTGCATCAAAGCAAGAAGCCCTACTCGAAACTTGGCAAAAAACCGAGAAGAAATAAAAACAAAATTCAACATGAAAGCTCAGCTTTTTCCAATAGTAATTGCCACTTCAATGGCTTTCGTTTCCATTTTTGGTGGTAGTGAATGCCAAGGTCAATCCAGCATGAATGTGGAATTGCTTTCCAATTGGAAGGACCTGTCATTGCCCGCTTCCACTACTTGGAATAATACCTACAATGAGGTTTGGGGATATGCAGCCGATGGACGAGAGTATGGAATAATAGGTTCAACAAATGGCATCCATATTATTGATATTACTGAACCAACCTTACCTGTTGAGGCCGTTTTTATTGAAGGCGCTTCCACTGGGCCGCAAGTAATTCATAGACATTTTGATAATTATGGCCACTATTTGTATATGGTTTGCGATGAAGGTGCTGCTACTTTACAAATTGCAGATTTGAGTTTTCTTCCCGATTCAGCACCAATTGTTTACGATAGTGACGAATTGTTTAGCCGTGCGCATAACTGCTTTATCGATACCGCTACCGCGCATCTCTATGTAGTAGGAAATTCATCATGGTGTAGCGTCTATTCTCTGGCAAACCCAGAGAGCCCTGAATTATTGGTTGACTGTCGTTATGACCTTCCATTTTGGAGTTCCATAGGTTACTTGCACGATATTTTTGTTCGTAACGATACAGCCTATTGCAATGCTGAAACCCGCGGTTTGTTTGTGGTAGATTTTAGCGATATCAACAATCCAACCATGATTGGTTCTTTGCCCGTTTATCCGCAACAAGGCTACAATCACAGTGGTTCGCTAATGGCCGAAGCGCCTTTCTATGCTATGGCAGATGAAACGCATGGTATGGCCATTAAAATTGTGGACGTTAGCGACATGCAAAACTTGGTGGTAACGGATACCATGCGGTCTGGGGTAAATCAATTTAGCATTCCTCACAATCTTCTGTATCATGATAGAATGCTTTACATCTCCTATTATTTTGACGGTATGTATGTGTTTGATTGCACTAATCCTGCAAATCCAGTATTGGCCGGTTTTTATGACACATCTTTAGAACCTCACGCTGACAATGATTATAGAGGCAATTGGGGCGTGTATCCTTATCTGCCCTCAGGAATTGTATTGGCCAGCGATATGCAATCGGGCTTGTGGGTGTTAGACCCTTCGCAGGCCATAGGAACGGGAATAACAGAAAATGGTAGGTCAAGCAGCAGTAAACAACTCAGTGTGTTTCCAAATCCAGTTTCAACTATTGCTTTTGTGGATAGGAGATATTCAGGAAATTCCTTTACCATGTCGGATATAACAGGCCGAATTCATGCGGAAGGAATAGTTCTTGCCGATGGAAAACTGTTGGATACCAGCCTTATGAAGGCTGGAATGTATATTGTTTATATCGAACAACAAGGACAAATCTTTCCCTGTAAATTCCTTAAAATTTAGAGGCGGTTGCTTGCAAACAGAGTTTTAGCGAAGTGCACTGTGGATACTAAGAAACTACCATTCAAAATGGAAGGCAGTAATAAAACGTAATACTCCCTTAACTCTATTGTCGTTGCTTGACTAGCTAAACTGTATTCAACAGTAGGAGTGCTCAACTCCAACAGTAACGTTACTGCGGATTAGTTTTTAGTGCTAATCGTTTTCTCATTGAAAAACCTACATAACCCGCACCTAAAACGAGTAGTAGTATATCAAATCCGTCTAGTGGAACTTCGTTTTGGGCTGGGGGAGGAGCTGGCCCTTGTGCAACAGAAATTGTTACCGAGCTAAAGGCCAACACGAATGTCAAAACTGCACTTAAGTAGATTTTCATGACTTCTATTTATTAAAGAAGGATATTAGCGAATAGCTCTTTTGGAGAAAACCCCAGATTCAGAAGTAAGTTTTGCTATGTACACTCCGCGGCTTAGGTGGCCAACATCCACGGTAGAACGTTCAGGAACAATTTCAGTTTTGGATGCCCAAACTAATTTCCCAGACATATCCAATAGCTCAATTTTGCCTTTGCCATCGATATTATCAACGGTTACAGTTAGTAATCCGTCATAAATCCAAGCGTTCATATTTGGTGTATCTACATCACGGATTCCAGTAACCAGTTCAGAACCAATGTGGAGATAGAACCTACCTATATGGTCACCTGCCTCGAGTTGAAAGGGTACTTGAGTGCCTTGTTGCATTGGGAAGTAACTATACGTGCTTCGATCTTCTAAATAAATATCATACCCATCAAATCCCTCGATAGTATTGGAGTGAAAATTGAATTCCCCAGCTTCAGAGACGAAAACGTTTAAAGGTATTGTCTTCTCGGTTGGTGGAGGTGGAAACGCAAGAATAGAATATTCGTATGTTTCGTTAAGTGCAGAAAGTGCTATTTGCTGATTTCCACGAACCTTGATAGCATCATACAAACGATCTTCACCCTCTGTAGCTTCATCCAGCATTCCTATAAGGATTTGGTTAAACAAGTCTGCTCCTTCAATACTCAAATACAAGCGTGAAGGTTCACTCTCCAAGCGGAAGAACTGAGAATTTGGTCCTGTCATCCGCATAGAGTTGTCAAAATCTAAATCTGCTGCACCGCTCAAGCCACGAATCATAAATCCCTGACCTGAGGAAATGAAACCATTTGGCACACCTGCCGAACCAGCACCAGTACCTAATGAGCCCGTGCCATTCCAAATGGCGTAATCAGAAGTGCTGTATCCAGTCCCTCCACTTAGGTCATCATCCCAAAAGTAGATAGATCCGTTTACATCGGTGTTGGTAGTAACCAAATCTAATGCGTTGATAGCACATGGATAGGGATTGCCCATAAGATTGAACGGAGTTCCTGGCGACATATTACCCGGTGAGTAGGGATAATATACCATAGACCGAGTGAGCGGACCATTATTTGCAGTTCCGCTAAATGTAGCTAAGCCACCACCGGTGCTTGCGTAGCCAGAACCGGGAACCATTGCTCCTCCAAATGCAATCCAACCTGGATCAAATGCATCATCGCCATAATCTTGCGTGCTTGTATTTGGATTCCACTGATAAACGCTTCCCCCAGGCACAGAACCAGCAGTGACAGGCGCACTCCAATAATTGTATATCGAAGAAGAGTTGGAGCCTTGGCGTTTCACATTGAATGTTCCCGCACCTGTGAGCGTACTTCCCACAGCCTGAACTAGACTACCACTGTTTTCAACATTAAACGTACCTGCGTTGCTCAATGGACCATTAACTAAAATATAAAGATTGCTTGGTATGGTAAGCGAACTGCCTGAGGTAACATCAAGAGCATTGCCAATAGTAAGCGAATTAGCAGGGGTAACATCTGCACCGTTACTAACGCGAATGTTGTTAATTCCGCCAACTCCAGTAATGGTTTGAGAGCCAGCGCCCATTTGGAACATACCAGCACCTTCTATATCTCCAACCACTTCAAGATCACCAGTCCAATATACTGTGTGGCCTGTACCGATAAACAATTTAGCTCCGTTTGTAACGTAGAATTGCCCAAACACTTGAGCGGTAACAAAAATCAAGAGCACGAAAGGGAAGAAATGTTTCATGATACGTAACTGATTAAAGTTGTTTACTGGTATGCGAATTTGGACTACAAAGTTGTTGGATGATTTTTTAGACTAGAGGTAAACATAAATCAACTATGTCAATTCAAATTTACAAAAAAATACTACGTGAATGATATATTTTTTTGTTTGAGACATGTAATTTTTACCGGAAACTTAACGTTTTTTGGAGTTATGTATTTAGGAAATTTATGAAATGTATTTCAATTAATACGATGTTATTTTTTTAAACAGAGTTAAGCACAGGAATATAGCTAAATAATAATTTTAAATGAAGTTAAAAAGTGAGAATTTTATCTAAGGATTTGATAGTACTCCAATCTGAAACTTATGAATGTGGTATTTGTTGTTTTGATTATTTTTATTTTATGTCTGTTTAATTTCATACGGGTTAGGGATTTTAGTGACTTGCTGAATAATCGATTACCATAAGATAGGAAGAAACCTGTTAATCACTGTTAATTTCAATAGGATATAATCAATTCCGACATTTTGATTTCAGATATTGACTTAATCTTGTGGTTATAAAGGTCGTCTTAGTATTTATGATGGTTTTAGGTAAAGGACGTTCTGAGGGGCAACAAACGAAAGAAAATTTGAAGATGGAAGATATGAAGCAAAGTGAAAAACAGGTATTAGAGTTGGCAACATTTGGCGCAGGATGTTTTTGGTGCGTGGAGGCCATGTTTGAAAGCATAAAAGGCGTTGAAAGTGCCGTTTCGGGCTATAGTGGCGGCACTGTAAAACGACCTACGTATAAGGAGGTATGTAATGGGAATACAGGCCATGCGGAAGTTATTCAGGTTCATTTTAACGCATCTGTCATTTCTTATGAGGAGTTACTGGAAGCCTTTTTTTTAGCACATGACCCAACCACACTCAATCGACAAGGTGTTGATGTTGGTACACAATATCGTTCGGTTATTTTCTTTCATTCGGCACTTCAAGAGCAGTTGGCGCAAGAATGCAAAACGAAATTGGATGCTTCTAAGGCGCTTGATTCACCAATTGTGACAGAAATAACTCCGTTTGATACCTTCTACGAAGCGGAAGATTATCACCAAGAGTATTTCGCCCTAAATCCAGACCAGCCTTATTGCTCGAGAGTAGTTGGCCCTAAATTGGACAAGTTTAGGAAGGTGTTTAAAGAGAAATTGAAGTAAAAAAGAAAGCTCCGGTACTTTCGTACCAGAGCTTTGAAGATTCAATGTTTAATCGTTGATGTGCGGCCGCTTAGGCGCGTTTCACGTTTACTGCATTCAAACCTTTGCGACCTTCTTGCAATTCAAAAGTTACGGTGTCATCCTCACGAACTTCGTCAATAAGACCTGATACGTGAACAAAATACTCCTGATTTGAATTACTGTCTACAATGAAACCATAACCTTTGGTGTCATTGAAGAATTTTACTTTACCTTCTTTCATTATATTTATTATGATGGATTAAAAAACTTCCGCAAAATTAAGCAAGAATGACGGAATGAATGATGTGATTTTGGAATTTCTTTTTCTCCCCAACAATATCGTCAAACTATTGGTAATCAGCACTTAGGAGAATAGATTTGAGCCCAAAGATGTGCTTAGCGAAAATGTAGTCTTCCCTAAACCGTCCAATTGTAGTCGACAGGGTTCACTTTTTTCGTTCTGGAAATGAATTCGAAGGTGAATCCAGGCCAAATGGAAGTGTTTTTTCCAGAAGATGTACGATACCAGCTGACACAACCGCTATTCCAAACGGTATCTCTTAATCGCGATTGAAGTTCCCTATTATACGAGACTTGAATTTCGGATTTCACTTCGATTTGTTTGGCTTTTTTGGACTCTAGAGTGCGAATGCAAGACATGATATATGCAACTTGCGCTTCAATCATTATTACCATTGACGAATGTCCAAGTCCAGTATTTGGGCCAATGATGAAAAACATGTTGGGAAAACCCGATAACGTAGTTCCTAGATAGGCCTCAGGTCCATCTTTCCACACTTCGCTCATAAGTTGCCCAGATTTACCGCGAACCACGAATGAGGCAGGAAACTCTGCAGCTTCAAATCCAGTAGCGTAAATGATGACATCCACTTCAGTTAGTATTCCATTACCATGCTGAAGCCCTAATGGATTTATGCGCTCAATGGCATCCGTGTGCAAATGCACGTGAGGTAATTTGAACGTTGGGTAATAATTGTTTGTTGGAAGAATCCGCTTACAACCGATGGTGTAGTTGGGAGTTAGTTTTGCTTGCAATTCCTCCGAAAGATTGGCTCGTTTCATGTGTTTCAATGCCATAAGTCGAATGAATCGAGTTAAAGCAGGTCTTTTAGATAGAGCGATTACTGTAATCTCATTTATCCAGTAAAACAACCAACGAAAAAGTCTTTGAGTGATGGGTACACTGCTAAAAAGTGATTTCTCCCAGGCTTTCATTTTCCGGTCTGGCTTGTGCAAAACCCAAGCAGCAGAGCGCTGAAAAACGTGCAATTCTTTTACTGACGATGCAATGTTTGGTATTACTTGAATGGCACTTGCACCCGTACCAATTACGGCTAACCGTTTTCCAGTTAAATCGCAGTTGTGATTCCAATGCGAGGTGTGAAAAGATGTTCCTTCAAAAGAATCAATGCCTGCAATCTTGGGTAACACAGCTCGGTTGAGCGGTCCCATGCCATTAACCCAAAGCTGGGCTTTAATATCCTGTTGGTCTTTTATGTGAATGTTCCAAATAGAAGCTTTTTCATTAAAGGTTCCTCCTTGTACTTCCTGTTCAAATTGTATGTAGGGACGAAGGTTGTATTTGTCTACACAGTGCAGCAAATAGGCCTGAATTTCCTTTTGCTGTGCAAACATTCGACTCCAATTTGGATTTGGTTCGAATGAGAAGGAATACAGGTGCGAAACCACGTCACAGGCTGCTCCTGGGTACGTGTTGTCTCTCCAAGTGCCTCCTATATCGGTTGATTTCTCAAGAAGCACAAAATCCTGAATGCCTTCTTTTAACAGGTTTACAGCCATGCAAATACCAGCGAAACCTGTGCCTATTATGGCAATGCGATAAGAGCGTGCATCTCTTTGGGAATCGAATTGAGAATGCCCTAGGTTCATTAGTTATAATTCCATAAGGAGAGCGGAAAACGCAATCAATTACTCTAGAAACAACCTTCGAGTAATTGTGGTTCCAGTGTCCGCATTGCGAAATTGTACCACATAAAGACCCTTCGACAGATGAGCAAGGTCAACCTCTGAAGTGCCAATTGGTCGAATTAGAGTTTCAAAAACCTTTTCGCCAATTATGTTGAAAACGTTCATCGAAACGTTCCCAACCGCTCCAAGCGTTTTTACCTGAAAACGGCCATTGCTAGGATTTGGAAACAACTGAACATCCCAAGGTTTATCACTATTATCGACAGTATTTATCGCTTCAATACCTGCGTAACTAGCTGCAGTGTTGAATGACAAAGTCAAGAATAAAATAAGACGAATGACGGTTTTCACAGCCACGAAGGTAAGGACTAGTGGTTGAATTATAGTGATAATTACCTTAAAATGTCTTAATGCACTTTCATGGCTAGGCATTTAGAGGATTCTACAATCTGCAATATCTCTTGTTGAATGGTCAAACCTTTATCCTGTAAATACCATTTCTGCACAACAACTGCGAATTCTGAATAGGGAATTTTACCTATTCGTTTGTTCTCAATAACCATATCCTGTGCAACTTTTGGGCGTGGTCCCCAAGTTCCAATTACTTCCATTTGCTCGTTCATTAGAATGAGTTTTGGAATGGCTCGTCCACCATCGGTAAGGTACTCATCCATAATTTTTAAATGCTCGTCTCTAAGTAAAATGCGCAATTTTATTTTTGGACATGCTTCTGCCAACTTGTTCAAGACTGGAAGATTTTGCGCAGCATCGCCACACCAAGCTTCGGCCAAAATCAACCAATTCAATTTGCAATTAAGGCGTTGAAATTGAGTTAAAATTTCGGGGACAACTTGTATCGTTTTATCTAAACGATGCATTCGTTGGATATTAATTTTTGTAAACTCTAATTTCTCAGGAGTTTGAATTGGGCCAGTGGTTTCACCGTTAGCAAATTTATCTGCAATCATTTCGCCATATGCACTGTAGCTGTATCCGCTTTCAAATAGTTCCTTTGTTATCATTGCTTTCTTTTTTTGCGAAGGTCGATAGGAGCAAATAATCCATGTGTGACTCATGTCATTAAGATCAAAAAGTATGGTTCAACTAGAGCGAACAACAGATGGTTCGTTAACCGTGAGAGTTATACAAACGGGCTCAACCTATCATTCAAGGCATGGTGCGCGAACCGAAAGTGAGCATGTGTTTATTGATGCGGGATTACGGTTGAAACTGCAAAAAAATCCAACTAAGCTAAGCGTTTTAGAAATGGGTTTTGGAACGGGATTAAACGCATTTCTTACAGCTCAAGTTGTTCTTGATAACGAAGTTGAGGTAGAATATGAAGCTTTGGAAGTATTCCTATTGGAAGAACAAATTTGGAGCGAAGTGGTAAAAAATGAATCTGTGAATCCTGAACTTTTTCGTGCTATTCATCAAGTTTCTTGGGGTTTAAGCACTAAGTTGATGCCTAATTTCACACTAACTAAGCATTTCATTAAAGTCCAATATTTTAGAACTGACACACGTTTTGACCTAATTTATTATGATGCTTTTGAACCTGATGTTCAACCCGAACTATGGTCAAAAGAGATTTTTGAAATCCTGTTTGAGATTACGGCCAAGCAGGGTGTTCTGGTTACCTATTGCGCCAAAGGACAAGTTCGTAGGAATTTGCAGGCGGTTGGATATATTGTTGAGCGCATTCCTGGCCCTCCATTTAAGCGTGAGATGTTGCGCGCAACACGCCCGTAACCTTGCCACTGCTAAAGTATACCTTTGCCGCCCTTAAAATTTGACCATGACCCATCAGCAGGAAGTTGAGCGCAGAAGAACCTTTGCCATTATTAGTCACCCTGATGCTGGTAAAACCACATTGACCGAGAAGCTTTTGCTTTTTGGAGGCGCAATTCAAGTTGCTGGTGCTGTGAAAAGTAATAAGATTAAGAAAACCGCCACCTCCGACTTTTTGGAGATTGAAAAACAGCGTGGTATATCCGTAGCTACCTCCGTTATGGGGTTTGACTACAAGGAAAAGAAAGTGAATATTCTAGATACTCCTGGTCACCAAGATTTTGCTGAGGATACGTACCGCACGCTAACTGCGGTTGATAGTGTTATCGTTGTGGTGGACGTGGCAAAGGGAGTTGAAAGTCAAACGGAAAAATTGGCGGAAGTGTGTCGTATGCGCAATACTCCTGTTATTGTTTTCATCAACAAAATGGATCGCGAAGGCAGAGATGTATTTGATTTGTTGGATGAAATTGAGCAAAAACTGATGATTAAAGTGCGCCCAATGACATGGCCAATTGGCATGGGCGAACGTTTTCAAGGAGTTTACAATTTGTATGAAAATAACCTGAGTTTGTTTAGCCCTGCGGATAAACAGCGCGTTCAGGATACCGTAGATATTGCGGATATAAATGACTCGGAAATAGACCGAATTGTAGGCGAAAAACCCGCGGAACAATTGAGAGATGAAGTAGAATTGGTAAATGGAGTCTATCCTACATTCAATATGGAGGATTATTTGAATGCCAAGGTTGCACCCGTATTTTGCGGTAGTGCGCTAAACAATTTTGGAGTTCGCGAAATGTTGGATTGCTTTGTTCAAATAGCACCGTCACCGCGTATGATGGAAACGGAAGAGCGAATAATAGAACCATTGGACAGTCGATTTTCAGGGTTTATTTTTAAAATTCACGCCAACATCGACCCAAATCATCGCAATCGGATTGCTTTTTTGCGCATCACTTCAGGCACTTTTTTACGAAATCAGAATTACACACATGTGCGATTGGGAAAGCTTCTCAAGTTTAGCAGTCCTACCTCATTTATGGCACAAAAGAAAGAAGTGATTGATGAGGCTTATCCAGGCGATATTGTTGGACTTCACGATAGCGGAAATTTTAAGATTGGTGATGCTTTAAGTGATAGAGAACAGTTGCATTTCAAGGGAATTCCTAGTTTTTCTCCAGAGCTGTTTCAGTATGTTGAGAATGCAGACCCAATGAAAACCAAGCAATTCCACAAAGGCTTGGATATGTTAATGGACGAAGGTGTAGCTCAGATGTTTACCAAGCGCATCAATGGCAGAAAGATTATTGGTTGTGTTGGTGCCCTACAGTTTGAGGTCATTCAACATCGATTGGAACATGAGTATAACGCAAAGTGTCGGTACGAGGGAATTTCACTTCATAAAGCGCTCTGGATTACCAGCGAATACGAAACCGAAATGGAACGCTTTGTTGATATGAAGTTGAACAATTTGGCCGAAGACAAAGAAGGTCGGCCAGTATTTTTAGCAGATAGTGCTTGGGCGCTTCAAATGGCCATGGAGCAGTATCCAAAAATTGAATTTCACGTGAAAAGTGAATTCTAATTTTAGAAGCAAATAATTCAGATTGATATGCCCTAAAACAACTGACCCCATCCGAAAGGGACAGGGTCAGCAATTGTATTAGATTGAAAATCGGTCGTTTAAGCCAACTTCGCCATGTTGCGAACAAGAATGGTTGTTCGGTCGAAATTGATAAGCTTTTTTCTTCTTAGTTCATTAAGAACAATGGTAACCAACTGGCGAGAAGTTCCAGTAATGTTTGCCATGTCTTGATGTGTGAAACCATGATTTACAAGGATTTCATCGCCAAAAGCTACGCCCGAACGACCTGCTTGTTCTTTGATAAATCCAATAATGCGAGTACGTGCATCGTTGAACACCAAATCCTCCATTCTTCTTTCTGAACGCGACACGCGCTCTCCAAGTTTGGATATCATTCGTTGTCCAACTTCTGGATTGCGAGAAATCAAATCCTTCAACGCATCCAGTGGAATACGAAGAACTTCGGCACCAGCTTTAAATGTCCCAGCAAAATCTATGCGCTCCATTATGCCAGAAATCCCCAATTCGCCAAACATTTCGCCTGGATAAACAAGGTTTTTAATTACTTCTCTTCCATCGTGGCTAATGGTTCCACCTTTCACAACACCTTTCAAAACGAAGTAAACCCAATCTGCAGGTTCGCCTGGTTGATAGATGAATGAAGATTTACCATAAGATTTGTGTTGGGCATAACGACCCAAGAAATCTTGTTGTTCAACTGGTAAACCTCTTAGGACTTCGACATTTTCGAATAAATCGGTTTCAACAAGCATTATTATGTATTTTAAGTTCAAGACAAATTTACAGATCCAACTACGTAAAACACGTATACTGACGTTGCGAATACCATAAATCCTGTCACGCTACTTACACGAATCCCAAGGTTTTTGCCGCTTTCAGCCATTTTTCGAAATTAATCATCTGTGGGGTTGGTCGCGAAGATGATGTTCAACGTAATTGGTGATTACTACATTTGTTGCCTAGTTTTTTCTTTAACAAATCACCTCGAATGAAATATCTCTTACTATCATCTCTTGTTTTTTTGACGTTTTCTTTTTCGTTACATGCCCAAAATCGTTGGTGCGGCCACGATGAATACCGCGATTTTTTAGAAGCAGAAAATCTAGGGAATACATTTTTAACCTTAGAAGCAAGAGAGCGTTTCCAACGAAATCTTCAGGAAAATCCATCTCTGGGAGAGGCTAGAGGTGGCGTACGCACTGTTCCTGTTGTATTTCATGTGGTTTATAATACAGCGGCAGAAAATTTAAGTGATGCATTAATCCAGCAGCAATTGGATAAGCTTAATTTGGATTTTAGCACAGCTTATTTAAGTACTCAAGTTGCTCAATTTGAGGCTGTTGCGGTTAATCCAATGATTCAGTTTTGTTTGGCGTCAACCAGTCCACAGGGTACACCTACCACTGGTGTCACGCGCACTCAGACGAATACAACTTCTTTTGGTGTTGGCAACGATATGAAATCAAGCACAACTGGCGGTAAAAATCCTTGGCCTTTTGGGTCTTATATGAACGTATGGCTATGTGATATAGGATTTGACCCAAATCAAGGTGGTACTGCTGGTTTTGCCTATTTACCATCTTACGGACCTCAATTTGAGGCAATAGATGGAATTGTATTGGCTTACCAAGTTATTGGGCCAAACGAGACCACACTTTCTCACGAAACTGGCCATTATTTGGGGTTAAATCATACTTGGGGTGTGCAATTTGAAAGCTGCTCTGACGATGATGGATTTACAGATACACCTAACTGTGACGGGCCAAATTTCGGAAGTTTCAACAATAATTACTGCCCTCTTACGGCTACCTCATGCGGTAGCTTGGATAACGTAGAGAATTTTATGGATTACTCAAGCTGTCCTACAATGTTTACTGCACAGCAGTCTGCCTATATGAATTCCGTGCTGAGTACCAGTTATAGTCAGTTTAGCCAAGCAGGACGTGCTAGTTTGATTACATCGAATGGATGTGCGGGCCAACAAGTGGCAGCTCCAGTGGCCGATTTTGTAGGGAATCCAACAACTGTTGCTGTTGGTGCCAATGTTACATTCACAGACATGAGCACGAACAGTCCTACTGGTTGGTCGTGGACATTTGGTGATGGTGGTGCAACTTCAACCGCTCAAAATCCCGTTCGCTCATATTCTACTCCCGGGCAGTATACCGTTACACTAACCGCTAGCAATGGTACTGGAAATGATTCTGAAACTAAAGTGAATTATATTACGGTAACCAGTGGTGGTGGAAGTTCTACTTCTTGCGATTCGCTTGTGTACTTAGATGGAGAGTTTATTGCTCAAATTAATGCTACGGATGAGCCAAATTTCACTGCCCAATTAATAGATAATGATCAGGAACCAGTAAATACAAATTTGGCTGATGCGGGTTATGATTCTGGTTGGTTACCATTTTATGAAGTAATTGCGCCAGGCGATACCAATTTCTTTTGGGGGGCAACGTCTTGGTTTGACAATAACACCATTGCTGCGGATAATTGGATTACAATGGGGCCAATAACTATTCCTTCAGATGGCGCTGATTTATCTTGGCTTCATTCATTTTCTGACATGGATTTTAGAGATGGGTATCGAGTTTTATTGAACTATACGGGCACAGATGTGACCGATTTTTCTGGAGGAACTGTTTTGTTCTCTGTAGCAGACAACGCTTCTAGCACTGCTGGCGATGTAGCGTGGGCTAGCCGCACGGTAAACTTGCCTGGGGCAACATACGCAGGGCAGCAAGTATATATCGGGTTCAACCATAATGCACTCGATATGTTCGTCCTTTTTCTTGACGATATTTATATGAATGGATGTAATACAACCATTGTTGGAGTGCAGGAGGAAGAGAACATTGCTATGCAAGTCTTCCCAAATCCATCGTCTGCAAATTTCACGATTCGTTTTACTGCGCAATCGCCTAAAACTTCGTTGGCTTTGTACAACGCAGTAGGTCAAAAAGTATGGAGCAAAGAGGTTTCAGCTCAAGGCACAGTGAATATTGAAATTGAAACGGAGGCATTAGCCGGTGGCTTGTACACATTAATTTTGAATGACGAAGCAAACAACGTTTCTCAAAAATTGGTCTTAAATAAATAACTTGGTTATCACTTTCTTGAACCCTATGATCAACGTTTGGTCATAGGGTTTTTTTATTCGGATTATCCAAAAACGAACATTTCAGCTTATAGCCTGTTGCTTAATCTTGCCAATCTAAAATCCACTTCTAATGATTAAATATTTTTTACCCATATTGTTCTTTTTGTTGATCGCAATAAATGGATTTGCTCAAGTAAGCGTTCATGGTGAACCTCTATCGTTTAGCATTCCGTTATTGCGCGATATTGCGGCACCAACCCTAAGAGTTTATGGTTTTAATGCCGCCCAGGTAGCAACGGAAGACGCCTTGGAAGACCCTTTGGGCAAAGCACCTAGGTATGCTAAATTACTTTCCGCTGGGTTCAATCTCGAAAATTCGGGGGAATGGACGCCTTTGAAAAATGGAGACCGTGTTTGGCGCTTACGTATAGAAACTTCCCAAGCCCAAGCTGTCACATTGTTTTATGATGATTTTTCAATACCTGTAGGAGGTAGACTGTACATATATAATGACGCTAAAAGCGAGTTTATTGGAGGGTTTTCCTCAATGAATAATACTGATGGAGGAACCTATGCAACACCTTTGGTTTTTGGAGATGCTGTAACAGTTGAATACTTTGAGCCTCATACTGCAATTGGTCAAGGAAGACTTAGCATTGAACAAGTAGGCCATGCTTATAGGTTTGTGCTTGAAGATGATAGGCTGGAAGAAGAAACAAACCAACGTGGTGGAGAAGCATGCGAAGTGGATATAAATTGTTCGCCAGAAGGAACCAATTGGCAGGATGAAAAACGCGGTGTTGTTCGAGTTTCGGTAGTTAGTGGGCAAGGTGCAGGCTGGTGCACTGCTTCGATGATAAATAACACTGCTCTGAATTGTAGAAATTTTGTTTTGTCGGCTTTGCACTGTGGCGATAATTCGACTGCCAATAATTTCGGTCAATACGTGTTCTATTTCAATTACGAACGACCGGGATGTGGAACTGGAACAGCTTCTCAAGCACAATCAATGACGGGCTGCGTAAAACGTGCCGAAAGCAATGATGGTGGTGGTAATAGTGGGTCGGACTTTTTGCTCATGGAACTGAATGCAACGCCTCCGTCTAACTATAATGTTTACTACAACGGTTGGAATAAGCAAGCAACAGCAAGCACGAGTGGTGTTGGTATTCATCATCCTGCTGGTGGACGTAAAAAGATTTCTACTTATACCTCTGCGCTGCAATCAACTTCTTGGGGTTCAGCAAATGGCTCGCATTGGTCAGTTACGTGGGTTGCAACTGCCAATGGCCATGGCGTTACAGAAGGAGGTTCTTCTGGTTCACCACTTTTTAACAGTGCTGGATTGATTGTAGGAACGTTAACTGGTGGAGGGTCATTTTGTAATTCACCAAATTCACCAGATTCGTATGGTAAAATGTCCTATCACTGGACAAGCAATCCCGGTGATGACTTAAGTGTTTGGCTTGACCCAACAAATTCTGGGGTTAACAGCTTAACTGGAACTTATGCTCCTTGCACAGTTGTAAATACGCTAGATGCGGGTATCGCTTCTGTTAGTGTGCCTTCCGGTTCTATATGCGCTACTGCAATCGCTCCAATTGTTACCCTTCAAAATTTTGGGACCACAACAATAACTGCTGTTCAGATTATTTCCAATGTTGACGGAGCAAACCAGCAAACCTATAGTTGGACAGGAAGTCTTGCCGCAGGTGCTACGGTTTCAGTTACACTGCCCAATAGAAATGTTGCAGCTGGTGCGCATGTATTCAACGTGAACACAAATCTGCCCAACGGTCAAGCTGATCAAAGCTCGGGCAACAATAGTGCAAGTTCAAATTTCACAGTGGTGGTTGCCAATTCGTACGTTACTCTGCGCTTGACTACCGATAATTATGGCGATGAAACTACTTGGCAGGTAACTCAATCGGGTGGTGGAGTAGTGGCCTCTGGTGGGCCATATACCACTTCAGTTGTTTCGTTTGTTGAGCAAGAAATTTGTGTTCAAACAGGGCAATGCTATACTTTCACCATTTCCGATTCTGAAAACGATGGCATTTGCTGTCAGTATGGCAATGGTTCTTATTCTATTGCTGATGCGAGTGGAACCAGCATTTACACTGGAGCAGCGTTTGGCGCATCTGAACAGGTTAACTTTTGTGTGCCAACTGGTGTTTCTTCTTGTGATACCATTTATAATCCCTTTTCGTCTGTGGCTTCTGGATATACTTTGTATGCCAACGGTGGTGGTGGTTATATATCAGGTTCTAACAGTTTTGGTGATGTGGCCAAAGCGCAGGCATTTTCAGCACCAACGGGTGCTACGGAAATTGCTGGGATAGTATATTGGGTTGGAGCTAAGCAAAATAGTGGCGGCAGTGTTTCCGTCAATTTGTATGACTTAGATGGTGCTGGAGTGACAGTGGCTGGCAACACTACCAATGCGCCAGGAACTATTTTGGGTTCGCTTAGTGTTCCTTTAAGCCGAGTGGATACGGCTACTTTTTTGAACTATGCTGAATTTGCATCGCCAGTTGTTTTGGGTGGAGCTTATGCGGTAGGAATTGATTTTTCTACGCTAGCAGCTGGAAATCAAATTGGAATTGTAACTAATGTGGATGGCGATGCTGGCAGTGCAGAACGTTCATGGGAAAAATGGGAGGATAACACCTGGCATACCATTGACCAGGGATGGAATTCGAGTTCCAACGGCAAATTTGACCTTGGTATTTTTCCGGTGCTATGTCCTTTAAATGTAACGGGAGTTAATCAGGCTAATGCCAATTCTTTGATGGTATTTCCAAATCCATCTTCGGGGCAATTATCCATTGGTTTTGTGTTAAATGGAAGCGATTACGCTACGATTGAAGTAATATCTTCCATTGGGCAATTGGTGCATTCCGAAGCTGTAGTTGGACCTTTTGGAACAATCAACTTATCGTTGAATGATCAACCTAACGGGCTTTATATAGTGCGTTTGCAAACGCAAGAGGGAACCATCGTGCAGAAATGGATAAAGCAATAGGGGATTCCTGATTTCTGAAATTCTTGCTTACGCTAAGATTTTTGCCCGAAAATCATTTCAGCAGACTTCTTGCCTATGCTTGCGCCCAAAGCCACGCCCATACCGCCCATGCGCACTGCACAGGTAATGTGAGTTGAAATTGTTTGTACCAGAGTGTCTTTCGTTTTTCCCAATCCCATCACGCCCGACCACCTATGCGCTATGGAAAATTCCATGTTTGGGAGAATAGTTGTGCGCAATAACTCTTCCAATTTGTTCTGAATCAGTTCAGTTAGTCCAGTTAAGCTAGTAGTTTCGTTTTCAAAATCTAAATTTCGTCCACCGCCAATCAATATCCTGTTTCCTATATTTCTAAAATAGTAGTAGCCTTCCTCCAAGTGAAAGGTTCCATTTACCTTCAAATCAGCTATCGGATTTGTGATTAGAACTTGGGCGCGAGCAGGTCTTACATCAAATTCGGGAAGCAATTCCTGGGCAAAACCGTTAGTTGCAATGTGAATGTGCCCAGACCAAAGTTCATATCCATTATCCAACAATGCGATTGCACCAGTATTGCTTTCTGTAATAGTTGTTACTCCCATTCCTGTTAGAATGAAAATACCCAATGATTGAACTTTCTGTGTAAGCGAGTGCATCATTTTGCCAGTATGCAAGGCACCTTCACCTTTGTTGTGAATGAGGTGAGAAACTCCTTCAAAACCAAATGCGGCAATTTTATGGTCAGCTACTTCATAGGTGTTGGACAACCCAGTTAAATGACCAAGTTGCGTATTGGCATTAGAAATGAACGATAAACACTGGTTGAAAATAGCTTCATGCTTTGGAGTAAGTAGTTCAAATCCGCCACAGTTTTCATAACCTAAAACATCATCTCCAATTAGGTTTCGAAGCAATTTCAATCCCTCAATTCGGTGAGCAACACGCTCAAAAACTTCACTTTCTGATTGGGTTTGCAAGTCTGACAGCAATTCACTGGCACTACCAAAACAGGCGAATCCTGCATTTTTTGTACTTCCACCACTTGGTAATGAACCTCGCTCTACAACAACAATTTTTAGGTTAGGATTGCTTTGTTTACTGTAGATTGCAGTCGTTAATCCAACAATCCCACTTCCAATTATTAACAGGTCTATATTTGCAAGATATGTTTCAATTTCCCAGTAGCTTAAATTGGGCGGTTGAGCTGTTGTGAAAATTGTGTCCATTTGATGAATTTTGTGCGTCTAAAAGTGAAACAAATAAACGTTAACGAGGTAAGAGTTCGTCAGCGTAGCATCACCAATAATTCATGAGTTTGAGTAGTTTATTTTTATTGAATCTCAAGCGAACATGTTTAGTAGCACTTCTGCTGTTTGCAGGGTTACAATCTACGTTCAGTCAGTCTCGAAATTTGGCAATTAATGGTTCCATTCGACAGTATCGCAAAACGCTGGAAGGTGTAAAAATCACGCTTTATAAAAGTGGTCGCTCTGAAAAAGTAATGACTACAGCAGCTAATGGTAAGTTTTCCATGAATTTGGAGGTCAACGCAGATTACATTTTCGAGGTTATAAAGTCTGGCTATGTAAGTAAAAAGATTTCATTCAACACTAAAGTGCCGGATGATGTCAAGCAATCTTGGACATTTGATTTTGAGGTAGAGCTTTTTGAAGATTTGGAAGGCTTCGATAGAGCCATTTTCGTCAATCCTGTTGCTCAAGTAGAATTTAGTACGGAGCTAGGAGAGTTTGATTACAATCTTGACTATTCTATGGAGTTTGAGAAGCAAGAGGAAGAAGCATTCAAAAAACTAGAGCAGATTAGTAAAGACGAGGAAGAGGATAAGAAAGCCGCTCAAGAGTTGGAAAAACTGCGTTTGGCTGCCGAAGAAGCGCGCAGAAAGAATGCTGAGGCTAAAATGATGTCTGATGCCTTGGCGCGCAAAGTGGAAGAAGAGAATAATCGCAAAGCCGAGGAAGCAGCTGAGACTAAACGCATAGAAGAGGAACGCATTCGCAAAGAACAAGAAGCCGTAGAAGCCAAGCGCTTAGAAGCCGAAGCTACAGTCAAAGCTGCCAATGAAGAGCGTATCCGCAAGGAACAAGAAGCCGCAGAAGCCAGACGATTAGAAGCCGAAGCAGCCAATGAAGAACGTATTCGTAAGGAACAAGAAGCCGTAGAAGCCAAGCTCTTAGAAGCCGAAGCTACAGCCAAAGCTGCCAATGAAGAGCGTATTCGTAAGGAACAAGAAGTCGCAGAAGTTAAACGCATAGAAGCCGAAGCAGCGGCCAAAGCAGCCAATGAAGAACGTATACGCAAGGAACAAGAAGCCGCTGAAGCCAAACGTTTAGAAGTCGAAGCTATAGCCAAAGCAGCCAATGAAGAACGTATTCGCAAGGAACAAGAAGTCGCAGAAGCCAAACGCATAGAAGCCGAAGCTACGGCCAAAGCAGCCAATGAAGAACGTATTCGCAAGGAACAAGAAGTTGCAGAATCCAAACGCATAGAAGCCGAAGCTATAGCCAAAGCTGCCAATGAAGAGCGTATCCGCAAGGAACAAGAAGTCGCAGAAGCTAAACGTATAGAAGCCGAAGCCACGGCCAAAACTGCCAAAGAAGAGCGTATTCGCAAGGAACAAGAAGTCGCAGAAGCCAAACGCATGGAAGCCGAAGCTGCCAATGAAGAGCGTATTCGTGAGGAACAAGAAGACGCAGAAGCCAAACGTTTGGAATCCGAGGCAGCAGCTAAAGCAGCCAATGAAGAACGCATCCGAAAGGAGCAAGAAGTCGCAGAAGCCAAGCGTTTAGAAGCCGAAGCTGCCAATGAAGAGCGTATTCGCAAGGAACAAGAAGTCGCAGAAGCCAAACGTTTAGAATCCGAAGCTACAGCCAATGCTTCCAATGAAGAGCGTATTCTCAAGGAACAAGAAGCCGCAGAAGCCAAACGCCTAGAAGCCGAGGCATTGGCAAAATCGAATGCCGAAGAAAGGTTGAAAAAAGAGCAAGAAGCAATTGAGGCCAAACGATTGGATGCAGAAGCAGTAGCAAATACTGAAAAAGCTGAGCTTTTACGAAAGGAGCAAGAACTTGCAGAAGTCAACAGATTAAGTAACGAACTCAAGGGCAAGGAAGCCGCCAATGAGGAGCATATTCGAAAAGAAAAGGAGCAAGCCGAAGCCAAGAGTTTGGAAGACGAACATAAGTTGAAGGAAATAGCAGCTCAAGCGGAGGATCAACGCAAAAGAAGTGAAACTGATCTTGCATTAAAATCGGATATGTTGAATCAACAATTCAGCGCTCTTCTCACTGAAGGTGATGCGTTTGTTTCTACTAAAGAGTATGAAAAAGCTAAGGCTAGCTATCGTCAAGCTCAAGTGCTTAATGCTGAATCTCAAGAGGTAGTTAGTAAAATTACTGAAGTAGATTCGCTAATTGCCAATCAAGTAGAAGAGGAGAAAAAAGAACTGGCCATTGAAAAGCAATACGCCTTTTTCATGAAAAATGGGGCTGCTGCATTTAGTAGAAAGCAGTTGGATGAGGCATTGAGCAACTACAGAGACGCGGCCGCGATTCGACTTGAATTACCTGAGCCAAAAGCGAAAATTGAAGAGATTGAAAAGCTGATGCAGCTTGAGGCCAATCAGAAAGCGCTCGAAGCAGCACAAACACAGCAATTTGCCAAGCTCGTAGCAGAGGCCGACAGAGATTTTAAAGCCAAGAACTACGAGCAATCGCTTCGTATGTACAAGGATGCTTTGGAGTTGAAGCCAACAGATAGAAACGTTATCACACGAATTACTTCCATAAATGAAATACAAGAGCGTGCCAAGTTAGCTGAACGCGCTAAATTGTCTAACGAAGAGGCAGACCGTCAGGCCGAGCTGGATAAAATCAGAGCAGAGGAAGAACGTGTTAAAAAAACAGCAGTTGATGCTGATGAAAAACGATTAGCGGATGCACGTGCGGCCAAGGAGTTAATTGAGGCGCAAAAACGAGAGGAAACTGCTCGAGAGGCTTATGAGAAAGCGAAGTTGGCGGAATTAGCAGTCCAACAGGAAGCTGAAAATGTAAAGCGACAAGCCGAAGAGGAAGAAAAGCTTAGGTTTTTGGCCGAAATGAAAGTTATAGAAGAACAAAAGCGATTAAGAGAAGAAGAGGAATTAAAGGCTAAACAAGAATCCAAAGCTCAATCAGATAGAGCAAAAGCCGCAGCTGAGCAAGCAATTCGCGATGCTGAAAAGTCTAAAGCCGAAGATGCGGCAGCCAAAAAGTTAGCTTTGGAAGAGCAAGCGCTGCGTGAAAAAGAAGAAGAGGAACGCAAACTAGCTGAAGTACGTTTAGCCGAAGATATCCGGAGGTTGAAACTCATTGAAGAGAACCGATTACTTCAAGAAGCTCGCGAAAAGGCCGATTTGGAGGCAAAAGCAAAAGCCGAGGAGGAAAATAGAACTCGGGAGGAGCGCTTAAATGCAGATCGGGAACAATATGAGAAAGAAGGTGCGCAAGTGGCATTAAATAATGCAGAGCTCGAGCGCCAAGCACAAATTGCTGCCAATTTGGAAGAGCAAGAACGCAGAATGGCCATTGAAAAGGAACGTCAGCGCCAGCAGGAAGAGTATGATAGACAAGCACGAGAAGAGGCGGATAGACTTGCCGCAGAAGCAGAAGCTATTCTTCAAAAGGAAGTGAAAATGCGCGAAGACCGCATGAGAGCTGAAGTTGAAGCCAAGCTTAAAGGGGAATTTGAAAAACAGTTTGCTGGTGAAGTGAAAGAACTGAACCAACAAGAGCAAGACGAAGCAGAGTTTAAAGCGGTGATGGCACGCCAACAAGAGCTTGAAATGCGCAAAAAGGAAGAGGAAAAAGCGCAAAAAATTGCAATGCTAGAAACCCGTAGACGCCAACAAGAAGAGGCATATGCAGCACAACAAGAGGAGGCTAGAAAAGTGGAAGAGGCACGCAATAATGCTGAGAAGTCACGCATCAAAAAAGAAGCCGAAGAATTGGCAAGGGTAGAAGATGAACGCATCAAGCAGGAAGAACTAGCGCGTATTGCAGCCGAGCGCTTAGCCCAACGCGCAGCCGAAGAGGAAGCCAGAAGGCTGCAAGAAGAGGCTCGAAAGCAAGGTCAATTGGCTGCAGCAGAACAGGCAGCATTGCTTGCAAAGAAGGAACAACAGCAACGGGAAGAAGCACAACGCGCTATTGACGCGCAGAAAATTGCAAGGGCACAACAGGAATTTGCAGCTCAAGAACGGCTAAAAGCGAAGGAAAAAGCACGGAAAGTTGCCGAAGCCGAAAACTTAGCGCGCGTAGCCTTGGAGAAAAAAATCTATGACGATAAACTGAGGTTAGAAGCGGAGGAGCGCAAAAAAGTGGAAACTACGGCCAAGGAAGAGAACTACCAAAATAAAATTGAGTTTGAAAAGAAAGCCAAAGATTTGGCTAAAACAATGGTAGAATCAGAGCGCGTAGACTACGAGGAACAAACCCGTCAGAAGTTAGAGCTGGAGTATGCCAAGAAACGTGAGGAATTACTGGCCGCAAAATCTGCTCCTGCTAAGCCAACTTTTTCAGGCATGTTTAGCCAATACCAAATTGATTTATCAGGACGTTATCCAGAAGGTGTAACGGAAGAATCTGAGATATTCCCGAATAGAGAGATAAAACGAATTATAGTGAACCGTGGAGGCGGTAACGCCAATCTTTATAGCAGAGTGCAGTGGAATTGGGGAGGTGTTTATTATTTCAAAAACGACCAGAATACCTCCAAGCTAATTTTTGATTCAGAATCGAAGTGGTGATAGTGGAAACACAATTCACCTGAATTTTCGAAACATGAACCACATCGAATTCAATAACGACCAAAAGCAGTAAAAAATTGCCGATTAGTTTTATCTTAATTGGATGTTAAAAATATTGTTGCAAGTCCAATGGTGATTCTATCCCTTCTACCCTTTAGTTGAAATGGTTAAGGAATAGCTTCCATGAGGCAAATTAGGCATTGAAAATTGGCCAATAATATCTGTTTGAGTGCTGTAGGTTTTGTTATTCTCATCGCTCAATACTACGGTGACGAACTCTAATAAATCTCCATTTGTATTCTGTATGCGGCCCGTTAATATTGAGTTTTTCCCACTAATCTGAGTGGACTTAAGATAAAACTTGGAGCCTGAACATTTGTGCTGTGTTGTTTCAAATTTGGTTTTATAGCCAAAAGCACTCACTATAACCCACAAGATAAGGATGATTAATGGTTTCATCTTTTGTATCACTTCCCTGTAATCACAAACTCCGTCCTGCGGTTTTTGGCTTTGCCCTCGGGGGTGGTGTTGGGGGCAAGGGGCTTGGTGGCGCCAAAGCCTTGGTGGGAGAGGCGCGCTGCGGCAATGCCCTTGGAGATGAGATAGTCGTTTACGGCCTTTGCGCGGTTTTGCGAGAGGGTCATGTTGAGGGCATCGCTGCCATCGCTATCGGTGTGGCCGTGGATGGCAACCTTGACCTTGGGGTTGGCTTTGAGGTAGTTGGCAAAAGCGGCCAATATGTTTTTGCTCGCTACGTTTAGTTCAAAGCGTTCAAACTCAAAATGGATGTCGTGTAGCCTATATGCCTCGCCTGCTTTGGCTTCTTTTACCTCTACATTCATTTTGGTAACGCCTGTTAGGGAAGTGTCTTCTGTGCTGAAATAGCGCGAGGTGAAGGCTGCACCTTCGCGCTCTACAGTCATGACCACATCGCTGGTAAAATTCATTACCGCCACGTAATTGCCCGTAATACTGTCGGCTTCCACCTCATACACTTCTTTGGTACGCATGTTTTCGAACCGCACTTTGGCATCGGTAACCCTTCTATTTTGGTCATCGGTGAGCTTGCCTTTTAGAAATAACACCTTATCGGGCTGGGCTTCTTTGTAAAGTGGAAAGCTGAATAAATCCCAGCCGCCATTACCGTCCTCGCGTTCGTTGCTGCTGAAATAAGCCGTTTTTCCATCTACAGCTACAAAGAAATTAACATCGGCACCTTCGGTATTTATGGGGTGGCCTAGGTTTTTTGGGGTGAGCCAATTGCCCAGGCTGTCGTGCTTAGTGAAATAAATATCGAAACTACCCACGCCTTTGTGCCCTTCTGAACTGAAATAAAGCGTGTGGCTATCTTCATGGATAAATGGCGATTTTTCGTTTTTCCTAGTATTGATAGTGGTACCCATGTTTTTGGCTTCGTCCCATGTGCCATCGTCTTTCAGGTGCGAATAGTACAAATCCATGTTGTCGATGTCGCCAATTTCATCTTCACGTATGCTTACGAAATAGAGCGTCTTTCCATCGGGGGTAACGGTGGGTTGGCCTTCGAAGGCGTTCTTTTTGTTGACGCCTGGGCCAAGGTTTATGGGGTCGCTCCAACCATGATACTGCCAGTTGCTGTGAAAAATGTCGCAGTTTTTGTAGCCCTGAGCATCGTCTTCGCAAATGGTGAGAAACATGCGCTTGTTGTCGATGGTCATGCTGGCGCTGCCAATGTTTTCGGTGACATTGAAAGGACGAGGCATAGCAGTTCCGCCATCAAACTTGCCGTCAGGCTGTTTTTTACTGAGGGTAAATTCTTCCACTTGGCGAGGTGTGAGGTCGTTTTTGCGCGTCACCATGTGGTTGCGGATGTACAGGGCATTTTCTCCATCGGGCGAAAGGATGGCCAGATATTCATTATTGCGACTCGAAATTCCCGAAACAACGCTGGGCATAAACGCCACGGGATGGGCAAACAATGAATCGTAAAACGCGCATTGCGGTATCAAGCTTTCCACCTGCTCATATTTGGCCGTATAGTCTTTGGGATACATGCGTGGGTCTGGCAATTCTACCTTTAAGAAACGCTTGAAATGCCCCTCGGCTTCCTTAAAGTCTTTGCGCTCCATGGCTATCACTCCCATAAAATAATAGGGGTAGGGATGGTAGTCTGGACATTGTTCGACCACGCGCTGCATGGCATCATAGCCAAAACTGATGCCTTTGCCCATGGGGTTCTTTTCGGCCTTCGTCATTTGATCGAAGTATTTGGCGAAAAGGGCACCCGTGTGGTTGGGTTCTTCTTTGAGTATTTCCTCATATAATTCGTTGCGCACTGAGGGCTTCTTTTCGTCCACCGCTTCTTCCCAAAGCTTTTGCAGTTTTTTGGAGCCCGGCATCTCGCACCCTTCTGGGTTTTGGGCCGCCAGTTCTCCAGAAAAACAAAGCAGTAGGAAGGGAAGAAAACGAAGGTTCATCATTGCTATTTCCCGAAAATGCCTTTCAATTTGTCGGCAGCAGCTTTTTTCGCTTTTGATTCTGCTTCTTTTTTCAAACGATCGGCTTCTTTTCGAGCGCGGTCTTCGGTTTCTTTTTTCAAGCGTGTAGCCTCTTGCTCTGCCTGACCTTTTAGTTTATTCACCTCTTGCTCGGCCTGTTGTTTCAATTTGTCGGCTTCTTCTTTGGCTCTGCGCTCCAGTTCTTCTTTCTGCTTGTTGAGCTCGTCTGTAGCCATGTTTTTCAGGCTTTCTCCCATGTTCGCTCCGCCCGAACCACCAAATGATGGGGTGATAATCGGTTTGGCAAAGGTGCCTTTCACCAGCAAGTCCATGTCAATTTTGTCGGTAGCGCCAAGGTTAACGCCAAAACCTTTGGCCGCAGAAGATAAACTTCCAATAACGGCAGTGACCTGCGAACCAAGTGCCGCAGTAGGAATGCTGGTTTTTATTACATAGTCCATGGTTTCATCAAATCCGTGGCTACCACCAATGTTTGCAGATACAGGACCAACTTTCACATCGAATGGAGCAATAGAAACGCGACCATTTTCAAACTTGAAGCTCAGGTTCATATCTTTCACCTCTGGGTTTTTTAATGCGGGATATTTAACCACCTCGGTGATTTTGTTCAGCATTTCAGTACCCTTCACTTTTAGGCTTTTAGACGTAAGTCTTCCACCACCGTTCAAGGATTTGAGGTCGGCATCCATGCCATTCAAACCACCTTTTACAGCGAATTGTAGGGATATTTTGCCTTCTGTTTTCTCTCCAAATGGAATCAGTTTTTTGACCGTATTGAACGTGCGGAAGGCTTCTTTCACCACCACTTCATTTACATTCAAATCAAAAGCGAATACTGGTTTTTTCTCATTGCGTGAGTCATAGTTTCCGCTCATAGTCACGCCACCGCCAAGGGTATTAAAGTATAGTCCACTCAAATCGGCCTTGCCTTCGCGAATGCTGACATTGCCTTTCACTTGCGATAGGGTCATGTTGTCGTAGATGAGTTTGCTCACGTTGAGAGCCAACGCAACATCCAAGTTTTGGGGAATAAGCATGGGCTCTGATGTGGTGGCGGCAGGCGCTGATTCGGTAGGTTTTGCTTCGGGAGCGGCATTCGGGTCGGTAGGAACTATTCCCATCAATTGATTTACATCGAGCAAGGTGCTGTTTAGCGCAAAGCTTCCTTTCAACAATTCATCTTTAAACGCATAGCCTAAATAGTTCTCAATCTTGCCACTAGCTTTGAAATCTGATTTGCCTGCCTTGGCATCGAATGAAGTCAATTCTAAGTGTGTTGGGGCAAATTTGAACTGTGCGTATTTCACGTTTATCGGTAACACCAATGATTTTGTGGCGTATTCAAAGTTGGTGAGTATGAATTCGCCACGGGCCACAAAGCGGTCGTATTGCTTGTTGTCGAGATACGATTGACGGCCTTTCAAATCGGCATCGGCTATGAGTGTGCCTGTAATCTTATCTTCTTTTTCGAGCGGCATCACATCGGCCACGCTTCCAAGTTCGAGTTTGCCTTTAAAGGAGGCGTCAATGTCTGGGTCGCTAGTTGGAGTCTTAATCAGCATCCGAACATCAAATGGATTTCCAGCCATTTGAAAGTGAAGTTTCTTGAGGTTAACGACAGTGCGGTCTGGATCGCCTCCAGGATTCATTACATTCAAGTCGATGGTAATTTGCTCCACTTTTTTCGTCAAATCCGGGTATTGAAACGAGGCATCATCTACCTTCAAATTGAGATTGAAAGCGGGCATTGTTGTTTCATTGTAGGTGCCTTTGGCCATGCCATTGAGAGCAAGTTTTCCGCTGGTTTTTACAGCAGAAAAATCGGTCATGTAAACAGATGGAATGAGCGATAGAATCTCTTTGAAGTCTGTTTTTGGTGCTCCAAACGTTAAATCCATAGTGATGTCGTCATCGTTTGGCATGCCCACGTTGCCCTTCCATACAAGATTTAGCCCGTTTATGCGCAGCGAGTTGTCTTTCAATACGAACTGCATATTCTTCATATCGGCATCAACTTCTGCTTTTACTTCCAATTCCACTCTACTTAAGTATGGAATCCCACCGTTTACCAAGGTTAGTTTATCCATAGTCACCTCGGTATCTACCGAAGTATTGTCGGCCGTAAAATCGCCACTCAATTCCATATTCAACGCAGCAGTGTTAATTGCAGTGCCGCCTTCGCGATCATCGTAGCGTATCTCTACATTATCGATTGAGAATTTCTTCAGTTTAAGTTGGAATGCAGTGGGTTCAGCGGCTGGGGCTTCGGCTCCATCTTCGCTTGAAGGAACAATATCATAGCTCGCCTTGCCGCCTTTTAGCACCGTTGCGCTCACCAATCCGTTTGCCAAATTGATGTGGTTTATTACAGGCGCACCATTGATAGCGCTCATGATGTTTACATCCAAGCCCAATGTTTCGAGATAGACAAGGGTATCGCCTTCAAATTCTTGAACTCCGATAACGGAAAGGTTTTCTACACCTACAAACAAGTCCGGAAAACTGCGAAAGAGCGATAGGCTTACATCACTAAAATTGATTTTAGCATTTAGGTTTTTGTTGGCTTCTTCCAACACTTTTTTCTTAATCGGTTCTTCTAGAACGATAGGGATAATGATGGCTGCGGCAAGCAGAATACCGAAGAATATACCTAAACCGATGAGTGCTTTTTTCATGGAAAGTTGAATTGAAATAGTGAGTTGTATTGCTCGAAATCAAGCTTCGAAGGTACTCAACAGAAGGTAGTTCTTCGAGTTGGGGCACGGCTATTTATTGTATAATTTTTTGGTGGCGCAATGCGATATATTTGTCATGTAACCTTAAGGCCATGACAAAACAAGATTAAACGGAAGAAAAATTTGCTGAAAAAGCCAAATGAAAAATTCAAAATTTCTTTTTGTGGTTCGCTGCTGTGGCGGTCATTTTAACCACGGTAGTTACCTTATTTCTGGTGTATGCCATCTATAGAGAAGGCGTGCGAGCAGGAACTGTTTTGAAGATAAGCAAGCGTGGAATGCTATTTAAAACCTATGAAGGTCAACTGGATTTGGAGGTGTTTGGTGCCAATGTGAACAAAGAGAACCTACTGAACCAAGCATTCATGTTTTTAGTAAAAGACCCCGCTGTGATTAAAGATTTGGATGCAGTTTCCATATCGGGAGAGCGGGTTAATTTGCGGTATGAAGAAAAGTATTTGCAACTTTCGTTTTTATGGGAGACTAAGTATTTCGTTACTGCGGTAGAGCGGTCGATGGTAGAATTGGAGGGAGTCCTTATTCGTTTGGAGCAAAAAAAATGCCCTTGAACCATGGTTCAAGGGCATTTTTAGTAAGCGGATTTCGCTTATTTCTTAATCAGCGTGCGGAATGAAGTTGAAGTTCCATCTTGGAACGTAAGACGGAATATATGCATTCCATTGCTCAAAGAAGATGCATCGACACGAAGTGTGTTACTAGCTCCGTTGGTAATGTTTTGGCTCATCATTTCGCGACCAGCCATATCAAACACATTCAGAATTACATTTCCTTTTACAGTTGTTCCCATTGGAATGCTAATAAAATCGGCTGTTGGGTTTGGATAAGCCATGATTTCTTTGCTAGCAACATCTTCTGCAATACCAGTAGCAGATGAAAGGTGCGTGATTATAGCTGGTGAATTGTCGGGACCAAAGCCACCAGGAGTCCATGTTGTGCCCACTTTAACTGGGAAAAAGATGTCTGAAGGATATGCATCGTAAGTAAGTTCGTAGTCAATACCCGCATCAACGGTTAGGAACATGCTATCTCTAAAAATAGTAGCACATACCAAATACTTGATGCCATCTTCAAGGAAAACGGGCTCGTCAAAATCTGCTCTTACAAATTCGCCATCAGCATTTTCGGTATAATCATAGAATACTTCACCGATTTGCAAAAGGTCTGTAAATGTTAGTGTAGTAGTGGTTTCGTCAAAGATGTCGTTCCACTCATATACTTCTAGGAGAACAGCATCACCTTCAAGTGAATCGAGACCATTAGTGATAGTTGAGAAGCTAACGCCATCCACTTTCATGTTGCTTGCGTTATTAGAGCGAAGCATGGTGCACCATGTGAATTCAGGTCCAGTTGCTGGACGAATACCACCACCACCAATTGGCTCTGATGTGGTAGGATTAATGCGGCTTTTTGAATACAGACCTTGGTCGTTTATCCAGAAATTAACATCCAAAAGGTTGTCGTTTGGAAATTCATCTTCAGTGGAAGTGGCTACCGAATAAGAAAGCGTGTAGTAGCCCACTGGATAGTTGTCTAGGGCAAAGTTTGGCAAAGAAACCAATACACTATCGCCAGCAAGAACGCTTTCTGGAGAAGATGTTTCATTATAAAGCTCATCACCATCAACGGTGATAACAGCACTAAGGCTCAATCCGGTTTGATTTTCTGAACCGTAGTTGTGCAACCATGCTCCCACTGGAATATCGAAATCCGTGCTATCCAAAGCAAATTGTACGGGAGTAGCAAAGCTCTTTGCCATTGCAACGTTTGGTTTTTGGAAACCAGCATCGAAAGCAAAAAGGCCAGTTTTATTTCCGATAAACATTTGTAGCGTTCCAGCATCTACATATTGCCGAAGCGCTGCACCGTCTGTGTTGCTAATCATAACTACAGGAATAGTAACTTGAGCACCAACGGCACCACCGCCCATGCCAACGGGCTCACCTGGAATGTTGTTTACAATAATTACCCCAACGGCACCAGCATCTTGTGCTTTCAATGCTTTCGCGCCAAATTCGCAATCACCACGATATAACATGGCAATTTCCCCGTCTAGTTCAGCGGTATTGCTAGCAACAGCACAAGCCAAAGTGTCGGAAGCAACTGCTGCGCGATAAAGCACAACCATGGCTGATACTTCTGTGGTGTCCATGTCTGCACCCCAAGTGTCAGAATAGGTAAAGGTGTAGCTTCCTTCTGCTGCAGCTGGTGCTTCGCCCAAGACCACGAGCTGGGCGTTAACTTGTGCAGAGAACGCCATTGCGGCAATTATTCCTACACTTTTAAGTAGTGTTTTTTTCATGATGATTTGGTTGAAGATTTTGTGAATTATTTTTTTGGAATGCAAATATACTTCGAGGTTATGAAACCTTAACATTTGTTGTGATTATTAAGAATAAAAGGACAATTAATGCTTGAAACGGACGAATAAACGTCCGAAGTTCTTGCTATCCTTATCAATGCGGTGGTATTTTGCCTTTATGTGTTTTTGTTCGAGAAAACGGATAACGGCCTTTTTCAATTGTCCACTTCCTTTGCCCGGAATAATTTCTACTAAAGGAATGCGTTTTTCTACTGCTTCGTCAATCACGCGGTTTAATTCGGTATCAATCTTCTTGCCTTTATTGAAGATTTCGTGGAGGTCGAGAACGAGTTTGGACATAAGGCGAAAATAGGATTTAGTATTTAGGTATGCATGGTAAGGCGTAAGTAGTGAGGTGGGTAGCCGTTTCCATAATTTGATTCCTAGTCGAACTATCTTCGCGCCATGGCAGCATTGCTTATCAAGAATATCCGAATTCTAGCTCAGGTGCGAGAAAACACGGATGCACCTGTGCGCGGATTAGATATGGCGCAACTTCCAACTTTAGAAAATGCTTGGCTGCTTATAAAAGGCGGGACTATCATGGATTACGGTACTATGGATGCTTGTCCGCCCGATCCGAATGCAGTGATTGACGCTTCAGACCGATTGGTGCTTCCCGCTTGGATAGATTCGCATACGCACATTGTGTTTGCTCACACTCGCGAAGAGGAATTCGTTGACCGGATAAAAGGACTGACCTACGAGCTGATTGCTACTAAAGGAGGCGGCATCCTCAACTCCGCAAGGCGACTGGCTGATACGCCAGAAGATAAATTATATAAAGAAGCATTGGCGCGGATCAACGAAGTTGTAGCTACTGGAACAGGTGCCATCGAAATTAAAAGTGGTTATGGGCTAAGTGTAGAAGGCGAGTTGAAGATGCTGCGTGTCATTAAGCGCTTGAAGGAAACCCATTCCATAACCATCAAGGCTACGTTTTTGGGTGCGCATGCCTTTCCGCAGGAATACAAGTCCGATAGGGAAGGCTATGTGCAGCTCATCATTCAAGAGATGCTGCCCGCCATCGCTGCCGAAGGGCTGGCGGATTTTATCGATGTGTTTTGCGAGAAGAACTATTTCACGCCCGATGAGATGGGCCGCATCCTTGAAGCAGGTGCCAAGCATGGACTGCGCGCCAAGGTGCACGTGAACCAGTTCAATAGTATAGGAGGTATTGAAGCTGCCATAGCGCACAATACCCTTTCTGTGGATCACTTAGAAGTGATAACAGATACGGATATCACTGCCTTGGCCGCTAGCAATGTGATGCCCACGGTGCTGCCCTCGTGCTCGTTCTTCCTCAATATTCCATATGCCCCTGCAAGGCGCATGATGGATGCTGGGCTGCCCATATGCCTTGCCACCGATTACAACCCTGGGAGCACACCATCGGGCAACATGCCTTTTGTGCTCTCGTTGGCCTGCATCAAGCTGCGGATGCTGCCCGAAGAGGCCATCAATGCCGTCACCATCAATGCCGCCTTCGCCCTTGGGCTGGAAAAGGAACTCGGTTCCATCACCCGTGGCAAGACGGCCAACATCATCATCACACAACCGATGGAGTCCATTGCACGGATACCCTACAGCTTTGGTAGTAATACTGTTTGGAAGACGTTGGTGAAGGGGTATGAGGTGTAGTTTTTTCTTTTTAGCTAATGCAAGCTTTTTATGATTTTTTGCGAATTCGTAACCCCTACTATAATTTTCAATTCTAGTTACCTGTCTGCTTAAATAAAATGATTTCAAAAGTTCTCCAAGATGCCGTTGATGAGTTTACGCAGTTGCCTGGAGTGGGGCAGAAGACCGCCTTCCGCTTTGTGCTGCATCTGCTGAAGAAGAATCCGCAGGAACTGGAACGTTTCGGCCACACTTTCCTTACACTGAAAGAGAATGTGCGCCATTGCCGCGACTGTTTCACCATCACCGACAAGGAGGTATGCGATATATGTAGCGATTCGAGGCGCGACCGTTCTTTGATCTGCGTAGTGGAGGATATCCGCGATGTGGTGGCGTTCGAGAACACTGCTCAGTTTAAGGGCACCTACCATGTATTGGGTGGAATCATCTCGCCAATGGACGGTGTAGGGCCGAGCGAATTGCGCATCGCCCCATTGGTGGAGCGCTGCATGAGCGCTGAAGTGGCCGAAGTGATTCTGGCCCTGAGCACCACCATGGAGGGCGATACCACCAACTTCTACCTTTTTCGCCAGCTGAAACCTTGCAATGTGAAGGTGAGCACCTTGGCGCGAGGAGTTTCTATCGGTGGTGGACTTGAATTTACGGATGAGGTGACCCTTGGTCGCTCGCTTGTGCTGCGGGTGCCCTACGAAAACTCGCTAGGGCGCTAGTTTTTTACAAAAAAGCAGAACCAGATTAGGATCTAGTAGTTCAGAGTGCCTTCTGTGGAACCTACGGAGCATAAACAGGAAGCTTTTTGTCCTTTTGGAAGTTCATGGAGCATAAACAGGAAGCTTTTCGCCCTCTTGGAAGCCACGGAACACTTTCGCAATTCGGAGTGCCCTCTGTGGAAACCACAGAGCACTATCGAATTTCGGAGTGTCTATTGGTGTGTTTCCTTACCTAATCACGTCATTCCTTCATTCCGTATAACTTTTCTTTATTACATCATTTCTTTTCCAACACTTTATCGCCTGCTAACTTTCTCCATTTCCTCCCATCTTTGCCAACCTTATTTGTAGCGCACTGTGCAACTATCTATTGTAATCGTAAACTATAATGTTCAGCACTTCTTAGAGTCGTGCTTGCAATCGGTAGTGGTGGCGTGCGAAGGTATCGATTCGGAAGTTTTTGTGGTGGATAACGATTCGGTAGATGGTTCGGTGGCCATGGTGCAAGCCAAATTTCCGCAAGTAAAACTGATTGCCAATAAAGAAAATTTGGGCTTTTCGAGGGCCAACAACCAAGCCATGCGCCTTGCTACGGGTGAGCTTGTACTGCTGCTTAATCCGGATACGCTGGTAGAAGCCGACACCTTTGTTAAGGTGATAGATTTTATGAACCAGCATGCCGATTGTGGCGGTTTGGGCATCAAAATGGTGGATGGCAAAGGCCAGTTTTTGCCCGAAAGCAAGCGCAGTTTGCCAACTCCAGAAGTAGCGTTTTACAAAATCTTTGGGCTGTCGTGGTTGTTTCCAAAGTCCAAACGGTTTGGGCGCTATCATCTCACGTATTTATCGAACGATGAAACCCATCAAATAGAGGTGCTGTCGGGTGCATTTATGCTAATGCGCAAGGCTGCTTTAGATAAGGTTGGCCTTTTGGACGAGGATTTCTTTATGTATGGCGAAGACGTGGATCTTTCTTATCGCATCATTAAGGGCGGTTATAAAAACTACTATTTTCCCGATGCGCGCATTATTCACTACAAAGGCGAAAGCACCAAAAAGGGCAGTCTAAACTACGTGTATGTGTTCTACAACGCAATGGCCATATTTGCCCGCAAGCATTTTTCAGCTGAGAGTGCGCGTATGTTTTCGCTGCTCATCAACCTTGCTATTGTGGTGCGGGCTGCGGTGGCGTTAGTGCATCGCTTTGTGAAAACAGTAGCCTTGCCGTTGTTGGATGCTTCGGTTTTGTACGCAGGACTTTATCTTATTGCCAGTTATTGGTCAAGAAGTGTGCATCAAGCAGATGGATTGAGCTACCCAATGGAGTTCTATATTTTAGTGCTGCCCGCCTATATCCTAGTGTGGCTTTTGGCAGTTTGGTTTGCTGGAGGCTACGATAAGCCTATCAAAATTCAGCGCATTCTTACAGGGCTTTTGGCTGGATCGGCCTTCATTCTTATTGGCTATGGATTAATGAGCGAAGATGTCCGTTTTAGCCGTGCAGTGGTGCTTTTGGGTGCGGTTTGGGCTGTGCTGGCGCTGCCTATGGTGCGCTTTATATTGCACAGTCTCAAACTCAATGGGTTCAATCTTGCTAGCGAACGCAATAAGAGTTTTGCCATTGTGGGGAGAAAAGACGAAGCGACTCGGGTAGAGAGTTTACTCAACGAAACCTTCCGCACTCCTCAATTTATTGGTTTCGTTGCCTGCGATGATGCGGTTTTCGACACAGCTTTGGGAACCATTGCGCAGCTGGACGAGATTATTAGAATACACCATGTGACGGAGGTGATTTTTTGCGCCAAAGACATGCCCGCCCAGCAAATAATCGACATAATGACGCAAACCAAGCATCCGCAGGTCGAATTTAAAATAGCGCCACAGGAAAGTATGTTTCTTATTGGAAGCAACAGCATCAACACCGCTGGAGACCTCTACACCTTTGGTATGAATGCCGTTAGCAAGCCGTCCAATCAGCGGGTAAAACGACTTGTAGATGTGGCGGTGGCGTTGCTTCTACTGCTCTGCGCACCAGTGGTTATATGGTTTCTGCGCAATCCGTTGGGGCTATTGCGCAATATTGCTTTGGTGGTTGCCAGTAAGCGCACATGGGTTGGGTATGCCCAAGAGCAACGTGCCGACCAAGATTTTCAACTACCCAAAATAGCGCGGGGTGTTCTTAGTCCGTTAGACGGTTTGGAAGATGGGAATCTTGATGCCCAAGGACTTGTACGACTCAATATGCGCTATGCTAAAGACTACAGTGCTCTCAACGATTTGACTATTGTACTGAAAGGATTTCGGCAGTTGGGCAGATAACGCTGAACCATTTAGCAGTCCTATGGCCTGCTTGTTTCTCATCTTGAGGAGAAACTTTTTGATACCTAAAATTTGATTCTTAAAAGGACTACTTCTTGTCGTTATCCACTATGCGCACCACTTTCACAAAGCGCTTCACGAAGTAATCGTAGCCATCCAACACCGAAACAACAATGCCTTTGTGGTTGCTGGTTTGGCTATGAATAAACTTAACTGGTTCTCCTTTTTCAGAAATAATTATGCCTGCATGGCCAATAGGTCGACTCTTGGGGTCGCTACCACCAAACAGTATGATATCTCCTTTTTTGCTTTCAGATAGAGGGATTTCTTTGCCAATACCGCCCATTTCTGAAGAGGAGCGCGGCAACGAAAGCCCAACTTTATTAAAGATATAGTTTACAAAACCACTGCAATCGAACCCAGCCAAAGTGCGGCCTCCATACTTGTAGGGGATGCCAACCAATGTTTTGGCGTACGACATAAGGCTGTCTAGGTCAATATCAAAACCAAGATATTTGGTACTGTCGTGCTTGCGCGATTCTTCAATTGCAATTTCCTTTTTGCTTGTTTCGGCCATCACGGTACATGAAGAAAACAGCGTGACCATGACTACCAAAGCCAATAATGCTGTGTAAAGTATGCTGGTGCTTTTTCTCGTCATTTTCATGGAGATTACCAAAAGTGAGCGAATTATTTTTTTAGTGCGATGCTGGCCGATTTTGCCTTAATCTTCTCGCTATTGGGGAAAAACTTGGTGCCCCAAACATCTAATGTTTTGCGTGCCGAGTCAACATAGCTCTTGGCAATCAAGGCATCAGCAAAACGAATAAGGCCATCTTCCAATAGTGGAGCTGTTACTTTACTTGGTTTGTATTTTGGGTCTGAATAGGCCAATGCCAATCCATTCATTGCATCCTTAATGTTGCGTTCAGCTTCTCCTTCATTGCGGGTTAGGGTTTCCAACAAGCCTTTATAAAATAAGATATTAAAATCTTCAGGTACTGCCTTATTAAGGTTTTTGTAGGTGCTTACGGCAGTTCTGCGCTTCTTTTCGTCATCCACATAAGGTGCAGCCTCCACTATTGATGCTTTTTTCAACTCCTCAAAATAATCGTAGTTATCTTTAAACCATGTGCCATCTTTGTCTTTGGTGCGAAATCGTGTAGCGTATTTCACTGCGTCAAAAAGTGCTTTAGGATAAGCTTCCTTCAAGTTTGGGTCATTTTCCACTTGGCTTATTTTGTAGAATGCCATGCTAGCGTACAAATAAGGCTCTGGATCTTTTTTGTACTTCTCATCTTCCATCATGGTGATGGCCTTGTCGCCCAAATCTTCCCATTTCTCACTATTGTACAATTTCTCTAGTTTGAAATCCATTCCGCCAACCACTTGGGCAGACACAGACAGTGTTGAAAGCAAAAAGGCAAAGGCAATTAGTTGTTTCATCAAATGAAAATTTGGAATGATGTATTAAAAATGAGCAGCGCGAAAGTAAGAATCTCTTGTCGAAAACTTTCGATAAAGGTCAATCAATCTTAACAATACGAAGGGTTTTATCAACACTTCCATTTTCCAACCGAAGGAAATACAGTCCAGATGCAATGCCTTGCAGAGAGAGTTCGGGCGAGGTCATGGTACCATTTTTCACTATTCTACCGTATGTGTCCATTACGGAATAACTCAGACGCATGGTGTCTTTCCAGCCTTTAAGGCGGAAATCATTTTGGCCAGGATTGGGATAGAGTAGGAGGTCGGTAAGATTTGTTTCGTCTACACCAGCGGGCTCATCTCCAGAATAAACAAGGATGTTATCCACTAATAAATGATTGCCTTTCCGATTCATAGTTCGAAATTTAATCAGAACGGTTTCGCCTCCAAAACTGCTCAAATCCACATATTCGGTTGTCCATTGGGCAAGGGAATCGGGCAATTGGTTGCTGCCTGTTTCTGGGTGTGTAGCCAGTTCTACTCCACCTTTATTGTAGACAACCGACCACGAATCGCCACAGTCTGTACTCACCAAAATACTCAATGTGTCGGCAAAGCTGGGGTGAAAAAGGCTGTAGAAATGGTCGAATCGAAGTGAAGAAGAACTGGCTGAATTATCTAAGGAAAGCAGTGGACTAATAATGCCATCCAGTTGATTTTGCTTCGGATTATAGTTACCCAAATCCATGTGTGCCGAAATGGTGCTCCAATTTGGCCCTTCAATGCTAAGCGTGTCCCAAGTAAGCGAGGCATCAGGGTTTTCGACCAGCCAACGGTCTTCTGCAAACGTCATATTCTCAAAATTCTCGAAGAAAGGCATAGATTCTTCTGTCCGTCTGTTAAAGCGATACATTGAGTGATTATTGTGCCTATCCAATTCTGTTTCATCATTGGTAAGCGCAGTGCGACACCATATTTCGGTAAATCCATTTCCGGCAAGGCTAATATTGCCCAACACCACATCTACCGTTTGGCCTGAACCAAGCGTTCCATTCCATGTGAAGTATTGGTCAGATTGGCCTACTTGGCCAAAGGTTATGGCAACTTCTGTAATGGTTTGCAGCCCATGATTGAATAGTCGCAAGGTGGGAGTGATGGAATTTGCGCAGCTGAAGTTTTCTTGCGGTGTAATAACCTTGGCGGCTAAATCCCAATCGTTTGCTAATGGAGGAACGGGAATAAAGGTCTGTGATAGATAATTGTATGCGGATTCAAGGTTAATCATGCCCATTCCGAAAGTGTTATCCTCGCCTGCATCGCCAAGGTCGATAGCTGAGTAGTATAAGGCAAGTAAAACCTCTTCGCCCGTTGCCATTGGAAATGCTTCTTTAAGCAACAAAACCGCACCTGCCGTGTGGGGCGATGCCATAGATGTGCCAGAATACAACGCATACTCTCCGTTTTCAACAGACGAACGCACGTTTACACCCGGAGCAGATACTTCGGGTTTTATCTCCAGTGAGCCTGTGCCACCGCATACAGATGGTCCTCTGCTCGAAAAATCTGCAATTGGATAAGTAGGTGTGTTGCCGTTTAAAGCGCCTACGGTAAAGGTGTTCACTAAACTGGTATTTATATAATTTGGAGTGCCGATGGTCGATGCTCCTGGGCCATCATTGCCCGCTGCAAACACATTGGCAATGCCTGCCAATTCAACGGCAGTAAGCACATCGGCAACTACACTAGTACACACAAGAGTGTCGGCTGGAGGGTCGAAGCCCCACGAGTTGTTAATCACATCGGGCACATCATTCAGTGTGGCAGGGTTTCCATCGGGGTCTATGGCCCATTCGAAAGCGTAGATGAAATCGGTGAGTGGCTTCAAGTCGGCTAAATTGCTGACTACTGGATCGGAGCAAATGAAGTTGGCATTAAAAGCCACCCCTATTGTATCGGCTGTGGCTGGGTCAAGCCCCATCATGGTTCCAGTAACATGCGAACCATGCGAACTCGATTTATCTCCAGGAACGGGCAAATCGTATGGAAACCACGTTTGCGCCAATGGATAATGGGTGTATAGAAATCTATCACTAATGGCAGGATGGTCGGGCCAAACACCAGTGTCGAGCGTATAGGCAATCCGGTTGCGACCCGTATAGCCCAAATTCCACATAAATCGAGCACCAATAGCTTCCAATCCAGGTTCAATACCACCTAAAGATTTAACAGAAGATGCAGGCTCCATTTTTGGAAGTTCGATTGGACTCAGTTTCCATCGTTCATCTAAGTCAATGATTTCAATGGCGGTGTTTTGCGCCAAAAGCATTATTAAAGTGCGACTAGCATCAAGCGTAATTATATTCCTAATCCATACTGTTTTAATGTTTGAAACTTCTTCTGGGTGTTGATTTGAAAACGCCTGAATTTGTTTTAGAATGGGCTGTTGCGTTGCCTTGGCATGTGCTTGCAGCGTTTGAGAAACCAGTTGAGCCCTCTCGTTCACTGCTCGCCTTGTGGCGTTAATCTGAGTTTTTAATGCTTCTAAATCGGCCTTGTCTTCAAGCACGAGTTGAACTCGAAACATGTTGCTGGCTGGGGCACTTTCCAATTCCTGTTTCAGGAAACTGCTGAGGCGCTGCTGCGCCATAGTTTGGGGAATAATGAGAAACGATAGCGCGATTGCGATTAACGGTTTTTTCACGGTCGAAGATTAAAGATGCACCTTCAAAAGTAGAAGTTATATCAACAAATGGAGCTATTGCTATGCTAGCAATGCATATTCAAGTGGTTGGTGCATCTTTGTGACAAATGAAAAAGCTACTCGTAATCACCTACTATTGGCCGCCAAGTGGAGGTGCAGGAGTGCAGCGTTGGCTTAAGTTTGTGAAATATCTGGTCCAAATGGGCTGGGAAATCCATGTGATTACTGTGGATGATACGGTTGCTACCTATCCGCATCGCGATTCATCCTTGCCAACCACTATTGAAGGAAATGTCACGGTTTACCGCACGTCTACTAGCGAGCCGTACCGTTACTATTCCATGCTTTCGGGCGGAAAAGTGCCATCTGCAGGATTTGCAAACGAAGCCACAGGAAGTTCTGCTGGACTGCTGAAACGCGTTGCTCGGTTTGTGCGTGGCAACGTGTTTATTCCAGACCCGCGAAAAGGATGGAACTCCTATGCCATCAAAAAGGCAAAAGAAATTATTGATGCGAATGGAATACAGGTGGTGGTTACTACATCGCCACCGCATTCTACCCAACTTATTGGTTTAGAATTGAAAAAATGCCGTGACATAAAGTGGATTGCCGATATGCGTGATCCATGGACGGGCATTTATTATGCGTCCGAATTGCTTCAAACCGCTTGGGCCGAGCGCCAAAACGCTAAAATGGAGCGCGAAGTATTGCTCACTGCCGACCATATTATCACAGTGAGCAATCAATTGAAGCGCGATTTTTTAAAACTAGTGCCAGATTTATCTTCCAATAGCATTTCGGTAATTCCAAATGGCTATGATTTGGACGATTTCAAGGAGATGGTGCCAGCGCAGAAGGACTTTACTATTGGTTACATGGGCACTATTACGGGGCAATACGACATTTCGGCCTTGTTGAAGGCGCTCGCTAAAATGAGGCAGAAAGTAGGCCTACGGTTTATAGGTGAAGTGCCCTTGGACATACAAACAACCCTAAAGGCAACGGGACATAATTGCGAATTTACGGGCTATTTGCCCCATGACGAGGCATTGCAGCTTGCGTCCTCATGTGCCATGTTGTTGCTTGTGATTCCGAAGGTAAAGGGCAATAAGGGTATCGTTACAGGTAAGATTTTCGAATACTTGGCACTACAACGGCCAATTCTTGGCATTGGCCCTGTGGATGGAGATGCTGCCGAAATCTTGAATGAGACGGGGACAGGGGAGATGGTGGATTACGAAGATAAGGAACGCATTACCAGCGTTATTCAAGCGATACTGCAGAATGGATTTTCCATCAAACGCATTGGAGCAGAAGCATATTCGCGTTTTGGATTAAGTAAGCAATTAAATCAAATACTCGTAAAGTTTTCTAATTAGGCAACTTAACTGGCCCGTTTAGCTGCAACAACCCAAGCCCTAGCTTCGATTGTTTTGGATCTTCTACAAACTCAAAGTGTGTGTAGTCGCCTTTAATCTCGTTCCAAAACACCGATACAAAATGGTCTGGAACCGCGCTTTTGTCAGACACAATATCGTGAAAAGCAATCATCCCATCCTCACTCATTAAAGCGCCATAGCTATAGAAATCGGCACTTACACCTTCGTAGGTATGGTCGCCATCAATGAATAGATAGTCAATTTTTCGTCCGTTCAAAATAGCTTTAAGCTGTGCGTGGGTTTTGGTGGAATGCGAATCGCCACGAATCAATTCAATATTTTGGTTCTTGCGTGCAAAAGATTCATACAATGGAATCTTCCATTCAGGATAGCCTCCGCCATACATGCCATGAGGCAAATCGATAGATACAATCAGCGCATCATCTGCCGCAAGGCAAGATGTAATAAATAAAGTACCTCCTGCTGCGGTACCAATTTCTACGGCCACTTTCGGTTTTTTCTTGGCTATCATTTCTGCCAATTGCAGAATCTCAGGCACATTTTGCCATGGTTTAATGTACTTGGCTTCCTTGGAAAAAAGAAGTGCGATAACATTTTTGGCATCCAAAGTCACCTCGTTGTTACGAATGCGCTTCACAACTTTTTTTATCGATGGAGAAATGAATGTTTTGGTGAGGAACTGATATGTTCGTTCGTCAAGTATCTTATTTAGCTTCATTACAGTCGATTATCCAAATACGTTAAAGTGCTTTTTTACTAGGCTAGAACCCGCAAAAGTAGTGAGATAGTAAAGCATTGTTTTTAAGCTCCATTGCGACCTGCAGAAGTAGGTTCGTGCCTTTTTCATATCGCCCACAAGATAGAAATATCGGGCCCTGCTACCATGCAGTTTGCGGTGAGCCAAAGCCACCAATTCTGGATAGCGTTGCTCATACTTTTCTATTGTAAACAGCGAGTAATAGAAGTCCTTTCTTCTATAGTCCGCGTTCAGCGATAGGTTTTTACCGTCCACAAAACGTACATACAACGGTTTAAGCACTTCTATGGAAGCTTGATTATGAAACAACCCCAAAACCCAATCAAAATCTACCATTCCAAAGCTTTCTTCAAAGCGTATATGTTTCAATTCGCTCGAAAATAGTATGCTGCCCAAGTAGGCCTGTTGCCCACTATGCGAGCGAATTAGCCTGTTTTTAAAAGTGACATTTGGTGCATACGCGATAGTTTCATTCGTGTTTGCGCTAATTCCAATTCTATCGGTGCGTTTGCCCGTTGTGGAATCTTCAAGCGTATAACCCGAAGTTACAATGGCGGCTTGTTTCAAATAAGGAAGAAGAGTGATAATCTTATTCGAATTCCACACGTCATCATGGTCGGCAATAGCGATGCAAGTGCCTGTGGCTTTGCTCAGTCCAATATTTCGGCCGTTGTTTGGTCCTCCAGAGTTGTGTTCGGTACTTATAAAATCGATGCGATTTAGCCTTAAAATTTCCTGTGTACCGTCTGTGGAACAGTCGTCCACCACAATCAAATCCAATCGAAACACTGCGTTTATGCCCTCCTGATTTCGAATGGCATCTACCACCCTTTGAATGGATTGTGCCGAGTTGTAGGTGGTAAGAATAACGGAAACGTCAATCATTGCGGGGTGCAAACATACCGAAGGCCGGTGATAAAACGAATGAATCTAGATTCCATTATCACACATTATCTGGCTTATTCAAGCTATCATTATCAATTCTTTCGCCTTGAAGCGATGCGCCTAACTTTGGCCCCAAAACCCGATGTAATTCTATGGGCATTATTCAACGCCAAGGCATCTACAATACAGCACTTTCCTATGTGGGGGTGATTATCGGTTTTATCAATCTGCTGGTTATTCAACCCATGTTTCTCACCACCGAAGAAGTGGGATTGGTGCGGGTGCTTTATTCGTTTTCGGTGCTTATGGCCTCGCTTATGCCTTTGGGCATTACGAATGCTACAACTAGGTTCTTTCCTAATTTTCGCAATTCAGAACAGCAGCATTCTGGTTTTTTTGGATTTATGTTGCTGTTTCCTGTGGTAGGATATCTGCTTTTGGGAGGAACCATTTTTCTGTTTAGCGATTTTTTTGTGGGTCAATATGCGGCCAATTCCCCTCTGTTTGCTGAATATTTCACCTACGTGTTTCCTCTTTCGTTGGCGCTCAACCTCATTAGTGTGTTCAACGTGTATTGTTTTGCCCATTTCAAAACAGCAGTTCCAGCGCTGCTGCAAGAAGTGTTCACTCGTGTGGCCAGCATTGCAGTTGTTTCGGCCTATTTCGTCAAACTCATCAATCTCGATATGTTGGTTATGGCTGTGGTGGGCATATATGGTGTGCAGTTAGTTTTGTTAACGTTTTATATGGTTCGATTCGAACGGCCCAAATTGCTGTTCAATCGGCAGGTATTTACCCTACAAAAGCGTGTTGAAATTGCGCAATACGCCTTCCTGTTTTCCTTTGCTGCCTTGGCTTCTATGGGTCTTAAGCAATTGGATTTGGTAATGCTAGGTCGAAAGCTTGATCTTGCTTTGGTGGGGGTTTATGGAGTTGTAGCCACTATTCCAGCCGTTATTGAGGGGCCAATTGTGGCGTTGGATAAAATATTGAGTGCCCGCATGTCTGATGCCATTCAAGGCAAAAGATGGGACGAAGTGCGCGTGATGTACAAGCTATCATCGCGCTATTTGTTACTCATTGGCGGGCTGTTCTTTTTAGGTATCAATCTCAGTGTTTACGACCTACTCACACTGCTTCCATCCGATTACATGGCTGGACTTGGGGTGGTTTACATTTTATCTGTAGGCACCCTATTCAATATGGCTACAGGTTCCAACACATCAGTGTTGTTCTATTCTGAACACTACAAAGTGGGCATCGTTATGCTGCTAGCCCTTATTGTGATGGCGTTTGGAACCAACCTTATTTTTATACCATTATGGGGATTGGAAGGAGCGGCATTTGCCACAGTCATCTCGCTATTTCTATTCAATTTACTCAAGTTTGGCTATATCTGGCGATATATGCACATGCAACCATTTGATGCCAATTCCTTTAAAAATATGGGGCTTATAGTTGCTTGCATGGCGCTCTATTTTGTGCCTTTTACCGCGCATTCAGCCATTATTTCCATAATGTTCCGGTCGGTGGTTATTACGGTCTTGTACGTTCTAGGGGCGTATCTGCTTCGGTTGGCTCCCGAATTATTTCAGAGCGCACGGACCAAAATTTTTGGTAAGTAATGCGAATAGTTCTTCTTTGCGATGATGGAAATTATAGTTTAGTTCATCCGCTTTCGGCAGCGATTAGCGCATCGGGAAATAGTGTAGTAGTAATTCGAATGGTTGAAGGCTCTGGCCACCAACTATTTAAAGTGACAACTGAAGCAAAAACTTATGCTGGAATTGAGGAAATCAAGGTTTCAATCACATGCAGATGGTGTCGCAATTTGAAGTTTTGTTCTCCGATTTTATTGAAACTACTTAATTTCAACTTCAAGCACCTCAAAGCAAAAATAGAGCAGTCAGAGTTAATTCACCTTTTTGGCGAAAGTGTAGTTGGGGACATGGCGCTAACTATAGCCCAGCGCTGTGCAATTCCATTGGTGCATTCTCCCAATACATTAGACTTAATAAGCGGAAAAGGGCCATTTTCGCCAGCAGATAATGTGAAATCGGAAAGTGGCGTTAAGAATCAAACAATCATAGTTGAAGCTGATTTTCTGAAAAAGTATGTGCCAGAACCTTCTTATCGAATTGTCGAACCATGGGTTGCAACAGATGGGTTGAGCCACCGTCCCAAAGCCATGGGCAGCAGTATATATTTTTTGTTGGCAGGAAACTGGAATGACGAACTTCCCGTGCTTGCGCGGCCTAAACTTGCCATAAAAGCACTTGCAGCTGCCGAACGAGAATTGGGGAAACCAGTAATTTTGGGCATTATTGGCAGCGGAACACGCATTTCAGAATTTAAATCGTACTGCGCTAGCTTGGGAATTCATGCTCAGTTTCATGGCGAATTGAGCCTAAAAGACATGGCTCGCGAATTTCAAAAAGCGGATGGATTTCTGCATCCCACCGATTTCGCCATTTTTCCAACTTTTATGATTCAAGCATTAAAATGCGGTGTTCCCATAATTGCATCGCAAGTTGAAGGCATGGAAACATATCTTACCACTCCAGAACAGGGACTTTTGGTCGAAAATAAGTTGTCGGCTTGGAAAGAAACCTTGCTTCAATTCGCAAATACCGAATTCGATAACTCGGCTATCGCAACTCAACATAAGGAATCCTTCAAATTTCAAGCGCATATTGCTGCTACATTACAAGTGTATAATTCCCTTCTGCTAGGCCGCGCAACATTGTTGTTTTAGGATGAAGATTGTTCTTTTGCTCACTGGTATTTCGGATGATAAGGAATTGGCTCCTGCCATAGAGCGCTACACAAAGCGTTTAATTCACTATGCAGCTTTTGAAGCAGAGGAAATTAGATGCCCAAAGCAGTTTGCTAAACTTGGTCAAGACGAACAAAGAAAAGAGGAGGGAAGACTCATTTTGGAGCGCCTTTCACCGCAAGATTTTGTGGTAGTTCTTGACGAACGCGGCAAGCATTTCACTTCTGTCGACTTTGCAAATCAACTTCAGAAATGGATGAATACAGGCACCAAACGGATTGTTTTCGTGGTAGGTGGCGCCTTTGGGTTTTCGGACGATGTTTACCAACGCGCAGATTTCAAAATGGCGCTTTCGTCTTTAACGCTCACCCATCAAATGGTGCGATTATTCTTTGTGGAGCAGCTGTATAGGGCGTTCACCATACTTCGAAACGAGAAGTACCATCATTGATTTGCGCAGTGAGCGTACACTGCGTTGTACCGTTCCACACCCATTTCTAACGAATAATAGTCCTCGGCAGCCTGTCGCATCTGCTCCTTGTGCAACTGGAGTATGGCGTCCAAACCTTCAATGGCTTTAGCGTAGGAGGAAGGAGTAAATTCACCTATCAGCAGCCCAGTGCCAGTGGCGGTGATAATGCTGTCCACATCACCAACACCCGCATTTGCAATAACAGGCAAACCCATTCCCAGCATTTCGCCATGCTTGGTAGGCGAGCTCCCTGATTTGCTGAAAACTGGTTGAATAAAAAATAGTGCGACTTGGGCCAAACTAAGCATGGTGGGAACTTCTTCTCTACTTGCTGGTCGAATTACAATGCGTGCTTCAGGAATACCTTTTTCTTTCGCTTTTTGAAGGATAGGTAAAGGCGCATCTTGGGTAATTAAAAGAAGCTTGGCATTGGGTTTTACTTTATAAAGTTGTGCAAAGAAATCGAGCATTTCAGGCAGCATGTACCAAGTGCCAATAGAACCTAGATAGGTGATTACGAGGTCGCGTTCTTCAATAAGTAACTCATTTTTTAATTGAGTTTGCAGCTTTTTATTGATGTTTTTAACCGAAAAGTGGTCCAAATCTGCGCAGCAGGGAATTACCTGAATCGGCAATTGCTGTCCTTTCAATTCTTTCCACGAATGGATGATGGATTTTCCTTTTTCTGTCAAGCTTATGGTGTAGTCCGCTTCTTCAAGAAATTGTTTTTCCTTGTTCTTGAAAAAGTCATACACCGCCTTGAAAAGGGGATTTTTCAAGTTCCATAAACCTCCATCCACGCGTTCATCGGCATAAAAGGCACGCATATCAAACACAAAGTGAACGCCAAATTTTCGTTTCATGTGCAAGCCCACCAAAGAAGTAATGTAGCTGCGACAGTGAATCAGGTCGAAACCTATATGGACATGCAATGCTCGTGTCAATTTCCGCAATCGCAACACATCGTATATAGTGGATAAAATAGGGGGTGAAGCCGTGTAGAGCAGCGGTTCCCATTCTATATTCTTTCCTTCTAAAAGCTTTCGGATATTTTGCTCATCCTTAGTAAACCGTTCTTTTTTTTCAAAACTCACAATAGTAAAGTGATGCCCTTTCGCTTCTAAACCAAAGATATACGGCAGCACTTGCGACCTACCTAACCCATCCGTAAGCCCATCATAACTTAAATAGAGCACTCTCATGGCGGCTAAGTTAACCACACAACTTACTCCTTGCATAACTTTGAGCGCAAAGCTGTAAACGTGGAATACGTCAATCCTTGGGATTTTATAATGGTGCCAATGTTAATTGGCTTAATCTATTTCATAGCCCAAAGAAAACAAGAGCGTGAAATAGATAATAACGATGCCTATCGGTACTATACTAAGGCGCTTATGTTAAAGGTGTTTGGTGGCTTATCCTTGGCTGTTGTGTATGCTTTTTACTATGGGGGCGGTGATACTATAAATTATTGGAACGATGCTGGATATCTTGGGGACTTATTTTTTGTGCATACAAGTTGTGCATTTGATATTTTGTTTGGAAATCTTTCTATTCCAAATTACTACTGTTGGGATTTTGGAGTAAGACCTATGTACTACTTAAAAGACCCGCAATCATTCACTGTTGCACGGTTGGTAGCATTCCCCTATCTCTTAACGATTAAGGCTTTTTTTGGATGTACTATTTTAGTTTCTTGGATTGCTTTTGGGGGTGTTTGGCGCTTGTACACCGTATTTGTTGAAGAATACCCAAGATTGAAAAAAGAAATGGCAGTATGTATATTGTTTATTCCTTCGGTGTTATTCTGGGGCTCAGGAATTCTTAAGGATACCTTTACGTTTTCGGCAGTGTGTTGGATGACATATGCAGTTTATAAACTGCTGATAAAAAGGACTGATTTTGCCTGGAGCCTCTTGTATTTAGTTGTCTCTTCTTGGATTTTACTCACCATTAAGCCTTATATTTTCGTGGCCCTGCTACCAGGGACTTTTTTGTGGGCGTTTTTTAAGCAAATAATCTCGGTTGACAACATAATTGTTCGAGTACTAATCGCCCCAATTGTGTTAATGATTGGAGCAGTTGGAGTGAGTTTTGTCTTTTCGCAAGCCTCGGATAGCCTAGGAGCCTATGGTTCCGTTGATACCATGTTGAATAAAGCGGTTGTCACCCAATCTGACTTAAAACAGGAATATTATGGGGGTCAGACATTCGATATAGGGTCTTTTGATGCTTCGATTGGTGGCATATTATCAAAAGCTCCTATAGCCATCTATTCTGGACTGTTTCGCCCCATGATATGGGAAGCAGGAAGTATATTTATGCTTGTCACAGCGATAGAGAATACCATCATTTTACTATTCTTTCTTTTTATGGTATTGAAAGTGGGACCCATAAAATATTTTACTGGAACCCTTGCCGAACCAATGTCCATGTTTGGGTTCGTTTTTTCCATATTTTTTGCTTTTTCAGTGGGGCTCACAACTGCTAACTTTGGTGCTTTAGTCAGATACAAAATTCCAGCGATGCCGTTCTTTTTAGCAAGTATCTACATTGCTCGAGACCGTAGTACAAGAGATTCAGAAGACTATTTCGTTGAAGAAGAAACTTCGCAACTTACCTAATTACCTGAGTTCGGGATAAGCGAAAGGCCAAGATTGAACTATCCTATTGAAAAACATGGTGATAGCCACAGACACACAGAACATCACTGAAAAAACACAGAATTTATTGCGCTCCGCAATGAGCTCCCGATGGTCGGTTCTGTGCAAAGTCTGTGAGATTCAGTGTTTCTGTGGCAATAAGATGTCTTTTATGGTTCTACTCGGTAGCTCTTGCAATTGTATATGATTGATTTTAAGCGAAATAATTAGATAGAAGATTTTGTTTCTTATCCCGAACTCAGGTCAATTGGTCTTCGCATAATTGTTATGCCACTGATGCAGAATTATTAGGAGCCATAATCTGTTGTAGAGATAGTGATGCCCATTTCTAAATTTCATGGTAAGTGACTTAACATTATCCCAATTTACAAGCCCAGCAGTAGTTATCGATTTCTCATTGAGATATTCATCAATTAAAAATGCCAAATCGCTTTGTAGCCAATCGGATAATGGGATGCTAAATCCCCATTTTGGTCGAGCGAATAATTCTTTTGGAACGTAATTAAATAGTACTTCTTTAAGAAGATATTTAGAGCAACCATCTTTAATTTTTAAGGATGGTGAAAGGTTGATTGCAAATTCTACCACAGTGTGGTCAAGCAAAGGAACACGCGTTTCTAACCCGTAACGCATGGTTGACCGATCAACTTTTACCAATAAATCATCTTTTAGATAATAATTCAAGTCGAAAAAGGCTTGTATTTCTTGAGGACTTAATTTTCGGTCATGCGAATCGTTACAACCAAAGCTATTTTTTATGAGAGGAGTTGTTTCGGAAGTGTTTTTTACCAGCTCTCCTATTTCCTTGGCGCTAAATAAATTTTGCTCTTGCGAAAAGGTATGTGACTGAGAACATGAATTGAAATCAAAATCTAAAAGTTTACTTACGCGCCTACTTCTATCATTACCTAGGGCGAGCAGACCAGAAATTGGTTGTCGTAGGGCCGCTAAAAGTGGATTCTGAAGCCTTTCTGCCCAAATATATGCTCCGTAGCCCATGAATAGTTCATCTCCTCCATCACCTGACAGGGTCATAGTTACATGTTTTCGTGCCAATTTTGAAACCAACATGGTTGGAATTGCAGAAGAATCAGAAAAAGGTTCGTCAAACTGAGGAACAATTTCAAGCACCAAATCCAAGGCATCTTTTTCTGTTACTGTGAATTCGTGATGTATTGTTCCTAAATGATTAGATACTTGCTTCGCAAAATGCGCTTCGTTGTATTTCGCTTTTTCGAATCCAATAGAGAAGGTATTAATTGGTTTTGAGGATACTTTTTGCGCTAAAGCGGTAACTATACTGGAGTCAATTCCCCCACTAAGAAACGTTCCGAAAGGCACATCACTAATTAACCTGCGCTTTACCGATGCAGTAAGCAGTTCGTCTAGTTTCTCTTTTGCAGAAGCTTCATCTACCCAAACATCCGCCTTGATTTTATCCTTTGCCGACCAAAAACAAGACGTTGTTAATATTTTGCTATCAAACACAGCCCAATGACCAACAGGGAACTTTGTCACTTCATTATAGATTGACATAGGTTCTGGTATGTAACCAAGATGCAAAAAATATGGGATAGCTTCGTTGTTTAAACTTACAGGAAACGTATCACAGCTAGAGGTAATAGCTTTTAGTTCAGAGGCAAAAGCTAAAGTACCGGCACTTTGATAAACATACAAAGGTTTAATGCCTAATCGGTCACGAAATAGAAACAGCTTATTTTCTAATCTGTCTAAAATAGCAATCGCAAACATGCCATTAAGCTTGTTCACCATTGCGGGTCCCATTAAGGCAAAAGCCTCCAAAATCACCTCCGTATCCGAAGAGGTTTGTGTGGTTAGGTTTAATTCCTCTTTTAGTTCCTTATAGTTATACACCTCACCATTGTACACCATAATATACCTACCGCATTTAGATAGCATTGGTTGATGCGAAGCAGAGCTTAGGTCTAAAATGCTTAGCCTTCGGTGAGCAAGTCCAAATGATTCATGAATGTAAGTTCCTTCAGCATCAGGTCCTCTATGCGCAATGGCATTGGCCATTTTTAACAGGGTGTTTTTATCTGCTCCGGTTGCACTATAATATCCAGCAATTCCGCACATGTTATATTAGCTTTTTTACTGGCCCAATGTTAGTGATTCGGAGGTGTTTAACAGTATAATTCAAAAGGATAATGCCTATGTTTGTCTAATAAAACCACGAGAATGACAAACATTCATCTTAAAATGTTGAATAGCGAAAGAAACATCTACGAAGTAGCTGAGCTATTTAACCAGAACCGCTACTCAGTTTCTGAAATAATAGAAGATCTTGCAAGCCCTAATGTAGTTGACGGCAGCCTTCTGAATCAATCCAATTTCTTGGAGTGTGTTGAAACAAAACAACGATTTAAAATAGAGGATAGGGTAATTGACTTTAGAAATGGTGTTACAGAAATAAAGGATGAGGCATGGACCAAGGCCAATGCTGAGTTTTTACACTATCATCGTTCATTGACTCTTTACACCCTAATTAATGGGTTGCCACTAATTAACTATTTGAGAGAAAAAACTGGAATTGCAGATTTAAAGAATGCTACGGTTATAGACGTTGGTGCAGGCACTGGATACACTCTTTGCACGTTTTTCAAACATCCAGCATCATTGAAATACTATAATATCGATCCAAACTTGCGATTGTTGCATGATCAATTTGTGCGGATTTATCCAGAGTTGTTAAACCTGAAAATGGGACATCTTCTTTGCTATGCCGAACAATTGCCATTTAAAAGTGGATGTGCAGACCTTGTGATGAGTATGACTTCCATTGACCATTTTAAGGATTACCAATCTTTTATGAATGAGGCTTTCAGAGTTTTAAAAGTTGGAGGAAGAATATTTATTACCAGTCATTTAGACCTACCTCCGGAAAAAAGAGTTCAAAGTGTTTCTGCAGCTTC
>CAMDOM010000004.1 GCA_945903645.1 Chryseobacterium gleum
AAATCATCTTTAGAATAAAAGTTTTTTGTTCTAAATTGATTAAACACATCGAACCAATCAATATTAAGTTTAGTTGAATACTCGTTTAAATATTCAGCAGTAAGTATTTTTAAATGTTTTCCCATTCGATGATTTGATTTTAAAAGTGGCACAATAAATACATTGCACCACTTTTTGATTTAAAACTTTGTAATCGCACCAGCTTTTAGTAACGCCATTTTAGCAACTTTTCAGCTTCGGTTTTAGTTGTAAATGTACCGATAATTTCGCATCCAGACAGGCCTCCTTTAAACTGTAATTCCATTCGTTTCATATCTGCACTAAACAGAATGTCAATCAGCGTGGAATGCTTTGTTGGTTTTGTTACAACCCAAAAATTTTGAACTTTACTCATATTAATATAGTCGTTTTTCTATACCACGACAAAAGATTTTAGTTAATAATTAAAACCACATTTGGAAATATGCCAGCCCATAACAACACCTAAAAGAAATGCGGAGATTGTGCAAGCTGCAAATGCTAAATTTTGGTTGTTACGCGAAATATTTTGCATTTGCAATTTCCTTTTGTACTTTTAATAAAGTTTTTCGGTTAATTTATTTTTGTGCTTTTAATTTCCGCACTTCTTTTAGCTGTAAAACGTTAGTCCTATTCCCAAAGTAAAAAGCCATTCATCCCGCGTTAAAAAATGGCGGGATAGATTTGGCATATAAAGCAACGTGTTTGCCTGTGGCGGTGGTTATTGCATCGCCATGTAGTCCCTCCCACCTATTTAACCAATTGAACCCGTTGTGCGCTTACCACAAGGTGAAGCTGCACTTGGGGTAGAAATGCTAACGAGATGCTGTAATCAACATACCCACACGCATAGCCCCAAAAAGGATATCGGGTATGCGCACCCCCAACCCCATGGGCAAGCCCATGCCACCTCGCAGCCTTCGGCTGCCCACGCTTGCCGTATCTTCGCGGCATGGAGGAAGATAAGTTCCATTTGGTGTCGCCTTTTGAGCCCACAGGCGATCAGCCCGAGGCCATTCGGCAGTTGGTAGCGGGCATCGAGCGGGGCGATAGGCATCAGGTACTGCTAGGTGTAACGGGTTCGGGAAAAACCTTCACGATGGCCAATGTGGTAGCGCAGCTTAACCGACCTACGCTTATTCTAAGCCACAACAAAACCTTAGCAGCTCAGCTCTTTGGCGAGATGCGTCAGTTTTTCCCCAACAATGCGGTAGAATACTACGTATCGTACTACGATTATTATCAGCCCGAAGCTTATTTGCCTACGTCCGATACGTATATTGAAAAGGATTTGGCGGTGAACGATGAAATAGAAAAACACCGACTAAGCACCGCATCTACCCTACTTTCGGGCCGCAGAGATGTGCTGGTGGTAGCTTCCGTGTCGTGCATTTATGGCATAGGCAACCCGACAGACTTCAAAAAGAACGTTATAGCCCTAAAGGTGGGCCAACAAATAAGCCGCGAAAAACTGCTGCATCAACTGGTAGCGTCCTTGTATTCGCGCAGCAATGTGTCGCTGGAACGTGGTCAGTTTCGCGTGAAAGGCGATGTGATAGACGTGTGGCTGGCCAATGCCGACTATGGTTATCGCGTTTTCTTTTTTGGCAATGAGATTGAAGAATTGGAGCGCATAGACCCCAATTCAGGCTCAACGTTGGCTGTCCTCAAAAACGTGGTCATTTATCCCGCCAACAACTTTGTCACCAGTCGCGACACGCTGACCGCCACCATTTGGCAAATACAGGAAGACATGGTGAAGCAGACCGACTATTTTAAAGAAATAGGAAAGCCGCTAGAAGCGAAACGCCTGCAAGAACGCACCGAATACGATATTGAAATGATGCGCGAATTGGGCTATTGCTCTGGCATCGAAAACTATTCGCGCTATTTTGATGGACGAAAAGCTGGTACGCGGCCGTTCTGCTTGTTAGACTATTTCCCGGAGGATTATCTCATGTTTATAGACGAAAGTCATGTGAGTGTGTCGCAAATAGGTGCCATGTATGGTGGCGACCGCAGTCGCAAAACCAACTTGGTAGAATATGGCTTTCGCTTGCCCGCAGCCATGGACAATCGTCCCTTGAAGTTTGACGAATTTGAAGGACTAACCAACCAAGTGGTGTATGTATCTGCTACACCTGCCGACTACGAACTGGGCAAAACAGGAGGCGTTTTTGTAGAACAAGTAATCCGCCCTACAGGTTTGCTCGACCCCGTAATTGAGATTCGCCCGAGCATCAACCAAGTAGATGATTTGCTGGAAGAAGTGGACAAGACGGTGAAAAAGGGAGATCGCGTGTTGGTAACCACCCTCACCAAACGCATGAGCGAAGAACTGGCGAAATACATGACGCGTCTTTCCGTAAAATGCCGCTACATCCACAGCGAGGTAGACACCGTGGAGCGCACCGAGATACTTCGCGATTTGCGCTTGGGCAATTTCGATGTGTTGATTGGCATTAACCTACTCCGCGAAGGCTTGGACTTGCCCGAAGTGAGTTTGGTAGCCATTTTAGATGCGGACAAAGAGGGATTCTTGCGATCGGAACGGTCGCTAACGCAAACGGCAGGACGCGCAGCACGCAACATAAACGGCAAGGTGATTATGTATGCCGATAAAATAACTCGCTCCATGCAAGCCACTATGGACGAAACCGACCGCAGGCGCGAAAAGCAAATTGCCTACAATACCGAGCATGGCCTTGTGCCAACCGCACTCAAAAAGAGTCGTGAAGCCATCATGGAACAAACCACAGTGGCCGGCACCATGAAACGCAAAGCGAAATACGACATGCAAGGCACCCTAAATAGAGCTGCCGAGCAGGGATTGACCTACATGAGCGCTGACGAGTTGAAAGACCGCCTAGCCCAAACCCGCAAAGCCATGGAAAGTGCCGCAAAAGACCTCGACTTTGTGGAAGCTGCCAAGTTTCGTGACGAAATGCGCGAGTTGGAAAAAGCCTTGTCGGGAAAAGCGTAGTACCTTACAACAATTCGAATACCACATTCCTAACGCTTTACTACTTACTTCTTATGCCTTAGTCCTTATCAATTAAGCCTTTTATGCTTTCTGCCCTACTCGGACTTCTTATCGGATTTATTGGTTCCATTCCACTTGCGGGCCCTATTGCACTACTTGTATTCAACAAGGGCATAGAAAAACGTTATTCCGAAGGCGTTGCAATTGCATTGGGGTCAGCCATATCCGAAGCGGTATATTGTGGTTTGGCTTTCTTCGGCTTCGACTATCTCTTTGCGCGCTATTTGTGGGTAGAGCCTTTGTCCAAATTGCTTGGTGCTGTGCTTATGGTGGTGCTTGGGTTGGTATTCATTTTATCTAAAGCCAAAAAACAAACCGACACCAAACAGCCCAAAATAGCAGTGAAATTTGGGGGACGATGGGTTTCTAGTTTCTTCTCTGGCCTAAGCATCGCAGCCATCAATCCGGTACTTATCGTTACGTGGTCGGGTGTGGCAGCTATTGTGTTTTCCGTTTTGGGAAACCTTACGCCCTTCGATATGATAGCCTTTTCTGCCATGGTTGGGTTGGGTATTTTCGCATGGTTTGGGGTAATGTTGCTGCTAATGAAACGCTTTCAGAGCAATTTCAAGCCCGAAACACTCGCCAAAACAGTCAAACTATTTGGTGGATTGCTCATAGCCCTTGGATTGTGGATGCTGTATGGCGGCATAATGGGCGCTATTGTTTGGGGAAAATCGCTCAGTTAACCCAACTAAAAATTGCCCACACCGCAAAGCTATCTTTGCCACCCGTGGAACCCATCCAATATATGCAGCGCTGCCTCGAATTGGCCCAATTGGGACAATGCAATGTGGCGCCAAATCCCGTGGTGGGGTGCGTTATTGTACACGATGGAATTATAATTGGCGAAGGCTACCACGAACATTACGGCCAAGCTCACGCTGAGGTAAATGCCATTCGTTCGGTCAAGAATCAAGCGCTGCTGCCGCACTCCACGCTGTTTGTGAGCCTAGAACCATGCACCCACTTTGGAAAAACTCCTCCGTGTGCCGACTTCATTCTAGAGCACCGCATTCCTGAAGTTTACATCGCTTGTAAAGATTCGTTTGCGCAAGTTGCTGGTCAAGGCATAGAAAAGTTGCGCAATGCAGGAGTCAAGGTGCAAGTGGGTTTGCTTGAAAATGAAGCACGAATTCTGAACAAGCGATTTTTCACCTTTCATGCCAAACAGCGGCCCTACATCATTCTAAAATGGGCCGAATCGCAAGATGGTTTTGTAGATGCCTCGCGAATTTCACTAACCACGCCACCGCAATCCATAACGTGCGCATCCGCCAACGTACTTTCCCATCATTGGCGAAGCCAAGAAGCAGCAATTATGGTAGGCACTAGCACTGCAATGCTGGACAATCCTTCCCTCACCACACGTTTGGCCACAGGGCGAAATCCTACCCGAATAGTGATAGACCGCTATGCCCGTCTTCCCGCCACCCTCAGGCTGTTTAATGGCGAGGCCGATACCATCATCATCAATCAATCAAAAGATGCAGAAGAGGGCCGAAACCGTTGGATTCGCGTAGCTTCTGTAGATGACTTGAACAGCGTGTTACATGCCCTATGGCAAGCCAACATTCAATCCATTATTGTAGAAGGCGGGCCAACGTTGCATACCAGTTTTATAAGACAAGGCTTGTGGGATGAAGTGCGCAAATACGTCAGCCCAACATTATTGCATAGCGGAATTTCTTCTGCACATCTGCATGCCAATCCAATCGAAATTCAATCTATTGGTACAGACAGCCTTTACATTTACAAGCAGCATAGCACATGATTGACCTAATTCTTTGCATCGTATCCACCACGCTGCTGTTCGTTATTCTCAAGTATTTCAATCAGTATAAGATTGAAAATCTGCAAGCCATCACGGTCAATTATGTGGTGGCGGGCACCTTAGGATTAATTCTTTCCGGACAGTCACTTCCCACCACAGCTGCATTTGGCGAGCCGTGGTTTTGGGGTGCTGTAATTATGGGCGGCTTTTTCATCGTGATGTTTAGCCTCTTAGCGCTCTCAAGCCAACGCGTGGGCGTGGGCATTACTTCTGTTGCCAATAAAATGTCGCTGGTGATTCCCGTGTTGGCTGGTGTTCTCTTTTTTGGAGAAACCCTTGGCGGACTCAAACTGCTTGGGGTGATACTCGCGCTCATTTCCGTGGCCCTCGCCATTTGGCCCCAAAAAGAATCCCAATTCGACCCAAAAGACTTGTATTTGCCTGTGCTCATCTTTTTTGGCAGTGGAAGCCTAGACACCTTCCTCAACTACATGCGCGAATACCGCATGAAAGAGGAACATTTCGCCCATTTTTCGGCAATGCTCTTTTTTGTGGCCGCCACGTTTGGCATGGTGGCAATCTTATTCCGGAAATTCAAACACAAAACGGAGTTCGAACGCAAAAGCGTAATCGCGGGCATTGCATTGGGTGTGCCCAACTATTTCTCCATTTATTTCCTTCTCAAGGCATTGGATATTCCCAATTTAGAAAGCACCGTAATTTTTCCCATCGTTAATGTAGGCATTGTGCTACTTAGCTCTGTTCTGGCTTTTGTACTGTTTAACGAACGCCCATCACGGGTTAACCTCGCAGGGGTAGCGTTGGCGGCTTTATCCATATTTCTCATTTCGCGCGGATGAAATCATTCTTATTCTTTTCCATTCTCCTCCTCCCATTTTCAGCGTTAGCTCAACGCGGATTATCACTAAAAATGGAAACCAAACCAATTGGCAGCACCATTCGCTTTTCGCAGTTTCAAGGCGAAATGATTGTGCCTTTGGATAGCCTGAAGTATGACAATCAACCCGTAGTTAATTTTCGTGTAAAAGAATCCTTTCCAGACGGGCTATTTCTCCTCGAAATTGGCGGATTAGAATCATTTAAGTTGGTATTTGTTGGCAACGAAAAAATCGAAGCCTCTTTATACGAAAGCGGTTCGGGCATGGCATTTCGCACCATTGGTTCGAAAGAAAATGATGCGTTCAATGTGTTGCTCAACTTATCTCAGAATTACTCCCGCAGCATGGATTCACTTTCGCGCGGCATGAATAGCCTTTCAGACTTTAACCCGCGCCACGATGCCATTTCCGACTCGCTTTCCGTGGCATATCATCGTATTGCGGTTGCTTACAACAATTCTATAGCACTTATTCCAACGCTATTCCCAACCAGCTATGCTGCTCAAGTCTTGGTGCCATTAGACAAAATTCCAGTACGCGAAATGAAGCCCGAATGGTTGGCTACGTTCGATAATGACCCTGCATTCAATCACGTGCATTTCCTTGAATTTGTGCCGTGGCATGACCCGCGCATTATCACCAATCCATACCTCAGCAGCAAGGTGTTGGAGTATCTCTACAATTTCACAGAACGTTCGGAAGATGGTATCGAAAAGGCGATTGACTGCGTAATGACTCATCCTGAAATTCATCCGAAAGTAGAAGCATTCTTGGTGGAATTGCTGGTAGATTTTTTTACCGAGAAAGGCGTGACGGAGTTTGTAGCTTACATGCAAGAAAAGTACCTCACCAACTGCAAAGCGCCTTTATCGCCCGAGTTGCAGGCAAAAATTGAAGCAGCAGTTCCAATTGCCAACGGAGAATCCATGCCCAATATTGCCTTACCTGATGGCGATGGAATGCTGGTGCCCTTATCTATGATGAAAGGTGATATAAACGTTATTGTGGTTTGGGCAAGTTCGTGTCCGCATTGCATGATTGAATTGCCAAAACTCAAAGCATTGTACGACCATCTTGGTTCCAAGACAATGAACGTGTATGCCATATCGCTCGATACCGACCAAGGCGCTTGGATACAAGCCATTCGCCAAGAGAAATTGAATTGGATAAATGTGAACGACATGCAAGGTTGGGATAGTCCAATTGTTCCTCAAATTGGTGTTTCGGGCACTCCAGCGCTGTTTCTGTTGGATGAAAACCTCAATTTGCTAGGACGCGCATCTTCCTTCGATCATTTGCAGAAGATTGTGAAGGAGATGATTGAACCGTAACTTTCACAAGCGATACAGACTTCATTTCCGAATCACATTACATCCCATTTCATGACTTCGATTGCAGAGATACTCCACAATCATTTCCCGAAAATTCAAGATTCGGATTTAATCAATGGCATTGTTGCTAATGGCAAACTTGAAACCATAGCCGAGGGCGACTACGTGATGGATATTGGAAGCATGATTAAAAGCATCCCAATGATTGTGAGTGGCACAGTGAAAGTGATGCGTGAAGACGAAGAAGGCAACGAACTTTTGCTGTATTACCTAAAAGCGGGCGAAACTTGTGCCATGTCGCTTACGTGCTGCATGGAAGGACGTAAAAGTGAAATTCGCGCCATAGCCATTGAAAATGTGCAAATGATTGTGCTGCCAGTGCAGCTTATGGAGCAATGGATGGCCTTTCGCGATTGGCGGGCTTTTGTAATGAATACCTACGCAAAACGATTTGAGGAATTGCTCGAAACCATTGATAGCATTGCGTTTCAAAAGATGGATGAGCGATTGGAACACTACCTTCAAAACAAAGCCGAAAGTTTGGGTTCGCAGCTTTTGGGCATTTCGCACCAAGATATTGCACAGGATTTGAATACCTCGCGCGAAGTGGTTTCTCGCTTGCTAAAGCAAATGGAGAAACGCGGAAAACTGCACCTTGGAAGGAATAAAATAGAACTGCACTGAATTTCAATTAGAACCTTTTAAACGAAACGCACACCACGGTTGAATATTCAACGCATGGATGTTTCTTTGTAGCGTATTACAACAGTCACTATGGATATTACACAGGAAGAAATTGTTAGTCAATTTGAAGCATTGATCGAGCGTCCCGTAGAAGAAACGCAACGCGAGGCACTTGAATTTAAAGCCCAGTTTTATAAGCTGCAACACGCCATGATTGCCGAAGACAGGCTTCAATTTGAACGCAATGGTGGCGATATGGCCGATTTTGTGGCAGATATAAATCCATTGGAAGAAAAATTCAAAGAACAGCTGAGCCGCTATAAGGACAACAAAGCCAAGTATGTTCATCGAAAAAACGAAGAAGAGAAAAAGCATCTTGCAGAAAAAACACAAGTAATTGCTGAGCTAAAGGCACTGATTGACAACGAAGAAAACATTGGCAAAAGCTTCGAACGCTTTAAAGATTTGCAAGATCGTTGGAGAAAAATTGGAGGTGTTCCAGCAGATAACGTGAAGGATTTGCAAAATGCCTACAAGTTTGAAACGGATCGGTTCTACTACAATATCACCATCAATAAAGAGCTAAAGGAATATGATTTAGCCAAAAACTTAGAGTTGCGCCAGCAATTGGTGGCCAAGTTGGAAGACTTGCGCAGCGAAGAAAAAATTAAAGATGTAGAGTTCATTTTGCACGCTGCCAAAGAGCAATGGGACGATTGCGGCCCTGTGCGTAAAGAAGATTATCCTGAATTACGCGAGCGGTATTTCAGCGCTGTGAAGGATTTGCATAAGCGCATTCAAGACTATTATTCCGAGCGAAAAGAAGGCAACACTGCCAACCTAGAAGCCAAAAAAGCTATGCTAGCCGAAGTGGTTGCCATGGTAGAACAATGTTGCGATTCCTTGCCAAAGTTCAATAAAGCCACCGAGCGCCTTGAACAAATTAAGGAAGAGTGGAATCAAGTTGGCCCTGTAGAAAAGAAATTCAACACCAAGGTTTGGAAAGATTTTAAAGCTGCTCAAGACGCATTTTTCACTGCCAAGAAAGCATTACTAGGCGAGGCGCGCGAAAGTTTCAAGGGACACAAGGATGCCAAAGTTGCTTTAATCGCGAAGGCTACCGCGCTGCAAACGAGCACCGATTGGAAAGAAACAACCGAGGAAGTGAAACGCCTTCAGCAGCAATGGAAAGCCATTGGTTCGGCTGGGCAACGGGACGAAAATAAACTGTGGTCAACGTTCCGGAAAGCGTGTGATGCATTCTTCGAAAATAAAAAACAGTATTTCGACACACTAGATGACCGACAAGCGGATAATCTGAAAGCAAAAGAAGAAGTGCTTAAACTGATGCTTGCTACCGAATTGAAGGGCAGCCGTGACGAAATGATGGCCGCTATCAAAGAATTGAACCAGCAATGGACTGCTGCTGGCCATGTGCCTAAATCGGATATGGCGCGCATGGAAGAGGCTCACAAAAAGGCGCTTGATAAATTGTATGCTCAAATGAAACTGGACCGCAGCCAAGCGGTAACCATTCGTTTAAAGGATAAATTGGAACGCGTTTCGGCAGAAAAAGGAGGCGGAGTGCAAGTGGAACGCGAAATGCGTCAGTTGCAACAAACCTTGAAAGAAAAGGAGAGCGAGCTTTTCAACTACGAGAACAACATGGCGTTTTTCGCCAATGCCAAAAAGGACAATCCGCTTTTGGCAGCTGCGCAGAAAAACATTGAAAATCTAAAGGTTGAAGTGGACGAACTGCGCAAGAAGATGAAAGTCTTCAGGCAGTTTTCGTAGTCAAAAGCTAGAAAGGGTTTTGGGCAATTCCCAAATCCTCTAACGACTGTCCTGTTTTCAAATCGGTGATTTCTAAATCGAGCAATTGGCTATGGTGTGTGGTAGCTAGCCATGCGCCTGATGATTGCTGTACCCAATTGTCCCAAGTAAATGCCACACCGCCAATGGGAATAATCTTCACCCAAAGCTTCCACGCTTTTGGGCGGTAGTTCTCGTCCAAAATCCAAACATAGCTATCGCCCGGAGTTACGCCACCTTCCATGTAGGTTACCTTCAATGCTTCGGTGCCATCCTTTAATGTGACTATGCTGCGAACAGTGCCTGCATCAAATACCTTGGATGGCGCATAGACCCAAAATCCATCGTTGCAAAAGGATTTCCAAGCGTTTTGCACGGCATTATCCGCAGCTTCTCCCGTTAGAAGAACTTCATCTTGATAGGCTTTTCCGGTAATGGTATTGGCATCCAAAACAACACGCGTATTCGAAGAAATTACCTGAACCACGTTCTGCTCCTTGTCCCACAAGTAGTTGTTTGCCCCCTTAAAAGTCCAGGACACATAGCGAGTTGCATTCCAAGCGGAATCGTTTAATGCAGCAAGCATGTGCTCGGCCATTTGGTCGGCTTCAGGCCCTGTTTTGCCTTGTGGTTCAGTTTCGTGTACAGCGAGAAATACTGCCGCGCCTATCGCAGCAAAAACAAAAACGGTGATGACAAGACCTTTCAGAAACTTCTTCATTCACATTAATGCTTACTTGAAGGCCAACTTCAGTTTCTTGAAAGTTTTATCTTCTATGGCAGTAATAGCGGCATTCACAGCCTCGTCTTCTCGATTAATTACGCGGAAAAATTCTTCGGTTCTCCAAAGCGTACTTGCCACGCGGGCTTTTAAATTTAAGCGAATCCTTTTTCCGGAAACCACCATGCCTTCTCCATCATATTTCACACTGTCTTTTTCTGCTTGTGCTAGAAACTCATCCATAAACGGACCTTCCACTTGAAAATTGGTTTCGAAATCCTCATAGGTTGGGTAGGTTTTCTTCAGTTCGTCACGGTGCGCATCCACGTATTCGCTTACGAAGGTGAACAACACTCCTTTATTCAATATATCCCGCAGGTATTTTGAGTTTTCGCTGGTATCAATTGGGATGAAAATATCAGGCATAATGCCACCTCCACCATAAACTACACGCTTGTTTTGGGTAAAGAATTTCTCATTCTCATTAAACTTGATACTATCGGCACTAAACCATTCGCCTTGCTCGGCCCTGCGCTCATTTTCTTTGCGATATTCCTCTTGACCTTCCTCGTAAGGACGTTGAATGCAGCGACCGCTTGGTGTATGATAGCGTGCCGTGGTGAGTTTTAGAGTAGAGCCATCGCGCAAACGAAACGGCCGTTGCACAAGCCCTTTGCCAAAGGACCTACGACCAATTATAAGCCCACGGTCTTGGTCTTGCACCGCACCAGAAACAATCTCGCTGGCTGATGCCGAACCTTCGTCAATGAGCACTACCAATTTACCAGTAGCAAAACTTCCCTTTGGCGTGGCATTGCTGTCTTTGCGTGGGCTGGTAGCACCTTCGGTATAAACAATGAGTTCGTTATTGTCCAAAAACTCATCCGACAAATCGATGGCAGTATTAAGATAACCTCCAGAATTTCCGCGCAAATCGAGCACCAAACTGGTCATGCCCAATGGTTTCAATTTAGACAGAGCAGTATTGAATTCTTCCATAGTGCTTTGCGCAAAACGGTTGATTTTGATGTAGCCCACTTCTGGTTTCAGCATATAGCCTGCATCCACGCTGTAAATTGGAATCTTATCGCGAACAATGGTGTACGCAATGGGAGCAGCCACACCTCTGCGCAAAATCTTAACGTTGACTTTGGTGCCTTTATCGCCCCTCAATTTCTTTAATACGTCATTGTTTGTGATTCCAATGCCCGCTACCACGGTATCTTCAATTTCTACAATGCGGTCACCAGAGCGAATACCAAGTTTTTCGGATGGGCCGCCAGATATGGGCGATACAACGGTGATGGTGTCTTTCAAAATATTGAACTGAACCCCAATACCCTCGAAATTGCCCTGCAATGGCTCGTTCATTTTCTTGTATTCATCGGCTGTCATGTATTCTGAATGCGGGTCGAGTTCCTGCACCATGGCCACAATTGCCTTATCAATCAGCTTGTCGAACGGTGGTTTCTCCACATACTTCTCGTCCATAAGGCTGAGCACTTCTTCAAATTTCATACGTGCTTCCCCTTTGATGTCTTGCTGGGCAAATGCACCAAACGAAAGGACGAGCAGTGCAAAAAGCGATAATCCTTCTTTCCTAAACATCATGTTTTTCCTGTAATAAGGGTAACCCCAAAAGTGGTAAAAGTGTTTTCTCGAACAATCTGCAATTTCGCCAAAAGATGCCAATAAGCTAACAGCAGATGTTTGTGTTCAATTACTATGCGTTGCCCAATTTAACCGCGAGCAGTGCTCTTTAATGGATAAGATTGAACAGGCGTTTCCAGCGAATACGCTCCGAAAGTCCAGAGGCAGTGTTGTCTAACGAAAGCCAAATAAACACCGCTTTGCCCACAATGTGATCTTCGGGCACAAAGCCCCAAAACCTACTATCGGCAGAATTGTGGCGGTTATCACCCATCATGAAATAGTAATCCATTTTGAAGGTGTAGCTCGTGGTTTCTTCCCCATTTATAAAGATGGTACCGTCTTCAATGCGCAATTCATTGCCTTCATAGAGGGTAATAATCCGTTCGAAAATGGGTAGATTTTCCATTGTAAGTTCAACAGTAGCATCTTTTTTTGGAATCCAAAGCGGACCGAAATTGTCTACGTTCCAAAAGAACTTTTTGCCCTTATTGGACTGCATTGCCACATCCGAATTTGGAAATATATACTCGGCATATTCGCCTTTTTTGGCAATGGTTGGGGTTATTTCCTTCACATTATTGAACTTCTTCATTTGCGCCACCGCTGCCTTTGTCATGGTGAGAGCAAAGTCGCCTTGGTTTGAAACGCGGCCGCCTTCGGTAATGTCAAATTTGCGCAGCACTTTGGGGTTGAAACCACTGCCGTCTGTTTTCACATTGTAAGAATACTGCATGCCGTCATTCTTTTCGGCTAGCTTTCCGTTTACCCACAACTCGCGTTCGCGCACTTCTATCGTGTCTCCAGGAATGGCAACGCATCGCTTGATGTAGTTTTCGCGCTTATCTACTGGACGAAAATCTTCCATGGGATAGTTGAATACCACCACATCGTTGTTCTTAATGCTTCCAAAACCGGGCAACCGGAAATAAGGAAGCTTAATCCATTCCAAATAACTTTTGGAATTGGTGCCTGGCATGGTGTGGTGCGCGAATGGAAACGCAATAGGTGTGTTTGGAATACGTGGGCCATAGCTCACCTTGCTTACGAAAAGGAAATCGCCAATAAGCAGCGATTTTTCCATAGACGAGGTAGGAATAGTGTAGGCTTCAATAAGGAATAGACGGATAATAGTGGCCGCTACTACTGCAAATAGAATGGCATCAAACCACTCGCGAAAGAATCCCTTTTTCACTTGTGGTGCAGCTTTCTTCTTCTCCCAAAATTTTAAATTCATGTGTGTTGGATAAAATTATTGTTAGGTGTGAATGGGGCTAAAGTGCCTCATTTCCTACTGAACTCAAAATACGGGAAATTATTGGGTGAATCCTTCGAATTTAACATCTCTTATGATGTCGGTCATGGTGTAGATGCCTTTTTTACGGGCCACAAGCCATTCAGCAGCAATCACAGCACCATGGGCAAAACCTTTACGACTTTTTGCAGTGTGTTTTAGTTCGATGGTATCAATATCCGAATCGTAGGTAACCACATGCGTGCCCGGACTGGCATCATCGCGGTGGGAAATAACGGGCAATTCCCAACCCTTTTTGGCATCATGGTCCACCCACACATTCTTGCGGTTTACCTTATCCAAGATATCTTTAGCCAAATGAATGGCAGTGCCACTGGGGGAATCCACTTTGCTTTTGTGGTGGGTTTCATCAATGCGAATGCTGTAATTGGCATGGTCGTTCATCAAGGCGGCCAAATGCTGATTAATTTCAAAAAACAAGTTGACCCCGATACTAAAGTTGCTAGCATAAAACAAACGTTGCTCATGTTCGCGGCACACTTCCTGCACGTGCTCTAGCTGTCCAAACCATCCAGTAGTGCCTACAACCACGGGCACCTTAGCATCAAAACATTTGAAGATGTTGCCCACCACACTTTGGGGCATGCTAAACTCAATGGCCACATCTGCTTGACCCAATTGGTCTTCTTTGCCCGTCCAATCGTCTGGATCATTGAAGGTTACTAGTATTTGATGCCCACGTTGCAAAGCAATTTGCTCAATCTCCTTGCCCATTTTACCATATCCTGATAGTGCTATTTTCATCTGAAGTGCGTTGACTTATGGCTATGCTAGCTGGCAAATTTAGACTTTTAAATATGGGATAAAAGCACAATTTTCGCTTTTGTACGGACCAATGTGCCTTTAGCAAAACTAAGCGCCCTTGTGCCGAAAGCTACGATAGAGTGCAACAGTGGCGTGACGCAATCCCATCGTTAGGGCATAAAGCGCAACGGTAAGGACAAAAATGAGCAGGGACATCATACCAATCTCAAACAGGTTGGTGGCGATAGATGAATTACGCACATCACTATCGATTAAGAAACCCGCTATGGACAGCACTACCGACATAACGAACATGGGAAACAATCGTTTTTTGAGTTGCATGTGTTTAGTTTTTACCGTAACGGAGAATTCAACAAAATAGTGGAATCAATTTAAAAGAATTACCGCCTGCCCGCCACTAGCATCCCCCGCCAAATAAGCCATGGGGAAATACGCCCCTGCAACATCCAAAATGCTATACCACAAAGGCGATGGCAACATAAATATGCTTGCAATACCGCCTACTATAAAAAATGCCCCAACGCCCAATGCCAAGCGCATCGGTTGGCTAGCAGCCAGCAACGCGGCCACAAGGGCACCTACAAACGTGCCGAACGCATGCGCCAAAAATGGCATAATGAAGTGCTTGGGCTGAAACAAGTGCATGGATGCTTTCAAGCCTTCGGTGGTGGTCACGTCTGCCCCATCGGGAGGAGGAATAATGGAACCGCTATGGGTGATGATGCCCATGTTGACCACACTGCCCACCACAAGACCACCGACTACTGCTAGAACGTTTCTAATTATGGGATGCATCAACTTAAAATGTTCGTTAAGAATACCGCTAATGTATTGTTTAAATGTACTAAGAACTGCTAAGACTCTAGGGCTTCCTGCAATTCGGTGTCGAATGCCAATTCGGGATAGGTATAAGGTGCTTTGGCCTCTGGGGTGTTGCCCGCAGCAAGCTTGCCTACCAAGGGCCTGACGGTATGTGCCTGCAATGCTACATTGGGCGTGGGCACTTCGGGAGTGGCGAGCCATTGTTCCAATTGGTCGGGTTGCAGCATTAGCGGCATGCGCGAACCTTCTGCCTTGGGGCTATTATGCAACGTGGCCATAAGCCCTTGACCCATGGTGGTAACTATGGCAAAAGAGCGCATCACTTCACCCGTTGAGGCGTTCACCCATTCGTCCCACAGGGCGGCCATAAGCAAAGGAGCTTCTGTTGGGCTGTGCACATAAAAAGGATAGGCCTGATTCATAAAATGGTGGTATTCGTAAAACCCACCCACAGCCACTACGCCTCGCCCAGCAGCAGTGCGAAATGCTGGTTTGTCTTCCATGGTTTCGTTGCGGGCGTTGAGGCATTCGTTGGCCAGCTTGGCTGCTGTGGCCGCATCGCCACACCAATGTGGAACCAAGCCCCAATGCATGGGTACTACTGTGGGTTGGCTGGTAGGCAATGCCATAACGAGCAACAGCGGATGGACAAATCCACTCACGTTGTGGTGCACCCTTGGCATGGCATCGCCACTTTCGCTCAGGTTATTGTACTGGTCTATAAGGGCATTGATGGCATCGGTGGGCGCGCCTTTGCGCTGGGCATGGCGTATTTGTTTTTTAAGCAAACCATCAATGGTGTAGCACATGTGGCGATACTATAACATGGCGTTTTGCCTACTGAGGAAACCCATTTTTTGCCCAACAGGTAATCGTTACAATGTCGCTGTTCGATAGCTTGCTAGAACCTTGGGGGATAGCATTGCATTCGCTGCCGTGGTTTATGGAGCACAGCAATTTGTGTTGGTCGAAGGTGCTGAATTACTTTCGTTTGAGGGGCTAAAAATAGCAGAAGCCGAGGAGCTGCGCGTGTGGGTCAGCAGTAGGGCTTCGGGCAAGTCTATCCGCCATTTGTATGCCGTTTCACATCATTAGTCGAATAGTAACCTACACATTCTACTTTTGCCCATCCAATAGTGTAAAACGTCAGGCTGCGGATAATTCTACAGGAATACCCACCGATATATTTGCCACTGCTTTAACTAAAAAACAAAGGGAATGAAAAAAAAATTACTTACGTTATCCTTCGGTTTGCTAGGGTTGGCCTCTGCTAATCAAACCTATGCCCAGCGCCAATGTGGTGTGGTTGAATACCACGAAATGCTGAAAGCACAAGACCCAAACTTTGAGGAAAACCAAAGTCGTATTGAAGATTTTACCCAGCGTTTTATAGATGAAGGCGGCCACCTAAGCCAACGCGCAGTGGTTACCATTCCAGTAGTATTTCACGTTGTGTATGGTACAACAGCCGAAAACATTAGTGATGCCCAAATTCAATCGCAATTGGCGATACTCAATGCAGATTTTCGCAAACTAAATGCCGATGCTAGCCTTATTCCTGCTGCATTTTCTGGCGTGGCATCTGACGTAGAAATTCAGTTTTGCCTTGCCACAGTTGACCCTAATGGCGCAGCCACTACTGGCATTGTACGGAAAAGCACCACCGTGGCTTCTTTTTCGAGCAACAACGCTGTGAAGTACACTGCCAATGGAGGTTCTAACGCTTGGCCATCTGCCAGCTACCTCAACTTTTGGGTATGCGACCTAGGCTCTAGCTTGTTGGGCTATGCGCAGTTTCCTGGTGGTGCTGCTGCCACAGATGGTGTAGTGTGTAACTACACTGCAGTTGGCAATATAGGTACTGCCTCTGCTCCGTTTAATAAAGGCCGCACAGCCACCCACGAAGTAGGCCATTGGCTTAACCTTCGTCACATTTGGGGCGATGCTACGTGCGGCAGCGACCTTGTAAGCGATACCCCTACGCACAACACATCAAACACAGGTTGCCCAGCTTATCCGCATTACAGCACCTGCACTGGTACACCTACAGAGCAAACCATGAACTACATGGATTACACCGATGATGCGTGCATGTACATGTTTACCGCAGGTCAAAAAGCTAGAGCAACGGCCTTGTTTGTTTCGGGCGGAGCGCGTGCAAGTTTGCTTACTAGCGCAGGTTGTGGCACAGTAACTCCGGTGGCATGTGCTGTTCCAAGCGGATTGGCTACTTCGGTCATCACTGCAAGCAGTGCTACATTATCGTGGTCGGCTGTTTCGGGTGCTACTTCCTATGATGTGCAATACCGCGTAGCTGCTGGCACATGGACCACTGGCAACGTAGCTGGTACAAGTGCTAACCTTACGGGTCTAAGTGCTGCTACAGGCTACGAATGGTCGGTTCGGGCCAATTGCGCTTCGGGCATCAGCGCCTATTCGGGCAATGCCACGTTTACTACAACTAGCTCTACTCCTGTTACTTGCACAAACGATAGCTACGAAACCAACGAAACGTTTGCCACAGCAAAAACGCTAACGGTGAACACCACCTACAGCACTATAAAACTTTGCAGTGCCGATGTGGATTGGTTCAAGTTTACTAGCAGTTCCACACAAAGAAAAGTTCGTGTGCGCCTCACCAACCTTCCTGCCGACTATGATTTGGAGTTGTACAACTCGGCTGGCACCTTACTTGGTCGCAGCGAAAATAATGGAACTACCAACGAAGGTGTGTATTACAACGCAAGCAGCACAGGCACCTATTACGTGAAAGTGTATGGCTACAATGGCGCAGCAAGCAACACTGCTTATTCCATTCGTTGTGAACGTCAGAAAAACAACTACACCACCACAGATCGTTTGAATGGTGAGGACGAAAGCGCTATCGAATTGTCAACTAGCCTTGCTTTCACTGCTTTCCCAAATCCAACCAACGACATGATGAACCTAATGGTGAATGGTGGCACTGGAGACCTTATTACCATACAGGTGTATGACATGAGTGGTCGCATTGTGCAATCCCTAACCAGCGCATATGGCACTGATGGTGTGAATGTGCATTTCGATATGAGCAGCCTGAAAGGCGGATTGTATCTCATTGAAGTAAACAACGGAGAAGAGCGCACCACGCAACGTGTGATGCGTAATTAATCTCCCATTTCGTGTAAATCAAAGACCTCATCGCGCAAGTGATGGGGTCTTTTTTTGTTCGAGAAAAACAGTCCAGTCTGCGGGTAACAGGAATTTTCTTTTCTCCCATTTGAAACGCAACCCCTGCGTAGCTTTCCACCTTCGTAGCAGAACATTCTTCCAGATGAAAAAAGCTTTACTTAAATGTGCATTCCTTTTGGCGTTGGTTCCGCTTGGAGTTTTGGCACAAACCACCAGTCATTGGGAAACATTGGTGCAGGATAATGTGCAATGGCGCTACCGCATACCCACAACTCTCGTTAATGCCACTTGGAAAAACATAACCTACAATGATGCCGCTTGGAGTATAGGCACAGGAGGAATAGGCTATGGCGATGGCGATGATAGCACAGACATAGCCAACACCACCACCTCGGTGTATATGCGCCATACATTTCAAATTGTGGATGCATCTGACATTGTAGAACTGCGCTTAGCTGTGGATTATGACGATGCCTATGTGGCCTATTTGAATGGTGTGGAAGTATCGCGCAGAAACATTGGAACCGTGGGTACGCTAGTACCCTTTTCCGATTTGGCCTTTGATCAACATGAAGCTACATTATACCAAGGGTTTGCACCCGATATAAATGTGATAGACCCTGCATTGCTCACCACCGGTACCAACGTATTGGCCGTACAAATTCACAATCAATTCTCGGGATCGTCCGACCTTACAGGAAGGCCATTCCTTATTGCAGGTATTGCCAGCAGTGCCATAAACTACTCGCCCACTCCCGACTGGTTTGTGACGCCTACCCTACTCATTTCCGAGTTGCCCATAGTGGTGTTGAATACGCTGAATCAGGAAATAATGGACGATCCACGCATTGTAATAGAAATGGGCATTATAGATAATGGCGCAGGAAACCTCAACACCGAAACCGACCCGTTTAATGCCTACAATGGATTGATAAGTATTGAAGTGCGGGGCTCTAGTTCTCAGGGATTCCCAAAAAAGCAATATGCCTTAGAAACCCAAGATGCCCTTGGCAATTCGCTGGATGTGCCACTTCTTGGACTGCCCGTAGAAAATGATTGGATACTGCATGCACCCTTTAGCGACAAAACCCTAATGCGCAATTATCTCACCTACAATTGGTGGCGCGAAATGGGCTGGTATACCACCCGAACACGCTATTGCGAAGTGATACTGAACGGAGAATACCAAGGCATCTATCTACTGTTTGAACAAATTAAATGGGACAACGACCGCGTGGACATTGAAAAAATGGACACCAACGATAACGCAGGCGATTCGCTTACCGGTGGCTACATATTTAAGGTGGACAAAACCACCGGAAGCGGTCAATACGACTGGGGTTCGCATGTGGTAGATTTTCAAGGCCAGCCCAAAAATGTGCCTTATCAATATGACTATCCCAACCGCGATAGCATTACCACAGAACAAGAAAACTACTTGCAGCAATTTGTATACGACTGGGAACAAGCTCTTATTGACCCCACGTTTATGGATGCCGAAGTGGGCTACCGCAAATACATGGATGTAAATTCATTCATCGATTTCTTCCTAATTCAAGAAATCACCAAAAACGTGGATGGTTATCGCTTAAGCAATTACCTCAACAAGCAACGCGATTCGCGCGGAGGCAAGCTGCAAGCTGGTCCTGCCTGGGATTTTAACATTACCCTAGGCAATGCAGATTATTGTGGCGGTGGAGAAACAGATGGTTGGGCGTTGGATTTCCCTTGCGACCCATCAGTTATTCCCTTTTGGTGGCATAGAATGCAGCAAGATCCTGTGTATCAAAACCAAGTACAATGCCGATGGGCAGAGCTTCGCACAGGATTTTTAAGTAACGATAGTATTGATGCCAAAATAGATTCGACCGTGCAGCTATTGGGCACTGCAGTAGATAGAAATTTCGTGCGCTGGCCGGTGTTTGGAACCTATGTTTGGCCCAATAATTTTATTGGAAACACGTATCAGGAAGAAATTGACTACCTCAAAAGTTGGATGTCGCAACGCGTTGCATGGCTCGATGCCAATATTGGTAGCCCAGCTAATGCCTGCGAATCGGCTTTTCAACCCGATGTTACCGTTTCGGAAATCAACTACAATTCGGCCAATAACTTAGATACCGATGATTGGTTTGAGCTTCAAAACTTAACTTCCATCCCACTCGACATCTCCTTTTGGACGTTGAAAGACGGGAATGAATTCAACACCTTTACTTTTCCAATGGGAACCAGCATCTTGCCCGATAGCTTCCTTGTGGTGATGGCAAACACAGCATTGTTTTCGGCCATCCGCCCAGAGGTAACCAATCGCGTAGGACAATTCAACTGGGGCATGGGCAATGGTGGCGATAGCTTTACCCTCCATGATTTTGAGAACAACTTGGTGCTATCCATGGCCTTTGACGACCAAGCACCTTGGCCCTTGGCTCCAGATGGCAACAGCGAAACCTTGGAAAAGTGGGATTGGGCCACCGACCTCAACGACCCTGCAAGTTGGCGCGCGGGCTGTTCGGCTGGCTCGCCCGGCAGGTCATATACCACCTGTCTGTTTGTGGGCACAGAAACTCCAAATGCCGAAGCCAACTTTGGGCTATTTCCCAATCCTGCCAGCAATCAATGTTGGGTAGCATTAGATAAGCCTGCTACAGTTTGGATATACAATTCAGTGGGGCAGCAAATGCTTTCTCAAGCTGTTCAGGCCGGCACTAGCTCCATTGCTATTAATACCCTTTCCGAAGGGCTCTACATTATCCGCGCAGAAACCGCTGATGGAGAGCGGTTTGCCAAGCAATTGGTGATTTATTAACCCATTTCAAGAAATTAGAGATGGCCCTTGCGCCATCATCGCTCAGTTTAGCGCGGGCGGATAGGCAGTTTATTAGCTGTAGTATGCTATTTCAGCGCCCGAATTAAGTTATCATTATCAATAGACTGCGTTTGATATTGCCCTGTAAGTGAGGTATACTTTTGCGGCTTCGTAGCCAAAAATTTGAAATGGCAAGAAATCATTCTTTTAGGTGACACGTTATTTCTTTAGTGCTAGTTTGATTTTCCTTTTTTTAAGTGGTGTATGTTCAAGCCATTTAACTGCCCAAGAATGTGGAATAATCTATGTCTCTATTAATGGTGCTTCATCTGGCATCACTGGCACACAAGCCAACCCTGCAACCCTTGATTATGGCCTTACCTTAGTTAGCCCCACAAGTGCCGTTCTGCGACTTTCCAATGGCTTATACACTATAAATAATGAAATTGCACTCTCCTCGGGGGTAACCTTGGAGGGAGGATTTGACCCTGCAACATGGATTAAAGATAACAGCGGTTCCACCATCATCAGAAGAACGGCACTCAATCCTCGGCCTGCTCCAATCAATGCAATCATCGCGTTTTCAGGTGTTAACATCAACGGATTTAGTTTGCACGAAATCACCATTAACGTGGATGATGCCCCGCCATCTTCTGGTCTCAATCCACAAGGTTTTACTGTTTATGGCATCTATCTAAACAATTGCTCAGACTATTTGGTATCACGCTGCGAGGTTACTACGGGCGATGGCAGCCAAGGCCAATCTGGAGTGAATGGACAGGTTGGGGCTGCTGGTTCCAATGGTGCAAACGGCCAAGATGGAGACCCTGACAATCAGAATTTTAATACTGCTACATCAATAGCACAAGGCGGAGTATCGCCCTGTGGATGCAACGGTGGTGCAGGCGGCAAAGGAGGCTGGTCTGGCAACAACGTTGGTCTTGTTGGTCAAGCAGGAGGATGCACCGGTGGAACTGGTGGCGCTGCAGGGCAGAATTTCTGCTCGTCTAACTGTAGTCATCCTGCCAGTGCAAATGGAGGTATTGGACAAGCTGGCTCCACTGGAACAGTTGGGGCCAACGGTGCTGCAGCTTCTGCAGGGGCGGTAACAAACAATTATTGGATAGCGGGCGGACAGGGAGGTCAAGGTGGTGATGGAGCCTGCGGTGCAGGTGGTGGCGGTGGTGGTGGTGGTGGTTCGGAATCGGGCTTCCTATGCGATGACGGCTCTGGCGCTGATGGTGCTGGTGGCGGTGGCGGTGGTGGCACGGGGGGCACAGGTGGATATGGCGGGGGTGCATCGCTCTGCATATTTGTTACCGCCAATGGAGCCAATGGCATGGTGCAAGACTGTGCGCTGAATCCTGGGCTAGGTGGTGCAGGAGGCACAGGTAGTGCGGGTGGCACAGGAGGTATTGGTGGCACGGGTGGCACAGGTGGTGGTGGTAGCTGCGATGTAGGTTCGGGTGGCAATGGGGGCAATGGCGGAAATGGCGGAAATGGTGGCAGCGGCAGTGCAGGGGCCAGCGGAATTTCTGTGGCTATTCTGGAGGCATCGGGCCAGCCCGTTGCAGCTATCAATAACAACGGAGTGCCGGGCAATCCACCTTTGATAACGGTGCAAAGCAGCGGATGCACAAATTCGGATGTAGTTTTCACATCAACATCTTCTGGCAATTGGGATTTTGGCGTAGGAGCAGTTCCGCAGACTGCCACGGCAACCAGCGGACCAGTTACCGTATCATATTCCACGTTAGGGCTGCGTTCTATAACGTTTAACGGAACAGTGCTCAACGCATTCGTCAACATTTTCAACAATGGGCCCACTTTACCGTCCATAACCCCTGCTTCTCCAACACTTGACCTTGGATGTCCATACACCTTTACTACCTCATTGCAAGGCGTGCAGTATGATTGGAATTTTGGCGCAACAGCCAACCCCGCTGTCGCATCAGGCCCATTAGTGACCACAACACCCAATATTATTTTCAACACTCCTGGAAGCTATTGGGTGCGAGTAACGGTGCAGACTGCCTGTTGTGGCCCAGTCACGGATTCTACCTTAGTAACCGTGCAGCTTAACGCATTTGATATTGCTCTTTCTCCAGCAGCATTAAGCCTTTGCGAGGGCGAAAGCGTCACACTTGCTGCTCTGCCAAACACCTACGCCAGTTATGAATTCTTTTTAGATGGCGTATCGGTTCAAGCAGGACCAGGCAACACATTGACCAGTAGCACGCTGCAAACAGGAGATAGTATTTGGGTAGAAGCTTTTGCAGGAAGCTGTTTTACCAACCCGAGCGATACTGTAGTGGCTACGGTTACACCGCTTCCTATAGCTACGCTCGTATCCGATGACGCTGACAATACGGTTTGCGAAGGCGATGTTGTAAGCTTCACCGCCTCACCAGCTGGCATGGACAACTATATATTCCTTGATGGGGTGAACGAATTGGAGAATGGCCCTTTGGGCACGTTTACCCTACCCTTGTCTGCCTCTGCGAGTGTGCGTGCTGTGGTTACTATAAATGGCTGTACCAGCCAACCTTCGACCCCTGTGAACATTCAGGTTGAACCGTTGCCTGCGGTATCAATAGTATCTTCCGTCCCTGGAAACAGTATTTGCGAAGGCGATGCTATTGTATTCACTGCCACTCCTACAGGATTGTTGGATTATGTTTTTGCCGAGGACGGAATTCCGGTGCAGAATGGTGCATCAAACGTATATCAAACCTCAAGTGCTGTGGATGGGGTTGCTATCACGGTTCAGGCGCAAAGTTCTGCAGGTTGCATTGGTTCATTTTCTGCTGCCGAGGTCATTACCGTTACCGCCTATCCTGTGGTTACACTTAGCAGTTCGGATGCCGACAATGAACTGTGCGCAGGCGAATCATTGACCTTCACGGCCGCTTCTTCTGGATTCAGTCAGTACGTGTTCTTTGAAAATGGGGTGCAGGCACAGTCCTCTTCATCAGAGGTGTGGACCACTGCCTTGGCTGCTGGCACTAGCAATGTGACAGTGCAGGCTACTCAGTTGGGATGCCAAGGACCTGAGAGCACCCCAATTGCTATAGTGGTCATTCCAGCACCCATTGTAGATGCTGGAGTTGCTATTGAGGTTTGCGAAGATGGCCTTGACCAGCCCCTTTTGGGTGGCACACCAGTTGGTGGCGTTTGGACTGGCATTGGGGTTAATAGCGGTTTGCCCTTGTTTTCGCCTGCACAGTCGGGCGCAGGGTTATTCAGTTTGGTCTATACCGTTTCTAATGGTAGTTGTTCGGCTAAAGATACCCTTATAGCAACGGTGCATTCTTTGCCAACTGTAGAGGCAGGAACATATGCTCCAGTGTGTGTAGACGCCACTGTTCAGCTGACCGCTAGCGGTGCACAGCAATTCTTGTGGTCTCCTGCAAATGGGCTTAGTGCAGTGAATATTACCTCGTCTGTTTTCACAGCAACGCAACCTGGAACATTCCTGTACACCGTTACGGGTGTTGATTCCTTGGGCTGTTTTTTTTCGGATGATGTAACACTTGTGGTAGAACCCGTACCTCAGGCATTCTTCGCATCAGAAAATGATGTGTGCCTTGGTGACTCCTTGGGTTTTACCAACCAATCCGTTCCGCAGACAGGAGTTACCTACCAATGGCTTTTTGGCAATGGATTTGCATCTACCGAAAGCGACCCTTATGTGCTTTATCGTGGTGAAGGAACCTTTGGTGTGACGCTTATAGTAACTCAAGGCATTTGCTCGGCACAGTATGTAGACAGCGTTACTGTCCATTCTAGACCTGAAGCTGCCTTTAGCCCTACTCCCCGAATGGCTGCTGCCATAATTCCGTTGATTAGTTTTGACAATCTCTCTACGGGTGCAGTGGAATGGGAATGGGATTTTGGTGATGGATTGGGAACAACAACCGAAGAACATCCCATCTATGCTTTTGCCGACACGGGTTTATACACTGTAAGGTTGATAGCTATAAGCGAATATGGTTGTGAAGACACGACCTACGACCAAATTACCATTACGCCCTATACCACCTTGTATGTGCCAACTGCTTTCTCTCCAGGCACAGATGGCGTTAACGACACTTTCAGGGCCTACGGAGAAGATATGAACGCCTATACCATGCAGATTTTTGACCGTTGGGGCCGCGAGCTGTTTGCATCACAAAATATTGCTAGAGGTTGGGATGGCCGCGAGCGGGGTACGGATAAAGAGCTTCCGATTGGCGTGTATGTGTATCTGATTACCTACGAGGATTTCAGGGGAAGAACCCAGCAAATGGGAGGCAAGGTCACTCTGATTCGATAAGCGAAGGGCATAGCGAACCAATTGCCAAGTAACGACAGTATTGCATAAGCAATGCGCTTGTTTTGATTTATTGCGCTCAGAAAAGGCTAGCTAGTGCATAGGTTGCACATTGGGGAGAGCTACGTTGTGGCAGCCTTACAATTTCTGAACTACCTCTTCGGCCAGACCGAATGAAAGGGTCATTCCTGCGCCACCGAGGCCGTTTATGATAAACACTCCGCTTTCCACTTCCAATACCAATTCGGTATCACCGTTTGTCATCTTTGCATACGTACCGTTCCAAGTTTGTGCAATGTGGCGTGAGGGAAAATGCGTAAAGCTGTCCAATTGATCTAGAATCAATTTGTTGATGGCATCCTTATCAAAGGGATCAGACACCAATCCGTATTCGTGGGAGTCTCCGAGCGTGACTTCGCCACTTGCCTGCTGCGTTGCCAATACGTGAACACCCCATTTGACGTACTTGGGCATTTCACTTTCATAACGCTTTTTTAGGGATGCAAGTGCAGCGCAGTCTTTGAAAGCGGCATAGTGCGGAAGCGACAGTCCCGTACTGAGGGCTGGCCCCATCCTCCAGTTGTCAGATTGCGGTGCGGTGCGCAGCATTTGCAGTTTACACTTGGTGATAGGCTGTATATGATAGACTTCTGGATAAACTGTTTCAAAATCATGACCGCTGCACACAAAAACAACATCTGCTTGCACTAGTTCTTTTCCGCAATAAACCCTTCCGTTCTCAATATGCCTTACGCCTGTATTGAACTGGAACTTCACACCATATTTTTCACTCAGAATTGATGGAAGACAGGCTAGTGCTTGGCGGGGATCCACTATCAGTTCGCTGTTGCTCCAAAGCGCCCCTAAAAGATTCTTCTTTCTTAAAGCAGATGATTTGCCCATGGCACTTTGAGGTGAAAGAATTTGGCAGTGCCGAGCTTCTTTGTTCTGTTCCACAAATTCTTCAATCACTTGCAATTCATCGTTGTGATGAACGGCCAAGAGCAACCCCGACTCTTCGAACCACAACTTTCCTTCGTTACACAGTTCTTTCCATATACTTCGGCTGCGCATGGCGCGATCCAATAATTTCCCTTGAGGCTGTGCAATAGGCAGCACCAAGCCGAAATTGCGGATGGATGCTCCTACCGTCTGCTCATTTCGCTCAAGGACGGTAACGGAATATGCCCTTGCAGCCAGTGCTCTTGCCGTGGCAAGACCAACAATTCCAGCACCTATTACAATTGCCTTTTTCATGCTTTGTATGCATTACTATTCACTATAAAAACGCGGCTGTGCATAGGCATTGTAGTTTAGCAACTGCAAGCAAACTTGCGAAGAGCAGCCTTTGTTCGTTTTTTTGGTTTTATCTGCCAGCAATTGTGTCACCTGGGCGCATAGCTTTGACTCGCGTGTACCATTCCCACCTACCTAACGCAAATCTAAAACATGTTGGCACCGTAACCGCTTATTGCTTCACAAACACCTTAGCTGCTTGAATTTCTTTACCCGATATATAAATAATGTAGGTACCTGGGGCTAGGTCTGAAGTGCTGAAACGGATGGTTTGTTTTTGATTGATACCAGTTGTTGTCTTTTGAGTAAGCTTTAATTTTCGCAAAAGCTGAACATGATAAACTTCTATATCAAGATTTTGATTGGAAGAAAAGCTAAAATCAATCTTAATCTCGTCAGTAGCAGGATTGGGATAAGGTTCAGAAATAAAGTGTCCAGCAGGCAGGATATCTTTTATTGCAGACGGCAATTGTTGTCCCTCTCGTTTATAATGATTTGCCCCATTATACACCACAAGCTCCTTGCCTAGTTCTTCTTCTGTCGTTGAGGTTAGAATATCACTATACCATATTTGCCCTATGGCGCTGTCCTGACCCAAATCCCACAGCCCATAGCCATGTTTGGTTAGTTCTACATACACTTGGTGGGGGTTATTCTGCGCGTTTATAGTGTACAGCACGTTTAATAGAAAGTCCGGAAGCCCTTGCTCGTCAAAGTTTCCACGCGTAACACTGGTAGGCAGCAACTCGACACCTAGGGCACCTTCTCCAGTTTCAGGGTTATACTCGCCATTGCTTCCGGTGGGGTCGCGGGTAAGGTCGGCAGCAAGCGACACGTGAGAATCGCCACTAATCATAATTACGTTATCAATATTGTTTGCATCAATAAAATCGAGCACATTTTTTCGTTCTAGCATATATCCGTCCCACGTGGCCGCATTAAATACGCCACCTTCTGTAGGAATAATGGCATCTAAGCCTTGCGCACCCCAAAAGCTAAACATTTTTTGAAAGCCTACTATTTTCCATTTGGCAGTGGATGCTCCCAATTCACTCAAAAACCAATCGTATTGCTCGGTTCCCAATATGCTGTATTCATCCGCACTTATTAGCTCAATATCGCGATATAGCATTATATCTAGGATAAAAATATCGGCAAGGTCTCCATACGAAAGTTTGCGGTAAATCTTTTTTACATCGGTTTGGTTTAAAACGCGGGTGGGAGTCCATTCCAGAAACGCCTTTGTAGGGATATTCACATCACTCAAAGCGAGGTCATGATTATCCCACATTATGGTGAACGGGTGCTGTTGTTTTACAAAACGAAAATCGGGGTCAAGCAGCCAATAGGCTTCCCGTTCGCGCCATTCGGCAAGGTTTGCTGGGTTTTCGGGATAGGGAATGGGAATGCGAACTTCCTCATTGGCATCGGCAAAATCGTATACATAATCACCCAGATGAATAACAAGATTAACATCATCGCGCTCACCTATGCGTCTGTAGGCATTGAAGTAGCCCGAATAGGCACTACTGCACGAAACCACGGCAAACTTAAGTTCGCTGCTGTTTCCGGAAGGGGCGGTTTTTGTTCTTCCTATTACCGAATAATTGCTTTGCTCATCGCTAAAACGGTAGTAATAGGTGGTTCCGTGCATAAGGTTTGCAACATCAATTTTTACCGTCCAGTCTATGGTTGAATCGGTGGTAATGGTTCCAGATTGAAGCGACTGCGTAAAAGCTAAATCTGTTGCTATTTCCCACGTTACCAACTTGTTTTCAGTGCTATCGGGCGTTATGCGCGTCCAAATGATTACCTTATCGATAAGTGGGTCGCCCGAAGCTACACCATGCATAAAAGGAGCATGCGCTGAATCGGCATACATATTATCAGGAAGCACTATTTGTGCAGAGAGGCCAGTGTATACAAAGGAAAATAATACGAGAAAAAGATTTGTTTTCAATTGAAGTGTTTTTACAGTTTTCGAAAGTATGAGGTAAGCATTAAATGAACATTAACCTATTGCTAGCATTTAATGATTTGCAACGTATCCTCGCGATTAGAAAGATGCTTTCAGATCTTCGTTTGCAGTACTATTCTGCTTCCCTGTTTCCCTAACCGCCTTATTCCCTGACCACCTAGCCTCTTAAAATCCCCCTTCCGAAGCTTCTGAACTACGGGTACCTCATTTTAAAAGAGGGGAACGAGCGCATCAGTCTCCAATGTAAAACTGATAGAACTCCACAAAAACATGACCCCGACCATTTTATAGGTGGTGCAGCTCGGTATTCAAATTGCCGCGCTGCAATGAGCTCCAGTTGGTCGGTTCGGTCGGTTTCGAACACTTGCCTGCCTCAATTTCCTTGCGGCCTCAATTCATGATAGGCAAATTCTTGGCAAGTAAAGGTTGTCTAAATTTTACATGGGATTAACGCTGCCCGCATAGCTTTGTCAAAAATGCGCTGCATGAACTGTTGCACTAAGGGTAGAAGGAAGCTCACTATTGGTTTGGGCCGAAATGTTGGTTTAATGCTGCTGTTCTGTATGGCACTGAAGTGTCAGGCGCAGGTAAGTCTGAACGTAATTGATTTCGGAGCGGTGGGTAATGGTTCAACGGTGAACACGGTCGCCATTCAGGAGGCGATTGATTCATGTTTCAATGCCGGAGGTGGCGAAGTGCTGATACCTGCTGGAGATTTCAAGAGCAACACGCTTGTCCTCAAGTCTGAAGTAACGCTGCGCATAGAGGGAGTACTTATAGCCATTACCGGACTTGGAAACTATCCTGAAATGCCGTTCAACCAGCCCTCATGGTCGGACACCTACACTACCAAATCGCTAATCTTTGCTGAGGAGGCACACAACATACGCATCACCGGTGGTGGAACCATCAAATGTTCCGGGCAGGATTTAAGCATTCTGTTGAATTCGGAGGTGAAGCCGCGCCCGCATGGGATTCGCATGCATAAATGTGTTGGTGTTATGTTGGACAGCATCCGTTTGGAAAACGCACCGCAATGGATGGTGCATATTCAGCGCTGCGATTCGGTGCATATCCATGATGTGTCTATTTACAATCAGGGTTTTGGGAGCAATGATGGGATAAACATTGACGCTTGCCGACATGTGCTGATCGAGGACTGCGATGTAGATTCGAATGATGACCCAATCGTTATCAAGTCGCATAGCGAGGACGAAACCAGTGACGTGCTGGTGCGAAGATGCACCGTGGCAACGTTTGAACGGGCCGTAAAGGTTGGAAACGAAAGTCTCGGGGCCTTTCGCAACATACGTTTCGAGGACATAACGGTAAATCCGTCCTCGCTGCCTCCACTTGTTCTTCCTCAGACGGCCATCTATCTGGCGATTACCGATGGAGGTTCTGCCGATTCCATTTCTTTTGAACGCATCACCATCAACGCTGAATATCAAACACCAATTTTTATCCGACTCAACAACCGCGGCAATAGTTACAATGGTAGTGACCCGCCAGTTCAGTTTCTTCGGAATGTGGTGATTCGCGATGTGGTTTGCACATCAGCCTCTACCATTCCGTGCTCCATCACCGCCATACCCGGATATTATGTGGAGAATGTGCTTTTGCAGAACATCCAAATTACTGTGCCGGGTGGTGGGTCGCCTGATGTGGTGCCCGTTCCTGAACTGGAAGGCGACCGCCCCGAAAACGACATGTGGGGAGAGATTCTTCCTGCACATGGATTTTACGTGCGCCATGCCCGCAACATCACATTCGATAATGTGTGCTTTTCGATTGAAGGTACCGACCCACGTGCCGAATATTGGATGGAAGATACCATGCAAGTAGCGATAATCAACGGTTGCGATGCCAACGCTGTGGCAGAACATCCATCTGAACTTGAGTTTTCCCTTTATCCCAACCCCACCTCCACCAGCAGCATCACCATTGCCTCCAAGGCCAATCATTCTGAAGGTGTAATAACGGTAGTGAGCGTTACAGGACAAGAGGTGTTGCGCACATCTTTGAACGGAAACCAGCAAACAGTAAACACCTCCAAACTGTGCCATGGCCTTTACTATCTCAGTATAAGGACCATGGAAGGAATGACGACCCAAAGATTTGAAGTTGTGCGGTAGTTAGGTGAAGGCCACCATGCATTGGTTTGTAGGAAATCGATGTGGTCTATTAGCCAAATACTTTGGCACCTGAATCAAAAACAAGCATATGTGGCATTTTCTCTAGAAAATCAAATAGAAAAAACCTGGGAATGGGCAAGGAACCACCAACGACCTACCTTTGATTCTCAAACCTTCGTTTTACAGTTTTACTCAAATAACGCATACCATGAATACAGCTACTTCCCTATTTTTAGCCTCAGCACTACTGTTTTTCGGGTGCTCCGAAAAACCAAGTCCATCTGCTGATGATGTTGTAAATGAAGGATTGTTATTCACTTCCGTTATCAATAACTACGATACCAAGACTCTTATTGTACCCAATGGGGCAGTGGTAGATGTGCTGTATAGAAGTGCATATGATAGTGCCATTTACGCAAATGGTGCATTGCTGCCTGCTAAACGAGGGATTGATTTTCTAAGCTATTTGCCTATTGAAGGTTCAAATGAACATGGTCTGTTGTTTATGAACCACGAATTGCGGAATGATGATCCTACCTTGGGCAATGGAGGAGGGATGTCTTGGATAGAAGTGAAACGCGAAAACGGAAACTGGAAGCGGGTAGGAAACGGAAACAACATCGATTTTTCCTCTTTAGGAGGCACTTGGCACAACTGTGGGGGAACGGTTACTCCCAACGGAACTATTCTTACCGCTGAGGAATACCCACCTGCCACAAATATGGAACTGTATAATGAGAAATTTGACTATGCCGATACTGCCGACATTAATGGTTTAAAGCGCAATGAGAACCTTGGCTGGATGGTAGAAGTGGATATGTCGACCCGAAAACCGCTTCGAAAGGTGCTTGGAATGGGGCGCTTCTCCCACGAGGATGCCTTTTGCATGCCCGACAATCGTACCGTTTTTCTTACGGATGATGCCCAGCCAGGTGTTTTCTTCAAGTTCGAAGCCGAAAGTGCTGGCGATTATTCAAAAGGTCAGTTGTTTGCCTACCGTCAGAGTGATGATGCGGAACGTGGGTCATGGTTGGTACTTCCAATGGCTTTGGACTCGTTAGTTTATATCCGCGACATTGCAATCCGCAAAGGAGCTACGTTATTTACATCGCATGAATGGATTGATGAAATCAATGGGAAGATTTACATAAGTGAATCGGGCGGAAGTGTGGATTATTCCGAAGCTGTTTCGAAGGGCGGTAAAATGGCCCAGCATTTAACAAAAGCGCCTATCAGCAACGGAAACAACACCACACATGACCCATTTGGAAGAATTCTTGTATTTGAACCTGAAACAGGTCGGTTGGATGTATTCTTAGAAGGCGGAAAATTGCCCGATGGGGGCTATCTTACTGCTCCTGACGGGTTGATTGCAATCCATCAATTTGGTAAGGATTATCTGATTGTTTGTGAGGATGCCAGCGTGAAGATGATTGTGGATGAAAAGATTGAATCGTGGAAGCAGGGAAAAATTTACATGGAAACGTATCTTATTCCTATTGATGGCCCTAAGGCGGACCCCACAAAGGTGAAACGACTTACAGTGGGCCCTGAAGGTTGCGAACAGACAGGACTTGCAATGACGCCTGATGGTTCAACGTTATTTTTGACCGTTCAGCATCCCGCATCAACAAATCCGGAGCCCTACAACGAAACAACTATTATTGCTATCACAGGTATTTTCCAGTGATACCACTAGACGCGCTTCATCGCACTATTTTATTGGCTTTTCTCCTTTACTACCCCACCTGCGTGGGTAGTTATGGACAGTTATTGCATACTGCAATGAGCTCCCTTTGGGCGGTACAACGAGTTTAAGAACACTTAGCCCAACTGGGGAAAGCATTCTTCTTTAGCGCACAAACCGCAAGGTTTGGTGCGATTTATCCGTTTGAAGTACCGCAATATATGACCCTGCGCGAAGCTCAGAAAGGTCATGCATCGCAGCTACTTTAACGGTTGGCCACACTAACTGACCGAGGGCATTATATACGCTGACCGATGCCCCAAATGCCTGAGCCAAAGGAGCATGTAGTTTGCCGTCTATGTCAATCCAAAAAACTTCGAGGTCCTTACTCTCATTAATGCTAGACGCTAGCCCAGCGCAGCCTCCCATGGCATTTGGAACCACTGTATAGTTAGGACTATTGGTCACATCTTCCATAATGATACCCGGTCTGCCATCAGCATCTTGCCAATTGAAGCAAACATTATTCAACTGCAAACTGTCTACATGGCGTATGTAAAGCCCATAGGCTGGCAACACATCTCCAAAAATGGTGTTCTCTGGGCGCTCGGTTTCGTTTTCTGGCACAACAAAGCCCGACCATAAGTTTTCTTGACCTCCTGGAAAATTGATTACAATATTTTCCAATTGAAGATTTCTTGCATAGAAACCGGGAATACCCGTGATGGATGAAGTGGTGTTACTTTCCTGCGTTACCGTGACATTTCTTACAATCACATCTTTCAGATATCCCACAGCTGGAAGGGGCAGACCTTCCTCCCAAACACGGCCACCATTGCCCAATCTAATCACAAGCGCTGTTTCCACACTTTCAATGGTAATGTCTTCCACCACCACGTTTTCCATAAATCCGCCATCCATTATAGCCAGATTGATACCGCACGTAGCCACGCCAATAAATGGAGGAAAGGCAAGTGAACTCCAAACCACATTGATATCATGGATATGAACATTGCGAACTCCTGAGAGTGTTTCTGTTCCAATTTTAATGGCACGCGACCACGTGGCCACAGTGCAGTTGCGTATTTCTATGTTCTCGCTCAACGCAGGGCTAGTGGTTTTAATTACCAAAGGATCATCATTGCTGTCTACCGTGCAATTTTCGATAAGCACATTGCGACATCCATCCAGACTTAGTCCGTCATTGTTGCCATTGGTGAGATTTATTATGTCTACATTTCGTATGACCATGGTATCCACATCCAAATTATTCATCATCCAAAACCCTGAGTTTCGCATAGACAAGTTTTCTAAAACAACATTTTGGCATGATACTAATCTCAAACCAAAAGGTCGGGTATCAGCACCCAAAAAAGACGCTCCCTGACCATTGATAGTTCCTCCACCGCGAATACCTATATGGTGCTGGCCTTCAGCATAAATTAACGTCTTCTTGGTGTATGAGTTTATACAGGTTGGAATTTGCGGAGTAATGTCAGGATAATCATCAATAGAAGTACTTCCACGCAACTCAACATCTGCTTGAATAACCAACGAAACGTTGTTTTTGAGAACAATGGTTCCGGTCACAAAGTTTCCCGAGTCAAACACTACATCTCCTCCACCATTTGCACTACAATCGTCAATAGCTGCTTGTATTGCGATGGTATTTAACGTGATACCGTCACCTAATGCTCCATAATCTGTAACTAAATAGGATTGCGCATGTAGCCCCGAAATGAGACAGGTAGAAATCAAAAATAAAACCACTTTTTTCAGAACTTCCAATTTATTTTCAAGCAAATATAGGATAAGTGGTTCAAGCTGGCCATTTGAATTAAAGCGTATAATCCCCGCCCGGCTGAGTGAAGGAATGCGGGCAAAGATGTGTATGGTTGCTCCCGTCCCGAAGCCTCGGGATTGGGATTATCGCAGCGATCTGTATGCCTTTGGCAGAAAACCTTCCGTGTACTATTTCATTAAAGAGACCCTAAGGACTCTCTTAGATAGGGAGCCAAAGCTTCCATGGTTTGGCCATCTAACCTTGGGTCTATGCCCTGCATTCGATTTGATATTGGAAAGTTTGGTTGTGAATAGAATTCTTCCGCGTCAAATAATTTCTCCTGTTTCACTTTTGGATGTTTTCGTAAAGTTGAGTAAAGTTGAGATAACCCAAAACTATTGTGAGACAGATGTGAGACAACATAAAGGCCATAAAAGCAAAAACCCATGATAAACAAGGGTTTATCAAGGGTTTCTTATCTATAAATGTGGTACCAGCTGGATTCGAACCAGCGACACATGGATTTTCAGTCCATTGCTCTACCAACTGAGCTATGGTACCTCAATTGGGAGCGCAAATGTAAAAAAAAATGTTATCCACAAAGCGTTTGAAATAATCTATCAGGGTCAACGCATCAAACTCAAAACAATACGGTTTCAATGTTGCTATAATGTATTGATTGTAAATAATATAGAGGTTATTTTTGATTGGAAATTTGTATATTTATGTGACAATCAATTAGATAAATATGAAAGCTACATCAATTTCAGGCATTTTTTCAAGGATGGAAGACCCTCGTGTGGAGGGTAAACAGAATACAAAATGACCGATATTATTGGTATTACCCTAGCCGCAGTGCTATGCGGTGCGGAGAGTTGGAACGAAATTGAAATGTTCGGTGAGGCAAAAAAGGGATGGTTTAGCACGTTTTTGGAACTGCCAGGGGGTACACCCTCGCATGACACATTCAATAGGTTTTTCGCTTTTTTAGAGCCAGACTCCTTTGAAAGCTGCTTTAGAGAATGGACTAGTTCATTTGCTCAGTTGTCGGAGGGTTCGATTATCAATATTGATGGCAAAACTATTAGGGGCGCCAAGCAAGCAGTGAGCAGGTCTTACGTTCACATGATAAGTACTTGGGTGGGAGAGAATAGCACGTTGCTCGGTCAGCTCAAGGTGGACGACAAATCCAATGAAATTACTACCATTCCTCGACTGCTTGATGCCCTGATGATAACAGGTACGATGATAACCATTGATGCCATGGGCTGCCAGAAGGATATAGCCCAAAGCATAGTGGAAGGTAGAGAAAATTACATTCTGGCGGTAAAGGGCAATCACGAAACTCTTTTTGATGACATCCAAGCCTCTTTTCGAATGATGCCGCCTTTAGAAAAGGTTGAGACCCTAGACCTCGGCCATGGCAGGATAGAAACCAGACGATGTTCCATTATCACCGAACTTGGACTGATGGAGCATGCCCAAAGTTGGAAATCGCTCAATACTTTGGTGAGAGTAGACAGCGAACGATGCATTAAGTCAACCGGAGAAGTACAGACATCCACAAGGTTCTACATATCGAGCCTAAAGGCAGAGGCGAGCACCTTCATCAGAGCCATACGTCATCATTGGTCTATAGAAAACGGATTACACTGGGCGTTGGACGTGTCTTTTCATGAGGATGACCCCGAAAACGTGCTGGAAATGCTGCCCAAAACTTCTCAATCATCAATAGAATGGCCCTTACAGCACTCAAACAAGAACAATCCATCAAACTCGGAATCAAAAGCAAAAGACTCAACGCTGGTTGGAATCACGCATACCTTAGAACACTAATGAAATTTTGATGCGTTAACCCTGACTATCGACTGTGGTTTATCGACTATGGTCTATCCATCTTATCTTTGCGCCAAATGCCCAAAACGGTTGCTTTCCATACGCTTGGCTGCAAGCTAAATTTTGCCGAAAGCAGCACCATTGGCCGCCAATTGCTCGATGCAGGCTTCCAAAAAGTAGATTTTAAGGACCCCGCAGATGTCTATGTCATCAACACCTGCTCTGTTACCGACCAAGCCGATGCCACTTGCCGCAACATAGTGCGCCAAGCATTGCGCAGCAATCCCGATGGTTTTGTGGCAGTAATTGGATGCTACGCCCAGCTAAAACCAGATGAAATCGCACAAATTCCAGGGGTAGATATTGTACTAGGTGCCAACGAAAAGTTCAACCTTCCCGCTTACCTCCACGACCTCGCCAAGCGCCCCGAAGCCGGGGTGCATAGCTGCGAAGTGATGCAGGTGCGCGAATTCGTATCGTCCTACTCTGCTGGCGATCGCACCCGCACCTTCCTAAAAGTGCAAGATGGCTGCGACTACCATTGCGCCTTTTGCACCATTCCATTGGCCCGTGGGCGCAGCCGCAGCGAATCCATTGCCAAAACTCTAGTAGCAGCGCGCGAAGCTGTGGCGACAGGAGTAAAAGAAATTGTACTCACAGGCGTAAACCTTGGCGATTTTGGCGCAGGTACAGACGAAACATTCCTCCAGTTAATTCAGCAATTGGATACCATAGACGGTGATTTGCAGCGGTTTCGCATCTCGTCCATAGAGCCCAATTTGCTTAGCGATGCGGTTATCGATTTCTGTGCGAGTTCCAATCTGTTTGTGCCCCACTTCCATATTCCATTGCAAAGTGGTAGCAATCGTATTCTAAAAGCCATGCGCAGGCGCTATGATGCGCAGCTGTACGCCAGCCGTATTGCCTACATAAAAGCAGTGATGCCCACCTGTTGCATTGGCGTGGATGTTATTGTTGGTTTTCCGGGAGAAACAGACGAAGACTTTCAGGAAACCTACCGTTTCCTCAACGAATTGCCCATTTCCTACCTCCACGTGTTCACCTACAGCGAACGCCCCAACACCACCGCTTTGCGCATTACCGAAGATGTGGTACCCATGGCCGAACGCAAACGCAGAAATAAAATGCTCACCATATTGAGCGAGAAAAAGAAGCGTGCTTTTTACGAGCAGTTTGCCCATACCGAGCAACACGTGTTGTTCGAACACGAAGAGAAAGACGGGCGCATGTTTGGTTTCACCGCCAATTACCTGCGCGTTAGTGCGCCCTTCAACCCCGATTTAACCAATACCCTAGTTCCTGTCCTTTTAGAAAACCTGAATGCCGAAGGTGTTTTCGAAGCCAAGGCAAGTCAGCCACTCCACGCCTAATAAACCAACCAGCCCATGTATCCCACTATTTACGACCTCGTTCTCGACCTCTTCGGACTATCCATTCCCGTTCTAAAACTGGTGCAAAGCTTTGGGTTTATGGTGGCGTTGGCCTTTGTGGGAGCCAGCTTCACCCTTGGTTTAGAATTGAAGCGAAAAGAGCGCGATGGTCTGCTCATTCCCTTCACCGAAAAAGTGTGGATTGGCAAAACCAGCTCTTTATTGGACAAGATTATTTCGGGAGTTGTGGGCTTCCTAATTGGCTACAAAGTCATTGGCTTGATGCTCGATTTTGATGTGGCTACTGCCAATCCGCAAAAGTTCATTCTTAGTGCGCAGGGCAGCATTTTAGGTGGGTTTATCGGAGCGGCTTTATCTGTGGCTGGCCGCATCTACGAAGACCGCAAAGAAGGCCTAGCCGAACCCAAACTGGTAGACCAAACCACGCATCCCTACGAGCAAGTGGGCAACATCACCATCATTGCTGCCATTATGGGCATTTCTGGTGCCAAGCTATTCCACAATCTCGAAAACATTGACGACCTCATTGCCGACCCTGTAGGCTCCATTGTTTCCTTTAGTGGATTGTCGTTCTATGGTGGACTGATTTGCGCAGCAGCCACCATCATGTGGTATGCCAAAAAGAAAAATATCCAAGTATTGCACCTCATGGACAGTACCGCACCCGGGCTAATTCTGGCCTATGGAATAGGCCGCATGGGCTGCCAAATAGCTGGAGATGGCGACTGGGGTTTGCCTAACGATACGCCAATGCCCGCATGGCTTTCCTTTATGCCCGAGTGGGTTTGGGCCTACGACTATCCCAATAATGTGTTGGGCATCGACCTAAAGCAAGATTTTGCCGATATGGGTTTGGTAAGTGTGACGGGCAAAGCTTGGCCCACTCCAATCTATGAAACAACCATGGCGTTCATCATTTTTGGAATACTTTGGAGCATTCGTAAAAAACTCAAATACCCTGGATTGCTCTTTAGTGTCTACCTCATTTTTAATGGCTTAGAACGCTTCGCCATCGAAAAAGTACGCATCAACAATGAGTTGTTTGGCGCGGGCATCACCCAAGCAGAAATCATTTCTACGGTGCTTATCATCATTGGCATAACGGGTATTTTCCTCATGCCAAAAGTGGGTAACAAGTGGGCGAAATGGTAACTTTGAGTTTGTAGCTATTGGGTGCTAGGCGTTAGTTTTCTTTTCTCGCTATGTGGAATTAAAAGACAAAGCTGGTTACACCCTTTTCCCAAATATCTAATGCCTAATACCTAGAACCTAATTCTTCCAAGATGAACCTTGAACTGCTTACCCAAGAAGTTGCCGCCATAGCCCGCAAGGCTGCAGCCTTCATTTTGGAAGAACGGCAGCATTTCAGTTCGGGCGAAGTGGAAGTGAAAGGTCGCAACGATTTTGTATCATACGTGGACAAAGGTTCCGAACGCATCATTGTCAATGCCCTAAAATCTCTGCTACCCGAGGCTGGTTTTATTGCAGAAGAAGGCACCGAAGTGGCGTCAGATACTGCCCATCGCTGGGTGATAGACCCACTTGATGGCACTACAAACTTCATTCATGGCATGCCATTTTTTGCGGTGAGCATTGCTCTATTGCACCAAGACGAACCCATTATTGGCGTGGTGTACGAAATCAATCGCGATGAGATGTTTGCCGCGTTCAAAGGTGGTGGTGCCCAGTTAAACGGTGCGACCATTCATGTTTCCGATACCGCCAATGTAGCGTCTTCGCTTGTGGGCACGGGTTTTCCATACTACGATTATCACCTGCTGGATGAATACCTCGCCCTGTTCAAGCATTTGATGCAATTTTCTCACGGATTGCGCAGACCGGGCTCTGCCGCTACAGACCTAGCCTATGTGGCTTGCGGACGATTTGATGCCTTCTATGAGTACAGCCTTAGTCCTTGGGACGTGGCAGCAGGAGTTCTTTTGGTAACAGAAGCCGGAGGCAGTGTATCTGATTTTAACGGGGGAAATACTTCCATTTTTGGTAAAACAATTGTAGCCACCAACGCACACGTTCAAAACGAAATGCTTGATTTAGTTAGGCGATTTGGTTTGGCAAATCCTACGGTATGATGCTAAAGTCTGCAGGATTTCTGGCTGTACTACTTGTTCTCACTGGTTGTGGCAATCTTTCCACCATCCTCTAAGAACCAAAGACAACTCCAGAGACTTTTTTGGCTGCGCAACATTGGATAGTTATCCAATTAGGTGAAGCAGAAATTGTTATTTCTCAGCCCACTTCTTCCATTATCGTCTATTTCGTAGGGTTTTTCACCATCCTTGTAGGCTTCAAATTCTACCAGCAGAGCGATAACCAACAATCGAAATTGTGGTGGGCTATTGGTCTATTCCTAATAGGTTTTGGAGCGCTCTTAGCAGGCATTAGTTATCATGCATTTGGGTACGAAATCAAATGCCGTGGCAGAGAATTTTGCGCCTACACCAGTTGGTGGGAAGTACATTATATGCTTTTGTCTGCATTAGGAATGAATGCTTTTCTAATAGCCAGCGCCTATTCCTCTACCAAAGGAATTTTTCAAAAATCCATAGTGGTTTAAGCTGTAATTCATTCCATCTTCTACAGCGTGCTTTTGATGTACGGAGCCTTTGTTCCTGTTCAGTTCTTGGTATCGTTTGAGTTTTTAATGCTTTCATCCGCACCTACTTTGGCGTTTGTGCTTGGCTTGCACACCAACGCATTTCGCATTTCGCATGATGCTATAAACCGAAACCTAAGCAACGCATGGCTAGTTTTCCTTTTGGTTGGCGGTGCTTATGGAACTTGGTTGGCCCTTGGACTTAAACAAACCTTGTGGAACCACGGCATTTGGTTCACCGAAAATGATGTGCTCCACGTGGGCATGATTGGTTGGGTTTATTGTCTGCTAAAGCGATTGCCCAAAGTACTTCGCGACCAGTAGGTGATACTCAGAAAGTATTCCTACTACTTTTCTTCTTTCTCTACTTCTGCCATTTATAGCTTATGTTCGCTGATGGATATACACCCAAAGCAATGACCAAAAAAACTTCGGTTTTCGTAGCACTTGCCCTATTTACAGCAGTGGCGCTGTTGCATTTAATGCATGTGAAGCAATGGATTACCTTCGCTCCTAGCCTGCTTTTCTCCATGCGTTGGGCTTTTGTGGCTTCATTGGTGGTATTTGCCGTTCTAAAACGTTCGCTCACTACGTGGATTTTGGTTTCAATGGCCATTGGTGTTGAAATAGGCCACGACTTTCCTGAGTTTTCGCAAAATCTCCAAGTGCTCAGTAAGATATTCTTAAGGATGGTTAAAACCATTGTGGCTCCCTTGCTTTTTGCCACGCTTGTGGTAGGTATTGCAGGCCACAGCAACTTGAAACAGCTAGGTCGAATGGGCTGGAAATCGCTACTTTACTTTGAAGTAGTCACTACCTTGGCTTTGGTTATTGGTTTAGCATTCATCAATTTAACCCAAGCTGGAGTGGGTATCGAAGTGCCTGAATCTCTTTTGGTAGAACTGCCCAGCACCACACCAAAAACATGGCAGCAGCACATTATCGACATCTTTCCGGAGAACATTATCAAGTCGGTATATGAAGGAAATGTGCTACCCATTGTAGTGTTTAGCGTGCTCTTTGGCATTGCACTCGCTATGCTGAGCGAAAAGAAACGCAAGCCCATGCTCGACTTTGCGGAGAGCCTATCGGAAACCATGTTCAAGTTTACCAACCTCATTATGTATTTCGCACCATTTGGAGTAGGTGGTGCCATTGCAGTAACGGTAGGGCATTTGGGCATTGATGTGCTTAAAAACCTCTTCCTTTTGCTCATAACCTTGTATTTGGCTTTGGGGGCATTTATCCTGCTGGTGTTGCTGCCTGTAGCGTTGGCCATTCGCTTGCCCATCAAGAAATTCATTCAAGCCATTCGCGAGCCCGTTTCCATTGCTTTTGCCACCACCAGTTCGGATAGCGCATTGCCCATTGCGCTCGAAAACATGGAGAAATTTGGGGTGCCAAGAAAGATTGTTTCGTTCGTAATACCCACGGGATACACCTTCAATTTGGATGGCACAACACTATATTTATCACTAGCATCGGTGTTTGTAGCGCAAGCCGCTGGCTACGACCTTAGCATTGGGCAACAACTCATTATGGGACTTACCCTAATGCTTACCAGCAAAGGCGTTGCTGCTGTGCCCCGCGCATCATTGGTTATTCTTATTGCCACTGCCGAAACCTTTAACCTCCCTTTGTGGCCCATTATGGCCATTTACGGTATTGACGAACTAATGGACATGGCGCGCACTTCCGTAAACGTGATTGGAAACTGCTTGGCAAGTTGCGTTATCTCCCGTTGGGAAGGAGAGTTTGACGATGCCAAAGCCTTAGCTTTCACTGAGGATTAATCGCAAATGCAAAAAGGAAAAACCAATTACAGTGCCGAAATTGTAGCTTCCATGTGGGCGACAGCGCTCTTTTTCTCAACCGATTTAGAGGATTTTCAACGCTCCTAGGATACTACGATTTAAAAGTAACACTGGCAAAAACCTCAACTTGAAACAATCATCTTGACAATCAACAACCCCAGCCCTGCAAACCCCATTACAGCCAATAGGAACGTGCGCCAAAACGGATAGCCTTGTTGGCGATGATATGCAGCAGAGAGATAGGCCAACACTAAGACAATTAAAGCAAAGTAAAACCAGATATTAGCAATCATGCTGCAAATATGCCACGCATTTCCGGAATGTATTAGGTGATTCTAACGAATTAGCGTTAGAGTCTAACTAAAATGAAACCCTACCTTTACTCGCATGCGTGCTGTGCTATCTTGCCTTCTATTTGTGCTTCTTGCGGGGCATGGTATAGCTCAAAAAAATGTGCTTACTGCTGGCATACAGTTTCAGCCCATTTTTCCAGTAGCGTTTCTCAATACTGCCGACCAAACCGTTACCAATAGCCAACAAACCGTGTCGGCTCTTGTGTCTCCCACCTTTAGCTATTCTGCTGGCATGGTGGTTCGTTGGGGATTTCACAAACGGTTATCCTTAGAAACAGGCTTGAGCTACGTGCAGCGCAACTACGACCTCACAATGGCAACAGATACCTTTTCGGGTAAGAGCGACTTTAGCATTGTAGGCTACGAGCATCCTATAAAACTCCTGGTGTTTGTGCAGCTAAGCGAACGCTTTTTCATGAACGCTGCTGGTGGTTTTCAGCTCACTTTTTTTCCATCCGACATATTTACTTCCGACACCTACTTCAAGCATTCAGGTCTGCGCCTGGGCTTGGGCAATTTTTTGCATGGAGGTGCTATTACGAACTTGGGCTGTGAGTATCGCACCAAAAAAATTGGTTTTTTCTATTTAGGCGCCACCTACCATGTACCCTTTGGCGACATCTATCGCAGCAAGTTTCAATACATCAGCAATAACGAGCCTAGCGAAGCCATGCCCATTTGGCTTAACGGCAGCTACATGACCTTCGATATTCGTTATTTCTTCCACTCTATGCCTTTGGAGCGCAAGGATGGCAAGAAACGTAAATCACGCAAGGATCGTCTAAATGATGCCGAAAGCGATGAGTAATTACTCTACATTGTTAACTCAAGGTTAGCATCTTATTGCATTTTTTTTAAAGTTTTCGCTTCTTATAGGTTATTTTTGATGCCCATTTCATTTTATTCTTAGCTCATGAAGAAAATAGTATTTATATCCATTCTTGGCATCAGCACATTATTTGCTCAAGGACAAAACATCAATGTTCAAAATTTTGATGGTTGCTCATTACCTGCCAACTGGGCTGCAAATGCAGTTACTGGAACCAACACTTGGCAATTTGGTGCAGCCTCTAACTACGATGGAGGCAGTGTAGATGGCAGCTGCTATGCCTACTTAGATGATGATGCTTTGGGAAGTGGTGCAGCTGCACTTATTGCAGATTTGATAACTCCAGTTATGGACTTATCTGTGTACAACAATGCTGAACTGCATTTCGACTACATATTTGAAGACCTTGGAGGCTCATCGCTTAGTGTTTCATTGTGGAATGGTTCAAGTTGGGATGTTGTTTGGACAGAAACATCCGACCCAGGATGCCTTGGTTTTTATCCAGATTGCAATTCCCGCCAAGCAGTAATTCCAATTGCGGGATATTTAACCGCTGACTTTCAAGCCAAGATTACCTACAACGACAATGATGCCTGGGCTTGGTGGGCAGCTATAGACAATTTCTCTATTTATTTACCTCCTTCTGATGATGCCGAACTTGTAGGCATTGCTTCGCCTGTTACAGGATGCGGACTAGGCGCTTCGGAAAACGTATCATTTTACATTTACAATAACGGGCAAAATGAGATTACTACTCTTGACGCTAACTATATTTTTGATGGCGGAACGCCAGTAACGGAAGCTTTCGTTACTTCTATTATGCCAGGCGACACTGGACTTATCACTTTCACAACCCAATTGGATGCAAGTGCGCTTGGCACTTTTACCCTTGATGGCTCAATTACTATGGCGGGAGACCTCGACCCGATAAACGATGAGACCAATAGCTCCGTTACTAATATTCCTTTGCTTGGAGCCACGTTGCCCTATTTTCAAGACTTTGAAAGTGGCGATGGCGGCTGGATAGCTGGTGGAACACTAAGCACTTGGACATTGGGTGCTCCAGTTGGAACATTTATCGATGCTGCATTTTCCGGAACGAATGCTTGGGTTACAAACCTAGCTGGCACTTACAACGACTTAGAGAACTCTTATGTAGAATCGCCTTGCATGGATTTCTCCTCACTGGTTGTGGACCCTTTGTTGCGGTTTAAGCAGATATTCAATACCGAAGAATGCTGCGATGAAGGTTGGGTGGACATTTCTTATGATGGCGGAACTACTTGGACACGTCTTGGTCTATCTGGTGAACCCGATAACTGGTACAACTACGAATTTGATAATTACTGGAATGGCGACTCTGGCGACCCAAGAGTATGGCGCACCGCCACCCATTTGTTAGATGGTGCAGCTGGTGAATCATCTGTAAAGATTAGATTTTTCTTTAGTTCCGATGGGTCTGCGGTGTTTGAAGGTTTTGGCCTTGACGATATAGAGATATTTGAACAACCAGCAGTGAACGCTGGTGTTGTTGCCATCATAAGCCCCGTAACAGGTTGCGGATTGGGCGTTACAAACGTAGTAGTAACCATCGAGAACTTTGGTTCTGAGGACATCACAGGTTTCGATGTATCGTATGATGCTGGCGCTGGCGTTGTAGTAGAGCAGTTTACTGGCACTATTGGAGGTGGCCAAACTGCCGAATTTACGTTTACTGTGCCTGTAGACCTAACCGTACCAAGTACCTACAGCGTTTTGGCCTACACAGATGTGACCAACGATGGTGATTTATTGAATGATAGCCTTGAAGTATCCATTACGAATAGCCCTGTTGTGGCAGGTTTGCCTTATTTCGAAGACTTTGAAGCAGGTCAAGGGGGTTGGTATGGCGAAACAATAAGTGATGTAAACTCCTGGCAATTTGGTGAGCCAACAGGCACATTTATAGATGCTGCAAATTCCGGCATCAATGCTTGGGTTACTAACCTTAGCGGAACGTATACCGACAATGAGGATAATTATATTGTTTCTCCTTGCTTCGATTTTAGCTCTTTGGTTTTGGACCCAATTCTCAGCTTTGCTCATATATACAACACCGAAGAATGTTGCGATGAAGGTTGGGTAGACCTATCGCTGGACGGTGGATTGACATGGGAAAAAGTTGGTGCTTTTGCTGAGGGCGAAAACTGGTATGTGGATGAATTCAACAACTGGTGGAATGGTAATTCTGGTGTTGCTGGCCAATGGATTAATGCCACCCATCTTTTAGATGGTGCTGCAGGCGAGTCCTCGGTTCGCATTCGTTTCTTCTTTAGTTCCGATGGTTCTGTAGTGTATGAAGGCTTTGGCGTTGATGACATCAGCATTACGGAACAAGCCGCTATCAATGGAGCAACTGTAGCAGTAAATAGCCCTATATCGGGTTGCGGTCTTTCCGATTCGGAAATGGTGTCCGTAAAAGTTGCCAACGTAGGTTCTGACATTATCGACCCTGTTTCGGTAAGCTACCAAGTGAACGGAGGCGAAGTGTTTACGCAATCGTTTGCATTAACGCTCAACGCATTCGACACTATTGATGTGGCGTTTGATGATTTACTCGACCTTTCTGTTGCGGGAGATTATACGCTATCGGTTTGGTTTAACGTGGCTGGCGATGGCAATACCACCAACGACACCATCACTCTTTTGGTACAATCTGTTCCTACCATAACTGCTATTCCTTACGCACAAGATTTTGAAAACGGAACTGGCGGTTGGTCGAGCTCTGGCGTTAATGGTGTTTGGGAATTGGGACAGCCCCAAAACGTGCTAATCAATACTGCATTTAGTGGTGAAAACGCATGGTGTACCAACTTGACTACCCCGAACTATGTAGACCAGCAAGTGTCTTACTTAACATCTCCTTGTTTGGATTTCTCTTCCTTAACTGACGACCCAATCATCTCCTTTGCTATTCAATACAATAGCGAATTGGGTTGGGATGGCACCGTGCTCGAAGTATCTACCGATGGTGGAACCACTTGGGATGTGCTTGGCAATGCTGGCGAAGGCATTAACTGGTACAATGACGAGTTTGACAACTGGTGGGCAGGCAATTCTAATGGTGATGCTACTTGGGCAGTTGCCGAGCATATTCTAGAAGGCGTGGCTGGCGAAGCTAGTGTGCGGGTACGTTACACTTTCACTACCGATTTTTCTGGAAGTTTCTACGAAGGATTTGCCATAGACGACATCAACATTTACCCACAGCCCCAATTTGACCTTGCTACCGTTTCGCTTCAAGGACCTACAGATGGCTGTTCATTAGGCACGCAACAAGTGACCTTCACATTCTGGAACAAAGGGCTGGCTGCACTAAGCAATTTTCCTGTTGGTTTCTCGGTTAATGGTGGTACGGTACAAACCGAAACTGTTTCTGTTTCTCTTGCTCAAGGCGATTCGCTTACGTATACCTTCAATGTGGAATATGCCGACCTAAGCACAACCGGAGCAAACACAATTGATGTGTTTACACTCTTGGCTACAGACGAATTTCCTGCAAACGATTCTTTGCTTGGCAGTGTAGTATTCAACTATGGCAGCAGCACACCACTTGCACAAGGCGTTGATGTGACTGAGCCCATATCGGCCAATTTAGTAGAGGGCACTTCCTCTACCATTTTCTTTTGTGGTTTGCCTGCGGGATTGAATGGAGGATGCTTCGGCATTAAAAGTGTGACCATTGGCTCTATTACGCATAGCTATGTGAGCGATTTGACACTTGCGCTTATCTCACCTGCTGGCGACACGGTACTGTTGAGTGCCAACAATGGTGGAACTGGCCAAAACATTGCTAATATTTCATTTGATGGTAATTCCACCAACGACATTACCCTGCAAACTGCGGGTATTGCACCAGGAAACTACGCGCCACAAGGCGGAAATGGTTTTAATGATTTCTATGATGGACAAGACCCTAATGGAGGTTGGACGCTTTGGATTCAAGATGTGTTTTTTGGTGACGATGGCACGCTTGACAATTGGTCGTTAGAGTTTGAAGACAACAGCCCAGTGGTTCAATTGCCTTACGCAGATACTGTAATCTGCCTAACACACGAGCTTGACCTAACTGTTCCTGGCACCTACGATTCGTATTTATGGAGCACTGGTCAAAACACACAAACAGCCACTCTGTTTGGTAATGTTCTTGGGTTGGGTGACCATGAGGTTTCTGTTACGGTAGATTACCAAGGATGTTCTGCGAGCAGTAATTCGTTTACGGTAACAGTTGATGCATGCGCTGGCATTGCAGAATTGGGCAACTTGAGCATTGATATGTATCCTAACCCTTCTAATGGTTTGCTCACCGTAGATGTGCAAGGAGAAACGAATGCATTGACGGTGCAAGTGCTAGATGTAAGTGGAAAACTGTTGCTTACTCAAGGCATCGGATCTGTAGAATCCAGTGTGCGTAAAACCATCAATTTGGAAACGTTGGCTGCAGGAGTTTACTTCGTTAAGTTTAGTACACAGGATGCAACTATTACCCGTAAACTTGTAATGCAATAGGGTTTAACCAATTCGAATTTAAAAAGGCGGAGCACCACTAGCTCCGCCTTTTTTATGCCCTGAAGTCCAACAGCCGTATCTCCTATCTTCGTACCGAAACATAGTAATTGCACATGGCACGTACCCCCACCTACCCTATTCCACTCGGTTTTACTGCTCCCAATTTTGAATTGTTTGAACCCGCCTCTGGCAAACTCCGCAACCTTGGTGCGTTGAAAGGCGATAACGCCACAGTGCTGCTATTCATTTGCAACCATTGCCCATTTGTAGTTCATATGCAAGATGAGCTTGTGCGTATGGCTCACGATTTTATGCCGCTTGGCGTTGGATTTATAGCCATATCGAGCAACGATGCAGAACATTATCCGCAAGATGGCCCACACGAAATGGCGGCACATGCCCTGCTCCATCACTACCCTTTCCCATATTTATATGACGAAACGCAGGAGGTTGCAAAAGCATATTATGCCGCTTGCACTCCGGATATAAGTGTGTTTGATGCCCAGATGCGGTGCGTTTATCGTGGGCAATTAGATGCATCGCGACCGGGAAACACCATACCCATAAACGGAGAGGATGTTCGGCTTGTGTTAAATTGCATGCTAAACAAAACAGCTACACCCGAGATACAGACACCCAGCATTGGCTGCAACATCAAATGGAAGCCTGGCAATGAACCAGACTACTACTGATTAAACCCAAGCCTTACTTAGGCCGCACCGCTACAGATGCAACTATCGCACTAATAAATCCTGTGAACAAGGTAGCGATGGTGCCAATGAGCACTTGTGTAGCTGGCGAATATATGCGTTGGGCAGAAAGTAGTCTACTGGCTTGCTCCTCTGCTGTTAATCCGGAATCCTTTAAAAGCTGCTGTATCACCACAAGGCGGTCGTGTATAAGGTACTCACCCGATGTGTTGAAGAGAATAGCTGTGGTTATAGCCATACATAATACGAAAATGGCTACTGCCTTAAGCGACACTTTTACCCGCGAGGGCATATCTATGGGCAATTGCTTCTGCTTGAATAGCAGAATAAGATAAATGGGCACCAACGAAAGTACGGTGATAGTGTTGGCAAATATGGTTTGGCTAGCCACAGCAGCTAGCTCAACACGCGTGGCAAAAATGTAAACGTTAACTGCTACTGCCAATGCAATAGCGCTCAATACCGCGTAAATGGGTTTCACTCGCTGGTATTAGGCATTCGCCAATTTAGGAAATCGGCTTGTCGCCAAGGCATAAACACCAAAGAAAGCGGTGGTAAAAAATAAATCACCCATCAATGAGTTGCGGTAAAACGGCAAACCAGCAGTGTAGCTATCCAATAATCCGCCTAAGCCAGGAGCATAAAAACCACCCGACATCCAAACCGCAGCATTGGTAATCAAGAAAAACACAACGGAACCAATCAAAGCTCCAACAAGTCCATTAACGAAACTAAATCGTTGGCGAACGAACTGACCAATTCCAACTACCAGAACTAGGCTTAGATATACTGCCCACATAGTATCGTGAAAGCCGAGAATTAAATCGGAAAGCAACATTATAGCCAATGGTGCAGCAAAGGCCATCAATCTATTGGAAAACATAGCACCTGCAAACAACGCAATGGCGGCCACGGGAGAAAAGTTAAAAGGCAGGATTCCTGAAACACGCAAACCAGCTGCAATGAGAATAATGGTCAGAATGAATATGTTCTTCGAGTTCATGCTATGCTTCCTTATTACTTTAATGTTTAATGCTGGCAAATATACAACCACAGCCTTATGGGAACATCTTTTTATACCTGCGAATAAAGCTTTCCAAATCTTCGGCACCTAAACGTTTTGCAATAATCTTCTTGTTCTTATCTAGGAGATAAATTACAGGTGTGCTGTAAATGTCATACAAGTATTTGTAGGCTGTTTTTTGCTCTGGATCGCTAAGGTTTAGCCAATTCAAGTTTTTCTCTTTAATAAAATCAATCCATTCCTGTTTTTTATCGGCTACGTGTGTGCTCACCGCAAAAATTCCAATACCCAATTCATCTTTGAATTTGTCGTAGAACTCTTTTACTACAGGCGTTACCTTTTTGCAATGTCCACACTCAGGATCCCAGAAATAGGCGATTGTAAAATCGGCTTTTACCTTGTGTAATTCGTGCCACATTCCATCGGGGTCTTGCATGCGCAGGTTAGGAGCCACTTTTCCCATAAGCGACCAATCGAGCTTTTGAGCACGCTCACTTATCTTTGCTACAGTGGTGGAATCTGCCCAATAGGCTTGGCCAGTCATGTAATAGGTTTTGGCCATGTGAACAAACACCGCGTCCATTCCCATCTGTTTTGATGTTTCGAAATGTTGAGTTACCCAATACACTACATATTTAAACAAATCGTTGTTTGCCCGCGCTTTTTCAATAAGGATATCCGCTTCCTTGTTAATGCTGTCAGGAATTTGATAAATAGTTTTGGTCATAAATTGCTCCAGCTTCCCGTGAAACACAGGAGTGCGAATCAACCTTCCATCCGAAAAATCGATGTTGTCCCAATAGTGTTGTTTGAAATAACGGTATTGAAACGTGCTATCCACTTTGCCATTTTCTAGCAGTGGCGCATCGGGTATTTCCACATCTTTAGAGGCGTAGAACACCTTAGTCATGAAGGCATTGGGAAACTTCGTCATAAAACTCAGTTTATATTCTTTAACATCGGCATCAACAGCACCAAGCTTTTCCTTTAAAACTTTGAATTCCGCAGTTTCTGTATATCCAACGCTGTCGGATTTTTGCAACTCTTGGATGGCATCAGTCCACGGTTTTGTTACAGTTTTCTTATCACCAATATATTTCAGGTATTCGTAGAATTCTTTGTTCTCATTACTGCCGGTAACCTTCATTCCAGCAATAGGATTGTTGAATTCGGTTTCCATTTTAAAATGCTGCTGGTCGTCAATTACCACTTCGAAGTATTTATTGTCTGGCGGCATCACTACTATGTAAATGCCTTGTTCGAGTGAAGCAACTCCTTTAAACAGGAATTTACCTGACACATCAACGCGGGTTGAATCTTTAATGTACTGCTTATTGCCATAATAATAGGCTAAAATCACCTTGCCTTGTTGACAACCATCAACCTTAAAATCGAGCTGATAGCCTGGTTTAACCGTTGCCTTTTGTGCAAAAGCAGTTTGGACCAACAGCACCATCATTAGGGAACTAATTATTCTTCTCATTTGTGGATTTTGTTTACGCTAAGCAAGTGCGAAATTAGTAATTCGAATCTAGGGACAAAGTGCATTTATATCCACATGAAACGCTCATAGGCATTGAAGTTGCTCCCTAGAAATGTCAATAAATGTTAACGCGAATTTCTCGAAGAGAAAGGAATACTAGGCACATCAAATTGCATGAAACGCAATCATTAACTCAATTGTCAGAGCTAGGTTTTCCTTCTTGAAATCGTCTTCTCACCTCCCCAGCAATCGGAATTTTATTTCCATCCTCATCGATGCGAACAAATACTATTTGAGTTGAGCAAACCACTACCTCTTCTTCGGTATAAACATTGTATCGTCTGGCCTGCATGCTCAAGGCTATGGAAGTGGTTCCCATAGAAATAGCTTCACCATAAATATTGATTATATAACCCACCTTCACTGGTTTTTCGAACAGAATCTCGGTCATCTTTCTGGTCACCATATTAGGCGTTTTGCAAATGCGGTTGGCCATAGCCACCGCTGCTTCATCCATCCAAGACAACATGAATCCCCCAAAAAGATTACCGTGCACACCAAGATCTTTGGTCATGCATACTTTGGTCATTAGTAATTCCAATGTGACTGCTGTAAGTTATTGTTTCTATTAAAGTTTGCGGCCTTTGGCCACCCGTGTATCTCGGTCTACGTTATTTAACATTGACTTTTCAATCATTAATCTGCTGTCCAATCCGCGCACCAATGTGTAAACCTTGCCATCGTAGTCCAATTTACCCACTTTGTTTCCGCGCTGTGTGGTTACCCATTCATTAGCACCAATTTTGAATCCGCTTGATTTATCGACAACATCGTTTTTTCGTTCCACCACAAATGCAATTTGTTTACCATCGCCTGTTTCGAAACTTATCTTAAACGTTTTCTCATCATTCAACTCGCATACTCCAGGAGTAAAAGCTGGGATTATAACCTCCTCAATCTGTTTGCCATTCTCAATTTTAATTCGGCCTTTATCTACTCCAATATCTTCTTTAGATAACTGACGAATCAGTACTATTTCTTCTGAATTAAAAAATTGCACTTGATTGAGGGCAATCTTGGCTTTTTCAATTTGCTGTTTGGTGTCTACCGTGAGAAAAATTCGACTAGTAGAACAAGATGTAATAGCCAACGTACTTAGGGTAAAAAGAACTGCGTATTTCATAACTATAGTTTTAATAGAATTGAGCTATTCAACAATTGTTCCAGTTTTACTTTTTGTGGGAGACAAAATTCAAGATTTCTTCCATGAAATTACCTTGGATTGTTCCTTCCAAAATTACTCGCAAAGTATCTTCTTTTCGAATGTAGGATAGCTTACTCGGGAAATCATTGCTCGAATCGGTAAAACTGACATAGTTATTTCCAATAGAATCCAATTGAAAAACACCAATTTTGGTAGGCAATCGCGCTTCATACAAAGTTGTATTTAGCGTATCGTGAATACGCAATACTTCCGTAAAAACAACTTTGTCGCCCGATTTAGTTTCGGAACTTCCCATTAACGAACCATTGGCAAATGTCCAAGATTCGGTGGTCACAAAAGCGTCATTTCGTTGCTCCCAAGTACCTTCGAGCCATTGAAGGTTTCGGAAATTTTGAGCGCAAGCGTAGGTTACTAAATTGATTATGACCGTAATTATCACAAGTATTCGCCCCATAATCGGCCAAGGTATACATAAGAAAGGTCGACTCAATAAATGAATCGACCCTTCAAATGTGGATAATATAGTGGTTAAATACTTTTTCGCTTTTCCCTAAACCTATTCGCACCATAACCTACCCCAGCGGCAATAAGTATCAGCGAGAATCCATCTAGCGGCACTTCATTCTGCGCTGGAGGTGGTGCAGGCCCCTGAGCCTGCAACTCTACGCAGATAAAGGTGAATAACACAACTACGGATAGACCTATTTTTATAATTCGCATCTCTTCTAAAGTTTTACTTTATAACCTTTTGTACATACGCCTTCTTGGAATCTTGAATTCTTACCGAGTAAACTCCCTTAGCCAAATGCGACACATCAACTTTAAGAAGCTCCGTTCCTAAGATGACGTTACTCGATTGCAATACCATCTTACCCGACATATCGAACATTTGTAAAGTTCCAGTAATTCTGCTATTACTGCGCAAATTCAACATATCGTTTGCTATGTAGGCTTGCATTTCTGGTGCAATAGTGTTGGAAGAAACCCCCGTTACCATTTGCGGTGCGAAGTGAAGGAAGAATCTATCGCTATACAGCATTGGTGAAGATTGGAATACATAGGAAGACACACGCAAATCATGGAATAGACCATAGTATCTATCTTCCAGTATAATGTCCTCCACATCCATGTTTTCAGTGCTATCCAAAGATATAGTCACAACTGTTTGGTAATCGGAGTTAAGGCCCAGTGGCACAATGCGTCCTTGTTCAAATGGACCATATCCCTGAATGGCAAGCGGTTCTCCATCTATATAGCTGTACAAACTAAGTTCTCCTAGCGCGTTAAGCTTTGGTGCATCATAGGCCCAATCATTACCATCTGTACCATCCTCAGTAAACCCTACTAACGTCTGATTGAATCGATTATCTGAACTAATCGCATTCAACCACAATAGTTGTGTTTCTGACTGACGAAAAATGTTTGTGGTGTTTGAAGCCGTTCGCATTGCATTGGTAAATTGAATAGTGCCGTTTCCGTTCACATTCACCTTAAAGCCTTGAGCAGTGCCTAATACTCCAGTTGGCGCATTGCCTCCTCCACCAGCTGTTCCGCTCAGTGCGTTACGCACAGCGTAATCACCCGTTACGTATGTAGTTGTTCCTGGGTTATCCCACAGATACACTGCTCCAACTGCAAGCAATGCACTGTTGGTGGAAAGGAATGTGCTTACATTAACTCCACTTGGATAGGGGTTTCCTATAAGATTATAAGAAACGTTTGGCGAAGCATTAGAAGTAACTGCAATCCCAATATCACCATTGTTTACCGTTCCAGTAAAAGTTTTTGTTCCTGCTCCATAAGCTGCGTAACCTTTAGCAGCAACCATAGAACCTCCAGCACCTACCCAACCTGGATCAAACTCATCATCTGATGGGTCGGATGTACCAGATGCTGGGTTATATTGATACACAGTTCCTCCAAGAAATCCTGAGCTGACATTGGCAGTAGGTGAACTCCAATAATCATAGACAGAGCTTCCATTTCGAGTAACATTATAGCTACCCGCACCTGCCAAAGTGCTTCCAGTACCCTGCACCAGACTTCCTCCATTGGCAACACTGATTGTTCCGCTATTGGTCAGCACACCTGTCACTGTCATTGAATTGCCCGACTGGATATTCAATGTGGCACCTGTTGCCAATGTCAACGTAGCAATCTGGGCAGCCTCGTCAATCGTAGGGAAATTCGCTCCTGCGGGCGATGTTGGTATGTAAGCTGTTCCGCTTGATGTTGGGGCTGTGCCCGTGCTCCAGTTCCCGTTGGTGGCCCAATCTGTATTCAACGCATTGCCTGTCCATTCATTCACAGTGCAGGTTCGCGAGATAGTGAACGTTCCTGTTGAAGTATTTGCAGCTCCTCTGTGGGCAATATAGACATAATAGGTTACGCCCACTGCGGTGGTAAAGGTATGGGTCTCAGCAAAAGATCCGAAAACTGCATCTCTACATGCTATATTGGTTAATGCACCGCATGAACCACTGGCTATACCCATTTCATGATCGAAAGTAGCGGTGCTAGACAATGTGGTCGAGAATCCGTTGCCCACAAAAGAGTACCATACCCCTATTTGGCTCATGGTGCAACCTATACTTACTGTCTCGGCAACACTGGCAACTGTAGTTCCAGCCAAACTGGTGGTACCGCAAGGCAAAGGCGTGGCATTGGCGCAGGCATCGTTCACGGGAGGGGCCGGAGGGCAATCTATTCTCCAATTGATGGTATATCCAGTAGTTAATTCAGGTTTTAGAAGGAAATAGTAGGTAACTCCAGCTGTCATAGAGAATGGAAGAGTTGTTCCCGTTCCATTCCCTTCATCAATACAATTCCATACACCTACAGCACTGCATGTACTTGCTTTGTACAAGAAGTTAATATAATTTCCAGTTCCACTTGGGGAAAGAGAATTTACGGTAAGGGTATAGGCCGAACTTGTAACCGTAGGCGTATAGGTGAATACTGATTCTTTTCCTAGTAAATCATAAAATAATGTAGTGCAATCATAATACCCTGACCAATCTCCAGCTCCTGAAGCAATCACGGTATTGATATTGGTGCCACATGACGCGATATTTGTTGGAGCATCACAAGCACTCACAGGAATTTCCACTTCCAATGTGAATGTAGAGGTAGCTGGATAAGCAGTTCCACTACCGTTGTAGTCGTAAACGCGCACGAAATATGTTCCTGGGGTTAGACTGTAGGTTGCGAATTCCAAATAACCTTCAATGAACCCATCAATACAGGAAGTTGTACCCCCAAAGGAGCTGCTCGTGGAACTTACCAAAGATCCTCCGCAACCGTTATACAATTGAAACAAGCCATCAAAATTTGCACTAGGCAATAGATTAATTTTATAATCTGCAGTACTACCAACCGTGAAAGAATACCATACATCATAGTCTGAAGTTGAGCCACCGCAACCTCCACTACCAGCTGCAGCACAAGCCACGCTACCTGTAATAGCTGCAGCACCAACGGTGATAGCTTGAGCTGTGGCACAGGCATCGTTGGCAGGTGTGCCCACGGTGATGTTGATTCCTGTGGTAGAGGCGCTTTGAGAGGATGGTGTGCACAGCACCGTGAAACGGTACTGCTTGCCAGCTGTAAGCGCAGGCGTTGTGTAGGATGTCGTTGTAGCACCACTTCCACCCACGGCACTCACCCAAGCACTTCCATTCCACTCTTCCCATTGATAAGAAATACCCGACCCAGTTGTAGCGCCAGTAACAGTAAGAGTAGTTGTACCTCCGCTGCACACATTGGTAGCAGCGGGTGCTGTTCCAGCAGATGGTGCACCTGAACAGTTAGTTCCTGCTATCACCACTATGGTATACATCTCATATTCGCCATAAAGCAATGGATCGCCACAGGCGGTTGGTGCGGGATTCGATTCTTCTACAGCACCAACGCGCATGTAGGTGGTGCCTACCAGTGCACCAACGGGCACAGTTACACTTGGCGTAAGACTCGTAATCCCGTTTGCCGTATTAGTCGCACTACCAAGGTTATATTCCTCCGAGGGCACATCAAACACAGTGTTCTGGTTCCAGTCAATCCAAGCTTTTGAATTCACGGTCCAGTTGCCATCGGTGTTGACGCGCGTAGACAGGGTGTAGGCTGAGCCTTGGGCCACGGTAGTGGACACTGCTGTGAAATCGGTGACAGCAGGATCACCAACGGAGGTGTTGTTGATGGTGTTGAATGTCACATTGGTTATCCCTGTGAAATCACTGTTGGTTATGGAAACCAAGCAGTAGCCCGTATAGAACGTGCTGCTGCCCGCCCATGTGGAGAAATCAACACCATCGCAATTGCTGCGAACCCAGTAATAGTAGGTGGTGTTGGCGGTGAGGCCTGTGAGGTTGGCGGTAACAACCCCTGCGGCAGTAGTGCCTGTGGGCGTAGTTCCAGCCGTAGGCGCAGTTGCACTGGTGCTTACATAATAGTGATAGCCACTGCCGGGAGCAGGGCTGGCCGCTGTCCAAGATATGGTGGCAGTGGTAGCGGTAACGGCACCCAGTGTTAGAGCAGTGGGGGCGAGGCAAGTTGGAGGAGCGACAACACTAAATGTGTAATCCTCCGCCTCGCCCGTGGCGATGTTACCGCAGGAAGCAACAGCTAAATTATCGAAGTCTACTCGGATGCGCATCCTATAATTGCCGGGCACTGTGCCAGCAGGAACGGTTATGGTCCCTGTAAATGGGCTATAGTTCCAGCCAGCGGTGACCGCAATCTGCTCATTGGCGTCATTGAAATCCAAATCATTATTCCAGTTTATCCAAACACTAACACCTGCCCCGTTAAAGGTCTCATTGTGGGTCAGGGTGAAGTTCACTGTGCTTGAAGGTACCTGACTTGCAGAGAGCCCTGTGAAATTGCCATAACCCCCTGCTGATTGCCCGCTGGACAGATTGGAGATATTGGTAATGCCTAACGTAGTAGAGAAATTGGTGATGCGGGTCAATGTGCTTGTTGAGGAAACCAAGCAGTAGCCCGTATAGAACGTGCTGCTGCCCGCCCATGTGGAGAAATCAACACCATTGCAATTGCTGCGCACCCAGTAGTAGTATTGGGTGCTGGCAGTGAGGCCCGTGAGGTTGGCTGTAACGACACCAGCCGCAGTAGTACCTGTAGGCGTGGTGCCTGCGGTGGGCGCAGTGGCGCTCGTGCTTACATAATAGTGATAGCCACTGCCAGGCGCGGGGCTGGCCGCTGTCCAAGAAATAGTAGCAGATGTGGCTGCTATGTTGGAAGATACCAAGGCGGTGGGAGCAATACAAGATGGGCTTGCCTCCACGACAACATTATCAATTACATTGGCCCTGCCCTCGTTATTCCTACCCTCAAATGCAATCTGATAGGTCGCTGAAGGATTAGGTAGCGCCAAAATAACTTCCGTCCAAGTGGAAACATTACCTGTGTAGTTTGCTATCTCAACCCATGAGTCAGTCGGACTTATACGATAATAGACACGTGTAGTATTCTGATCGGGGCTCCAAAACTCTTGCCCATACCAGAACCTAACTCGCGGATTGGTCAATGAAGTCAGGTTAAAAATTGGGGATATGAGTTTTGTAATCGGACTGTTCACTCCCACAACAGAAACGAATCGTGCATTAACAGTGCCTCCCTGAGCGGTAGTGATTATTCCTGCACCAGCACCTGTTGCGTAGGTCCAGTTGGAAGTACCTGTTACATACCCATTTACCTGCCAACAGCTGCGTGAACTGCTCGCAGCCTCGAACGTCTCTGTGAAAGGATAGGCACTAATTGAAGCACAGGCCGTAGTGAAGGTGGCCGCTGTTGTCCAACCACTGTTAAGCCCAACCGCGCAGTTCGTGCGCACATAGATGCTGTAGGCGGTGGAAGCTGTTAGACCTGTAACGTTGGCCGTAACCGTTGGGCTAGTGGTAGAACCGCTAGCCGCAAGGCCCGTAGCACCGCTTCCTGCCGCATTGCTGCTGCGCACTTCCCATTGGTAGCCTGTTGGGCTGCCCACTGCTGGGGCTGTCCAAGATATAGTGGCAGTGGTGGCTGCTACAGCAGACGAACCTACTCCGGTAGGCACATTGCATGATAGCGTGGTGAAAGTGCTGCTTGACCAACTGCTATAAGTACCGCCACAATTCGTGCGCACATAATAGGTGTAGGCTGTTGCACTTGCTAAACCTGTAATGTTAGCCGTAACAGCACTTGTGGTTGTGCCGCTGGCCGCAAGGCCTGTAGCACCGCTACCGGCCGCACCGCTTGTGCGCACTTCATATTCATAGCCAGAAGGCGAACCTGATGGTGCTACCCAGTTGATTGTGGCAGTAGTGTAGTTTAAACTGGAGGATGACAAGGTGCTCGGCTGCCCACAACTTGCATTAGTGATACTTACGTTGTCAATACCAAGGTTTGTGTTGACATCGTTATAGGCACTGGTAGCCTCAAACCTAACAACCACTGTTGAAGAAGTGGAAGCCCCAAGAACCACAGCAGTTTGAGATGTCCAGCTTGCTACAGTGGCTGTGTAAGTTGCAACCGCGGCTCCAAACGTTGCCCCACCATCTGTAGAAAGGTAAATACGAAGAGATGCCGTGCCTGGATTACGAAAGTCAAAGGTTAAGGCTTTCGTGCCTGCTGGACTAAAATTCACATGGTAATCCATATACCCAGTGCGCGTTTGACAAGCATCGTAGTTATTGAATGTAGCAGCTCCATCAGATGCAGGTGCCGCAATGGTAATGACCCCCGAAACAGTTGCCCATCCACTATTGGCTCCTGCGGTCACATTTTGTCTTCTCCATGAACGATCGCCAAACGATGGCCACGTTCTCCAATTAGAAGTATTTGGCAAATCTTGAACACTATTTCCATTTGCCCAAGTAGTGGCGTCAAAATTTGCGGTAGCCGGCAGGGTTACGTAAGTTGGTGCAGATAATGCGGCTGGTGGTGTCCAAGTAAAGGTTCTGCCACTGTTTGGAACAACAGTTGCTGTGGTGGTGGTGAAGCGAACCGTAGAGGCAGAAACCGCAGTACCTAAGGTGCCCTGAGATGTGACAGAAGACCAGTTACTTACAGTAGTGGCCGCTAAAGTCACGTTTTTCCAATCGAAATAGCTAGCTCCTCTTAAACCAACCTGTGGTTGTATTGTAGTGCCGGCAGAACCAGTGCAAGCACCATACACTATGCTAACTACATTGGTTGTTTGAGTAAGGCGAATCTGAAAGGTTATTCTATCTGTGGTAACTCCAGAACGAGCCATTTGCGTAAATTGAACAACAAAATCGCTTCCAGAAGCTCCATATATAATTGTTGGCGCTCCAACTGATGCCAAAAGATTACATCCAAAACCAGAGATTGCCCCATCGTATCCATTAGTTGCCGTTCCACTGTTAGAAGTTTGAGAAATTGGAGTATAGTTGGCTATGGCAGGTGACTGATCGCCAAAAACGATAAATCCATTGTTCGAAATACGGATGTTCGTATAGTTCTTATTGTTGTACCGGAAGGTGAACCCAATCGGAATATCACCAGAAATCAAATTTGTACTTACAGTTACGCCAGATTGCCAAGTGGTCCCTCCAGAAAGGGCGGTGTAGGTGCCTGAACTGTTTGCAAATGTGTAGCTAGCCACCTGCCCCATCACCCCCTGAAGGGCCACGGTGATCAGAACAAGAACAGTGAGCAGGGCACTACGTGAAACTAGTAGAAAATTCTTCATTTCAGGAGAGATGAATTGATGTATGCGTAGATGAAAAACGGTTTTTGGAAATAGGAACCAATTTTAGTAACGTTAATTTAATTTCCAAACATAGAATTAAAAACTATTCGAAGACAACAAAACCTTTCAAAAAGTTGAGTTTTCGTAAAAATATTTTCCAATTTGTCCAAAAAATTTCACAATACTGCCTAGACCGCCACTGCGTGAATCACGGATGTCATTATTGCATGTGAACGTTAGGTTACTTATTGACCTGAGTTCGGGTTAAGCGAACACGACAATCCCTACTCAGTAACCTGAGTTCGGGATAAGCGAAAGGCCAAGATTGAACTATCCTATTGAAAAACATGGTGATAGCCACAGACACACAGAACTTCACTGAAAAAAACACAGAATTTACTGCGTTCCGCAATGAGCTCCCGTTGGTCGGTTCTGTGGCAATCAGATGTTTTTCATAAAGAAACAACATCCAACTGGTATGTAACTGTTTGTTTTTTAAATGGAAACTCAAACATGATTTCATAGCTTATCCCGAACTCAGGTTATTTGTTTTTCAGAGACAAACTAAAGCATGATTTTATGGATTATCCCGAACTCAGGTTAGTGACACTATTTCGATTTTTCACATCACATTTGATAAGACATCGCACTGCGGGAATAGATAAATTTAGTCCAGAAAAGCAAACTTGGGGGTTGTCTCATAAGTCGCCATTGCGAACGAAGTAAAGCCATCTCAAGCAAGTATGACATTGGCTCACAACGAGATTGCTTCGGTCATTCTTCCCTCGCAATGACGCGACACGACTTATGAGACAACCCCGTGCATTGCTTATTGGGGTAGCTTCTACTCCTCCCCTGCCCCACCACGAGTAGCAACATAGGCCCGCCATTTTTGAATTAAGGCTTGCATGTCAGATGCAATTTCAGAATCGAAGATTAGGCGTTTGCCACTGCTGGGCTGTGTGAACGCCAATGATTTGGCATGGAGGCCATGTCGTGGCATAATCTCAAAGCAGTTTTGAATAAACTGCTTGTATTTGGTGTAGGTAGTTCCTTTTAGAATTTGGTCGCCACCATAGCGTTCGTCATTGAACAACGGATGGCCTATGTAACGCATATGGGCACGTATTTGATGCGTACGACCCGTTTCGAGCTTGCATTGCACGAGGGTTACATATCCAAAACGCTCTAATACTTTATAGTGGGTTACGGCATGTTTCCCAAAATCACCATCAGGAAACACATCCATTTGCAATCGATTTTTTAATGAACGACCAACGTGCCCAGTAATGGTGCCTTCATCTTTATCGAAATCGCCCCAAACGATGGCAACATAAAGTCTATCCGTGCTGCGATCAAAGAATTGTTTCGCCAACCCAGCCATAGCCAATTCGCTTTTAGCAACTACCATAATGCCCGAAGTATTCTTGTCTAAGCGATGTACCAATCCTGGGCGTGGCTCTTCAGTACTGCCCATATCGGGCAAGTTTTTGAGATGGAACATCAATGCATTAACCAACGTGCCGCTATAGTTTCCATGTCCAGGATGCACTACCAAGCCAGCAGGTTTGTTTATCACCATCAAATCCTCGTCTTCAAACACAATATCCAATGGGATATTTTCGGGAATGATAGTGGTGTCGCGTGGCGGATGTGCCATCACCACAGAAATTAAATCCAGTGGCTTCACGCGATAGCTACTTTTCACAGCAGTGCCATTCACCAACACACAGCCCGCCTTAGCAGCTACTTGTATGCGATTGCGCGAGGAATTGCGCATTCGGTCAAATAGGAACTTATCAATCCGAAGCATCTCTTGCCCTGGATCTACTTTCCACGAAAAATGTTCGTAGAGTTCCTGGTTCTCGTCTTCTATTTCGAGCGCTTCATCATGGAGTTTTTCCTCCATTAGGATTGAATAATAATGCGTTGGGTGAAGCGTTGTCCTGCGGCATCAATCACTTCTAATATATATAGACCATTTCCAACAGCGCTGGCATCTATACCATTGGTATATCCATTTTGAACAAGCACAGCACGCCCCGTTACATCATACAATGTGATTGAGGCCGAAGCAAATTGCTCCACTCGCGACTCGGAAAGGAATATTATTCCTGAACTTGGATTGGGATAGGCCGTAAGCTTCGAAGATGGATAGTTTTCATTAACTCCAATGGTCCAAACGTACGGAGCACCAAACACAGGACGAAACATTACCGAACCTGGTACGGACGATTGCGCCCAGGGTGAGAAACCTATGGAATAGAACAGGTTTTCTGAAGCATCAAAGCTGCGGTCGAACCCAATGGAGAATTTTTGTCCTGACACTGGTTGCTGCTGCCAACCAATAAAAACGGTTCCTTCAATATCAATAGGTTGGTCCAAGAAGAAATGATTCATGTAGTTCATCCCAGTGCTGTAGGACATATATACTTCATCAGAGATATAAATAAGTTGCTCTGGTATATCTGTTCCAGACCACACCAAGAAACGAATGGGGTCGTTAGATAAATCTTCGGCCACTGGATTGAGATAATACTGAATGGCTCGCAGTGTATCTCGTTTCACCACATCATATTTAATAGCTACTTGCCCGGGAAACTGAAGATTTCCCAATCCATACGCCACTTCGGCAGTACCATCGTCATAGGCGTAGTAATTGTAGAATTTCTGCTGATAAACAACCGTATCATTACTTAAAACATCATCTGCCGTGGCTCGAAAAATATTCTTTACCGTAAAGTAAGAAGAGTCGCTAGACAACTGTGATATAGTATCAAAAATGTAGTACGTAGGTTCCACATTAGTGTTAAGACTGAATAAAAAACCATCTAAAGAATTGTTATTACAATCATTTAATCGGTTACCACACACAACGCTTGGATCAACAACAGGAGAAGATTCATCATTCACAAACAACTCATTGCCATTTACATCCAGTATTTTGAATTGATAATTTACGGATTGAGCTGTGTCTTGATTATTTCTCATCATGAAATAATTGGTGTCGCCCATCATCAACTCAGGATTGAACTTAAAATGCTTCCAAGGCATGCTCTGATATGTTTTCAGTAGGCTTGTTGTACGATAGAGAAAAGTGACGTCTTTGTATATTGTGTCATTCTCTGTTCTTCCCTCATCCAAAAGCACATAATCTAAATGCCAATGATCAACAGAACCTGCCTGAGCAGCATAGTTTATAAATCGGAATTGAAAGCCGCTATGTAAAAAGGCGGCATCAATAATGGGCAACATAGCACGCTTAAAAACGCTATCGGTCAAAGCGTAGCCTGAGGCAAACCACACTTCTTCCCACGTATTTGCCGTGTCCTTAAACTCCAACAAAAGCACATCTGCTAAGTCTGGAGCCAATCCATTGCCTTGGGCTTGGTAATGAAAACTTAGATAAACTCCCTCTGTCCCAGCTAAATTGATGGGTTTGGAAGTGAGTGAATCGGATAACGAAGGAATGGAGATTCCAAATCCATAGGCCAAACCGTTTTCGTCCAGACCATCGAAAGTGGCCACTCCAATCGAAATGGGATTTATGGCCATGTGGTCGTTGATGTACACACTTCGGCCAATCCATTTTAGGGAATCAGGAAATAAATCGGCTGGGCGATTATTGCGTGAAAATGGTTCAGAAAAATCGTCAAAAAACGGCAGACTAAGGGTATCGTTGGCCCTCGAACCGTTGAATGTTGGTCGATGATTGAGTTGCTTGGCCGCTTCATAAATCATTGGATTGCCACCCAATGGCACCAATTGCTCTTGCGCATAAATACTACTTACACAGGCCAATAGAAAGGAAGCAATTGCCCCCGCACTTCGTTTCGATATACTCATTCTTCCTCCTCAAATTCTTCAAAATCCTCCATCGGTTCGGTGCTCACCGAAACGGTATCAACACGCCAAACACTTTCAAAACGGAAGCGGTCATACGTTATGCTTGTTGAATCTTGCGTGAGGAACAAGTCCACACTATTTCCTCCACTTATGGTCATATCAGGACTAAATGCTGGAATTTGCCGAAACACTCTCAACTTGGTAGAATCCGTCACAGTTCCTTCAACCACAACAGCTCCAACATTGAGAGAAAGTGACCGAAGCAATGCCACAGCAGAATCGAGGCGCTGATAGATAAGATAGGGCATCGCTATTTCGGCACCACTCAATCCATCTCCAAGCACCAAATCCACTTTAGCTCCTTTGAAAAGCAGCTGACCTGGTTTCATAGACCTGCCACGCACCACTTGATCCAACACTGCATTTTTTGCAATGTCGGGGCGGAACGAAGTGCCACCTAATTTCAGTCCTACAGTTTCGAGAATGGCTTTGGCCTGACGAAGGCTAAGATTGCGCAAATCGGGCATTTTGATTTGCTGCGGCATCATTGCATTTACCGTCAAGTAAATTTTGCGCCCCCTTTTGGCACTTGTTCCTGGCGCAGGATCTTGATCTGCAACAGTTCCTTTCGGGAATTCATCGCTGTAAATAGAATCGATAATTACCATTTCGAGCGGAATGGTATCAGAAAATTCCTCCAAGTTTTTCATGGGTACTCCCAAGTAACTCGGCACTTCCACCACGGTGCCATGCTCGGTAGCAAAGCCCATCAAAAAGTGCAATCCAACCAAAGAAACCACCATAACCGAAGCGGCAATGCCCAATTGCTTTATAAACAGCTTACTAAAAATAAACGCTTTTAAGCTCATGAATAGGGTTTGTGTCGGGTGGTTGGAATAGCGGTCAAAGATAGGAATAATGCACACCTATATGTTGATGGTATCTGGACGGCACACCCCATCTGCGTTGGGAATATCTGCTACATTCGCTGCGCATCGAAAGTAAACGCAAAATGAACGTAGCAATAGTTTTTGGGGGCTACAGCCCCGAATGGGTGATTTCGGAGAAAAGCGCTAAGGTTGTTTTTGCGCATTTGAATAGTGCAATCTACTCGTGTACATTGGTGCATATTGAGCAAAACGGTTGGTTTGCTTGCCCAGAAAATGGCGAGCATATCGCTTTGGATAAGAATGATTTTAGTTTCATTTTCAATGGGGTTAAAGTGAAATTTGACGTGGTGTTTAACGCCATACATGGCACACCAGGCGAAGATGGACGATTGCAAGGCTATTGGGATATGCTTGGCATTCCCTACACTTCGCCTGGAGTTTTGGCATCGGCCGTAACCTTTAATAAAAGCGTGTGCAATGGCTTTCTGCGCCAGTTTGCTGATGTGAACATTGCCGCTTCAGAAGTCATACATGCGCATCTTCCGTATGACCCAAAAGCTATTTTAACGCGTATTGGATTGCCATGTTTTGTAAAACCCAGCAGTGCGGGTTCGAGTTTTGGCATTAGCAAAGTGAAATTGGAAAGTGAGTTTGCTACTGCCATTGCCAAAGCATTTGAGCATGATAACGAAGTAGTCATTGAACAATACATACAAGGAACTGAGGTAAGTTGTGGCGTGTATCGTTCCAATGGTACTACCATAGCTTTGGCTGGGACAGAGATTGTTACCGCCAACGAGTTTTTCGATTATCAGGCCAAATATGAAGGTGCAAGTTCTGAAATTACCCCACCACGTGTGTCAGATGATGAAGCACGAAGCATTCGGGAAACTACGGTCAAGGTGTTCGACCGCTTGGGTTTGAAAGGCATGTCGCGCATTGACTTTATTGTGAAAGACGGCAAGCCCTACCTCATTGAGGTGAATACCATTCCGGGGCTATCGGAAGCCAGCATATTGCCACAGCAGGTGCGCCATGCGGGCATTAGCCTTAAAGCTTTTTTCGAACTATTAGTGGATGAGGCCTTGAGGAAATAAACCCCTCAAATCCGCCCTACTCTGCCAGTGTTCTAAACAAGTAGAATAGCGCAGCAGATAAAGTGACGCAAACCGGAAAGGTGAGCACCCATGCCATTACAATGTTGGTTACCATTTTGCGTTGCAGGTTTTTGATACCATTGTGTGCCACCATGCTCCCTGCTATGCCAGATGCTAACACTTGAGTAGTGCTTACAGGCAATCCAAGTGCAGTGCTTATGCCAATAGTGCTGGCCGCTACCAATTCGGCACTAGCACCTTGGGCGTAGGTAAGGTGGGTTTTCCCAATGCGCTCACCAATGGTTTTCACAATGCGTTTCCAACCTATCATGGTGCCCAACCCAAGGGAAAGGGAAATAATGAAAATAACCCAATAAGGTGCGTAGTCAGTAAAGGATATTAAGTCGGTATTTGCCCTTTTAATAGCGGTGCGCTGATAGTCGCTGATGGTTAAATCCTTACTTTTTAGCAATGCCTTGGAAGCTTTATCTATCAAGAGAATGTTTTTCCTGGCACGAAACCGATCGTTTTGTGTAAACTTCGATTCGTTGCCAATTGTGGCCAGTGAGGCTGAAATCTGATCCAGTTCTTGGTGAATAATGGCCACATTAATGCTATCGGTAGCGGTCAGTTTGGTGGCTTCCATTTCGCAAACCATTTCAGACAATTGCTCCGTTCCTGTCCGCATCAAACGGTGGTCTTGGCTCATATCCAAGGCAAAATAGGCTGGAGCAATGGCTATCAAGATAACCATAATTAACCCCACTCCTTTCTGCCCATCGTTGGAACCATGCGCAAAACTTACGCCTGTGCACGTCAAAATAAGCAAGCCACGAATCCAAATAGGCGGTGCTTTGGTTTTGTCGGGCTCCTTAAAAATGCTTTTATCCGTAATGAAGCTCTTCATTAAGAACATAAGAAACATAGTGAGGATAAAGCCAAACAAGGGCGAAATGAGCAGCGAAAGCCCTATATCGCTTGCTTTGCTCCAGTTTATAGAGGATGTTTCTCCGCCTGTATAGAATGCAAATCCCAGCCCAACGCCCAATATGGACCCAATAAGCGTGTGCGAACTACTGGCAGGAATACCAAAATACCACGTGCCCAAATTCCACATAATGGCCGTGAAAAGCATGGCAAAAACGATGCTGATGCTATGCGCCACATTTTGGTCGATAAGTACCTCAACGGGCAGCAGATGAATAATGCCCATGGCCACCGAAATACCCCCTGCAAATACGCCTATCGCGTTCCACAACCCGCTCCAAACCACGGCCTGAGTTGGTTTTAGGGCATGGGTATAAATAACGGTAGCCACCGCATTGGCCGTATCATGAAAGCCGTTGATAAACTCGAAAGCACAGGCGCAAAACACGCACACCACCAACAAAACGAGCAGACCAGTAGAGATATCCATGCGATGAAATTTGCGCGAAGGTAGGATGGTCGATACCCTCCAATGTTAATCCCATATTAAGTGATTCGGAGTAATTGACCGAACAAGTTGCCTTTTTATCTACCCCAGTGAAACCCCAATGGCACTGCCAATGCCAAAGGTGATGGCGGCAGCTATGAGGCCAAACAACACCTGGCGAAAGCCCGAATACCAAACGTTTTTGCCTGTAAACAAGGTGATGGCCGCCCCAATGAGAAACAACCCAATGGCGCTAACCGACACACTTATGATGATGGCCTGTATACCACTTGTAAACACAAATGGAAGCACCGGAATGGAGGCGCCAATGGCAAACATCACGAACGAATAAATGGCAGCCTCGTTGGCCGACCCTTCCATTTCTTCGGGGTTGATACCCAATTCTTCTTTCACCAAAAACTCGTGGGCGCGGGCTTTGTCCGAAATCATGTCTGCTGCCATCACCTTGGCTTGGGCTTCATCAATGCCCTTGGCCATATAGATAAGAGCCATTTCGCGCATTTCGCCTTCTGGGTTGGTTTCCAACTCATCCATCTCTATCTGCATTTGGTTTTCATACAGCTCTTTCGAACTGGTCACCGAAATCCATTCGCCCAATGCCATGCTTAGGGCACCTGCCAAAAGCCCTGCGAGGCCAGCCAATAGCACTCCCTCCTGCCCTGCTGTGGCGCCTGCTATGCCCATCACCAAACTGAAATTGGACACCAACCCATCGTTGCCGCCCAACACTGCCGCCCGAATGGCATTGCCACCCACAGAGCGGTGTCTGCTTTCGAACTTAGAGAGATGATTGCCTGCCGTGGCGGTTTGCTTCTCTAATATGGTTTGCAGAATTTTTACGTGGCTTGTTTCTGCTCCCGTCACCTCGTGGCGCAACTTTTTCTTGGTGATGATAACCGCATTGGCCATGCTTTTCTCGGTGTCCATCAGCACACCCAGCACATAATCGTAGCCAAACACTTTACCAATGGCATTTAAGGTAAGGGCCCGCCACGATGGGCGCATCAATTGGTCTATGTTCAGGTTTTCTTTGGCGGCAAACGCCCGTGCATGGCCTCCTTCAATGTCGCTCATTTCGCGAAACACCTTGGCCAACGATGGTTCAGCCTCGTTATCGGCCAGCTTGCCATAGAGATAGGATGCGTCAATTTCGGCCTGAATGTTTTTGTTGCTCATGATACAAGGATAGAAAGCGAATAGAACTGCAAGTCGCTTAGGTGGGCGAAGGTACGCGGACGACTGCAAAAATTTCCGCATGTATAGGTGACCTCAAAGGAGTTGTTTTGCCTCAAGTTGCACGTGCAGATGACCAAAAAGCAACTACTACTTTCGGTAGCATCTTCGCTATCCTGTATATTACAACCCTGTAGTGCCCCAAAAATTGCCAACCTTTGGTGCAACCGAAAGAACATGGGCTATGGAGATGCAACTATTGGGTGGGGCTTATTGCCCAGTTACAACTAAGCGAAGCGTACTCTCTGCCAAAGGCGTAAAACTGGGCACGTTATGTTCCGCACATACAGCCGAACACTTGGCCGATCGGAGTTCGATTAGATTTGGCAATTGAATTAAAAACAACCCCCACCAATGGCACTAAGCTGGAACGAAATAAAAGACCGCGCATTAAGTTTCTCTAAAGAATGGGCTGACACTTCAAACGAGGAAGCAGATGCCAAGCCTTTTTTGGTGGAATTTTTTAATGTGTTTGGCATTAGCAGCAAGCGGGTTTCCACCTTTGAACATAGAGTAAAAAAACTAGACGACAAAGACGGCTACATCGACCTGCTTTGGAAAGGCACTATCCTTATTGAAATGAAAAGTCGGGGCAAAAACCTCGACCGTGCTTATCAGCAAGCCATAGACTACACCCACGGGCTACAGCAACACGAATTGCCCAAGTATATTCTAGTTTCAGACTTCGAGCATTTTAGGCTCTACGACCTCGAAGAAGATAAACACATTGCCTTTAAGCTAAACGAACTGGTGCAGCATGTGCAGCATTTTGGCTACATCTTGGGCTACCAGAAAAAGGTGTATAAAGAGCAAGACCCTGCCAACATAAAAGCTGCCGAGTTGATGGGCAAGCTGCACGATAGGTTGGAAGAAATTGGCTACACCGGCCATGCGTTGGAGGTGTATTTGGTGCGGGTGCTGTTTCTGCTGTTTGCCGAAGACACCACCATTTTTAATAAACAGCAGTTTCAAGATTTCCTAGAGCAGCGCACCAACGAAGACGGAAGCGACTTGGCATCTAAACTGCAAGAATTGTTTCAGGTGTTAAACACCCCAGCCAACACCCGATTTAAGAACCTTGACGAGCAACTGGCCGACTTTCCGTATGTGAACGGAAAACTGTTTGAGGAGATATTGCCCACGGCAAGTTTCGATACCAAAATGCGACAAGCCTTGCTGAACTGTTGCTATATAGATTGGAGCAAAATATCGCCTGCCATTTTTGGGTCTATGTTTCAAAGTGTGATGAACCCCACCGAGCGCAGAAACCTTGGGGCACACTACACCAGCGAAACCAACATTCTGAAACTGATAAAGCCCTTGTTTTTGGATGAGTTGTGGGCGGAGTTTGAGAGCATAAAGGGCAACAAGAACAAGCTACCCGAATTTCATAAAAAACTAAGCACGCTAAAATTCCTTGACCCTGCTTGTGGCTGCGGTAATTTTTTGGTGATTACCTACCGCGAGTTGCGCTTGTTGGAATTAGAAATTTTAAGAGCATCGAATAAAACAGGACAAAGAGTATTTGACGTTAGAGAAATAATTTATCTTGACGTTGATATGATGTGTGGTATTGAATACGAAGAGTTTTCTGCACGGATAGCCGAAGTGGCCATGTGGCTCATAGACCACCAAATGAACATGCAAATAAGCAACGAGTTTGGACAATACTTTGTGCGTTTGCCCTTGAAAAAAGCGGCCAAAATTGTGCATAGTGATGCGCTGAAAGTTGATTGGAATACATTGATGGGTTTGTCAGAAAAACCATACGACATACTGGCAAATGAACTTAGAGTGTCGATGGTGGCCGAACCAATAACGCACTACGAAACCTTATCGGTAAAAACGAACATGTTGGTAAAGGAAAAACCAGACAGAAAAGCTGCAACTAGCAACAGGTTGGTTTTTGACTACATCCTAGGCAATCCTCCATTTATTGGATCAAAGATTATGACTCAATCGCAACGCGATGCGGTGGTCAACGAGTTTGACAATATCCAAGGTTCGGGAGTGTTGGATTATGTGACGGCTTGGTATGTTAAAGCAGCCAAGTACATACAAGGCACACGCACCAAGGTTGCCTTTGTATCTACCAACTCAATTGTGCAAGGCGAACAAACCAGCATACTTTGGGGGCAAATGCTAAACAAATACGGTATCAAAATCCACTTTGCACACCGCACCTTTAAATGGAGCAACGAAGCAAAAGGCAATGCAGCAGTTTATTGTGTGATAGTGGGCTTTGCCAACTTCGATACTAATGACAAGCGCCTTTTTGAATACGAAGACATAAAAGGCGAAGCACACGAAATAAGAGCAAAAAATATCAATCCGTATTTAGTTGATGCAAAAGATATTCTAATTACAAAAAGAACTACACCACTTTGCAATGTTCCGAAAATGTTCAAAGGAAGTCAGCCTACTGATGGTGGAAATTTTCTATTTACCGAAGAAGAAAAAGATGAATTTCTGCGTAAAGAGCCAACGGCTGAAAAATATATTAAGCCACTCATTTCTGCTCACGAATTTTTAAATGGACATAAAAGATACTGCTTATGGCTTGTTGATGCAGAACCAAGTGAGATAAAACAAATGCCACATTTGCTAAATAGGATTGACGGTGTGAAACAGATGAGATTAAAAAGTTCAAAAAAAGCAACTATAAAATGGGCAAATCAGCCAATGCTTTTTACAGAAAATCGTCAACCAAAAGAGATTTATATTTTAGTTCCATCACATTCCTCTGAGAATAGAAATTATATTCCTATTGGTTTTATGTCCAAAGATAATATACTAAACAATTCTTGTTTGTCTGTTCCAAATGCTTCATTCTATCATTTTGGTATTTTGACTTCGATAATGCATATGACTTGGGTTAAAAACTTATGTGGTCGAATCAAAAGTGATTATCGATATTCCAATGAAATTGTTTATACAAATTACCCATTTCCAGACAATCCAAACAACAAACAAGTAAAAGCCATAGAAACAGCATCACAAAAAGTATTGGACGCAAGACTGCAATTTCCTAATAGCTCGCTTGCCGATTTGTACGACCCACTGACCATGCCCCCTGCATTGGTAAAAGCCCACAACGAGTTGGACAAGGCGGTTGACATGGCCTACCGCCCACAAGCCTTTACCAGCGAAGCCAACAGAATGGTGTATTTATTCGAACTCTACGAAAAATACACCGCAGACCTTTTTACAAAAGAGAAGGTGAAAAAGGGGAAGAAATAATCGTTGCCCTATCTAAAACCAATAGATTGATGAAGGAGATTGATGGGCTCTTTTATCGGGTGCGTCCTCGCTACCAAATCTATTAAAATAAAAGGTAACAGGTCAGGTGGCGACCATGCGGGCTGCGCGCGTTAGGGATTACGGACTAGTATTTATTAAAAAATTGTGTCCATAAATGCTGCGCAATTGCAGCGAAAATCCTTTTGCTTAGATTATTGCGAAAGGCAATGAACTCCCGTTGGTCGGTTGCTTCAGTCGTCCCTCCTTCGCAATGACGCAACGCACAGCCCGACCCCGCTTTTTTGGATGCGGGGAAACGCCCAAGTAACTATCCTTAGGGGCATAGGCATCGGGGCGTACTCCACGCATCGTTCGTAGGTTTGCCGCTGTGAAAGCGCACGCATGAATTCCCCCAAGGTCTATTTCCACAATTTGGATGCGCTGCGGTTTGTGGCCTTTGTATTTATCTTTTTGGGGCATAGCTTGGATACCGCTAGTGCAGAAATCCTAGCCACAGATGCCTATGCTTGGGCCAAGCATTACATCTACATATTGGGCACCACGGGGTTTAGCTTCGCTTTTGTGCTTTCGAGCTATGTGAACACGTGGGTGATATTGGAAGAGCGGCACCAGGCGGGCACCTTTAGCCCGTGGCGCTATTATGTGCGCAGGGCGTTGCGCATTTGGCCGTTGTATTTCGCGGTGCTTTTCCTTGGGTTTGTGGTGCTGCCCTTTTTTATGAACATGATAGGCGAAGGCTATACCGAGATGGGCAATCCGTGGTATTTCATTCTGTTTGTGGGCAATTTCTACCTCATAGACCATGGTTGGACGCACAGCCCCATCATTTCGGTGCTGTGGAGTGTGAGTGTGGAGGAGCAGTTTTACATCGTTTGGCCGTTTTTGTTGGTGGTGTTTCGCGGGTTTGAAAAATGGTTGATGGCCGCATTGCTCGTGGTGTTTGCCGCCACCACGGTGTATTATTTCCATACGGATGTGCATCTGTGGTTTCACACGCTATTTCTGCTGAGTGATATTTGTATAGGCGCTGTGTTTGCGTTCATTTCGTTTCATCGCAATTGGGGTTTTCAGTGGTTGGTGCAACTACGTAAACCCGCTATTGCGGCTATTTATATGCTTTTTGTGGCGTGTTTGGTGTTTTACACCGATGTGTTTCAAAACGAAGCATGGGCCAGCCCAGCACTACTCATTTTCGAGAAGGTGTTGTTTGCCAGCTTGCTTGGGTTCTTCATTTTCGAGCAGAATTTTAGCCCCAATAGCGTGTTCAAATTCGGGCAATTGAAGATGTTCACCTACCTCGGCATGTTGAGCTATGGCTTGTTTTGCTTTCACGAAATTGGGTTGTTGGTGGCCAATCGGGTGTTGGAGTTTGTAGCCCTAGATGCTAGCATCATCCCCTTTTTGGTGCTAAAACCTGTAGTTGCGTTTCTGTTCATTTTGCCCATAGCGCATCTCAGTTGGAACTATTTCGAAAAACCCTTCTTGCGATTGAAACGGCATTTTTACACCCCGCGATAACGTCAACCTGTTACCTTCGCGGCCATGAACATCCTTCGGCATCTTCCCAATTTCATCACTAGTATGAACCTGCTTTGTGGGTGCTTGGCGTTGGTTTCCATCTTCAATGGAGATGCCTTGCTGGCTGCTGGGCTGGTGGTTTTGGCGGCCATTCTCGACTTTTTTGATGGGTTTGCTGCGCGCTTGCTGCATGTGTCATCGCCCATAGGCAAAGAGCTCGATTCGCTGGCCGATGGAGTTACGTTTGGCGTGGTGCCCGGCATGATGCTTCTGTTTTATTTGAAGCAAACCATGGGAGTTGAAGGGCTGTCGTTGCAGGCTTTTGCGCAACATCCATTACTTATTGCTCCTTTAGCAGTGCCGATTTTTTCTGCACTTCGGTTGGCTAAGTTCAATGTGGACGAGCGGCAGTCGGATAGCTTTAGAGGTTTGCCCACACCTGCCAGTGCGCTTTGGGTTATTGCTATTCCAGTAATGTTGTGGTATGTGCCCAGCTATTTGCCCATAAATCCTGCTGCGTTTGTGCTTTCGCAAGCATTCCTCATTGGTTCGAGCATTGGGTTGTCGGCAATTATGGTGAGCGATATTCCGTTGTTGGCCATGAAATTCAAGCAATTTGGATGGAAAGGGAATGAAATTCGGTATGTGTTCTTGATAACATCCGTGGTGCTGTTGATAATTCTACAGACTATGGCCATACCCTGCATCTTACTTTTGTATGTACTCCTTTCTATTGCCAATAACCAACTGAAAACCAAATGAAATTTCGCGCTGAGATTGATGTGATGCCCCTAAAAGAATTGCTTGACCCGCAAGGCAAGGCCGTAAGTTCGAGCATGAAAAACCTTGGCCTTCCAGAGATTGGAAACGTGCGCATTGGCAAGCATATTTCGCTTGAAGTAGAGGCGGCAGACGAGGCCACAGCCAAGCAAAAGGTAGAAAAAGCGTGTAAAGATTTGCTTGCCAATCAGATTATGGAAAGCTTCGAAGTGAAGCTTTTCGCGGCTTAGAGGCTATCCGCGCAACACAAAATTCTGTCCGAGATACACCCTGCGCACTTGCTCATCGTTGGCAAGTTCTTCGGCAGTGCCTGCTTTTAGTATCGAACCTTCGAATAGGAGATACGAGCGGTCGGTAATAGTCAACGTTTCGTGCACATTATGGTCGGTAATGAGAATGCCGATGTTGCGGTGCTTCAGTTTAGCCACAATCTCTTGAATATCCTCAACCGCAATGGGGTCTACGCCTGCAAAGGGCTCATCGAGTAATATAAAAGCGGGGTCCACAGCCAAGGCACGGGCTATTTCGGTTCTACGTCTCTCTCCTCCGCTCAGCAAATCGCCACGATTGGTGCGCACATGATTTAGTCCGAACTCGGCTAGCAATTCTTCCAACTTCTCGTGCTGCACTTGTTTGCTTGCACCCTTCATTTCGAGCACTGCTAAGATGTTGTCTTCCACACTTAGCTTGCGAAACACGCTTGCTTCCTGCGCCAAATAACCAATGCCCAATTGGGCTCTGCGATACATAGGCAGGCTGGTAATGTCGCGGTCGTCTAAGTAAATTTGCCCTTCGTTGGGACGAATAAGTCCCACAATCATATAGAACGAAGTGGTTTTTCCGGCACCGTTGGGGCCCAAAAGCCCTACTACTTCGCCTTGGTTCACCTCAATGCTCACACCTTTCACAACAGTGCGGCTGCCATAGCGTTTAATGATGTTTTCAGCGCGTAGTCTCATCGCTTAGAAACGAATTGCAAACCTCACTTTCACGCCCCAACCTCTGCCCGACTTATCTGAACCCAACCTAGGCACTCCTTCCAAATTAAGATAGGTGAATCGTTTTACCACATCAATACTTATCACCTTAAATATGTTTTCTATGCCGAAACTTGCTTCTATATAGGGCATATTTCGCAGGGTATGGGTTACTTCGGTAAGAACAATATTGCCTTGAGCATCACGCACTATGTCGCCATTATTATCACGTTTCTCGCGCGTTGGAAATAGGAACGTGCGATCCATATCACCATTAAAGTCTTTGGAATCTGGATTGTTTTTGTTGCTAACATCACCCCAAACCCCTTTTACTCCAACCGTTTCGCGCCATTTCAACTTTTGCAGAAACGGGATTTTATTGAACAACGCTCCATTAAAATGATGGTAATAATCGAGCGAGATGTAGCGGTCGCTCACAAACTCAAACCAATTCATAAGGTTAAAACTATTGGGATCGGCAAAGAAGGTTTGATTGCCTTTGTGTACAAAAAGTAAGGGGAAAGGAACGGTTCCAAACATATATCCACCCTCAAACTGTAAATCGCCAAAGCCAATTGGCGCCATATACATCCGTTTAAAAACTCGAAGTCCTATTCTATGAAACTCGTAATTACTGCCCAGCAGCGTTGGAATTCCGTAGGTATAATTGGCCTCAATTATGGGTTGTTTCCCCTTGATAGGCACCCGCTTTGAACGGCCTTCATAAAAACGTGCTTGAGGTGAATAACGTAAGGAAACACCCACTTCGTTGGTAATTACATCCCGCGGACTTTGAAGCTCAGCATTCACAGGTTTAAAAAACAATAGACCAGCTGGCTGAATTCTACGATGCTCCAAATTGAGCCCTGCACTAAAGCCAAAATCCCAGTCTTTGCTATACCCAACCCGATACGAATCGTAGTAAATCATCATGTTAGACACTCCGGTTCTAAACGAGAGGAAGATGTTATCTTCTGTGGCAATCATCAAATCTTGCCCGGGCATTTTCACATCGCGTTGAAACTCCACGTCAATTTGATGATAGGGTCTTCTGCTCAAGAAATAGGTTGCTCCTGCACCAAACTTAGCCCTCCTATCCACTCTTTTATCCAATCCATAGGCTCCGTATGCTTCGAGCATAACCTTTTCACTGAACTTTTTATTGGTTCTTACGCCAAAACGGAACCGCCATTTCTCCACTTGGTTGGCGCTCACTAGCGAATACAGCGGGCCAATATCAACTGGTCCCACTTCGTAAAACCCAGACAACAGAAGGAACAAGATATTCATGGCGCGTTTGAAGGCTGGAAGCTCCTTCATTTGCTTAGTCATGGTGTACACACCCGCCTCATTTTCATTCAATTCTTCGGTCCGCTCTTCCTTCCAGAATTCTTCTGATTTCTTGGCGGCATCTTCCATAATTATATATGCCCCCGGTCGGGCCCAAATACTATCTGGAGCGGGTTCGTTGACTTTGATATTTTCGTATGAAACAGTTTTTTGTCCGAACATGCCCATGTTGCTGTTCAGCAAATTGTAGTCGATGGTCATTTGATCGCGAGCAATGTACCAACCCAATGAATCGCTGTGATTGAATACTTGGTCTATAACCAAATCGCTAACAAAATTGATATTGGCAGCGCGGGTAATCCCCATATTCACCTGCTTTACTGCGTAGGATGAATCCATCGCAATCCACAAATCACCCCGAAAAGCTAAATCGGCTGGGCTTCTCCCCTGAAAGGCCAATCTGATGCACTTCACACTATCTACCATGGTGGTATCCATGATGAAATACTTATATGTAATAAGTGCCAAAGTGGAAATAGGACTTACGAAATCCTTTTCCATCAACTGCACCGTGTTGTCGTAGATATCTATATCCTGATAGATTTTATCTAAGAAATAACCAATACCTTCTTCGTCCATAAACTCTTGGAAGCCTACCGATTTTTTGGCAAACTCAAATTCCTTGCTACTTGCGGGTGTGTTACGAAAGTACATGGTGGTCTTCTTCTCCGTAAGATAAAGTGGCAAATAGGGCTTGCCATTCACTTCGGACGTGTCAATATATTCCCACATAAAGGCGAACTTCTTAAACGCCTTACGGTTCATAAACTCCTCGGTGATGTTGTTTATGTCAAGTCTCAGTTTTTCGTATTTATCAAACTGATAATGCTCGAAACCTTCCCTCCTATTTTGGTCTTTGTGCGCAATTACGCGCTCAATAAGATCTACTGCTGGATTTCCCTTGTTTTTGTAGCGCTGCTTGCCCGCTTTCACAGTCACTTCTTGCACCTTAATACTAGTGCTGCCAAGTTTGAAATCAATAGTTTGATTTGCGCCTAAAGCAACAGACTTCTGTTGGGCTTCATACCCCAGAAAAGAAGCCTGCAATTTACTGGAGCCCCAGTTGGTTTCAATGCTATACTTTCCGTTAAAATCGGTAGTGGTACCAACGTTTTTGTCTACAAAAGAGATGTTGACAAATGGCAATGGTTCGCCTGTTAAAGCATCTGTAACGGTGCCTTTTACTCTTGTTTTATCCTGTGAAAGTGAAACTAACGGCAATAAGGCAAAAAACCAAAAAACTAGACTTTTCCTCATGCTATTTTACTCCGTATTATCATCTTTTTTTTGGGAATGCGAAGGTACTCCATTTAGGCCTTTAGTCTACTACTACGCAATACAGCTGCAGAAACATAAATACTAATTTCATAAAGCACCAACAACGGTAATGAAACCAAGATTTGACTTGCCACATCAGGCGGAGTAATTACGGCAGCAATAATTAAGATAACTACTATGGAATGCCTGCGGTAAGTGCGCATGAACTCGGGAGTAACCAATCCGATTTTGGTGAGGAAATAGATGAGAATGGGCATCTCAAAAACTAGCCCAGTAGCCAATACTAACGTAGCCAAAGTGGTGAAATACGAATTGAGGTCAATTTGATTTACAATCAATTCGCTTACTTGATAATTGCCCAAGAAATTGATCGACATGGGTGCAATTACGTAATACCCAAACAGCACGCCCATCATGAATAACACGGATGTATAAAACACCATTCCATTGGCATACTTACGCTCTGTTTTGTAAAGTCCAGGCTTTATAAACCGCCAAATTTCAAAAATCAGATACGGAAAAGCCAACACTAATCCGGAAATAAGAGCAACAAACATGTGGGTGGTAAACTGTCCCGACATAGTCGTATTAATCAGGATAAAATTCATTTTCCCAATACACAACAAGTCTGACAATCCAGAGCGTTGCGATGCTTCACACAACAGGCGATAGGTAACAAAATCAGAGCGCATTGGGCCCAAAAGCACAGTATCGAACACGAACGATTTGGCGAAAAACGCTACTAAACCACAAATAACAATTGCGGATGCAGAACGAACCAAATGCCATCTCAAAACCTCTAGATGCTGCAAAAAAGACATCTCGCCTTTTTCCATTACATCATCCTCAAGTACGTCATCGCTCATGCGGCAAAGATAGAAGGCTAACTAGCCCATTTGATGCATCATAGTTCAGACTTTTTTGTTGATATTTTCTTTAGCATAGTTATTTTCGCCATTGATGAATACCTCTTGGAAATCCGTTTGCATTGCGGGATTGGCATTAACAATCCTTGTTTCTGCTATCTATTGGAGTCATTTTGATAATGCCTTTCATTTTGACGATTCGCATGCCATCCAAAACAATGCGGCTATAAAAGACATCACACTGTGGAAAATCTATTTCACGGATGCCTCTACCCACAGTTCGTTGCCAACCAATCAAGCGTATAGACCGCTTCTAACGCTATCATTTGCTGTAGATTATTGGTATGCCGGCAATAAACTAGATGTTTTCTATTTTCATCTTTCCACCTTTTTTTGGTTCATGCTCCAAGGGGTGCTCATGTTTTTTCTTTTCCTGAAGTTGCTCGACAAAGCCGATCCAAACGTGCTTAATCGCTGGGTTTCCTTATTTGCTGTCGGTTTTTATTGTGTCAATACTGTAAATGCCGAAACCATCAATTATATCTCGGCTCGCTCAGATGTTTTGTCTTCGGTTTCAGTGGTAGCTGGCATGTTGATGTTTGTAGCTACCACGGGTTGGAAACGACATTTAGGTCTGCTGCCTGTGGCTATCGGGATTTTGGTAAAACCAACAGCCGCCATGTATTTACCAATAATGCTGGCCTATGTAGTTCTCTTCGATTTGAAACTAAGCATTCGAGAATTGCTGCAACCAAAGCATTGGAAATCTATCATGAAATGCGCCATCCCAGCGATAGTAGTTTGTTTTGGTCTTTTTCTTTTGACGCAAAAAATGACCCCGGAAACTTGGGTTCCTGGTGGAAATTCACGATTCCTATATGCCATTACACAACCGTTTGTAATTCTTCGCTACTTCTGCATTTTCATTTTTCCTTTAGGACTTTCGGCCGATTCCGATTGGAGAACTTTAGAATCAATTTCTGACCCTCGGTTTGTATTCGGAATGCTTTTTTTGATTTTGCTATTCCTCATCATTTTTCGAACATCTGAGAAGCAACAAAATAGACCAATTGCCTTTGGCTTATTATGGTTTTTGTTTGCATTAGTTCCTACTTCTAGTTTCATTCCGTTATCGGAAGTAACCAACGACCACCGAGTTTTCTTTCCTTACGTTGGACTAGTTCTGGCAATTACTTGGCCTTTAGCACGGTGGATTCTTCATCAATCAGCTGTGCACCCAAATCAAATTGGATGGATTAGAGCAATTACCCTAACAGGTATTCTCTGTCTGTTTTCAGCACACTCTTTTGGTGTTGTTCAGCGCAATAAAGTTTGGGAAACAGATGAATCCTTATGGCTTGATGTTACGATAAAAAGTCCAAAAAATGGTCGTGGATTGATGAATTATGGATTGTCACAAATGAGAATTGGCAATTACCAAAAGGCACTCAGGTATTACCTTATGGCTTTAAAAACGGATTATCGAAATCATCCCTACTTATACGTGAATATGGCCGCCACTTATGATGCCTTGGGAGAAACAGAAAACGTGGAACCGCTTTATAAAGACGCTGTAAAAATTGGTTGGAACTACCCTGATTGCCATTATTACTATGCCAAATGGTTGTTGAAAAACAATCGGCCTTCTGAAGCAGATTACTACGCTAAGGAAGCTTTGCGAATTAGTCCAACACACGAATATGCGAAAGGCATGCTTGGATTAATGAATGCGCAAGTTGGAACCTTGCTTGACCAAGCAAAACTAATGGTGCAACAAGCGCCTACATCAGAAAACTATATTAACCTAAGCCTTCATTATTACAGAAACAATCAATTTGAGGAATGCATAAAAGCCTGCGAAACGGCATTGGAACTGCGTCCGAATAATGCTGATGCCTACAACAATATCTGTTCAGCCTACAATGCCTTGGGACGTTGGAAAGAAGGTATTTCCGCATGCAAAAAAGCGCTTGCTATATCACCTGATTACACGTTAGCTCGAAACAATTTGAAATGGGCTCAATCTGAAATGGCAAAAAAAGCTCAGTAGGCATCAAAATCCAACGCCTCGAACCGAATAGTTGAAGCATTCAACTTCCTTTTTTGCTCCGTTAAATCCAAGAAAATGAAATTGAGCGGAGACGGCCGAAACCGAATAGGTACATTGTAATATCTGGATTTCGTCCAATCTTTACTTGGGTCGAAACCCAAATGCAAGCGAAAGTGTCGCGACATCTTTTCTCCTTTCTCAGTCAAACTTGACGCATCAAAACTGGTTAGAACGGCATCCACAAAAGGCAAAGCTGCAGAAGCAACCACGTTTATCTGACTACCGCTAGATTCTAGCCTATAGCGCCTTGAAGGATTAGCCAAACGCCAATCAATTTTCGCTTCATCCCTCATACAGGCAAAATCGAAGTGGGCATTATCTTTTGTACGCACCTTCCCCCAGCCTACCATTGCTTGCAAAGGAGCCACCAATTGAAATCCAAGTTTATTCACGAAACCAAAAGAGCTTGCCGCATTAGCAACGCCAACCACAAAACCGAATCCCTTTTCGCTTGCATCATCGTAGGTGGCTTGCGCCAATTTCGTGAACAACCCTTTACCGCTATGCGTGGCTAGCGTTGCAGTATTTAAAGAAAGTAGCCCACGTTCAATTTTACCGGAAATTGTTGCGCTTAAAGGAATGGTAGCATAGTGCGCAACGATAACATCGCCATCAAATGCATTAAATCCAGCTGCCAAGCCATCTGGATTCTCACAGTATTGCCAACGCAAGTATGCAACTGAAAATCCTGCCTTTGGAAATACGGAGGCAAGCAGTTCAGCCACCTCACCGAGCTCCTTTTCAGTCAGCGTAAATGGACGAATATCAATCATTCCGTTGCTCAAACTGCGACTTTACTTTCTCGGAATAGGTATCATAGCGAGAGATTTCAAATCCTTCGTTTAGTAAACTATTTAGTTTTGGGATTACCGACTTTCTACCCACATACATCAGCGCATTATAAAAGTGATTATCTCCAATTCCGCCATGCATAAATCGTTCTTGATGGATATCCAAATCATAAGGATGAAAGTAGCCCAGAGTTGGAATCCCGTTGTTTTTAGCATGCTTGAATAGTCTAAGTATGAAGGATTTGGGCAACAATCGAAAATAAACGCCACCACCATACGGGATTTGGAATGGGCCAATTTTGAACAAACTCATGGGGATTTCCAATATGCCATCCATCAATTTTGGATTTTCTCCAAATGCTTTCCATCCATATAACGGATTATGAGCAGGAAGAACCGAACTGGAATAATCAAATCCGTATTCCTTCAGAATGGAATATGCCCAGCTTGTCTGCTCGGTTAATGAGAATGTTGGGGCTCGAAAGCCTTTTATCGAATCTATTTCTAGTGCATTTGCACTAGTATACCAAGCATCCAAATCCCTGCGCAATCCATCTTTGGAAAGCTGGTCAAGCGGAATATGTTCGTTCGTATGACAGGCTATTTCGTGCCCATCGGATATAATAGTTTCAATAAGTTGAGGAAAGTTTCTGAGCACATTTCCAACCACAAAAAACGTGCATTTGCTATTTGTTTCTTTCAGAAAACTTAAATAAACCTGAGTATTCTGAACAACTCTTTGCGCATAGGAAGTTCCATTTTTTACATGGTCGCGCACATCCTCCAAATCCACACTAAACAAATAGGAAGGAAAAGCTGAACTGCTCACTTTTCAAGCAATGCTTTTCGAATGGTGGCCAATTGCTCGGTCATTAAGCCTAGAAAAAAGAACAACAAACCCGAAACAATAAGCAGCATTGCGCCAACGCTTACTCCCATTCCACGAATCAAGAATGGCAATTCCCAAACGATACCAAAAACCAAAAGAAACAAGGCAATTGGCATAAACACCCGCATTGGATTGAATAACATGACGATATTCACTATTTCGAGCAATGTATCTACTGCGGTCATGGTACCGATTGTGCTTACACCTGAAACACGCGGTAGCACCGTTATTTGCTTTTCCAACACAAGGTGACGCTGACTAATAAAAACCATTGCAATTATGTCGCTAAACGCCATGTGGTCTGGACACAACGGAATGTATCGCTTTGCAAGCTCGACATTGTAAATTTTCATCCCCGAATTAATATCGTGAATGTGAATGGGTAGCAGCAATTTGGCAAACCACCGAATTAATGCCTTCCCAAAACCGCGATATACGCTGGCTTCCCTTTGTCCCAATCTACTGCCCACAACCATATCGGCATCATGCGCAACTACATCTGCATACAACAAGAGTATGTCCGATAAATCGTGTTGTCCATCGGCATCAATGGTGATTACATATTTTGTTTCCGCTAATCGAATGCCTGATTTTATTGCGGCACCGTATCCCTTATTCAACTTGTGATGCACTGCTTGAACGGTGCCATTCAGCGCAAACTGATTAAGGATTTCTGCGGTACTATCTGTAGATCCGTCATTTACGACAATTAGCTTCGCTTCATGCAGCTTGCAAAATTCCATCACCATTGGAAGCAATCTAGGCAGCGATGCCGATTCATTGAAAGCTGGAATTACAATTGTTAAGTCCTTCATTTCTAGGTTTCAAAATAAAGCATCAAAATTCAGTTCTGGTTCATCCAAATATTTTGGTCGGTTCAATTTTCAAACTGGTCGGCATAAATTTAGCAACTCATACCAATGATGCTATAATTGGGCGAAAATGCAACATGAAATGGTTTAATTCGAGTTTTTAGGTGGGTATTTCGAATGCTTTTATTACACACATTTGCACGCCTTTTGAAAATAGGGGTTTCTCATTCAGGATTGATAAATAAATTTGTGTTGTTCGAGGATTCATTTTTCTTTGTAACGAAGAATTGTCTACTTTTAAGTCAAACCAAAACAGTGTAATGGAAGTAATTGCAGATTCAAAATTAAAGAAGTCCTTAAAGAAATACTTTGGGTTTAATGCGTTTAAAGGTGACCAAGAAGCCGTAGTTCAAAGCGTATTGGATGGTAAAGATACCTTTGTGATTATGCCAACTGGTGGCGGAAAATCACTTTGCTACCAATTACCTGCTTTATTAATGGAAGGCACGGCAATAGTAGTATCTCCACTCATCGCATTGATGAAAAACCAAGTGGATTCCATTCGCAGCTTCGGTTCGGAAGATGGAATCGCGCATTTCCTCAACTCATCTTTGAGTAAATCGGAAAGTGAACGCGTGCGTGCTGATATAACAAGTGGAATAACCAAGTTGCTATTCGTTGCCCCTGAATCGCTAAGTAAGGAAGAGAATATCGAATTCTTCAAGTCGGTTAACATTTCCTTTGTGGCGATAGATGAAGCGCATTGTATTTCTGAATGGGGACATGATTTCCGCCCAGACTACCGCAAATTACGCCCAATGATTGAATCTATTGGCAAAGTGCCTGTGATTGCATTAACTGCTACTGCTACACCCAAAGTGCAGCAAGACATTCAGAAAAACCTGGGCATGGTGGATGCCAACGTGTTCAAATCGTCTTTCAATAGAGACAATCTCTACTATGAAATTCGTCCGAAAAGCAAAGACGTAGCCCGTGACATAATTAAGTTTATCAAGGGTCAAGAAGGTAAATCGGGCATCATTTATTGCCTTAGCCGCAAAAAAGTTGAAGAAATTGCCGAAACCTTAAACGTAAACGGCATCAAAGCTTTGGCCTATCACGCAGGTCTTGATGCTGCAACCAGAGTGCGCCATCAAGATGAGTTTTTGATGGAAGATGCTAACGTTATTGTAGCAACTATCGCATTTGGCATGGGTATAGACAAGCCCGATGTGCGCTTCGTAATTCACCATGATATTCCAAAGAGCCTTGAGGGGTATTATCAAGAAACAGGTCGTGCAGGTCGTGATGGTGGAGAAGGACAATGCATTTCGTTCTACAGCTATGACGACATCAACAAACTAGAGAAGTTTATGCAAGGCAAGCCAATTTCTGAGCAAGAAATAGGCAAACAACTTTTGCAAGAAGTAGTTGCTTATGCTGAAGCATCCGTATGCCGCAGAAAATTCTTACTCCACTATTTCGGTGAGGATTTCAATGCTGCTTTATGCAAAGGCGCATGTGATAATTGCCGCTTCCCAAAGAAAAAGGAAGAGGCAAAAGAAGAAATGACCATGGTACTGCAAACGGTTGTGGCTATCAAGGAGAAATTCAAAATGAAGCACGTGGTGAACATCCTCATGGGAATCACTGGCAACAACACAATCACTTCCTACAAGCACGATACGCTTGACATGTTTGGTGCAGGAACCGATAAAAATGAAAAGTATTGGGAATCGATGATTCGCCAAGGGTTATTGGCCGGATTCCTTACCAAAGACATCGAAAACTATGGGCTGCTTAAGATAAGTGCTTCTGGTTTGGCGTTTATCAAAAATCCAGTTTCGTTCTTAATGACTCTCGATCATGATTTTGATGCCGAGCCAAACGAAGACGACATTGCCAGCAACATGATGAAAGGCGGTGTTGGTGCTTTTGACGATGTTCTGTTGAAAATGCTGAAGGAGCTGCGTAAGGATATCTCCAAAGAAGAGGGCTTACCTCCATTCGTTATTTTCCAAGACCCATCTTTGGAAGATATGGCATTGCGCTACCCAATTACCCTAGATGAGTTAAAAGACATCACTGGGGTTGGTGTGGGTAAAGCCAAGAAATTTGGAGAACCTTTCATTGAACTTATTCGCGAATACGTAGAGGAAAATGAAATTGAGCGGGAACAGGATATGGTGGTTCGCTCTATCGCCAAAAAATCGAGCAATAAGGTTCACATTATCCAAAGCATTGACAGAAAACTTGATTTGGAGGATATTGCTGAGGCAAAAGGACTTGAAATCGATGAGCTTTTAACTGAAATTGAACATATCCTAGCTAGCGGAACCAACATTAACCTCAACTACTACATCGACAAGATTATTGACGAAGACAAGCAAGAGGAAGTGTACGAGTATTTCAAAGAAGCGAAAACGGACAGCATTCAAGATGCACTGCGTGAGCTTGGCGAAAACATCTACAGTGAGGAAGAAATGCGATTGATGCGTATTAAGTTTATGTCTGAATACGGTAACTAAATCGATTAGCTGTAACCACTAAAAAAACGCTGTGTCTCAATGAGGCAGAGCGCTTTTTAGTTGTAAAAGATGACGTTGAAGAACTACTTCTTCACAAAGCGAGCTCGAACACTTTCGCCTTGATTGTTTCCCAACTCTACCATATACACACCTGCACTTAGCGTAGAAATATCCAACTTGTGATTGGATACTAGGTTGAGCATTTTCGTTAACACCACGCGACCTTGCATATCAACAATCGCAATGCGATTGGCGGGTTGATTTGCATTCAATAACGTTACTTGTAGTACTTCGCTGGCTGGATTTGGAAATACTTCCAAAAAAACTACACCGTTGCCGCGCGATTCCACACCATTTGGCTCAATGATATTGACACAGAAATCTTCAATCTCCCCGTCTTGACCGCTATCGCACGGTCCTTGAGGATAACCACCACCAAAGTTTGAACCATAGGCCATGGATACACGAAGACGACTTGAGCCCAAGTCTGCATCAAGAGGTATGGTTATAGTGCCAGTAACGGTTGTATTGCTGCCTTGTGCATCATCAAATAGCCTTTCTGAGGGCGTGTTAAAAACACCATTTCCATCAAAATCAATCCAAACGCGAAAATGTTCCTCATAAGCTGTATTTGAGAATCCAGGTGAGAAGGACACTTCATAGGTTTCGCCTTGGCGAAGTTCAATTGCAGATAAGTTAGTGTTATCCCCATAGCCATCGTTGCTTTCAGAATCGTGCGTGAAATCATCGATTGTAATGTTACTTATCCACTCGAAATCTGCTGAGCCAACGGAAGCGCAAAACGTTAAATCTGTGCAATTACCGCAGCCTAATGTTCTAAACGTATTGGCCGAAATGGACTCTGTGGTAATTCCCGCACAATTTGTGTACACCCTCACTTCGTATATGGTACACCCAGATAGCCCGGAAATAGTGTATTCTGTTGTAAGCACATCATCTTGAGCAAACCATATAGTGGCACCTTGCTCGCGCCACTCCACCAAATAGCTTTCTGCTGCAAGCACAGACGACCAACTTACTTGAGCAGTAGTGGTTTCAATAGTTGCAATGGCAATTGTTGATGGCGGTTCGCAGCATCCATCAGTAGTGATGAATTGATCCGCACTCCACAAGCTACTATCTTCTACGCATTGTGACCGAATGCTTAACCAGTAATCAGTACATGCAGTCAAATCTTCCAACACAAAAGGTGATGAAATATTGGCTACTGTAATGGTATCTCCACCAGGTAAACCATAGCGCAAATCGAAGCCCAACACATCTGGAACAGACGACCAACTAATTGAGACTTCTACATCCGTAACGTTACTCAACTGAATGTTTAGCGGACCAATGCAACCAGCTCCCGAACAGTTTAATATCAATCGATCTAACGCACCACGAAGATTCAATCGCCCTCCTGTTACCGTAAATCCAACCAAATCATCTACTACATCTACGCCTTCCATAATGTATTGCTTCACAAATTGAGCTGCCAACGCTGGGTCGGCTAATGCAATGGCCGCAAGCGAAGCACATGGAGCAGAATACAAAAGTGCAATAGCACCAGCAACCATTGGCGTAGCAAACGAAGTGCCCGAAGTGCTAGTATATCCATTGGCACCATTGGTTGTGTAAACATCTTCGCCAGGTGCGCCAAGGTCAATCGTTGTGGCACCATAGCCCGAAAATGTGCGCACATCATCAGAGTTTGTGGCCGTAACTGAGAGCAAGTATTCGCTGCTGCACGCTGTGGGCAAATCGCCATCAGCATCCACATTTATTTGCGCATTGGCGGTAGCTCCAGCGCTCAAAATGCCATAGGTCCCAAGCGTATCGTAAAAGGCACACCACAAAGGAGCATCGGCTGGGTCGCCATTGTCTATACCCCACGAAGAATTGGTAGCCACAACAAAAGCACCTTTCAAACCACCAGATTGCTGATACAATTGGCGCATGGTCAAAGGATAGGTATATGCTTCTATCACGTTGGCTTCATCGTTTAAGCTGCCATAGGTAACGGTCATTAACTTCACATTCCAATTCACACCCACCACCCCTACTCCATTATCACCAGTAGCCCCAACCATTCCAGCCACATTTATGCCATGACTTCCGCCTCCAACATTATCATCGTCAGAAGTAGGATCCCAACCATCAAAATCGTCCACATAGCCGTTGCCATCATCGTCAATGTTGTTATCTGGTATTTCCAAATAGTTTTTCCATTGATTGGCCAGTAAATCGGGATGGTTGAAGCTAGTTCCATCATCTACAATGCAAACCACAATGGTATCGCCCAATGCGGTTAGCCCGCCTGTGGTGATGTCCCAAGCTGCGCTAGAATTGGCATTCACGTGCTGCCATTGTTGATCCAATTGAGGGTCGTTTGGCAATGCCCTGTTTTGGATGTAATGATTGCATTGAACTACCGAAACCGCAGGATGGCTAAACAAATGTTGCTGCAATGCATGGTGATTTATCGCTGGATTGAACTGCAGCAAATAGGCCCGCATTTGGGGCGAAAGAATCCGATTCAATCGCAAGTTTGTGGCAGCTCCATTCAGTTCTTGATTGGCAAGTACTACTTCTTCGATGCTTTTACCGTCACGGACCTGCACAATAACATCTCCGGGAACAAACTGTGGTTTTTGAGCAAAGGCAGTGTTTACGAGTAAAAATGCTGCTACAAGGGCGAAAATCTGCTTCATTAGGGCTATTTTAAGATGCTAAATGTAGCAGTTCATTCTAATTCGAATATTGCGTTTAGCTACAAATGCGTGCTTTTCTATTTCACCGAAGCGTCCAAGCGGGGTTTAATATCTTCGCGGCACAAAAGGAAAGGAATACATGAACCAAAAAATAGCCACATCAAATGCACCAGCGGCCATTGGCCCGTATAGCCAAGCCATAGCAGCAGGTGGATTTCTTTTTACATCAGGTCAAATTGCGCTGGTGCCCGGCACTGGTGCATTAGACATTGCCGACATTGAAACCGAAACTCACAGGGTGATGAAAAACTTGAAAGCAGTTCTCGAAGCTGGCAATGCCTCGTTTAATCACGTAGTTAAAACGACTATTTTCTTATCGGATATGGCACATTATGCCCAAGTGAATGAGGTGTATGCCTCTTATTTCACGAAAGACGCCCCTGCGCGAGAAGCCGTGCAAGTAGCAGGGCTGCCAAAGGGAGTGAATGTGGAAATATCAATGATTGCATGCCTCGATAATTTCGAAAAATGAGGGGTGTTCTAACAATGGTGGTGATTGTAGCATGTTTGTATGGCGCAAATGCCCAACCCAAACCTGCATATGAACTTTTCGATTCGAATGGCAAAAAGGTGAGCCATAAGAAAATGATGAAGGCACTTTTGGCGGCCGATATTGTACTATTTGGCGAGCTGCACAACAACCCTATTGCGCATTGGCTTCAACTTTCCGTGGCAAAGGATGCACATCTCAAACGAGACCTGGTGCTAGGTGCCGAAATGGTGGAAGCGGACAACCAAGCCGTTCTGAACTCCTATTTGAAAGGTGAAATTGACGCAGAAGCATTGGACACCTTGGCTCGAATGTGGAACAACTATGCTACAGATTATGCTCCGTTGGTCGATTTTTCCAAAGCGAACAATCGCGCATTTATTGCCACCAATGTGCCAAGAAAGTATGCCAGTTTGGTGTATAAAAAAGGCTTTGAAGCGCTCGATACATTGGCTTCAAATGAGCGCCAATGGATCGCGCCACTGCCTATTGCCTACAATGCCGAATTGCTCGGCTACAAAAACATGGTAGCTATGATGGGCGGCCATGGCGGCCCTAATATGCCTAAAGCACAAGCCCTGAAAGACGTTACCATGGCCCATTTCATACTAAAAAATTACACTAGCGGGCAGTTGTTTCTTCACTTCAATGGGGCTTATCACAGCGATAATTATGAAGGAATCCTCTGGTACTTGAAACAAGCCCAACCTAACTTAAACTACATCACCATTTCTACCGTAGCACAAGGTAATGTGGCATACTTACTGGAAGAAAACAAAGGCAAGGCCGACTACATTATTTGCGTTGACGAAACGCTACCCGGTTCCTATTGAGTTATCTTATATTCGCTGCCTGAAACGAAAAAACGACCAATTTACATCGCAATGAAACCAACTCTCCTAATTCTTGCAGCCGGTATGGGCAGTCGCTATGGTGGCCTTAAGCAAATAGACCCACTTGGCCCAAATGGCGAAACCATCATTGAATATTCTATTTATGATGCCATAAATGCAGGGTTTGGAAAAGTGGTTTTCGTTATTCGCGAAAGCTTTGCAGATGCGTTTAAGGCGCAATTTGCTGGCAAGTTTGACGATAAAATTGAGATCGCTTATGCCTATCAAGATGTTAATACTCCAGTAGAAGGCATTGACGATTTACCCAATCGCGAAAAGCCTTGGGGCACTATGCATGCGGTGCTTGTGGCGCATGACGTGATAAACGAACCCTTTGCCGTTATCAATGCAGACGATTTTTATGGCGCTGATGGGTTTCATCAAATAGCAGCATTTCTAAAAAACGAGTGCTCGCCTAGCACCTATTGCATGGTGGGCTATGTGTTGCGCAACACCTTGAGCCTAAACGGACACGTTTCGCGCGGGGTGTGCATGGCAGATTCCGACAATTGCTTGGCCAAAATAGACGAACGCACCAAAATTCATTGGGAGGACAATAAAGTTGTGTACCAAGAAGGCGATGCCAAGCACGAGGTGAACCCCGATTCGGTGGTGAGCATGAATTTCTGGGGCTTTCACCCCAACATATTTGAGGTGAGCCGCCACATGTTTATCGACTTTGTTCGCGAAAACAGAGACAATCCAAAGGCAGAGTTTTTTATTCCTCTTGTGGCCGATAATCTGATTGCCGCTAAGCAAGCCAAGTTTCCAATCTTTACCAGCATAGACCTATGGTATGGTGTAACCTACATCGAAGACCGCCAAACGGTGGTAGATGCCTTCAAAAAATTGGTGGACGAAGGGCACTATCCTTCTCCGCTTTGGAACTAACTGATTGCTAGGTAAAAAGTACCTATGCTGCTTGGCGAGTGTGCTTATTTCTCCAAAGGCTGTTTTTTAATCCCATTCCCCAACTAAAAATCCATTCATTCCGCTGAAGAAAAAATGGCGGGATAGGTTCAGTTTGTAAAGCCTACCTTCCTAGCTGCTGGCAAACTGTCACATCCTGCGCTACAACTTCACCTCTGCCACCACAAAGCCCAATTTGATTAAATCCAGTTGGTCTGCAAAGGCATCTACAAACCGCACAGGATTATCGGGACTAATAAAATCTTCCATACTGCGCATTTGCAGCTGAAAGCGGTCATGCTGGTCAACATAAGCCATACTACATTCTTTGGTTTACCCTATAAATATAGTTAATTATGAGCTACTTCTTTTGTTGATTTGGGTATATTTACAAAGAATTAACGGGTGGTTTTTTCACGGACTGACGTTATGGGCAAGTTTAAAAAACAAGACGGTCTGCGAAAGCCAAAGGGCTGACCACCCACAGTGACAAAAAAGAAAAATAAAAAAGTGGAGACCAGAACCCACTCCAAAAAACGGGGCGTAATCTGAAAAGCCATAAAAGTAAGACAAAATACTAATGACTTTAAACATTTTAAAATCCTAACAAAATGAAAAAAACAACCGCTTACTCACTTATTGTATTAATCGCAATTCTGTCCTTTCAATCAGAACTTTTCGCACAACAACATTACGTAATTGATCGTAGTTTTGGTGAAACCTGTGGCATGTCGGTTATCACTGGTATTCCCCTCTCCTTAGAACAAATTGAAATGTTTAAACTATCGGACGGAAGTTACATTCAAGCAGGAGATGTTTTTGACCAGGGGCTGCTAGCCAATTTAATTGTACTTACAAAATTTAATAATGACGGCACAGTAGACAATTCGTTTGGTATCAACGGAGTTGTCCAACATAGGTTTGGCAATTCGAACTCAGTTTCATGTGCGGCCATGAGCAATGATAAAATTTATGTGGTCGGTGGTGAATCACCTTCAAATGCGGGGAGCAGTGTCAGAGCGTATATAGGAAGGTTCAATGCTGATGGCACACCTGATGCTACTTTTAATTCTACAGGCAGTGTAGTGGAGTTAATAAGCACTAATCCTATTTCGGGTTCGATCTATTCCCATATAGCTATTCAGCCCGATGGAAAGGTTATTGCATTCGGGTCGGAATTTTTTAATATAAATGGCGGTGCCAACATTCCAGTTGCAAGAAGATATAATTTTAATGGATCTCTTGATAATACATTCCATCCTGCTATAACTTATCCAGGTTTCAGCTCAATGGTAGCCAGCACTGGTGGTCATTCAGCGGGTGTTATTGACGCGAATGGTTCCATTCGCTTTTTGTACACCATTAACCCAAACTTAGCAGGCCAACCTATAGAGCAAATAGTAACCGTTAAGATAAATTCAATGGGGGAGCCCGATATAAACTACGGAATAAATGGGATGAATGGAATACCTGTCACTGCGTATAGTGTAAATAGGTATTTTGCAGATCCACAGAATAATATTTATGCTCAGGGATTTGTTCAGAACGGAAATCAAAGCAACCGTGTTGTGCGCATAAAACCTAACGGAGATGCTGACAGTACCTTTGCAATAAATGGAGTATTTGATTTAATGGAAGATTTCAATCCGCAAAATGATTTTGGTCGGATTCTTCATCGCGATAGCCAGGGGCGGATATGGAGCATGGGAGGAGTGGGAGAAGGGGGGAATTATTGGGCAACTATTTATCGCTTCGATTCAACAGCTACCTATGATTTAACGCTAAATGGATTGGGGTTTTTCTCTATGTTTGAACCTCCATTTGGAATACACTTAAGGAATGCCTATTTTGAAAACGACAATGAGATAGTGGTTAATTGTATTAATGGCAATGGTGGAGGAATATCTCTAATAAAATTAAAACTAAGCACCGAAGTTGTTACAATTAGTAATGCTGGTTCTGATACATTATGTGTCGGTGCCCAAACTTCTTTATTTGTGAATCAACCAAATAACTGCTACACCTATCAATGGAAAAAAGATGGGATTGATTTTGCGGGCTTGAATGACACCAGCGTTACTATCGACTCAACCGGCTCTTACCTTGTTCTAGCTATTGTAGGAAATGATACTTTAATTTCACAAGCGGTTAATGTTTTTGTGCAGATTTGCGTAGGGGTGAATAGTGTGGATGAACAAAACATTTTCAACTTGTATCCTAATCCGGCTAAGAACCAAATCAATGTAAAAGCAGATATCCATTTATTGGGTTCTGTTTATAATGTTTATGATAACACAGGAAAATCAGTTTTAAAAGGCAAAATAATTTCACCGAATACAGTTATTGAATTAGGTGATTTATCAGGTGGTATTTATTTATTCAGTGTAGGAGAGAATTTGAAACAGACATTTAAAATAGTAAAGGAATAAAACCAGCCCATAACAGCACCTAAAAAAATGGCGGGCGATGTGCGAATACAAACATTTGTGCAACTAATAAAGTTTAGTTCGTACAGACAGTTTAGTGTTCCAAACCCGCCACTTCTTTTAGCTGCAAACCGTTAACTTTCTATTTAATCCATTCATCCCGCGTAAAAAAAGGGCGGGATAAGTACGGGGTATAAAAGGATGGGATTGCCTTTGGGTTCACTGATTTGCTAAGTTTCTAACCTACGCTTTGCTTTAGCTATTTGCCCCTTTTTAGACATAGCAAGAAGTATTACTTCTCCGCAGGTTAATGGCCTACTTAGGTGCCTTTATAAGCATGACAACCCCCAATGCGCCAAAGAGGATGTTGGGTATCCAAACGGCTAGCATTACGGGCATGCTGCCGCCTATTGCAAAGGTTTGCGATACTTGCATAAACAGGATGTAGGAAAAGCTGAGCAACAGGCCCAACCCAATGTGCATGCCTATGCCGCCACGCACCCTGCGGCTGCCGAGGCTTACCCCAATAACGGTGAGGATGAAGGCAGCAAAGGGAAGCGAAAACCGCTTGTGTTTTTCTACTTCGAAGTATTCTAAAAACTGAGACCCTTTCAGGCGTTGCTCGGCAATAAATTCGTCCAACTCATAATAATCCATGGCTTCTACCACCTTGAGGCGTTGGCTAAAATCTTTGGGGTGAAAGGGATAGACCGAATCCATTTTTTCGCCTGTGCGCAGGGTTTCTTTCAAATCGCGCATTTCGCGTATCCAATAGTTGCGCACCTGCCATGTGCCGTTTAGCGTGTCGAAGGTAATGTGGTCGCTCATGAGCTTGTAGGTGAGTCGGCCATCGACAAACTTCTCTAGCGAAAACTTGTAGCCCGTCATGCGCTCGGGGCTATACGAATCGAAATAAATGAACGTGCCCGGCTCTATCTGGTAATGTTGGTTTCGGCCATAGTTCATATACGGACGGTTGATGTAGGTATTCTCGAAGGTGATGCGGCCCAAATTGGCTTTGGGAATAATGAAGTTGTTGAGCGTTAAACTCAACGTGGCCAAAATGAAACACCCCACCATGTAGGGCACCATAAAGCGATAGAAGCTAATACCCGCGCTAAGAATGGCCACAATTTCGCTACGATAGGCCATGCGCGATGTGAACAAAATAACTGCTATGAAAATGAAAAGTGGGCTAAATAGATTGGCGAAATAGGGAATGAAATAGATGTAATAATCGAAAATAATGGTGCGGGCAGAGAGGTCGTATTCGATGAAATCGTCAATCTTTTCGGAGAAATCGAACACCACCGAAATGCTCACTATCAAGCCAATGGTGAAAAAGAAGGTTCCTAAGAACTGCCCAAGAATGTACCTATCGAGGCGTGTGAACATGCTAAAGCCTATGGAGCAATTGCGGTACAACGCTATCTTTCCATGCCTTGTAATCGCCCAATGCAATGTGCTTGCGCGCTTGTGCCATTACATCAAGGTAGAATGCCAAGTTGTGAATGCTGGCAATTTGTGGCCCCAATAGTTCTTTGGCAATATACAAATGGCGCAAGTAGGCTTTCGAATATTCTTTGTCTACATAGGAAGTTCCATTTTCGTCTAAGGCTGAAAAATCTTGCTCCCACTTTTTGTTTTTGATATTCATAATGCCATTCCATGTAAACAGCAGCCCGTGGCGGCCATTTCGGGTAGGCATCACGCAATCGAACATATCTATGCCAAGGGCAATATTTTCTAACAAGTTGGCAGGTGTGCCCACTCCCATAAGGTAGCGCGGTTTGTCGTGGGGAAGAATGTCGCACACCACTTCGGTCATTTCGTACATTTCTTCATCTGGTTCGCCCACGCTTAGGCCACCAATAGCATTGGCTTCTCTACCAAACGAAGCAATCATTTCTGCCGACTGCATGCGCAAATCCTTGTAGGTGGAGCCTTGCACAATGGGCAACAACGCTTGATGAAAGCCATACTTGGGTTCGGTGGCATCGAAGTGCTCGCAACATCGCTTTAGCCATCTATGGGTCATATCCATAGAGCGTTTGGCATAGCGATAATCGCACGGATAGGGAGTGCATTCGTCAAACGCCATGATAATATCGGCTCCTATGGTGCGCTGAATATCCATGGCGCTTTCGGGGCTAAAAAAATGCTTCGAACCGTCAATATGCGATGCAAATGTGACGCCTTCTTCTTTAATTTTTCGTCTGTGCCCAAGGGAGTACACTTGGTAGCCACCACTATCGGTTAAGATGGGCAATTTCCAGTTCATAAACTTGTGCAAACCGCCTGCTTTTTCCAATGTATCCATTCCTGGACGCAGATACAAATGGTAGGTATTGCCCAGAATAATTTGAGCTTTTATATCCTCAGCAATCTCGTGTTGATGCACTCCTTTCACTGTGCCAACAGTTCCCACAGGCATAAAAATAGGCGTTTCGACCACCCCGTGGGCTGTCAAGAACTTCCCGGTTCTTGCTTTGGATTCCTTGTCTGTAGCGGTAATCTCGAAATTTAGGCCCATGTTCATAAGTCGGCCAAAAGTAAGGAATTGCCCTACGAGGGTCAGATAGTTTTGTGTTGCCTGATGGTTGGGGTGTTGTAAGGGCCAAATATGTTGGTTGCTAGCGCTTTTTAACCTTCTGGCAATAACTAGAAATTTTGGATTTTCCTTTCTTAAAACTCGAAACGATTGCACTGTGGCAATGGGCAGCTTTTGCTGTGCTATGCGCTTCATTTTTGGGACAATTGTTCTATTATTTCGTTGTGTTTATTCGGCTTTCGTTTTACAAAGTGGAAGGCGAGAAAGTTGGAGCCGAACCCGTATCTGTAATCATTTGCGCGTGGAATGAAGAGGATAATCTGCGGGCACATTTGGAGTCTATTCTCAACCAAGATCATCCGAAATTTGAAGTAATTGTGGTGAACGACCACAGCACGGACGAAACCGACATTCTGCTGCATGAATGGCAAAAAGCGTTTTCGCATTTGCACGCCATTAACCTGAACAGGGAAAACGCCAACATGCGCGGTAAGAAATTCGCCATCTCCATGGGAATTAAAGGCGCGAAATATGACCGTTTGGTATTTACTGATGCGGATTGTCGCCCCACAAGCGACCAATGGCTTCGCCACATGTCAGCAGCAATGGTGGGAGACAAAAAAGTTATCCTAGGCTATGGTGGTTTTGAAAAACTGCCAGGTTTGTTGAATAAGTTTTACCGCTACGAAGCATTGCACATAGCAGTGCAATACATGAGCTATGCTTTGGCCGGCAAGCCCTACATGGGCGTGGGCAGGAATATGGCTTACTTGAAGGAGTTGTTTTTTCAAACTAAGGGATTCATAAAACACCGTCATATCGCTTCTGGAGACGATGACTTGCTGGTGAATGAAGTGTCCACTGGCGAGAACACTACCATTGTTATTCATGCAAACGCACACACCATATCTGAGCCAAAAAACACGTGGTCTGAGTGGTGGACTCAAAAGCGAAGACATCTATCTACCAGTGGGCTTTATCGTTGGGAATCGAAAGTGCTGCTGGGTATTTACAACCTCACCACACTAGGCTTTTATCTGGGCTTTTTTGTGGTTTTGGCCATTCCCGCTTTGTATTGGACAGCACTTGTTGCCCTTGGCATCAAATGGATATGTCATTTATCTATAATGCGCGTGCCTACAAGGGTTCTAAACGAACGCGATCTTTTACTATTTTCGCTGCTAGGAGATGTATTCTCACCTTTCTTTAATGCATTTGCAAGTATATCGATACTCATAAAACGCCCCATTGTATGGAAGTAGAGATGAATCCCGACTTAACGGACAAAGCCATGTACGATTATCTACTGGTTAGAGCCGCAGTAGATAATGGCGATCAGAAAGCCTATGCCCTACTTATGGATCGGTATCGCGATAGCATCTATTTCATGCTGCTTAAGATGGTGAATAATAAAGATGATGCGGATGATTTGACCATTGAAGCATTCGGAAAAGCCTTTAATAAGCTGCATCAATACACGCCAAACTATGCTTTCAGTACGTGGTTATTTAAAATTGCGTCCAACAACTGTATTGATTTCATCCGTAAGAAAAAGAAGAATTTCGTCCTATCGCTCGACAAACCAATGGAAGGTTCTGACGGTGGAGAAATGACCTACGATGTGCCGAGTAACACGCCTGACCCTGAGGAAATTTTCATCAAAGCGCAGAAGGTAATCCTTATGCAAGTATTGGTGGAGCGGCTAAAACCGCGGTATCGAACCTTAGTAGAGTTGCGTTATTTCAAGGAATATAGCTATGAAGAAATAGCGGTGGAATTGGATTTGCCGCTAGGAACAGTTAAAGCACAACTCTTTCGTGCTCGTGAATTCCTTTACAATATCCTTAAGAACAGCAAGGAGAAAATCTAGGTCGAAGTTGGCCTCAATAGCGTGACTTCATCTTTACTTCTTAATTATTTCCCGGAGTTAACGGAGTTGCAACAGCGGCAATTTGCCCAGTTGCTACCGTTGTATGAAGAATGGAACGCCCAGATAAACGTTATATCACGAAAGGATATGGAAGCGTTTTATGTGCATCACGTGTTGCATTCTTTGGCCATTGCCAAAGCCGCGCCTTTTCAAGATGGAACACGCGTGTTGGATTTAGGCACAGGTGGTGGTTTTCCAGGTATTCCTTTGGCAATACTGTTTCCTAACTGCACATTTCACTTGGTGGATAGCATTGGAAAGAAAATTAAGGTTGTCACTGAGGTTGTAGCTGCTTTGGGATTAACCAATTTGACTTCCGCACATACTCGCGTAGAACAAATTTCTCAGCGCTATGATGTGGTGGTAACCCGTGCTGTGGCTCCATTATCGCAATTAAAGCAGTGGTTGCAGAATCGATTTGAACCCCGCTCACCTATGGCCGTACGCGGATTGATAGCCCTAAAAGGCGGCAATTTGACCGATGAGATTATTGAAGCAAAGGTGAAAGCCACGCTAATTCCTATCTCCGACTTATTTACCGAGGAATATTTCGAAACCAAAACCGTGGTTTGGGTAAAGTCGCTTTGATGTGTTAAGACGCATTGATTTCCATTACAATGTAATAAAGTTTATCGCTTTGGGATTGTTTTGAAGGCCGTTATTTTCTTCCTTTTCGTGTAAGTTTGCCCGCTCAAAACAAACCATTCATGCTACTAACATCACTCAACAGCAAACACAAAGAACTTGGTGCTAAAATGGTGCCTTTCGCAGGCTACGAAATGCCCCTTCAATATGCTGGTCTTAGCGTTGAACACGAAGTGGTACGCACTGGAGTTGGTGTTTTTGATGTGTCGCACATGGGCGAATTTATCATCAGAGGTGAAGGCGCATTGGGGTTAATCCAAAAAGTAACAAGCAATGATGCTTCGACTCTTGTGGATGGAAAGGTGCAGTATTCGTGCCTTCCTAACGAAACTGGTGGCATTGTGGACGATTTGTTGGTGTATCGCATTGATGCTAAAACGTACATGTTGGTTGTCAATGCTTCTAACATAGATAAAGACTGGGCGCATATCTCGAAACACAATAGTTACGGTGCCGAAATGGTGAACATATCACCCAAAACCACGCTCTTGGCTGTGCAAGGTCCAAAAGCAACCGAGGCGCTGCAATCGCTTACAGATATTCCTTTGGGCGAAATGGAGTACTACTCCTTTAAGAAAGGACGTTTTGCAGGTATCGACAATGTGTTAATCAGCGCTACGGGTTACACTGGTGCAGGTGGATTTGAGGTGTATTTCGACAATGAAAATGCCGACCACATGTGGAATGCCATTTTCCAAGCTGGTGCGCCATTCGGTATTCAACCCATTGGACTTGCAGCAAGAGATACATTACGATTGGAGATGGGATTTTGCTTGTATGGCAACGACATTAACGATACCACATCACCCATAGAGGCCGGTTTGGGATGGATAACCAAATTCACCAAGGAGTTTGTGAATAGTGCTGCATTGCTTCAACAAAAGAACGAAGGTGTTGCGCGCAAACTGGTTGGCTTCGAATTGATTGATAGGGGTATTCCACGCCATGATTACATCATTGTGGACGCAGATGGAAAAGAGATTGGCGTAGTTACATCTGGCACGCAATCGCCCACGTTGAAAAAACCAATTGGATTGGGATATGTGCCTACCGCCTACTCCAAACCTGGTTCCGAAATTTACATAAGCATTCGCGACAAAGCCATTAAAGCCGTAGTTGTGAAGTTGCCTTTTAAGTAAGCAATGAAGTGTTTAGGAATGAAGTGTTTGGAAGGCAAACAACATTTATCCAGTAGCGGATTGTGTGAAATTTATTTCCTTCCAAAAGCTAGGAACTTCATAACTTCATTCCAATAACTAAAATTCTATAGCGTGAATTACGTTGAAGTTTGTTTTTCGCCACCGCTCTTTTCGCAGTTTGCGCGGAAGGGAACTATTGTGGTGGTGGTAGATATATTTCGCGCTACGAGTGCTATGGTAACTGCTTTTCAGCATGGAGCAACAGCCATCATTCCAGTTTCCACGATTAAAGAAGCCAAAGCATACAAAGCCGATGGATTTCTTGCTGGAGGAGAACGTAACGGAGAAGTTGTGGATGGATTCGCTTTTGGAAACAGTCCGTTTTCCTATATGGGTGATGAAATAAAAGGACGCGAGATTGCCTTGACCACCACAAACGGCACACGCGCTATAGCCATTGCAGCGAAGCAAGCCGATAGCATTGCCATTGGAGCCTTTCTTAATTTAAGTGCGTTGGCGCAATGGCTGATACCCCAAGGCAAGGATGTGATTATTCTATGTGCTGGCTGGAAAGACCGATTTAATATGGAGGATAGCCTATTTGCTGGCGCGCTGACTGGGCTTTTGTTGGCAAGCGGTAAATTTCAATCGGACTGCGACAGTGCCAATGCCAGCAGTTTGGTGTATCGTTCTGCCAGAAGAAATCCATTGCGATTCCTTGCCAATTGCTCGCATCGAAAACGATTAAAACATCTGCACTTAGAAAAAGATGTGGAATACTGCCTGCGCACGGACCTTACAGATGTGGTGCCTATTTACACCGAAGGTAAGCTCATCCTTAAAAGTTAAAAACCTCGCTTTGTAGCGAGCTCCCTATGGGTTAAAGAGAATCATTTTGGATGATAAATTCGCTTGGCTTCTCTAAGAATCTGCGCTTTATCCAAAGTCATTACCTTAGTTTTTTGGTCAGCATACAGCTGCATTTGATCTGTGAAATGTGGGGATTCTGGTCGAACGCTTGCCCCAAAAGGATGCAATGTTTCCATATGAGGAAGTCCGCCTTCTTTCTTCCATTCTACAAAATGGGTGTATGAATCGGCCACATACGGTTTGAATTTACCATCTTTCCAAGGCTGATTGTAGTTGGCCGCCAACGCATCTGGAAAACCATCAAGTGGCAAGTTAACTTCCGCTCTCACATGGCGCTGAAGCTCGCCTAGAGTAACTGCTTTTCCTCCAAAATGCGTGTCCAAATGTTTTTGGGCATCACGCATGGCTTGCACATAAACCTCTTCGGGCACATCAATCACTTTTTTGAAGTTTGGTTCGCCCAACTTCAACTTGTCAAACACGTTTTGAAATGCTAAAAGAAACACACCAGCGCCCATACTATGGCGGTCTGCACAACCATCCCATTTCACAATAATACTTTGCAATGGACGTATATCGGGATGTTTCATCGGGTCCATATTCAACAAATGCTCGATGCTCTCATACATGCGTGAGCAGCTTTTCACCTCCGAATCGAACTTAATATCTTTCATCCGCTCGAAGGTTATTTTGTCTGTTTCGCCAATGAGCTGCATAAATCGCTCAGCGCGATTGTTGTTGCCCATATCCTTATCAAAACCAAAATAATCAGGCCACTCTTTTATGTCGCGTTGGTCTGCTTTGGCGGTTGTATTGGTTGGGATATTGTTAGTGTTAAAAACGTAGCCGCACTTAGGGTCAACGTATTGCACCATGTCTTTGGCCTCATGAAAATCGGTCCAAAGGCTATAGGATGAATTGGTAGCCACTACATCGCGATAGTTGAATTCGGGATTTCGCTTGGGCACCAAACCATTGTTTATGTAGAAAACCGTATCATTCTTATCGGCATACACGATATTAAACATTGCTGCTTGCCCCATGCTCACTGCTTTGTAGAACTCCGTGAAGTTTCTAGCCTTGTTCATTCTATACCATTGCTCAGACACACGAACGCGTTCGTTGGCACCAAACTTTACTGCAAAAAATTCACCTCCTTCCGATTTTAGGGTTGCTCCAGCCACGCTCCAGTATGCCATTTTTCGAACAGGAATAACCATTCCCTTCACCTTCACCTTTAACCAAATGGGACGTTTTTCTAACGTAAGCCAATTATCCTCAAAGCGGTAGGTGAGCTTCTTTTTAGGATGCATTTCTAGCTTAAATACATCCACATAGTCTAGGCTATTTACGGTATGCGCCCAACCTAAATTTTCGTTGTTGCCCAGAAAAACAGTCATTCCTCCAGGAAAAAGTGCACCATGAATGTTGAGGCCTTCATTGCTTACCAAATGCGCTTCATACCATGAAAAAGGACCCTCTACAGGTTGATGCGGGTTGATACAAAGCATGGAGCCACCATCGGCAGTTTTGCGGCTATTAAATGCAAAGGCGTTTGAACCATAGGGTAATTCTTTATGGTCGTAGGTTCCGTCAACTATTTTCCCAACAGGACCAGGAGCGCCTGACATCGCGCTTAATGCAAACACGTAGGCGGTCACTACATCCTTAGGATAAATGGGGAACAATCCCTTTTGGCGTATTTCATTTGGAAACTTGGCTGCATAGGCATTCGCACCCTGGCAATATCCTTCGAGATATTTGACGAAATCAGCAGGTATTTCATGATATTTCTCGTCCACAACTTTTCTAGCTCCAATGGCATGAATAAAAAAATCGCGTTGCGCTCCTTCCACTCCAAGCATTTTCCCTGAAAGTCCTTTGGCGGCAGCAATAAGTTCTTGCATGGTGAAGAAATCGTCTTCTGCGTTGGCCCAGACCAAACCGTAGGCTGCATCGGCATCCGTATTGCCAAAAATGTGTGGCACTCCCCAACTATCACGGGCTATGCGTATACTATCTGGATTTACAACATGCGTCCATTGATACTCGCTTTTTTGCGCATAAACGGTTGAGATTATAGATAAAATCAATCCGAATAGCACTGCTAGTTGTTTCATTTTCTGCTTGGAAGAGAGTTTAAGTCAACCGATTGGTTGTTATCGCAATTTTACGGAAGATTCACTCATTTTTTGGCATCAAATCACCACTATACCTAAATAATGCGGTAATTACATTTGTTCAAATCCAGAACATGTATCATGCAATCAAAAGCCACAACTGTAGACGCTTATTTAAAGGAACTTCCTGACGACAGAAGAATTGCCATACAAGCTTTACGTGAGGCAATTTGGGCAGGTTTACCAGCTGGTTTTGAAGAAGGAATGGGTTATGGAATGATTGGCTATGCGGTGCCGCATTCCATTTATCCAGCAGGCTACCATTGCAATCCAAAACTTCCTTTGCCGTTTGTTAGCATTGCTTCGCAAAAGAATTTTGTGGCGGTGTATCACATGGGAATTTATGCCAATCCCGAATTTATGGCGTGGTTTCTTGCTGAATATCCCAAACACTGCACCGCCAAATTGGATATGGGAAAAAGCTGTCTTCGTTTCAAGAAAATGGACCAAATACCGTTCGCATTTATTGGAGAATTGGCGAGCAAAATGACCCCACAGGATTGGATTTCCGTGTATGAAAATGCCTTTAGACGCAAGTAGAACCTCTACTTCCCTCCTAGCCCAAACGCTGCTTGACCAACAAATCCTTGCGGGAAATTTTCATCGCCATCGAAGCCCAATTCTATGTCTCGTCCATCGGATGGAATAAGCGCTGTGCCAAAGATGTAGTCCCAAATGCTTAGGCTAATTCCAAAATTGAATCCGTTTGGATATTGCTTCGGCATTTGCTTCACATGATGCCAAATGTGCATTTTAGGGTTGTTCAATACATAGCGCAATAGGCCATAATCGAGATTTAGATTGGCGTGGTTGAGATGGCCAATGAGCAACGTTACCATATGCATGATGAAGAAATCTTGCAGGCCAAAACCAATCATGGCAAGGGGTACATACTGAATGGATTTATAAACAAACGTTTCCATCCAATGAAAGCGAAGGTGCGCTGCAAAACCCATTTCTTTCACGCTGTGGTGCACCTTATGGAACTCCCACAGCCAAGGAACCCTATGCAACAAGCGATGCACATTCCATTGAATGAAATCTGCCAATACGAACATTAGCCCAAATTGCGCCCAAGTAGGCCAAGATGCAACGTTGATGGCAACAAGATTGGTTAATCCAAACAGTGAAAGGAATTGGTTGAATAATTCCACTCCGATATTGGAAATGGCATTGTAGCCGATGAGAGAAAGCAGGAAAAAATTGAAAAACATATAGAAGACATCCAACCGAAAATCCTTGCGAACCGCCTTTTGACCTTTACGCCAAGGAGTTATCAATTCAATGCTCCAAACAACAATAGACAACAGAATTAACCAGTAGAAATAATTTTCCCACCACGGTTTGTAATCGTAGGAAAACAAGATTTCGTTTTTCAAATAAGCTGCATACTCTGTAAACGAACGAAGGAAAATGTCTAAATAATGTTCCATGGCGTATAGTGTTTGTTTACAGATGTTGGTTAATCACGCGCACCAATTGGTCGGCAGAAACCACTCCAGATTGCCGCCAAAGCATCTTGCCCGATTTGAAAAGCATTACAGTTGGCACACTTTGAATTTGGTACTTCTGCGCCACCTGCTGATTGCGATCTACATCAATTTTTAGCACACGTGCTTTATCGCCCACTTTCCGGCTCACATCTTGAAGAATGGGGCCCATGGCTTTGCAGGGACCGCACCATGTGGCGAAAAAATCAATCAGCACGGGCGTGTCGCTTTTAATTAAATCGTTGAAGTTTACCATGATTTCTTGTGTTCTGGGTTAAACTACTTTTTGGGAGCCACCGTGGGTTTCTTGGCAGACGACCATGCTCCCATACCGCCTTGCAAATCGTAGATATGTTTGAAGCCCATGTCTTGCATCAATCGTGCAGCATTCCCACTACGTCCACCTGCTGCACAGTAGACATACACAGGTTTTTCTTTATCTAAAGCTGCAATATTCTTTTTGAAATCGGCTTGTTGAAAATCAATCAATTTAGCGCCATCTATAATTCCATTGGCCCATTCGCCTGGAGTGCGTACATCTACCAACTGCGCATTTGCTGGTCGTTTTGAGAACTCATCGGCATTAACGATGTGGTGGGCTCCTTTTTCGGGACTGTTTTGTCCATTGGTGCAAGCGCCAAATCCGAAAGCAAGAACTGTGACTAAAAGGATGTTTTTCATGATGGTTTTTAGATTTAAGGCTTGAGTTTACAGAAGTGTTTCTTTGAGAATAATGCAAATACCTATGATTAGAATAAACCAACCAAAAGCAGGTTTCAACTTTGTATCGGGCACTTTACCTGAAAGCTGCGCTCCAATGAGTGTTCCTACAATAGCAAGTGCTGAAAACGTAATAAGAAACACCCAGTTGAGTGTAAGGTTTTGAACATCGCCTATAAATCCAATGAGCGACTTTGCTGCAATAATGGCTAATGAAGTGCCGACAGCCATTTTCATGGGAAGGCGCGAGAACATGACCAATGCGGGAATTATTAGAAATCCTCCGCCAGCGCCAACAATTCCTGTCAGCACTCCCACCACGCTGCCCTCAAGCACTATCATGGGATAGTTGAACTTCAGGGCTTCATCATCTTTTAAAACGGGCGAAGATTTGCTTGGTCGAATCATAGAATAGGATGCACCTACCATTAGCAAGGCAAACAACACCATAATGGCCGCGTCTTTAGTAAAAAAAAACACTTCAATATTAATTACAGGGTCAGGTATGGCAGGTACCAGAAATCTCCTGGTAAGGTAAACGGCCAATAAAGCTGGAATTCCAAAGGTGATAGCCGTTTGAATATTCACCAATCCTTTTCGAAAATAGCCAGCTGCACCAAACATGGACGACAAGCCCACGATAAATAAGGAATAGGCAGTGGCTGTAACAGGTTCTATTTTGAGCAAATAGACCAATACTGGAACGGTTAGTACGGAACCTCCACCGCCCAAAAGGCCTAGCGTAATTCCGATAACTAGTGCCAATATCCAACCTATTATTTCCATGCCTTTGCGAGATTCGGCATCAAAGGTAGCGCCCTGCTTATGGGGCGGGTGGTGACCATAGTCACAATGCAGATTTATCTACACCAAATTGATAGAATGGATGCGGTGCAATGGGATAGAGCGACCCGCTTTGAGCATTATTCGTTTTTCGGTAAGTGCCCAAATTGTGGTATGAATGGTTTTAATTCCAGTAGAATCTTCGAAACGGATGTGTACTTTATGCTTGTCCAAATTGCCTAGGGTTGAGGCTTGCTCCAACTGCTTGTTCAGCAGTTGGCGCTCTTCTTTTGAGAGTAATACCTCGCTGCTTGGAAATACGAGTCCATCCAATGCTTCTTTTTCGAAATCTGCTGACATGACTTAAGAGGTTTTATAAAATTGGTTTACTCGTACGCCACTTATTGTATAAGGTTCAGGCGGAAATGTTAATTCTTTTGTAGCAATCTAGGGTGTGATCATTTACCATGCCGGTGGCTTGCATGTGGGCATAGACAACGGTTGAGCCAACAAATTTGAATCCCCGTTTTTTCAAATCTTTGCTTATTGCATCAGACAATGGCGATGTTGCCGGCAGTTGTTTGAATGAAGACCACTGATTGACCACGGGCTGACCGTCCACAAAGCCCCAGATATAGGCGCTAAACGATCCAAATTCTTGCTGAACGCGAATAAATGCCTGAGCATTGGAAACAGCTGCCAGCACTTTCAGTCTGTTGCGAATAATCCCAGCATCCAGCAGCAATGCTTCCACTTTGGTGCTATCGTAATTGGCCACTTTCTGCACATCAAAACCATCAAAAGCCACGCGAAAATTTTCGCGCTTGCGCAATATCGTTATCCAGCTTAAACCCACTTGAAAGGTTTCGAGAATGAGAAACTCAAACAGAGTTGGGTCGTCATACACAGGAGTTCCCCATTCATTGTCGTGGTAAGTGATATACAACGAGTCCGATGAAACCCATCCACAGCGTTTTTGTTCCATCTAGAGTGAATTTGCGATTGCGTTCCAAATTAACGAATTGAATGGATGTTTACTTGCGGCTATACCACATTTTGCGCAGAGAAACCAACCCGTTGAGTGCTACTGAGCCAATGATGATGCCCGAACCCAGATAGAATCCCCAGTTCAAATCTTTGTGCTCTTGAAAGATTAGCATTGCCAAAACAATGGAATAAATGGGTTCGAGGTTGAGCGATAGGTTCATTACAAACGCTGACACATGCTGCAACGCCTGAAACGAAAGCTGCATGGCTACTACGGTGCAAACCACACTGAGCAGGAGCAAATAGACCACATCGTGTGGCGTGGGCAAAAGGGCTGGTACCGGAAAGAAATGGAGATATGCTGGCGCAACGAATGAAAGCACTACTAAGCCCGCCAGCAGTTCAAAAAACAACAGATTTCGCGGGGTGTGGCGCTGCAAAAGCGATTTGTTCTGAATGGTGAATAAGGCTCCAAAAAATGCGCTTATCAGCCCGAAGATGATGCCCGTGGTGTAGAGTTTTTGAAATTGAAAGATTAGATAGATACCCAAAACCGTGAACAAACCAAGGCTCAGCTCCAACAACACAGGTTTGCTGCGCTGTAGCAGAGGCGAAATGATTGCTGTGAATAATGCAGTAGAGGCAATGCAGCTTAGCGCAATAGAAACGTTAGAATACTTGATGGAACCGTAAAAAGCAATCCAGTGAAAGGCGATGAGGGCGCCAACTGCTGCAATATGCTTCATTTCTTTCCATGAAGGCCGCTCAAATTCTCGCTTATAAAGCAAAAGGACGCCTAGGCAACTTACGGTTATCAGCATTCGCCACCACACAAGCGGATATTCTTGCAGGCTAATTAACCGACCTAAAATGCCCGTGAAACCCCACAGAAATATAGCACTATGGAGTTGAATGTATGCTTTAGACAATAGGAGAGATTATGAAAGGTGCAACCAACGAAAAGTCTACAAACGATGAAGTTTCTTCTTTCCCCAAGCGAGGAACGAAGAAACTTCATCCTTTAATCAAATCTAATCAATCTTTTATTGAACGATTAGACGTTGGCGATTAAGTACGCGCTGACTGTCCATTACTTGTACGAAATACAAGCCTGGGCTCAAATCATTGCGGTTTATTACGATTTGATTGGATGTGATATTTCCCAAGTCGCGCACCGTTTTTCCTGTTACATCGGTGATGGTTGCAGAAATGGATTTATTGAATCGATTTACCACACGCATGGTAGTGAAATCGGAGAATGGATTTGGAAAAACAGTTAGGTCTACTCCTCCATTTGCCAATTCGTCTACGCCTACATGACTTGCTACACACTCGCCTTCAATATCGGTGATTACTTCCTCGTATACTTCGCTAACTATAGATTGGATAGTGCTAATACACACTTCATCATCCGTTAATTCGAAGTAGCTAATGCGGCAAAGTGGAACAGCTGTGTTGTTACGTTCAATAAGTGAATCGACATACGATATGCCGATTACTTTGCTTCCGCCAACGGATGCATTTGGCGAAATGGGATATTCGTTTGGAGCAATAAGATTGGTTACGCTAGTGATTACCACACCGCTCATATCGAACTCGTAGGCCACCACTTTGGCACTTGGATTTCTGATGTAGATATCGATGGTTTGCGCGTCAAGATCAATTGCTCCAATGCTCAAATGAACGGTATCGTAGATGTTGGTGAGACCATACGGGAAATTGCAATGGCTGTGGTTAGATCCCGTTGGGTGAAGGTCAATGGCAAGTGCGCAGTCGTTGAGCAGTGCAGCATCGTAAGTATCGATTTCGCCATCGGCATTAAGGTCGTTGCAGGGCTGTGATGCAATGTCATCGGCCAAAATGTGCGCCACATATTGCTGTGCATCTACAATGTTTTGCTGGGCATCTGCGTTCAAATCTCCGCGCAAAACTGCACCACCACAATCGCCCGTGCAGTCGGGTTGGGTGTTACCAAAAATCTCACCTGCACAATCCACATAGGCTTCACAATCGGCTTGTTGCTCTACATACAATAGGCCATTGTCATCACGACCGATGTAAATACATACCTGAGCCCAATTATTGCTGTAGGTTAGTTCTTGACGACCCAATGCGTCTGGGCTTTGATCCCAGTTGGTAGTATTCACAAAGGTGTAAAGGCCCGTGTCAATATCTGTAAGGTCTATAAACTGGCAGTCTAGACCAGCATCATAGATATCGCCACACTGCTTTGATATTCCCATGTTGGAACAACCGTATTGAGCCGTGCCACCTCCGCTGCATTCCAAATCGAGCACACAAAAGCCATTTTTGAAACCGATTGGAATTTCCACCCCATTCACATCAAACAGACGATAGGCGGCATAGCCAACGTAGTGGGTGTGATTGTGGCAATTGGTCAGGTCAAATTGACCTGGGTTTGTAGTAGGATTACCGATGTAATAGTCCGCATTGCCTATGTTGTAAATGCGAGTGGTGAATCGCATAATATCGCGGTAGCCGTAGCCACCAAGGCAGCCTTCGTCTATACGACAGTCGGTGGATGTGGTAGTAAGCGAGGATAGATAAATGGACTCAGCCAACATCGGCTCGTCAAGCACAAGGTCTGGTCCGTCCGGACATTCGGGATCGCCAATAAAGTAACATTCGCCCCCTTGAGCCGTGGCTAACGGGTTGAAATTGCACGCCAATGGGTCTATACATCCCGTGATTGGCCCGTTATACACCAATTCCCAATTGATAGCACCAGTGCAATCACCTTCGTTGCTGCCAATACGAATCCAGTATTCGTTTCCAGCTTCTAAAAGCAGCGCACTAAGCATGGCTTGCGGGCCACATCCACCTTGTTCATCATCGAAATAGATGGTGGCAATGTTGGTTTCGGATGGCACTAGACCTTGGCAATAATCAAACACCCAAATTTTGGTATTGCAGGTATTTTCGCATGCCAAAACACCATATGTGCCATTTTCGGTTGGGGTGAAACTGTACCATGTATCAGTAGTTGGTGCCACGTGTGTTCCTTCCGAAACAGTGAGTGCTGTGGAGCACGTTACTCCTGGAGGGCAATTAAACATTTCAAGGGCGTACGTAGCGAAACTACCACCTGTGGCAATAATATCACCGTCCATAAGGACATTGTAATAGCCGTTGCCATAGCCACAGCACATGCCATCGCCATAGGCATCGAACATTTCAAACTTGAGACAAGCCTCGCTAGTTACACAATATGATTGGGTAGTAAGGGTAGCATTAGCATAGGTTGGAGTAACACCTCCAGCCCCAATAATACCACCATCTGCATAGCTCAATTGCCACGATGATTCGTAGCCGTAGCCATCGGTCATTATCTCGATGGTAATTTCTACTTGATTGGGTGGACATTGGGCAAACATCTGCGTTATGCACAGAATACAAGCTAAAAGTGTTGTGTATAATTTCGTCATGTCGCTTTAATTTGAGTTCAAATGTAAGGATACATGGTCACAAACGTGAGAGAGTGAGTTCGGTTGTGAAACTTGGAAGAAAAAAAGCCGTTTTGTCCGTTGCAATTACTTCATGGATGCTTGTACCCGATCAAGAATTTTAGAAACAGCCGGACACACCGCAACATTCTTTAGCGTAAGCGGAAATAACTGATGCTGTTTTTCGCGATCAGTATGCGGATAATCTCTGCACGCTTTTGGACGCACATCGTAGATGGAGCAATAGTTGTCGGTACCCAAAAAAGCACAGGGCACCTGCTGCAACACATGGTCGTTATCCTCATCTATGCGAAGATACTTGGCCTCAAAATCGGTGGCTTTCATGCGCAAATGCTTCGAGATACGGTCAATGTCCTTGGGGGTAAATAGTGGCCCGGTGGTGGTGCAACAATTGGCGCATTGCAGGCAATCGGTGCAGGCAAACACTTCAGCATGGGCTTGATGAAAGGCGGTATCGACCTCTCTCGGGTTCTTTTTCTTTAAACTTTGAAGTAGTTTTTGATCTGCTTCCTGACGTGCTTTTGCTTCGAAAATTAGCTTTTGGGAAATTGACATACGAAGACAGTTTAGCAAGCGCAAAGAACGGACGAATTAGAGAACATGAATAAGAAGCATAGCCTTGCACGATTTTCAAAACAAATCGCCTAGACTAACTGCTACCTAGACCTATTTTTCGAAAGAAAATTAAGCTAAGAGAAGTTACAAGTACAACTTCCGCCAAGTATTTTAATTTGCTCGACTATTCCAGCCTATAATCAAAAGCATTGCGAGCATTATCGAAATAAATTGTTGTAATTGAATTAGGTGTATTCATTCCAATACTAGCTGTCATGTCTAATGCAAACTCAAATTGAAGATTAGAAAGGAGAAGATTTTGAGGAACGGTACTGTTAATTTTTATAGTTTTTGTGCCGTAATTTTCTCTATTACACTGAATTGTATAATGAGTATTATAAGATAAATTAAACTTGAATTTGGAGTTTCCTTTGGTAGTCAATTGTTCTTTTTGAACCTGAGTAACATTGTCAGTAGAGTCTAAGAATAAGGTTACCACGCAGTCTTTGAGAGGTTTGAATTGTTCCTGAGTAGAACCAAATATTGATAGGTAACCATTTAATTGGGCGCATGCTGTGGTGGAAGCCAACAGGAAAAGAGCAAGAACTAGATTTTTTATGATTGAAAGCATTTTTGTTGCCTATTGGAAAGGGTTATCTAGCTGATTACAACTCCTTATCGTGGCTATAAGTTACACCACTACCGCAAATCTGTATCCAAGTTGTATACTTAATTTCCACCCATGGAATTAATAGAAGTTAATAACCCAAAGTTGGAGCAGGAATGGGTGCTGTTTCCAGTTGAATTGTATAAAGGAGACCCCAACTACATCCGGCCCATAGACAGGGAAGTGATGGACGTGTTCGATCCGAAGGTGAACAAGTTCATTTCCCACGAGGGCAGCGAGTACATCCGTTGGACACTAAAAAAATACGGCAAAGCCATTGGCCGAATAGCCGCATTTGTGAATGGCAAAACAGCCCGATTGGAAGAATATCCCGTGGGCGGTTGTGGTTTTTTCGACTGCATCAACGACCAGCAGGCGGCCACTATGTTGTTTGATGCTGCGCGCAATTGGCTCAAAGCGCGCGGCATGGAGGCGATGGATGGACCAGTAAATTTTGGCGAGCGCGACAAGAATTGGGGCTTGCTAATAGATGGGTTTGTAGAGCAGAACTATGCAATGAACTACAATGCACCCTACTACAAGCAGTTGTTCGAAAACTATGGTTTCGGACTCTATTTCAACCAATATACCTACGGAAGGCCAGTAGATAAGGCTGGGGGCGATTTGGAACCTCGGTTTTATGAACGGGCGCAAAAGGCATTGGACAACCCCGACATCACCTTCAGATATTTAACTAAAAATGAATTTAAGAAGGCGCATATTTATTTCCATGATGTATATACCAAGGCATGGGGAGGCCACAAAGGTGTGAAGCCCATGACGCTAGAACAGGCTGAGAAAATGTTCAAAAAACTGAAACCCATTGCAGATTTTAGATTGTTATATTTTGGATTTTACAAGGACCAACCCATAGCGTTTTATCTATCCATTCCAGAGTTGAACCAGCTGTTTAAGCACGTAAATGGCAAGATGAATTGGTTGGGAAAACTGAAATTCTTGTACCACAAATGGCGAGGTAGCAGCACCAAAATGTTGAGCATTGTGTTTGGAGTTATACCAGAATGGCATGGCAAAGGTGTAGAGAGCGCCATTGTGGTGGCATATTCCAAAGTGGCTTGGGAAGAAGGGTTGCCCTATACTACTTGTGAAATGAATTGGATTGGCGATTTTAATCCTAAAATGATGCACGTGTGCGAGCAACTTGGAGCTACCATTTTCCGCATCCATGCCACGTATCGCTATCTCTTTGATAGAGAAAAACCGTTTGTTCGGTGTCCGATTATTGAGTAGTGAAAACGAAAAAGGCCACCCTTTTGGGATGGCCTTTTCATCGTTATTCGATTAGAATTACTTTGCGTCTTTCACTTCTTCGAAATCCACATCAGTAACTTCTGCATCAGAAGCAGACGATTGTCCTTGATCGGCACCACCTTGACCTTGCTGATCACCTTGCGTTGCATTATACATTTCTTGCGAAGCAGCTTCCCAAGCCTTGTTCAAAGTTTCAAGAGCAGAATCAAGTCCAGCAAAATCGCGGGATGCGTGTGCAACTTGCACAGCAGTAAGTGCGCTTTCGATGGTAGCTTTCTTATCGGCTGGAAGTTTGTCGCCATACTCTTTCAGTTGTTTTTCTGTTTGGAAAATCAACTGATCAGCAGAGTTCAACTTATCCACTTCTTCTTTAGCTTTCTTGTCTGCATCGGCATTCAATTCAGCTTCTTGCTTCATGCGTTTGATGTCATCTTCAGAAAGACCAGAGCTAGCTTCGATACGAATTTGCTGCGATTTACCAGTTGCCTTATCCTTAGCAGAAACGTTGATTATACCGTTGGCATCAATATCGAATGTCACTTCAATTTGTGGCACTCCACGTTGCGCTGGTGGTATATCGTTTAGCAAGAATTTGCCAATGGTGCGGTTGTCGCGTGCCATAGAACGCTCGCCTTGCAACACGTGAATGTCTACCGAAGGCTGATTATCGCTAGCGGTTGAGAACACTTCCGATTTCTTGGTTGGGATTGTGGTGTTGCTTTCAATAAGCTTAGTAAACACACCGCCCATTGTTTCGATTCCCAACGAAAGTGGCGTTACGTCAAGCAACAACACATCTTTCACTTCACCAGTAAGCACACCACCTTGAATTGCTGCACCAATAGCAACCACTTCATCAGGATTCACACCTTTAGAAGGCGTTTTGCCAAAGAAATCGGCTACCAATTTTTGAATTGCAGGGATACGTGTAGAACCACCTACCAAAATCACTTCATCAATATCTGATGTAGAAATTCCAGCATCTTTCACTGCTTGCTTGCATGGCACCAACGTGGCTTGAATCAATTTATCCGCCAATTGCTCGAACTGTGCGCGGCTCAATGTGCGCACCAAGTGTTTTGGTATGCCATCAACAGGCATAATATAAGGCAAGTTGATTTCGGTAGACGTTGAGCTAGAAAGTTCAATTTTGGCTTTCTCTGCTGCTTCTTTCAAGCGTTGCAAAGCCATTGGGTCTTTGCGCAGATCAAGACCTTCGTCTTTTTTAAACTCCTCCGCCAACCAAGCGATGATTACTTCATCAAAGTCGTCACCACCAAGGTGTGTATCGCCATTGGTAGATTTTACTTCGAAAACACCATCGCCCAAATCGAGGATAGAAATGTCGAACGTACCTCCACCAAGGTCAAACACGGCTACGGTCATGTCTTTACTTTGCTTATCAAGACCATAGGCCAAAGCAGCAGCAGTAGGCTCGTTGATAATTCTGCGCACTTTAAGACCTGCAATTTCGCCTGCCTCTTTTGTGGCCTGACGTTGCGCATCGTTGAAATATGCTGGAACGGTGATAACCGCTTCATGCACCTCCATACCCAAATAATCTTCTGCAGTTTTCTTCATTTTCTGAAGCACCATTGCAGAAATTTCTTGTGGCGTGTATTCGCGGTCGTCAATTTTAACACGTGGTGTGTTGTTTTTGCCTTTTACCACTTCATAGGGCATACGGCTAATTTCTTTCGCCACTTCATCAAAGCTGCTTCCCATAAAACGTTTTATAGAAGCTACAGTTTTGCGTGGATTAGTGATGGCTTGACGCTTGGCAGGATCGCCCACTTTGCGCTCGCCTCCTTCCACAAATGCAACGATAGAGGGAGTAGTTCTCCTGCCTTCGCTGTTTGGGATTACTACTGGTTCGTTGCCCTCCATCACGGATACGCACGAGTTGGTAGTTCCTAGGTCAATTCCGATAATCTTACTCATTGTATTGAATTTAGTTGGTTACAGATTGGATTCGCGCTCCGGTCACAGACCATGCCATGACAGACACGGGTATCTATTCAGGAAAATATGTCAGAATCAGCTGTACGCTTTAGAATGTGCATGCCACGATACTGACAGAACGACACTTTCATCTAATGACGAATGATGAATTACGAATGTCGAGTTGTAGCTCTTCCAACTAGGGAGGACATTCGTAATTCCTAATTCTCTAGATGCACTTGAAGTAATCGAAGGGCTCTAGGCAATCGTTACATTTATAGAGCGCTTTGCAGGGCGTAGAACCGAATTGGCTCAACATAACGGAGTTTCGGCTTTTGCAATGCGGGCAAGTCACTTGTCTTGGATGACCTAGCAATACATTTTTGTCGCTCGTGGCTTGCTCAGGTGGTGCAATACCGTAGGCTCGGAGTGCAGTTTTCCCTTTTTCGGAAATCCAATCGGTAGTCCAAGCGGGAGATAGCACCGTGTTTATCTCCACATTCTTGTAGCCCTCCATCATCAAGCGCATACGAATATCTTCTTCCATCACTTTCATAGCTGGACAACCGCTGTACGTTGGCGTGATGGTAATTTGAGTTTTATCCTCAAAAATCTCCGCTTTTCGCACCACTCCCAAATCCACCAGACTGATAACCGGGATTTCAGGATCCTTCACATCATCAAGGATGTTCCAAAGACGTTCAGAAGGAAGAGTTCGGATAATCATGGTTCAAATTTTAAGGCCATGCACTGACCTTCATTCGTCAATCAGCAATCAATATTCATCAATCACTTTACCATTCACAACCTGGCATAGCGCGCTGCATGTATTGCAACTCTGCCAGTAGGAATCCAAAATACTCGGTATGCGTTCCTGTCTTGCTGCCATGTTGCATCCAACCTTCTTGGGGCATTTTCAATGTGGCCACCGTCAATACTTGCGCAACTTTAGCTTTCCAAGTTTGATGTAACACACTTAAATCTGGACCTATGCCATTGGCTATTGCCCATTGATCCACCTCGTTTTGAACGAATAAATCGCCTGTAAACTCCCAAATTGAATCAAATGATTGCTGTATTCGGTTGTGGCTTTCTTCGGTTCCATCGCCCAAACGCAGCACCCAATCGGAACTGTGCCGCACGTGATAATTGATTTCTTTGATGGCTTTGGCAGCAATTGCGGCTAGGCATTCGTCCTTGGAATTGACCAATTCTGTGAAGAGCAATTGGTTGAATACATCCACCAAAAATTGGCGTGCCATGGTGTCGCCAAAATGGCCGTTTGGCAATTCGCAAATCAGCGCGTTGGTGTATTCACGCTCTAATCTCGTATAGGCCAAGTCGTCCTCTCCTCTACCCTTTCCTTCTAATTCGCCAGCATACGTTAGCAAACTGCGTGAATGCCCTAACAGGTCGAGCGATACGTTTATCAAGGCAATGTCTTCCTCCAACTCAGGTCCATGACCACACCATTCGCTGAGGCGATGCCCCAAGATGAGTGCGTTGTCGCCCAAACGCAGGGCGTAATTGAATAGTGCTTGCTTGCTTTCCATTACATGTGCCCCACTTCGTCCGGAATATCATAAAACGTAGGATGGCGATATACCTTATCCTCCGCAGCATCAAACAACTCCTCCTTTTCGCCTGGAGTTGTTGCGTGGATGTATTTGCTTTCTACCACCCAAATGCTAACGCCTTCGCTTCTGCGCGTGTAGACATCACGAGCATTGCTAATGGCCATTTCTATATCTGGAGCATGAAGACTTCCAGCATGTTTATGATGCAACCCAGAACGGCTGCGAATAAATACCTCCCAAAGGGGCCAATCGCTTCTACTCATCTTTTCTGTTCGATTAATGCTCGTATTTCAATTTAAGCAGCCTGCTTCGCAGCCCTCTTTTTGGCAAAAGCCGTGGCCGCATCGCGCACCCATTCTCCATTCGCATGGGCTTCTTGCCTATCTTTCACTCTTTGTTTATTGCAAGGGCCGTTGCCTTTAACGACATTAAAAAACTCTTCCCAATCTATTTCACCAAAGTCATATCCGTTTTTGGCTTCGTTCCATTTCAAGTCTTTATCTGGAATTGTTAGTCCAAGAAAGTTGGCTTGAGGAACCGTTTGATCTACAAATTTTTGGCGCAAATCATCATTGCTCATGCGCTTAATTTTCCATGCCATGCTTTGAGCGCTATTGGGAGATGCATCGTCATTCGGACCAAACATCATCAACGAAGGCCACCACCAACGGTTCAATGCATCTTGAGCCAAAGCCTTTTGCTCGGGTGTTCCTTGTGCCAGTTTCAAAGTAATCTCATAGCCCTGACGTTGGTGAAAACTTTCCTCCTTACAAATGCGAATCATAGCGCGGCTGTAGGGGCCATAACTGGCTTTTTGAAGCATAATCTGATTCACGATTGCCGCACCGTCTACCAGCCAACCAATAGCGCCAATATCGGCCCAGGTGATGGTAGGATAATTGAAAATGCTAGAATACTTGGCTTTGCCTACAAGCAAATCGTTTACCAAGGTATCGCGGTCAATACCTAGCGTTTCTGTTGCGCTGTAGAGGTACAAACCATGACCAGCCTCATCCTGAATTTTAGCCAAGAGGGCAACTTTTCTGCGTAGGCTTGGAGCCCGCGTTATCCAACGGCCTTCGGGCAACATGCCTACAACTTCCGAATGGGCATGTTGCGACATTTGCCGAATGAGGGTTTTACGATAAGCATCTGGCATCCAATCCTTCGGCTCTATTTTTCCTTCTGCCGCAATAATGGCATCAAATTGCTGTTGTTTTTCCTGGTCTATCATGGCTATTTTCGATGGGACAAGTTTACACATTTTGAATTGGGTGCTTCTGACTAAAATCATGGCGTGAGACCCAAGACAATACAATTAACAGCGACTTGCGTTAGTTGTTTCACAGATGAGATACCTTAGTTTTGCCAACCTTAAACGATATGAATGGCTCGATTTGAAACTTTAGTGGTGAAACAAGTGAGGCGCGAAACGCCCGATTGTGTGTCTATTGCCTTGGATGTGCCAGTAGCATTGCGCGATTCATTTCAATTTCTACCAGGTCAATATGTTACGCTGCGCAAGGATTTTAATGGCGAGGAAATAAGGCGGTCATATTCCATTTGTTCTGCCCCATCAGAGGAAGTTTTGCGCATTGGGGTGAAAGAAGTGCCCAACGGCTTGTTTTCCCAATATGCCAATCGCGAACTGAAAGCAGGGGACCTTTTGGAAGTAATGCCTCCGTTAGGCAAGTTCATCGTTGATTTGAATGTTTCCAACAAGAAAAACTATGTAGCATTTGCAGCAGGAAGTGGCATTACTCCTATTCTAAGCATTATGAAAGCGGTATTGGAAACCGAATCCAAAAGCCAGTTTACCTTATTTTATGGAAACAGGCAAAAGGCTAGCGTCATTTTTCGGGAGGAAATTGAGTACCTCAAAAATGTTTACACCGAACGTTTGAGCATTTTCCACATCCTTTCTGGAGAAGAACTTGGCGCTGAATTGTTTAGTGGTCGTATTGATAAAAATAGAGTTGAGCGCTTGGCGACCTTGTTGTTTGATGCAAAGTCGGTTGATGACTACTACTTGTGTGGCCCAGAACCAATGATACACGCGGTTCGCGAGGTATTGGAAGAAATAGGCGTGGACAAAATCCGCATACACTTCGAGCTATTTACCAGCACAACCAAATTGCCGGCTGGAGCTGGAACGGAGAAACCAGCGACCATAGAGGGAACTTCATTCAAAAGTGCTGTGAAGGTTATTATGGATGGTGATGAATTTGAATTATCCCTCAAAAGTGATGGAAAAACCATACTGGATGCCGCTATGGATGCAGGTATCGATGTGCCATTTTCGTGTAAAGGAGCAGTGTGTTGCACCTGTTTGGCGCGTGTGAAAGAAGGCGAAGTGTTTATGGAAAAGAACTACAGCCTTACCGACAAAGAAGTGGCCGAAGGCTTAATCCTTACCTGCCAATCGCATCCAAAAACAGCGAATGTAACGGTGGATTATGATGATATTTGGTAATCCTCTTTAGCTCAATTGGGGCTGCAATTTATCCGCAATAGCTTTGCCTGTAAGCGATTCGGCACATTGTACCAAGCCTTCAGGTGTACCTTCAAACACGATGCTCCCACCTCCTTTTCCGCCTTCTGGACCAAGGTCAATCACATGGTCGGCACATTTGATAACATCGGAATGATGTTCTACCAAAATGATGGTATGCCCCTGATTTAGCAACGCATTGAAGGCCTTCATTAGGCGATTGATGTCGTGGAAATGAAGCCCCGTGGTGGGCTCATCAAAAATGAACAGCGTGCTGCCCGATGTTTTTCCCTTGCCCAAGAAAGACGCTAGTTTTATGCGTTGCGCCTCTCCGCCCGAAAGCGTACTGCTGCTTTGCCCAAGCTGCACATAGCCCAACCCCACTTCTTGTAGTGGTGAAATTTTGTCGGCAATTTTTGGGGTATGTTTACTAAAGAACTCCATGGCTTCATCCACCGTGAGGCAAAGAATATCGTTGATGTTTTTATCCTGAAAACTTACTTCCAGCACTTCCTCTCTGAATCGCTTGCCATCGCACGACTCGCATTTCATAATAATGTCGGCCATAAACTGCATTTCGATGCGAACTGTGCCTTCGCCTTCGCACACTTCGCAGCGCCCACCCGCCACGTTAAACGAAAAATGGCGCGGTTGATATCCTCGCAATGATGCCAATTTCTGGTTGGAATAGAGCGTACGAATGTCATCGTATGCTTTAATGTAGGTAATTGGATTGCTGCGGGTGGATCGTCCAATCGGATCTTGGTCTACAAATTCCACGTTGGTAAGACGGTCCAATTTGCCTTCCAATCCGCCAAACTCGCCAATGCGAAGTCCAAATCCACCATACTGACGCTTCAATGCTGGATAAAGAATATCGCGCATTAAGGTGCTTTTGCCCGAACCGCTAACTCCCGTAATCACCGTGAGGCATTTTAACGGAAACGCCACCGTCAAATTCTTCAGATTGTTCTGCCGCGCTCCAACAACAGTGATTGTGCCTTGAGCTTTGCGCCTTTCTTTCGGAACGGGAATTTCCATTTTCCCCGTCAGATATTTGGCCGTAAGACTTTGCCCAATTGTAATCAATTCGGGCTGTGTGCCTCGAAAAACCACTTCGCCCCCATGCACTCCAGCCTCTGGACCTATGTCTACAATAAGGTCGGCAGCGCGCATAATGTCTTCATCGTGCTCCACAACGATTACGGTATTGCCCAAATCGCGAAGGCGAAGCAAAATGCTGATTAACCTAGCGGTGTCGCGGGCATGAAGCCCAATGCTGGGCTCATCTAAAATATACATGCTTCCCACCAGGGAGCTTCCCAACGAACCTGCCAAGTGTATGCGCTGACTTTCGCCACCAGAAAGCGTCATCGATGTGCGATTTAGGGTGAGATAACTCAACCCAACATCTTCCAAATAGCCAATGCGCGTAGTGATTTCGCGCAGCAATCGCTTGGCTATTTCTGCTTCAGCTTCCGTTAAATGCAGCGTTGCAAAAAACTGAGCTAGCTCGCCAATGGGCAACAGCACTAGGTCGGAAATGCTCTTACCGCCAATTTTCACATAGTTGGCGTCTTTGCGCAATTTGGTTCCTCTACAGTCTGGGCAATCAGTTTTGCCCCGATAGCGCGACAACATCACCCGATATTGAATTTTGTAGCTATTGGCTTCCAACATGTGGAAGAACGCATGCAGCCCCTCGAAATACGCATCTCCATTCCAAAGCAAATTCAAGTGTTCGTAGGTCAGTTGGTAAATGGGCCGATGAATTGGAAACCCATTTTTGGCAGAGGCACGAACCAGTTCATCACGCCATTTGCCCATACTATCTCCTTTCCAACATGCCACCGCATCTTCATACAGGCTTAGGCCCTTATCTGGAATCACCAAATCGGGGTCTATGCCAATAACAGAACCAAAGCCCTCACATTTTTTGCATGCGCCATACGGATTATTGAAGCTGAAGAAGTTTACCGAGGGCTCCTCAAAAACCACATTGTCCATGGCAAATTCGGTGCTCAAATTCAATTCTTCGTTTGTGTCATCATAGTCTAGCAAAATGCTGCACTGCTGATGGCCTTCGCCCAACGCCATGCGCACCGCCTCGTTGGCGCGGTTCACCAAATCTTCGGTAGCATCCACCGAAAAACGGTCGACTACCACAGCCAGCATATTTTCATTTTGGATGGCTTCCTCAAACTGTTCAATGCGCAAAATCTGCCCATTCAATTTGATGCGGGTGTAGCCCTGATGTTTTAAGATTTCTATGCGCTTCACCAACGCCTCTAGCGGTATTTTCCCAAAAGGCGCAAATACCATAACCTTGGTGGCTTCGGGTTTTGAAAGGATGATTTGCGCAATGGTTTCGGCCGTGTGACGATGAACCTCTAGGCCCGAAACAGGCGAATACGTTCGGCCAATTCGCGCAAAAAGCAACTTTAGGTAATCGTATATCTCGGTGGTGGTGCCCACGGTGCTGCGCGGATTGCTGCTTTTCACCTTCTGGTTGATGGCGATGGCAGGCGCAATTCCAAGAATGCTGTCCACCTCGGGCTTATCTATTTTACCCAAAAACTGACGTGCATAGGCACTCAAACTTTCGATATACCTGCGCTGGCCTTCGGCATACAGGGTATCGAACGCAAGGGTCGATTTGCCTGAGCCCGAAAGCCCTGTTATCACAATCAACTTCTTGTGGGGCAACACAAGGTCAATGTTCTTGAGGTTGTGAAGTCGGGCCCCACGGATAATGATATTGTGCTTCGGATTCAAAATGGAAAGGATATAATCTGAGGGCTAATTTGCAGCCTTTGGGCTACACAGCAAAGTACGATATTCGTCCCGTGGTGAAAAAACTTCGAGTCGAGATTCTTGCATTCTACAACTCAGACAGCAGTGTTCTGTTCTATGGCGGCACTTTGGCGCTGTTGGTTGTGGCTATTTTCATCAACTACAGCCCACTTATCGACCTGCAATGGGTAGACAAAAGCGACAATAAATGGATGTGGCTGGCGCATTATTTCGGGATTTATGGCGGATTGTATTACGCCACCGCCCTGCTGGGAGCCAAGGGAAGCACCCTTCGTTATCTGCAAAATCCATGGTTTTGGGTATTGAGTGCCGCGTTTATTCTGCTCGCCATCTTGCCTAAGCTGCATGTTTTTCCGTTGATAAACATCCACAACCACCCCGAATGGAGCGGTGGCGAAAAGATATTTGCCTACAAGAGTCATTTCTTCATCCATCAATTGGTGATAACTGGATTGGGATTGTTTGTCCTAAAAATAGTGTGCGCCAAATGGATGCCACTAGATTTTGGTTTGCGCATCAACTTTAAGCAACTGCGCCCCTATTTTCTGATGCTATTGGCCGTTAGTCCGTTGATGCTGTCGGCTTCGTTTCTACCCGATTTTCAGCGCGCCTATCCGCAATACCAACCGTGGTCGCGTATGGATATGGCTTTTGGATTGACCGATACCACCCGAACCGCCCTATTCACCGCATGCTATAGCACAGGGTTTATTGCGGTAGAGCTGCTTTTTAGAGGTGCATTGGCCATTGCCATGGTGCAACTTATGGGCACCCGCGCCATATTGCCCATGGCGGCCTGCTACTGTGCCTTTCACTTTGGTAAACCCTTGGTCGAGACCATTAGCTCGGTAGTTGGCGGCTACATTCTTGGGGTGCTTGCCGTGAATAGCCGCTCTATTGCAGGTGGCATACTCGTGCATTTGGGCGTAGCCATGCTGATGGAATTTGCTGGGCATGTGCAGCATGGGTTGAGGTAGGGAGCACTCCCGTTCTAAGACTAAAAATTGCTAACCTTTGGTGGAGTAGAACCAACATGGGCTATGAAAATGCAACTATCGGGTGGGCAGGAGCCCACCACATACAACGGACGAGCGAAAGACGCTCGCCCGAGCAGCTGTGCAGCTTGGCGCTGGCGGGGTTTATTGCGAAGTCACAGACTTAGCGTGTACTATTCCATTGAAGAGACCCTACGGAACTCTTCAACGAGCATGAACACCTAAACCAGCGGAGGATGTTGCCTTGCGCATCGCGGATGTAGTAGGTCATTGTCCATTGGTCGCATGGCAGCATGTCGCCCGAAGCATCTTTGGTAATAACCACCTTACGCACACGGTTGCCCATACCATCGTATTGAAAAACAAGGGTTGGCAACTGGCTGCCTCCTTCGCGGTGTGTAAGTAACACATGCAGCTAATGGACGGATAGTGGGCGGTTGCAAACCGCCCGTGTCATGTTCCATTGAAGAGACCCTACGGAACTCTTCAACGAGCGCATCGGGAACACTTGGGCGGGCTGGGGGCCATATCGTAATCGGGGCCGATTACAGTTGTAAGTGCATGGAGTATGAGAATGGCAACTATCGGATGGGCTGCTGCACTTTCTGCGTAGCCAGGCGATTTTTACAAAAATCAGTTAGTCCTATCTTGGTAAATCAATACTCATCTACCCATTCAGCCCCTTCATGCTTAGCGCTACCCGTTTCCGAGCTACATCTACTTCTAGGACGCGAACCCGAACGTGTTGATGCACAGAGACTGCTTCGGTGGGTTCTTTGATGAAACGGTCGGCCAGTTGCGATACGTGAACTAGGCCGTCTTGATGGGCGCCTACATCCACAAAGGCTCCAAAGGCGGTGATGTTGGTGACTATGCCGGGAAGTTCCATTCCAGGGATGAGGTCGGTGATGGATTTGATGTTTTCGTCAAACTCGAATAGCTTGATGATGCGCCTTGGGTCGCGGCCGGGCTTGAGGAGTTCTTCGCGGATGTCGTGTAGGGTTAGCAATCCTACTTCTTCAGATACATAGTCGGCTAGGCGGATGGCATTAACGAGGGATTCGTTACCAAGTAGCTCGGCCACGGACACCTTCATATCCTTTGCCATGCGTTTTACTAGAGCGTAGCGCTCGGGATGCACGGCAGAGTTGTCCAATGGGTCATTTCCATTGGGAATGCGGAGAAAGCCTGCTGCTTGCTCATACGCTTTGGCACCAAGGCGCGGCACGCTTTTCAACTGATCGCGCGAGGCGAATGGGCCGTTGTCTTTTCTGAATTCGATAATGTTGTCGGCCAGTTGCGGCCCTAGTCCAGAAACGTGACTGAGCAAAAACCGACTGGCGGTGTTGAGGTTGACGCCTACTTGATTGACGCAGCTTTCGGTAACGCGGTCGAGAGATGTGCGCAACATTTTCTGGTCGACATCGTGCTGGTACTGCCCTACTCCAATGGCCGATGGGTCGATTTTTACCAGTTCGGCAAGAGGGTCGATAAGCCTACGGCCAATGCTTACGGAACCGCGCACGGTGACATCGTATTGCGGAAACTCGTCTCGCGCCACTTTGCTAGCCGAATAGATGGAGGCACCCGCTTCGTTGACCACAAAGAGCTGCACTTTGCGGTCGAAATGGATGTTTTTGACCAAGGCTTCGGTTTCGCGGCTGGCGGTTCCATTGCCAATGGCGATGGCTTCTATCTTGTATTGTTCTACAAGGGTCGAGAGCTTTTTCATGGCCATTGTCCGCTCATTTTGGGGCGGATGCGGATAGATGGTTTCGTTGTGAAGCAGATCGCCTTGAGCGCTAAGGCAGACCAATTTGCAGCCCGAACGAAAGCCGGGGTCAAGGGCCAACACGCGTTTTTCGCCCAAGGGCGGAAGCATGAGCAATTGCCGCAGGTTTTCGGTAAATACCTTGATGGCGTGTACGTCTGCCTGCTCTTTGATGGAGTTGCGCATTTCGGTTTCGAGCGAAGGTTGCAGCAGGCGCTTGTAGGCATCTTTGGCCGCCATGCGCACTTGGTCGGAGCT